>JBAVOQ010000118.1:0-34640 GCA_049692235.1 Acidobacteriaceae bacterium | reverse complement strand
CGGCGGCTCTTGCGACCATACTTCTCAAAGCTCGGCTGACTGGCAAAAGTTATCTGGCGCATCGCGTCTCCGCTCCTGCTGCCACTTTATCCAAGCTCAATCCGCCGTGCAGACTTGATCAGAGATTCCTTAGGCTAGCCGGCTAGCGCGGCTTTCACTTGCTCGCTGACCAGTTTGCCGTCGGCGCGCATTCCGGCGGCCTGAAACTTCGCCTGCACCGCTTTCATCACGCTGCCCATGTCCCGTGGAGTGGGACGGGAACCAGCAGCCGACATGTCGGCGATGACGGCTTCGACGTTGCCGCGAATGTCCTCTGGGGATGCGGACTTTGGCAGATAGCTCTCGATGATCGGGATTTCGGCGGCTTCCTTCTCCACCAGGTCCATGCGGTTGCCTTTGGTGAACTGCTCGATGGAATCCCGCCGCTGTTTCACCATGGTGACCAGCACCTGCTCGGATTCGGCATCGGTCAGCGGCGCGCGCTTGTCGATTTCCTTGTTCTTGAGCGCAGACTTCATCATGCGGAGGGTCGAAAGGCGGTCTACCTCGCGAGCCTTCATCGCCGCCACCATGTCCTGCTGTACTTTGTCCGTCAAGCTCACCGAATCCACCGCCTCTCCACTTTGTCGCCAAAAAAGACCGCAATTTTCTAATTATAGGCGTGCGGCAAAACCCTTGTTTTTTCTCTAGAATAGAAGCATGTTCCATAAGACGCGTCTCTTTACTCCCGGCCCGACCCCTCTGCTTCCCGCGGCGCAGTTTGCCATGGCTGCCGCTGATCTGCACCATCGCACTCCGGAATTTCGCGCCCTCTATCAGCGCGTTCTGGAACAGCTCAAGACATTTGTCGGCACCAGGAATGATGTCATCCTGCTGACCAGTTCCGGGACTGGGGCGATGGAGGCTTCGATCTCCAATCTGACGTCTCCCGGCGACCGCGTGCTGGTACTGACAGCTGGCAAATTCGGCGAACGCTGGACTGGCCTGGCGAAGGCGTTTGGCTGCCAGCCGGATGTCGTCAGTGCTCCCTATGGACAAACATTATCGTTAGAAGCCGCGAAGGCTGCACTGCGCAGCGACACGCGTCTGGTGCTGATGCAGGCGACCGAGACCTCGACCGGCGTTCGCCACGACGTGAAAGCTGTGGCGGAGATGTTGCGCTCGGCTGGCAGCGATGCTTTGCTGGTGGTCGATGCGATTACCGGCTTGGGAACCACCCATCTGGATATGGATGCCTGGGGCGTTGATGTGCTGATTGGCGGTTCGCAAAAGGCGGTGATGATTCCGCCGGGTCTGGCGTATCTGGCTGCCAGTGAGCGCGCCTGGAAGCGCATGGAGACGACCAAAAATCCGCGCTACTACTTTGACCTGCGCAAGGAGCGCAAGGTCGCCGCCAAGGGTGAGTCTGCATACACGCCTGGAGTTGCCTTAATCGCCGCGCTGGGTGCAGCGTTCGACTACATTGCTGCGCAGGCGGATGGGGATTTGGCCAAAGGCCGCGTCGCATTAGTGGAAAATGCCGAAACCTGTGCCGCCATGATGCGTGCGGCTGTTCCCGCCATGGGAATGCGCCTGTTCGCACCGGAGGCTCCCGCGGCTGCGGTGACGGCTGTAATGCCGCCCGAAGGCGTGGATTCCGGCATTATTGTGAAGCAGTTGAAGGCCCGCTTTGGCACGATTGTCGCCAACGGCCAGGGAGAGATGAAGGGTCAGCTGTTCCGGGTGGCCCATCTCGGATTTTTCGATCCGCTTGACACGCTGGCGGTGATCGGAGCGCTGGAACAGGTGACGGTCGACGCGCTGCCTCCATCGAAATTTCAGTTAGGTGACGCGCTGGCTGCCGCGCAACGTGTGTTCGCAGAACGAAGCCGTAGCCTCGACGCCGCTTCTACAAATTCTTCAAAAAACAATACTGTCGGCGAACCCGCCGGGGTTGGCCGATAGCCGTTTTCCTGTGGGTGCTCCCGTTTCAGAGGGGATGCGGAGCGCCCTTTGCCCTGTGCCTTGGGAAGGTCGATTCAGAACCAACGATAGGAAACCAGCCATGAAAGTCGTCCTTGCAGAAAAGGTTTCTCCAGCTACGATTGCTGTCTTTGCCGATGCCGCCGATTGGGAAGTTGTCACCCACGACCAGCTCAAGAATGGACTGGCCGCCGAGTTGGCGGATGCCGATGCTCTGGTTGTCCGCTCCGCCGTGCAGGTGGATGCCGCATTGCTTGAAAAAGCCCCCAAGCTGCGCGTGATTGGACGTGCCGGCGTGGGGGTGGACAATATCGATGCGGAAGCCGCGACCCGCAACGGAATTGTGGTGATGAACACTCCGGGAGCGAATGCAGTTGCAGTGGCGGAACTGACCCTGGCGCTGATGATCGATCTGGCTCGCATGGTTCCGCGCGCCAATACGACCATGCATGCGGGTAGCTGGGAAAAGAAATCGCTGCAGGGGACCGAGCTGCGCGGCAAGACGCTGGGGATAGTCGGCCTGGGTCGCGTGGGGCTGGAGGTGGCGCGTCGTGCCCGCGGATTTGGAATGGAACTGGTCGGCAATGATCCTTTTGTTTCCGCGGCCATTGCGCGCGAGAATGGCGTGCGCCTCGCGAGCCGCGAGGAGGTCTTTCGCCAGGCCGATTACCTTACGCTGCATGTAGGTCTGACAGCGGATACCGAAGGCATGTTGAATGCTGCAACCTTCGCCACCATGAAGAAAGGCGTGCGGCTGGTGAACTGCGCCCGCGGCGAGTTGATCGTTGAAGAAGACCTGGTGGCTGCGCTGAAAAGCGGGCAGGTAGCCGGGGCGGCGCTCGATGTTTTCCGCAAGGAGCCGCTGAAGGACTCGCCATTCTTCGGGCTCGACAATGTGATTCTGACGCCGCATATCGCAGGCTCGACAGCGGAAGCGCAGGAGGCGGTGGGAATTCAGATTGCGGAGCAGGTTCGCGCGTATCTCAGTACCGGCGTGGTGCAGAACGCGGTGAATTTCCCGTCGCTTTCCTATGAGGAATACACGGCGCTGGCGCCCTATATCGAACTGGGAGAACGTCTCGGAAAGTTTTTGACGGCGACCTTCGGAGCGAGTGTGGAGAGCGTCGATCTCGCCTACTCCGGCCAGTTGGCGGAGATGCGCACGGAGCTGGTTCGAGGTGCGGCACTGTGCGGAATTCTGAGCCGCTCCGAACACGTGAATCGCATCAATGCGGCGTCCGTCGCCGCCGAGCATGGAATTCGTGTACATGAGCAAAAAACGGAGGCTCTGATCGGCGGCGCTGGGAACGTGCTGAAGCTGACCTTGCACGCTGCCCAGCAAAGCATGACGGTCAGCGGAACGGCGCGGCATGGAAGATTTCCTCGGTTGCTGTCGTGCGATGGCATTGATATTGAAGCGCCGCTGGAGGGCACGCTGCTGTTCCTGCGCAACCAGGACGTTCCGGGCGTCATTGGCAAAATCGGCACAACGCTGGGCGATCACAACGTGAACATTGCCAATTTTGCGCTGGGACGCGCCGACAGTCATGATGGCAATGGCGTGCGGCAGGCGCTGGCCGTGATCCACATGGATGTCGAGACCACGCCGACTCAGATGCAAAAGGCCATGGAGGCCTTGGGTAATCTGAAGGCGATTACGAGTGTGAAGCTGGTCAAGCTGACCTAAGGTGAATCGCGGGGCAAGGACAATCTTGCCGCATCGAATGCGCCTGAAGTAGCATCTCAGATGCAGCGCCAAGCCTACGCTGGATCGAAAGCCGTGGGCGAGAGTTTGTTTTGTAGAAGGGTTTTTCTGCATGCCGTTATACGAGTACGAATGTAAACAGTGCCACGAGCGTTTGGAAAAGATCCAAAGCTTCAGCGCGCCGCATGAGACGAAATGTCCCAAGTGCGGCGGTGAGCTGGAGCGGGTCATTTCCGCGCCTGCGATTCAGTTCAAAGGCGCGGGCTGGTACGTGAACGACTATGCCAAGTCAGGAAGCAAGCCGGCAAAGGCGTCTGATTCTGCAAGCAAGTCCGATGGAAAGACGGATATTTCCGCGGCGGCCTCCGATGGCAAGTCAGACTCAGGCAGCAGCAAGCCTGCGGCATCGAGTTCGGATTCTTCTTCTTCCTCCAGCACGGCGTCGTCGAGCGATTCGGGCTCCGGCAAATCAAGTGCAGGGAGCTCCAGCAACTCGAAGTCGTCGTCTTAATCCTGCAAAGGATCGACAGGCCCAGTTCGCAGCGACTACATTCCTGATTCAATTCACCCGCGCAGATTGACTACAATCAGCGTGTGCTGGATACCTCTCTCCCGATCCCCGCGAACGAATTGGATGCGTGGTTGCATGAGCTTCCTGCGAGGCCAGCCGTCTTCGCGTTGTTTGGCCCGGAGGCGTCCGAAGGAAATCCAGCGCTTGAACCCTACATTTCAAAAACCGCGAATCTGCGGCGACGCATGCATCGATTGCTGGCGCCGTCATTCGCGGGAGGCAAGCGGCTGCACATGGGTGGAACGGCGGTGCGGCTGGACTATTCCGAAGTTGGGTCGGAGTTCGCGACAGCTCTGCTGATGCTGCAAGCGGTCCGCCGATACTGCGGCGAACGAGTTCGCAAGCATCTGCATTTGCGCTCTCCATCGTTGCTGCGGCTGGCGTGGGAGAACCGTTACCCGCGGATGTACGTAACCAATCGCGTCACACAGCGCGCCCTGGCGACAACCTACGGACCGTTCCAGTCGCGCGCGGCGGCCGAACGATATCTCGACGACTCGCTGAATTTTTTTGAGTTGCGGCGGTGCACAGAAGAGCTTCATCCTGACCCGACGTTTCCGGGCTGCGTCTACTCCGAGATGAAGATGTGCCTGGCGCCGTGCTTCAAAGGCTGCAGCGATGAGCGCTACGCCGCAGAGGCGGAGCAGGTGCGCGAATATTTCGCGTCACGCGGTGTGTGGACCATGGCGCGACTGGGGAAAGAGCGGGACGCAGCCTCGGTGGCATTGGATTTTGAAAAGGCCGCTCGGCTGCACCAGCAAATCCAAAAAATGAAGACGGTGGCGCAGCAGGCGGCGCCGCTAGTGCATCCCCTGGCAGATCTCGATGCGGTGATTTTGCAGCCGGCAGTTGCGCAGCCGATCTTTGCAGCCGACGCGAAGGCGGAGAAGATGTCGAACCGCGCGCTGCGCACGGAGGCCACGCATGTCGCGGTTTATCTAGTGCGTGGCGGCAGAATTCTCGGGCCTGGATTTTATTCGGTGGAAGGGATGCGCCACCCCAATGAGCGAGCTGGTTCCACCTCGCTATTTGCGCATCCCACGCTGCTGGAGCCGACGCCGCTCGAAGCTCCTCCGGTGATGCAGGGCGCAGATGCTGGACCTCAATCCGCGGGGACGAAGGTGGCTCGAGGACAACTGGAACAGCGGCTGCAGACGGTTTTGGAAGGGCTGGAATCGCAGGTGCGCGCGGAGAAAGTATCCCCGGAACAATTGAGTGAGCACTTGTCGTTGCTGGCGCGCTGGTATTATCGACCGGCCAATCGGCGAGTGGGAGAAATTTTCTTTCGCGAGGAAACTGGGGCGGCGGAATCGGCGGAGGAGCGGCCGTTTCCTCTGTCGCGAATTTTGCGTGGCATTTCTCGTGTTTTTTGCGGACAAAAAGATGCGTCGGAGCTCGCAGCGGATGCTGATGGCTCGTAGGCTAGCGGTGCCAAACGCGACTTATGATACGATTTTTTCCACTCTATGAATCGCCGTCGAACGTCCGCTTCTGCTTGTTTTCTGATCGTTTTTTTGATGACGCTGGCTGCGCTCGCATGTTCTCCACTGGCCTGGTCTGCGAGCCCTGCTGACAAACCGCCCATTTCGCTGGACGAGTTTTTTAGCTTCGTCGAGATTCAAGGCCTGGCTCTTGCGCCCGATGGCAATACGGCGGTGATTGGAACGGAGCGCGCGGATTGGAAGCAGAATCGTTTCCGCGATGATTTGTGGATGTGGCGCGCGGGAGACAATTCCATCACTCCGTTGACTGCCACTGGACATGACAGCGATCCTCATTTTTCGCCGGATGGAAAGTACATTGCGTTTCGCTCGAATCGCCCGCTGATCGCGGAGGGGGAAACCGCCAAGGATGCGGTCGAGCGAGTGTGGATTCTGCCGGCCGATGGAGGCGGCGCGTTCCCTCTTTATCAGGAACCGTTGAGCGTGGACGCGTTCACCTGGTCAGGGGATGGCAAGGCGATTTTTGTTGCCACGCAGCAGCCTATTTCTGAAGATGCCAAGAGTGCGGAGAAGAAGGCATGGAAGGATACGGTGCGTTGGCGCGACCAGCGGCGCGGGGATGCCATCCTGCGAATAGCAGTTGCTGCTGCGATTCCGCGGCCCAAGCCTCTGATGGCTTCTGACAGCGAGGCGAAGCCGGATGCGGACAAGAATCCGAAATTGCCCTCGGATGCAACTGTGGTCGCTCAATTTCCGCTGGCAATTACAGAACTTGTTGCTGCGCCCGATGGCAGCCTGCTGGCCTTCGAGAGCCGCTCGCTTCTGAATCGGCAGGAAAATCCGGCGGACTACGAAATTTTTACTGTTGCGGCGGATGGGGCTGCGGCCACTCCGAAGCAGCTGACACGCAACCAGGCGTACGAAGAAGGGCTGCATTGGAGCCGGGATAGCAAGACGCTGTACTTCTCGGTGCCGGCCGCCGCAGGGTCGGCGGAGCAGGCGTATCAGGATGTGCAGGGCCGGCTGTACGGGATGGATCCGGCCAGCGGAAAAATGACTCGACTGGGCGGCGATTACACCGGAAGCTGGGAAGGCTACGCGATTCAGCACGACGGAAGTGTACTGGGGCGCGGCATGACCGGACTGCAGACGCAGATCTACGCGGTGAACGACGCGAAAGCGAGCAAACTGGCGGGTGTCGAAGGCAGCTACGGCAACGTACACACGGCGCTGGCTTCGTCGAGGCTCCTATTCACTCACTCAGCCATCGATGAACCGACGGAAGTGTACATGGCGGAAGATTCCGCGCATCTGGAACAGGCCAAACCAATTACCCACTTCAACAAGTTGTTCACGGAGCGGGCGCTGCCGAAGTGGACGCCGTATCGGTGGAAGTCGCCGGATGGAACGCCGGTGGAAGGCGTACTCCTGTATCCGCCGGGCAAGTTTGGGCAAAAACATTTGCGGATGCTGACTCTGATCCATGGTGGTCCTGCCGACGCGGATGGCGACCGGTTTGGTGCGGACTGGTACGAATGGGCGATTCTTGCCGCCGATAATAACTGGCTGGTGTTTCGTCCGAATTATCGCGGTTCGAGTGGCTATGGCGACAAATTTCAGCTGGAGATTTCGCCGGTGATTGTGTCGCTGCCGGGAAAAGATATTCTTGCGGGCGTCGATAAGCTGGTCGCCGACGGGATTGCCGATCCTGATCACCTGGCGGTCGGCGGGTACAGCTACGGCGGCTACATGACCAACTGGCTGATCACGCAGACGACGCGTTTTCGCTCTGCAGTTTCCGGCGCGGGTGCGGTTGAACACGCGGCCAACTGGGGCAATGACGATATGTCCTTTGACGATGCCTGGATCCTGGGCGGAACTCCATGGCAGAACCCGGCAAGATACGAAAGTGAAGCGGCCCTGTTCCAATTCGACAAGGTGAAAACTCCGGTTCATGACGTGATTGGAGGTGCCGATATTCGCGTTGCCGCTGAAGAGGGATATTTGTTTGAGCGGGCGCTGCAAACGCAGAACATCCCGCACCAGTTCCTGGTATTTCCCGGCGAAGGTCACGGATTGGCCAACGATCCATGGCACGGCTATATCAAAGTGCGTGACGAACTTTTATGGTTAGAGAAGTATGATCACGCCAGCCAATAGAGCAAATCGTTCTCCGTTGCGGGAAAGCAGCATCGTGTGAGCGGACAGCCATCGCAGAATTTCACCTATGCTGCTGAAGCCTGCTCTTTGAATCGGTGGGCACGTTGGCGCCCGCGATTCGAAGTGCTCCTCGCTCTTCTGGCGTTGCTGCCGATTGCACTTTTTCTCATCGCCAGTCTTGGCAGGCTGCGATATGCATTTCCCCTGGAGCAACTGGAAGGCTCGATGATGTTGGCGGCCCTGCGGGTGGCGCATGGCCAGCCAATTTATGTTCGGCCGAACTTTACCTTCATTCCCTACATGTATGCGCCCGCCTACTATTACGTTTCCGGTTGGGCGGTGCGTCTGCTGGGGCCTCGCTTTCTGGCGCTTCGCCTGGTTTCTCTGCTGAGCACGTGCGCATCGATGGCGGTGATTTATCTTTTCGTTTTCCTTGACGCGCCTGGCACGCGGGGACGACGACATCTGGCTGCGCTGGCTGGGGCGGGTCTCTATGCGGCGGCGTACCCCTGGACCCGCGAATGGTTTGACCTTGGCCGGCTCGACTCCTTCTATATTCTTTTGCTGCTGCTGGCGTTATTGTCGACACGCTATCTGCATCCTATCTTCGCTGCCGCGATGTGGACGCTGGCATTCCTTGCGAAACAAACCATTTTTCCAATCGCGTTGATCATGCTTTGCGTGGACTGGAAACGTCCGCGCCGGTTGCTGCTGGGAGTTGGAAGTTTTCTGTTGATGACGGCGGTGTGCGATCGGCTGCTCGACCACGTCACCGATGGCTGGTTCTGGTTCTATGCATTCACGGTGCCGCACGCCAACGCCGATCTTTGGTTGCGGCCGGCTGTGTTCTATGTGCCTTCGCAGTTGATTGCTCCCTTTGGAGTGGCGCTGCTGATCGTCGGCATGGCGTGGGTCTGGACTCGGCCCTCGCTGGCCACTTTCAGAACGCGGTTTTACCTGATGGCCGGGGCATCTCTGTTGGGACTGTGTTGGTTTCTGCAGGCACATGCGGGCGCAACCGCCAATACTCCCATGCCTGCCTACGCGATTCTGGCGGTGATTTTTGGAGTTTCGTTCGCTCGCCTGGATGCCGCGTTTGCCTTCGCTTCCCGTGAGACGGCGCGTGTTTTTCTGCTGGCTGCGGTTGCGATTCCCTTGGCCAGCTGGGTCTACAACCCGCACGATTTTATGCCTCACCGCGACCTGGTTACGTCGCAGGAAGAATTGATTTCATGGCTGCGCGTTTTTCCCGGCGACGTCTACCTGCCGGCTCATCCGTATGAGGGAGGTTTGGCGGGCAAGCAGTGGCACGCGGATAATACTTCGCTGCACGATGCCTTGCGTCCTGCCCTGCCCGGAGTTGGCGATGCGGTGAGAGCGAAAATCGTCGAGGAAGTAGATCAAAATAAGTTCGACGCAATTGTGCTGGACGGCTTGCCGGAAGATATTCTGCCAAGCCAGCCCTGGTTGCCCGCGGACCTGATCCAGCGGTATCCAATCTTGGGTGTCGTGCCAGGGAGTGATGCGAGCGACCCATTCGGTCCTCACCCAAGCTATTTTCTGCTGCCATGCCGGGAGAAGGGGCTGGCGGTCGCCCATGGGTGGAAGTTGATCGAAACCGGCGGACAAAGCGCTTGCGCCTCTGACTAAGGCGGAATTCCTATTCCTATGCCCATCCGGATTCAAGGATGAGCGGCTCGCCGCGGCGAGCCGCGCGAAGACTACTGGCTTGCAACTACACCTATAGGAAATCCGCTCAAGCCTCCCGTGCCGCTGATAGACTAAAGAGACCGTGGTTGAACTGGCACCCTCAATCCTTTCCGCAGACTTTGCCCACTTGGCCGAGCAGATTCAGGCCGCGGAGCGAGGCGGCGGAACTGTCATCCATGTGGATGTGATGGATGGCCATTTCGTGCCCAACATCACGATCGGTCCGCCGGTGGTTGCGTCACTGCGCAAAGTGACAAAGTTGCCGCTCGATTGCCATCTGATGATTGAGAATCCGGACGAGTTTATTCCCGCGCTGGCGGAAGCAGGAGCGAATTGGGTGAGTGTGCATTACGAAGCCTGTCGCCACCTGCATCGCTCGCTGGAACTGATTGAGCAGCATGGAATGAAGCCGGCGGTGGTCATCAATCCAGCCACGCGGGTCAATCTGCTGATCGACATTTTGCCAATGGTGCACCACGTCCTGGTGATGAGCGTGAATCCCGGGTTCGGCGGGCAGAAATTCATTCCGTTTTCGCTGGAAAAGATTCGGCACTTGTGCGCGATTCGCGCGGAGCTGGGTCTGGAGTATCGGGTGGAAGTGGATGGCGGCATCGCGGCGGATACTGTGGCGCAAGTAGTAGAAGCCGGAGCGGACCTGCTGGTAGCGGGCAATGCGATCTTTGGCGACGGTCATCCGGAAGAGAATGCGCGGCAGTTGCTGCAGATGGCACGCGCCGCTGCCGGCGAGCGATTGAAGCCGGCCGCGAAACAGGAAAATATTGGAAAGAATGTACGGGAAAATGGCAGACCCATTCACCGCACGACAGGCAAGCGAAAAAGTCTGCTAAGGGGAAGTACAGTATGAGTCGTTTCATCCGTTGTTCCAGTCATCGTGTTCTGCAGCGCTGCGTGGCCGTCGGCACGCTGGCGGTTTTGGGCAGCAGCATGGCCCACGCGGGAATTTTTCATCGCAAGCAGAAGCCGCTTTCGCAGAAAGACGATGCGCTGGCCAGTGTGACCAGCAGCCAGCCGGACAAAGAGTTGTTCGATCGCGCCATGATCGCCATGAAGAAGGGCAAATTCGACATTGCGCGCCTGGATCTGCAGACGCTGTTGAATACCTATCCGGACTCCGAATACCAGATGCGCGCCAAGCTTGCCATCGGCGATACCTGGTACAAAGAAGGCGGCACTGCCGCGATGCAACAGGCGGAAGAGGAATATAAGGATTTCATCACCTTTTTCCCGGACAAGCCGGAAGCCGCAGAAGCGCAGATGAAGGTGGCAGACATCTACTACAAGCAGATGGAAAAGCCGGATCGCGACCCGACGAATGCGACTCGTGCCCAGGAAGAATACCGGGCGATGGTTCTGCAATACCCCGATTCCAGCCTGATTCCGCAAGCGAAGCAACGGCTGCGGGAAGTGCAGGAAGTGCTGGGCGACCACGAGTTCGACATTGGGTCGTTCTATCAGACGCGCATGAACTATGCGGCTGCCACTGCCCGTCTGCAATCCGTGATCGATACCTATCCGCTCTATAGCCGAGTGGACGAAGCGCTGCTGGATGTGGGCGATGCCTATGCCGCACAGGCCCGCAACATCTCTACCATGAGGATCGATCCGGCGGCGAAAGAGCGCCTGGAAAAGCTGTTCAAGAACCGTGCTGCGCAAGCCTACGACCGTGTGGTGGTGGAATATCCAATGGCGCCCCATGCGGACGACGCGCGAGATCGGCTGGAAGCGATGAATATGCCGGTGCCGCAGCCGACGCAGGAACAGGTTGCCAACAGCGCCGCAATTGAGCAGAGTCGCGCGCCGGTGAATTTGAAGTACAAGGCGTTCCTGCTGATCACGGCGCGTCCCTCCACGGTGCAGGCAGCGCGAGTCGGCGAACCGAGTCTGAGCAATCCGTCGCAAATTATCGCTCCGGAACTTGTGAAGGCAGAGATGGAAGATCTTCGCTGGGCGATCAAGCCCGACGGTAAGCCAGCCCCCTCCGTTGCCGGCACATCGAACATCTTGAAGACGGCTGTTGCTTCTGAATCCAATGCATCTGGCGCGGTCGGGGAGACGCAACCTGCGTCCAACGGATTGCAGATGAATGACATTTCCGGCGACAACGGGGTGAACGGAAGCGTGATCAACAACTCCGATCAGAACCAGCCAACGCAGCCGAATGCGGTTGAACCGCCGGTTGGCGCACAATCCGCTCCACCAGCGACTGCTCCCGTTGTCGGCGGGAACGGCGCTCCGGCAGTCCCACCGGCAAATGCCACGGACACCACCGGGAATCCGGCGCAGTGGCCTTCGGCACGCAGGGATAACGGTGGATTACAGACCCTTGCACCGCCGAACAGTACTCCTCTGCCCGCAGTGCAAAAGGCAGCGCCCGCACCGGATCAGGTGAACGATGTTACCCACACGGGCCAGCCGATCAATACAGTCGATCAAACGACGGCTAGCAACGGAAAGAAAAAGAAGAAGAATCCCAAGCCGCATTTTGCGGGCAAGGAAGAATCCTCCAGCACGCACAAGAAAAAGAAGGGCCTGCACAAGCTGAATCCGTTTTAGTCCAGCTGGCAGATAGGCGGCGGCATCGCGCAGGCGGTGCTGCCTGTCGCCCAAATCGCACTTCTCTGTAACAGAAAAGGGGTATGCGTTGCGGCGTTCGAGATCTCCTGTCTCAATATTCCATTCGGGCTGGCTTGGCATTCTTCTGCTGGGAATCAGCTTGCCGTTCGGCGCACAGGCCCAGCAATCCACCGACAACCGGAAACCTCCACAACTGCCGCAAACTCCCGAAGTTCACGCCGATCATTCCGTCACATTCTATTTTTATGATCCCGGGGCAAATCAGGTGGAACTGAGCATGGATGGACATGCCGGTGGGCAGCCCATGACGAAGGACGATCGCGGCGTTTGGAGCCTGACGGTTCCACCGCTGCAGCCGGACCTCTACGACTACCTCTTCGTCGCCGATGGCGCAGCCACGCTCGACCCGTCCAATGCGAAGGTCAATCCAAATCTGCGAAACCCGTCGAATGTTTTCGAGGTTCGCGGACCGCAGCCTGAGTTATGGGATGTGCAGGATGTTCCGCACGGGATTGTGCATCATCACTTTTACAAATCCGCAATTGTCGGTGACCAGCGAGACTATTTCGTCTACACGCCGCCTTCCTACGATCCTCGCGGCCATCAGAAATACCCGGTGTTGTATCTGCTGCATGGCTATACCGACGATGCTCGCGGATGGACCGCGCTGGGTCGCGCCAATGTCATTCTGGACAACTTGATTGCAGAGGACAAAGCCAAGCCGATGATCGTTGTGATGCCGCTGGGCTATGGCGCGCCGGAGATCGTCATGGGACCTCGAGCCTCGTTCAACGGCGCAGCGTTGCGGAAGAAGAACTACGATCTGTTCACGAAGTCGCTGCTCACGGAATTGATCCCGCAGGTGCAGTCCATGTACAAGGTTTCCAGCAAGCGCGACGATCGTGCGATTGCCGGCCTGTCCATGGGCGGCGCAGAAAGTCTGCTAACCGGCTTGAACCACATCGACACCTTCGCGTGGGTCGGCTCCTTCAGCGCGGGCGGACTGAATCCGGACTTTGCCGAGGATTTCCCGACGCTGAATGCGACCAGCGCGGCACGGCTGCGACTGCTGTGGGTCGCCTGTGGCAAGGATGATCGCTATGTCGGCAAATCTCCGCTGATTACGGCGAATCGGCAACTGGTCGCGTGGCTGCGCTCGAACAATATTCCGGTGACGTTTGTCGAAACTCCGGGAATGCATGAGTGGCCCGTTTGGCGCAAAAATCTGATCCAGTATTCTCAGCAGTTGTTTCAGCCGAAGTAGTTGCGACTCAACTGTTTCCGGGCGCTCGCGATGCGGAACCGCCGCTGTGCTATCGTGAAAATTGGCCTCCCGTGTAGTACACGGCCTCTCTGACCCCATGCCTCGTGATCTTCCTAAAGCCTACGACCCGACTGCTATCGAAGATCGATGGGCGGAGTATTGGGTGCGCGAACGCCTCTTTGAGATTCCCACTCCGCAAAAGCTCGATGGGCTTCCGCCCAGATTCACGCTTCTGCTGCCGCCGCCCAATGTAACTGGCCGCCTGCACATGGGCCACATGCTCAACCAGACGGAGATGGACATTCTGACGCGCTGGCATCGTATGCGCGGCGAGCTGTCGTTGTGGGTTCCAGGAACCGACCATGCCGGTATTGCCACGCAAATGATGGTGGAGCGGCAGGTTGCGAAAGAAGGAAAAACGCGGCAGGAGCTGGGCCGCGAAGCGTTTGTCGAGCGGGTTTGGGAATGGAAACAGGAATACGGCGGCGCCATCCTCGACCAGATGAAGCGCCTGGGCGCGAGCGTGGATTGGTCCCGCGAATACTTCACCATGGATGAGCGACTGTCTGTCGCGGTGAAGGAGGCGTTTGTCCGCCTCTACGAACAGGGACTCATCTATCGCGGCGCCTACATTGTGAATTGGTGTCCGCGCTGCCAGACCGCCATCAGCGATTTGGAAGTGGTGCATGAGGAGCAGCAGGGCAAGCTGTACGAAATCCGCTATCCGCTGGTCGATGGTACCGAAAGCCTTACCATCGCGACCACCCGGCCGGAGACCATGCTGGGCGATGTCGCAGTCGTTGTGAATCCGATGGATGCGCGCTATCTGCATCTACACGGAAAAAAGCTGAGCTTGCCGCTGACCGCCCGCGAAATTCCGATCCTGCCGGATGAATGGGCGAATCCGGAGTTCGGCACAGGCGCGGTCAAGGTGACGCCGGCACATGATCCCAACGATTTTGCGATTGCCGAGCGACATAAGTTGCCGTCGATCGTGGTGATGGACGAGACCGCGCATATGAACGCCGAAGCGGGTGTTTATGCGGGCCTGGACCGGTATGAAGCGCGCAAGCGCATTCTGGCCGACCTGGAACAGCGGGGCCTGTTGGTGGCGGTGAAGGACTATGTCAACTTCATCGGCAAGTGTGACCGCTGCAAAACAGTGGTTGAGCCGCGGCTGTCGACGCAATGGTTCATCAAGATTCAGCCGCTGGCGGACAAGGCCATCGAGGCGGTG
This sequence comes from Acidobacteriaceae bacterium, assembly GCA_049692235.1. Classification (GTDB taxonomy): domain Bacteria; phylum Acidobacteriota; class Terriglobia; order Terriglobales; family Acidobacteriaceae; genus JAKAAZ01. The sequence continues at coordinate 19,994 of JBAVOQ010000118.1, read as the reverse complement.
GAGACGAGCGTCATCCGCTTTACGCCGGAGCAATACAAGAAGACCTATTTCGAGTGGATGCGCAACATCCACGACTGGTGTATTTCGCGTCAGCTGTGGTGGGGGCATCGCATTCCTGCATGGCATTGCGCGAATTGCCGCGAAATTACGGTGGCGCGTGAGGCGCCCGCGGCTTGCTCGCATTGCGGTCATGAAAAGTTGACACAGGAAACGGACGTACTGGATACATGGTTCTCGTCCGGCCTGCTGCCGTTTACCGTGTTCGGCTGGCCGGCGCAAACCCCGGATTTGGCGGCGTTTTATCCCACGCAACTGCTGGTCACAGGATTTGACATTCTGTTTTTCTGGGTCGCCCGCATGATCATGTTGGGCTGCCATTTTATGCTCGACGTCCCCATGCCCGACGGCTCGAAGCGGACTCTAGCGGACGCAGTGCCGTTTCGCGAGGTCTACATCCACGCGCTGGTTCGCGATGCCGACCGACAGAAAATGTCGAAGACCAAGGGCAACGTCATCGATCCCATTGAAATTATTCATCAGTACGGTACGGATGCGGTGCGGTTTACGCTGGCATCCATGGCTTCTCCGGGGACGGACATCGCCTTCAGTGAAGCGCGTACCGAAGGCTATCGTGCCTTTGCCAATAAGATCTGGAATGCGGCGCGCTTCATCTTTATGCAGATGGAGCGCGCGAAAGAAGCTGGGATTGTGGTTGATCTCACGGGGCTCGAAAAAGGTTTGCAGCTGTCAGGTGGCTCGCCTCTAGAAGCACGCTGGATTGTCTCCAGCTTGAATCGATACGTTGGCGAGCTTAATGAGGCGCTGCTAAATTACCGCTTCGATGAAGCGGCGGACTACATCTACCAGTTTTTCCGGGGTGATTTCTGCGACTGGTATTTGGAGATCGTAAAAATTCGTCTTGACTTCGACGAGCCGGCAAGCAAGGCAGTCGCGGCTAGCGCGCTCACCACCCTGCTTGGCGTTTTTGAAGCTGCCTTGCGCTTACTGTCACCGTTGATGCCGTTTTTAACGGAAGAAATCTGGCAGGCATTCTATGACGGCAAGCCGCCGCTGAAGTCCATCGCCTTGGCGCGCTACCCGCAGATAAGCTCTGATCTTGACAATACTGCGGAAAAGGAAATGTGGATTCTTCAGGATTTGATAGTTACGGTGCGGGCATTGCGCAAGGATCTTGGCGTCGGGGAAAAGGAAACGACAGAACTGATGGTTTGCCCGATCGACAGCATCCATCGAATTATCGATGAGAACCGGCAATCTATTTCTCGACTTGCAAAAATATCTCGGATCAACTTTGTGGATGCGCCCATCAGGGATGGTCAGAGTCGAAGCACCAATATGTTCGACGTTAAAATTCCTTACGAGAAACCAATCGACATTCCCGTCGAACGCGAGCGTTTGAAAAAAGAACTCGCGAAGTTGCAGAAAGAGATGGACTCGAAACAGTTACAGTTACAAAATGAGAGTTTCCTTGCGAAAGCGCCTGCAAAAGTCGTCGACGGCCTGCGGACCCGCGCCGATGAGCTGACCATATTGATAGAGAAAACGCGCGCTGCGATGGATTCTCTTGACGCCGTGGAGAGCCGATAAGCGATGGACTGGAAAACAAAACGAGTCACAGCGATTCTGGAGCAGGCGCTCATCGAAGACCATGCGACGCATGATGCCACGACTGAGTTGACGCTTGACCCCAAGCTGTCCGCCTCGGCGGTCGTGGTGGCCAAACAGGATTGCATCCTGGCGGGCTTGGAAGCGATCTTGCGAGTGCTGGAGATCTTCCGGAAACTGGATCAGGCCTCGCCACAGCGCTTTGAGGTTGTGCATCACCCGGAAATGTTCGACGGCGTGCGGGTACGCAAAGGGCAGGCGATCGCGGTGATCCGCGGCAACGCTCGGACCATTCTAGCCTGCGAGCGGGTGACGCTCAACCTGCTGCAGCGGATGTGCGGTATCGCCACCGAAACGCGCAAGTACGTGGACGCGGTTGCGGGCACCGGGGTGGTGATTCTGGATACTCGGAAAACCGCGCCGGGACTGCGCCTGCTGGATAAGTATGCGGTCAGTTGCGGAGGTGGACAGAATCATCGCATGGATCTCGCCGATGGCGTGCTGATTAAGAACAACCACATTTCACTGGGTGGCGGCGTGGCAAAGGTGCTGGCCTTGGCGATGCAACGGCGGCTGCCGGGGCAGAAAATTCAAATTGAAGTGCGCTCACTGTCGGAACTCGATGACGCACTGGCGGGGGGCGCTGACTCCTTATTGCTGGATAATATGACGCCGGCGGAGGCCAAGCGGGCCGTCGGCATTGCGCGCAAACAGATTCCGAATATTCCCATTGAAGTCTCTGGCGGCATCACTCTGGAAACGGTCCGAAAATACGCACAAACCGGGGTGACCTACATTTCCGTTGGCGCGCTCACCCATTCCGTTGCAGCCATCGATCTAAGCATGAAGATCACAACGGAAATCTTCTAGACATCGATCGTATGGGGGAGAGTCTCGATCTCGACGTGCTGCAGAAGGCCCTGGCGGGAACAATCTTTGATGGCCACTTGCACCTGTTTTCGTCCATCCAATCGACCAACACCCATGCTATGCAGGAAGGCGCGAAGGCCGCTCCACATGGTTCGGTTTACATTGCGGAGGAGCAAACGGCAGGCAGAGGGCGCGGCGATCATGCCTGGCACTCCGAACTCTACACCGGCATTTACGTCAGTATTTTGTTGCGCCCGCAATTGGCGGCAGCCGATGGACTGTGGCTTTCACTGGCGACCGGACTGGCCGTGCAGCGCGCCATCGAAAATGTAACTGGATTAGTTACAGATATTCGCTGGCCCAACGATTTGTTGTTCAGTGGACGAAAAGTCGGTGGGATTCTGATGGAAATGAATGCCGAGGCATCCCGCATCCGCCACGCAGTCATCGGCATCGGCATCAACGTGAACCAAGGACGGTTTCCGGCGGAACTGAGCAGCCAAGCGACTTCGTTGCGCCTGGAGACCGATCGAGGGACTGCGCGGGAAGACCTGTTGGTTGAGATGCTGCAATGCTTGCAGAACGAAATCGATGGTCTGACCCAGCCGGAGAGTTTTGCTGTGGCGTGCGTGGGAATCCTGGGGCGTCTGGAAACAAAGTCAACGTGGATTCGGGGAAAACAGGTGTTTGTCGATGAGGCCGGGGGCTACACTGGCGTCACCGCGGGCCTGGATGAAAATGGATTTCTCCGCGTGCAGACGGACGATGGCGTTCGCAGGGTTTTATCCGGAGGAGTTCGGGAACGATTGGCGAAAGGTTGAAGAACCATGCTTTTAGTGCTGAACGTCAACAATACGAATACCGTGATCGCGATCTATCCGGTGACGGGGGAGCGCATCGGCGAATTGCGCGCGACCTGGCGGATTAGCACGCGGCAAGCGCAGACCGCGGATGAATACGGCATCTTGATTCGAAACCTGTTGCAAACCGAAGGGGTCGATAGCAAAGAAATCAGCGGCATCGTCATCGCGTCGGTCGTTCCTCCCATTGATTGGATTTTGCGCCAATTTTCTGAACGATATTTCAACCACAAACCTTTATTCATTGAGCCGGGAGTCAAAACCGGGCTTCCAATTTTGACCGACAATCCGGGCGAAGTGGGTGCCGATCGCGTCGCCAATTGCGTGGGGGCTTTTCAGCAATACGGAGGGCCTTGCATTGTGGTGGATTTTGGGACGGCGACAAATTTCGACGTTGTTTCGAAGCACGGAGAATTTCTTGGAGGCGCCATCGCTCCCGGAGTGAATGTTGCTGCGGAAGCTCTGTTTGCAAGGGCGGCGCGATTGCCGCGGGTCGAGATCAAGCGACCGCTCAAGGTGATTGGCACCAACACCGTGGATAATCTGCAGATCGGATTATTCTATGGTCATATTGGATTGGTAGACGGCATTTTAGAGCGGATGATCGCGGAACTTGGGCCGGAAACGAAATGCGTCGGAACCGGCGGTCTGGCGCGATTGATTGCCGGAGAATCGCGGTTCATCTCCGAGGTGAACGACACGCTGACGCTGGAAGGATTGCGAATTATTTATGAGCGCAATCTAGTTGCCGGCGCGCGGTTGCGAAAAGGCGCCAGCCCGCGGAAGGCTTAATCGACGCCCTTGCAAAACTATTTCAACTACTACACGGAGATCGAAGAGCATTTTCAGCGGAGGCGCGGCTCGCTGCTGATGCTATCGACCCTGGATTGGTCGCTGATTGCGATGTGGCAGGAGGCAGGGTTTCCGCTGGACGCCGTTCTTGCAGGGATCGACGCGACGTTTGAAAAATATGCAGCACGCCAGGCGAAGGGGCGTGCTCGGCGAATTAACGGGCTGGCTTATTGTGCGCAAGAAGTTCTCCGCGCGGTGGAAGACATGCACGAAGCTGCAACCGGCGCGCTTCGAAAGCCGCCATCCACACCAGAAGAAAGTGGTTTTGAGACGTCGCGCATCGCGGCGTTTGTGCGGGCGAACGCGGAGGCTGTGAGGGAATGTGCAACTCCGGAAAAAGCCCGGGATACATACGCGGAAATTTCGCATCGCCTTGAGGCGATCGCCGCATCGTTAGCGAGTCAGGCCGCAGTCTCGACGGAATCGCTGGAGCAGCAGCTGCTGGTGCTGGAGGACCAGCTGTTTGCCGCGCTGCAGGCATTCACGCCGGCGGAAAATCTGCTGGCGCTGCGCGAGCAGTCCAGCAGAGAACTTGCGCCGTATCGGAGTCGCCTGCAGACCGTGCAAATTCGGCAGATTGAGCAGCAATTTCTGCGACGTTGTTTGTTCGAGCAGAACCATATCCCGCGCCTGAGCCTTTTCTATATGCGCCACACATGAAGCTGACGATAGAAAAAGTCATTTACGGCGGACAGGGCCTGGCGCGAATGCCCGTGGAGGATGCGACGCGCGGCGGCCTCAGCGTTTTTGTGCCGTTCACGCTACCTGGAGAAATCGTGGAAGCGGAAATAACTCAGGAACACCGCGGTTATTCCGTAGGGAGGGTGCGGCAGATTGTGGAAGCGTCGAAATTCCGCGGGACGCCCCCGTGTCCGTGGTTCGCGACGTGTGGCGGATGCCAACTGCAACATGGCGCGTATCTCTACCAGGTGGAACTGAAGCGAGAGATGCTGCGGGAAAGTCTCACGCGGGCAGGAGTGCGCGATCTGCCAGAGATTGCGGCGCTGGCCGGCGAGCCGTTGCGATACCGCAATCGCTTGCGGCTCCAGATGCAGACGCGACCGGAATTTTCCATCGGCTATCGGCAGCCGAAGTCGCATCGCATGACGGCCGTTGAGGGATGCCCCATCGCGGCACCGCTGCTGGAGCGATGCATCGGTATCGCGCGGACACTTGGGGCTGGTGGAATGGTTCCTGTGGACGCACAGGAAGTTGAGATGTTCTCGAACCATGATCAGTCCGAATGTTTCATTACGATGTGGGCGCGGCCCCACGCCGGCAAACGCGAACAGACCTATCGAGGATTTTTCGAGAACCTGCAGCGAGAGATACCACAGCTGGTGGGTGCGCAGATGCTCGTGACGGACAAAGGCAAAGCTCGGTCGCCGAGAGCGCCGCTGCAATGGGGACGCCAGAGCGTGAATTATCGCGTGGCCGGTCGCGAATATACGGTGAGCGCTGGATCGTTTTTTCAGGTCAACTCCACGCTGCTGGACGAGTTTGTCGCCGCGGTTATGCAGGACGAGACTGGCGGCCTTGCCTGGGATCTCTATGCCGGGGTGGGCCTGTTTTCAGTTGCGTTGGCGGAGCGGTTTCAGCATGTGTTCGCTGTGGAGTCGAGCGCGGCAGCCTGCAAGGACCTGCGACACAATCTGCGCGGAACGCGGGCTGATTACGTGCAGGCATCCACGATGAATTTTCTTCGGCAGGCGATTTCTCTCAAACAGGATGCGCCCGACCTGATTCTGCTCGATCCTCCGCGCGCCGGCGCGGGTGTCGAGGCTGCAAAAATGCTGGCAGACATTTGGCCGCGCCGGATCATTTATGTCTCCTGCGATCCCGCAACACTGGGCCGCGATCTAGCGGCATTGATACAATCCGGCTACCGCCTCCTTCGCCTGCAACTGGTCGATATGTTTCCGCAAACGTACCACATGGAAACCATCGCGGTGCTGCAGCGCTGAGTTCGCGGCAATCAACATGGCCCCAGGCACAACCCTTCCGGAGACGACGCGGTCCGCACGAAGGTTGAGCGGGTACAAGCCTGCGCCTCTGCGGGCGACGCGCTATCGACTTCGACGAGAACGCTTGTCGTTCGGCAGCGCGCCCATGCTGCTGGCAGCCGGCGGATTTTCGCTTGGCATCATTGATGCCCATTGGGTCTGGCATCCTCCTCTTCTAAGTTTGGTGGGCGCATTCCTGGCCGTGGGGCTGACCTTTCTGGCGGCGCGGACTGCGCTGCGTACTTTGTGGCTGCCCTTGCTGTTATTGTGGTTTTGCGTGGGGCAGTTCTGCGCGTTGGTGGCTCCTCAACACGCGGCGTCCCCGATTCTTACTCATCTGGCCGATGGCCTGGAGCGCAATGTCAGCGGAACCGTGACTGCGATTCACTCGAATCGAACCGAGACGCGACTCAGTCCTTTTGGAAGGTCCGCAGAAACAGAACAGACGCAGCAGATTGACTTGTCGCTGGATCACGTGGAGGACTTCAACGCGGATCGCGATTGGCAAACCTCGGTTGCAGGTGGCCTGCGGCTCAACCTGTACGCCAAGGCGGGAGAAAGCCTGCCACAACTGCGCTGTGGCGAGCGGCTCAACGTAGAGTTGCGCTTCCATCCACCGGAATATTTTCTTGATCCAGGTGCATGGAACTATCCGGCCTATCTTGCCCAGCATGGCATTGCAGTTCTGGGGAGTGCGGACGCCAGCGCCGTTCACCTGGCGTCGAGCCACGGTCGTCCATCGTTGAGTTGCCTGGCGACAGCTGCGCAGACGTGGGCCGGAGCGCGACTGGATCAGATTGCGACGATCAGCGCTTCCTATGGCTGGTTGCCACAGTGGATGCGCCTCACCTCGCAGGACAGCAGTGTGCTGAGTGCCATGTTATTTGGCGATCGAACGCGTCTGCAACACTCCATGCGAAGCGCCTTCGAACGCACCGGATCCTTCCACCTGCTGGTTGTATCTGGCCTGCACATCACCATTGTGATTGGGTTGATTTTCTGGCTGGCACGCAAGCTGCGAATGGGGCAGGCGTCGGCCACGCTGACCGCAATTTCACTGGCGCTGCCATATGCCTTTCTGACTGGCTTTGCGCCGCCGGTACAACGCGCGCTGTGGCTAAGCGCCGTATATCTCTTCAGCCGTATCCTTTATCGCGAACGTGCCGCCCTCAACGCGATCGGGATCGCTTCGATCGGCGTGCTGGTGCACAATCCTTCGGCATTGTTTGATGCCAGCTTTCAGATGACGTTCCTTGCGGTGCTGGCCATTGCAGGCGTGGCGATGCCGCTGATTGAATCTACTCTGGCGCCCTATCTGCGGGGAGTTCGACTGCCGAGACAACTGCGACTGGATCCGTTTCTGCCGCCGAAGGTGGCTCAAATGCGGGTCCTTCTGCGCATGTACGTCGAGCGATTGCGATACATCGTTGGTCCGCGCTGGGGTTGGAGATTGCCGTTTGGAATCGTTCGCTGGGGACTTCGATTCACGGAGGCCATGATTGTGGCCTTGGTGGTGGAGCTGGCGATGGTGTTGCCGATGGCCGTCTATTTCCATCGAATCACGCTGGTGGCGTTGCCGGCGAACTTGTTCGGCCTGCCGTTGCTGGCGTTTATGCTGCCGCTGGCATTGATGACGTTTTTGCTGGGCTGCATTCATCCCGCGCTTGCAGTGCCGAGCGGAGCGGTGACGGCGCTCCTGCTGCATGCGATCTCCTGGTTGATTCACTTGTTTGGCAATCTGGCGGCCTCTTCGTTGCGGACTCCCAATCCACCGACGTGGTCTCTTTTCTGCTTCGCAGCCGCCTGGATTGGGGCTTTGTGGATGGTTCGCCTGTCGCGCAAATGGAAGGTGGTTGCGTTGGCAGCAATTTTCGTCGGCTCGCTGCTGGTACTGTGGCCGGTCCCGATCACCCGTCATCGTGGCGTGCTGGAGGTGACAGCGATCGATGTGGGGCAGGGAGATGCTCTGCTGATCGTCACGCCGGATGGCCACACGTTGCTGGTGGATGCGGGGGGCCCGGTGGGCGGTCCGCGCACGGACGATCCTCAATTCGATATTGGCGAGGAGGTGGTCTCGCAGTATTTATGGTCGCGCCATATTCGCCGTCTGGGCGCAGTTGCGCTGACCCACGCGCACAGCGATCATATGGGCGGCATGCCGGCCATCCTGAGGAATTTCCATCCCAAGGTACTGTGGGTGAGCAACAATCCGATGATTCCTGACTACGAATCGTTGCTGGCACTGGCGGCGCAAGAAAAAATTCCAGTTGAACAGATGAGTGCAGGCGAGCATTTTATATTTGGTGGAATTCATGTGCGGATTCTTGCTCCGGCTGCAGCCTATCGGCCGACTGCGCGAGCGATGAATGATGATTCCCTGGTGATGCGCATTCGATATGGGAATACAGCCGCGCTGTTGGAGGGGGATGCTGAAGCGCCGGTCGAAGAACAAATGGTTGCTACGGAGCGGCTGGCGGCGGGGCTGTTGAAAGTGGGACATCACGGCAGCAACACGTCGACGACTCCATCCTTTCTGGCTGCGGTTCATCCTCAGTTTGCGGTGATATCCGCCGGCCGCCATAATCCCTTCGGGCATCCTCGCGTCTCGGTGCTGGATGAACTCGGGGCGGCGCATGTGCGCGTCTATCGGACCGATACGCTGGGGCTCAGCAGCTTCCTGTTGAATGGAACTTCGATCCAGCCGGTGCGATAGGCCACGAGCCAGTCAGCGATATCTGTTAGGGCGGCGTTGCGGAGAAACTATGGATGGTCGATGCGAGTGAGACGCATCGTGATGGTGCCCCAGAATAAGTGGGCGCGCACCTGCACCGGAAGATGGCGCACGTCATCCGTGTACCAGATCCAGATATTTCCGCGGTTCTTCACTACGCCGGCAGCGGCGGTGGGCTGCACGCGAATCGCCGCGAAGGTTCCCGCGGGGGTGATCACGGATTCCTTAGCCTCCACCTTGACGGTGACGGGGACAACGTGGCCGCCGTCAGCCAGCGGGAAGTGGAGATCATGACCGACCTGCAACGGCTGTGACCCAACATAAAAGATGGCGGAAAGGACGTCGGTCACGCAGCCGGGAATCGGCGAGGTCTGCTCCTTGTAAGTTCCGGAGACCAGATTCTTTTCGCTGATCTTTTGCAGGTGATGGGTGTAGTCCAGTTGCATCAGGCCATTGATCCGTCGATGGCCCTCCTGAATCTGCTTGCGATATTCGAACGAACACCCGGATAAACGATCGAAGATGCTATCGTATCGATCGCTGACTGGAAACAGAAGATTGACTGTTCCAATGGAGGCGGCGGTGGCGACCACGTGCACATTGTTGCCCTGACTCTGTAAGTGAAACGTGGCCGTGCCGGCGGGAAATACGCGCCAATCGACGGCATAGGTGAGCGATTCATTGACTGGAATTTGAAATTGCGGATTGGGAGCAGGAAGGCTGGGCGTTTGTGCGAGCGCGACAGGAGACAGGCTAGCAAGTAGGAGAGATCTGGCGACAAAGGCAGCTAAAAAATTTCGCATATTCCTTTTTCTTGATTGCATTTGTCTTCGCCGAGGTCAGAAAAAATAGAATTGCCAACTTTGGCCATCAGTGCCAAAGAAATATGCGGGCTACCAGAACAAGATACATGCATAGGGCGCCTAAAATCGAGTTGTATTCGCGATGTTTGCGATAGAGTTGAAAAGAAAATTTTCCTTCCGCTCCCGGCAGCGGTCGCCGCAGGCGTGGAACCAGTCGTGGCACGCGGGCTGCGTAGTCCTCGTAATCAGGAAACTGGGCGCGCAGATATTCTTCTTCATCCACGATGACGGGCCAGTAAATGATGAGGAAAAGCACCAGGAAAACCAAGGCAATCCAAAGACTTCTTGCCGCCACGGCAAATCCAAAAGCAATCAGGATCGAGCCAAAATACAAGGGGTTGCGCGTGTAGCTGTAGGGTCCGGTAGTCGTGAGCTGAACATTTTTTGTAACGTGTCCGGAGGCGTAGCTGCGGAGTAGAATTCCCGGAACTACCAGGACGAGGCTGAGCAGCAAAGATCGCCATGTAGGATGCGCGAGCCAGAAATAGAAAATGGCGGACAGAAAACCGAGCGGAACGCGAATGCGCCTGGAAATCTTTTTCCATCGCCGGTTGAATGGTGTGAGACTCATTGTGCAGCCGCCTGCGGCTGGAGCAGCTGTTGCGCCGCCTCCAGCACATCCTTCACTGTAATCGTCAGCAGGCCGGTTTCAGGCTCGCTTCTGCGGGTGTGATCGCGTTTGCTGGCGGGATGCCGCAAGACCAGCGCGCGGGTTCCATAGGGACCGTTGCGTGCCGGGTTGGTGGGCCCATAGATGCCGACCACAGGAATGTTGAGGGCGGCGGCAAGATGCAGCGGGCCGGTATCTCCGCCGATGAACAAACTGGCGCGGCGTGTACACGCGATCAACTGGCCAATACTGCCGGTCATGGGAAAGACGCGCGCATTCGGATCGGCCGAGAAAGCATTCGCCAATTTTGACTCGCCAGGTCCGATGTTGACAACTGTCGCCAACCCCATCGCTGGCAATTCAGCAGCAACGGCTGCATAACGCTCGGCGGGCCAACATTTCGCTCCCCAGCCGGCACCCGGATTCATCAGGACGAATCGATCCACGTCGCGTTCCGCCAGCCATTTGTCACACCAGTTTTCTGCGACAGGATCGACGGGCAGTGCAGGCGTTTGATAGGGCAGATCCTGATTGAAGACGGCATTCACGACTTCATTGGCCTGCTCCACAACGTGCACGCCAGTGGTGGCAATGCGCTCGCGAAACAGCCAGCGCGCCAGTGGTTCTCGTGGATCGGCCTCTCCGATCATGCGCGGGGCCTTCGCCATTCGTCCGATCCATGCGGAGCGGATCGCGCCCTGCAGGTCAATGCAGATGTCGTAACGTTGGGCGCGCAATGCGCCGCGAAGTTGTCTAATCTCGCGAAGGGTGGAAAGCGAAAGCGGCTTTCGGGCCCACTGCTTTGCAGGCACGCGATGGAGTTGATCGACGAGAGGCATCTGCGGGCCACGTTCGCAGTCCTGCCTGCAGGATTCTGCGCACAGAAGGGGTGCCCACTGCGGTTCGATGGCCCAGCCGATCCAGCTGGCGGGATGATCTTTATCGAGCGCTGCACGCAGAGCCGTCACTGCCGGCAGAGCGTGAAGGATATCGCCCATCGCGCCTAAACGAACGACAAGGATCCGCAGAGTTTGAGATTGAGTGGGCAACGATTCATCATCGCACGTTGCGCGGGTGGAGTTGAAGACGTTCCTGCAGGAGTGATTCCAACCCGTCGATGCAACGCTTCTCCTGGTGCAGGCGAAGCTCCAGCCCTGCAATTACCAAGCGGCCGTCCTTTTCCATTTCCTCGCGAAGCTCGCGGGGAAGCCGCACGCCGTCTTTTTCTGTCGTCACAAAGCAATCCGCTCCCGAACGGCTCGCGGCTGCCTTCAATCGGGATATATCGTCGAGGCTGTAGACGTGGTGATCGCGAAAAGCAATCGTAGTTTGCAGCGTCAGACCGGCGTGTCTCAGGCTATCGAAAAATCCTGTCGCATCGCCGATGGCGCAAAACGCAAGCGCGTTATGAATGGAAGCTGCATCGGCGGGAAGGGTGGTTCGACGCTCCACAATCCAAACGCGAGCGGGCTCGGATGGCTGGTCATGTCGACCCATGAGTTGTAGAACTGCTCCGGATAGCTCTGCGTCCTCTGCGCGCAAAATGCAGATGTCCGCGCGACGCAACCCACTCAGCGGTTCTCGCAGGCGACCGGCCGGCAGCAACTGCTCTTGCAGGTCGGCACGCTGCAGCAGAACAATATCGACAGTACGAGCCAACTTGCGATGTTGAAAACCATCATCGAGAATGTGCAGTCGGTGTGAGTCCAGGGAATCGGCGCCCGCTTCGTTTTCGGCCAATTGGCCCGGGTCATACCGGCTCGCTCCCACGTACACGGAGAGCCCATGGCGAGCCATCAGGAGGGGCTCGTCGCCGAATTGCTCCGGCGTGCCCTCGGCATCAACAGGCGCGACAGTCTTGCTGCTGCGTCCATAACCACGGCTCAGGACGTCGACGTTCCAACCACGCTGCGAAAGCAGATCCATAAGCAGCAACACCAGGGGAGTTTTTCCGCTGCCACCGACGGAGAGATTGCCGACGCTGATCACCGGCCAGGATAGTTTTCGTGATTGCAGCCAGCGGCGGTCGTAGGCGCAATTTTTGAGGCGCGCGGCAATCCCGTAGGGCACCGTAAACGGCCAAAGCAGAGTCGATGCGGCGCTGCGCTGAGGATTTTCTGTCGGGCGGTTCATCGCTGGGCAGCCTTGCTTAGTGCAGGTGAGGACTCGGCCAGAATTTTCCGGATAGCAGTAAGGCAGGTTTCAGAAGCGCCCGCCTGCTCCTCGAAAACATGCCGCGCCCGGATGCCCATCGACCTCACCTCAGGAGATGTCAGCAGTTCCTGCAGCGCAGGACAGAGTCGCTCCGGCGGAGTGACGCGAATGGCTTCCTGCTCCAGCAACGTTGCGACCATGCCACGAAAATTCTGAGTATAAGGACCCATCACGATGGGGACCGCGAACTGCGCTGGCTCCAGCGGATTGTGCCCGCCGGCCGGGATCAGGCTGCCGCCGACGAAGGCCACTGACGCCAGCGAGTAGACCGACGCCAACTCACCGACGGTGTCGAGAAGGAATACACTTCCTGGCGGAATTGGCGTCGGCTCCCCGATCCAGTCAGAACGGCGAATCAGCGGAAAGCCCGCGTCGGTGATGGATTTTTCGACGGAGCGAAAGCGCTCCGGATGGCGAGGTGCAAGAATCATGGTGAGTTGAGGAAGTTCTGGAAGCAATTCGTGAAAGACGTCAAGAAGAAGCCGCTCCTCGCCCTCGAGGGTGCTGCCTGCGACGATCACCTTACCCGACTGGGGTAGATGGATGCGCAATTCGCGGGTGATCGGCAATTCAACCGCCGCCCGCACATCGTACTTCAGATTGCCGGCAGACCGTGCTTTCTCCTTGGGCACGCCGATGTCTACGAAGCGCAATCGATCTTCTTCGCTCTGTGCGAGGACAATCGTCAACTTGCGCAGCAGTGGCACCCACAGAGTTCGCAGGGCGCGGTACCGAGGTAGAGATCGATTTGAGATGCGACCATTGACGACGATGACAGGAATGTTGGCACGCTCCGCTTCGACCAGCATGCGAGGCCACAACTCGCTTTCCACCAGGACGAGTGCGCGGGGCCTCAGTGCCTTCAGATATCGACGCACGATCCAAGCAAAATCGAGCGGGTAATAGAACACGCGCGTCGGGCGCGTTGCGGAATCATTCATCTTCCCGCGACCAGTATCGAAGCGTTCCTGCGCGAGTTTTTGCCCTGTCCTTGTGGTGGTGGAAATGACCACCGGCAGGCTCGGATCCAGCTCTCGCAACATTTCAATCAGGCGGCTGGCGGCGATGACTTCACCGACAGAAACCGCATGGATCCAGATCGTGGAGCGCTGCCCGACAAATTTGCGAAGGCCGGGCAAAATCAGTCCGAGTCGCTGGCCCAGTCCGTGGCGATAGCGACCGCTCCACGCCATGCGGAGCAGCCAATATGGCGAAGCGACAATGATGGCGACCACTAAGGCCAGACTGTAGAGCAGCATCATGGGCAAATTAAGTGTGAACGTCTGAGAAGCGAATACTGCGCTTTGCCGTGATTTCCCGACGGCGAATCTCTCTACTACATTACTCTTCGTCGCGGCAACAATTGGTGCGCGGTGCCACCTCAAACGGGTAACCTGCCGCAGCCGTTACCATAGAGGCAGAGAAAAACTATCATCGTATGACAAGCAATCTTCCTCGTATTCGAGTTCTCGGCGCCGGACTGGCTGGCCCGGAAGCGGCGCTGCAGGCGGCGCGGCGAGGGTGCTGCGTCGATTTGTACGAGATGAGGCCTGTGCGTTCGACGGAGGCGCACCAGACGGCGGACTTCGCCGAACTGGTCTGCTCGAATTCTCTGAAGTCAGAGAGCGAGAACACGGCGCCCTGGCTGCTGAAGCAGGAGATGCGTCGCGCTGGATCGGTGTTATTGCTGGCTGCCGATGCCGCCGCCGTGCCAGCCGGCCATGCGCTGGCGGTGGACCGCGTGGAGTTCTCCCGGCTGGTTGCGGAAGCGATTGCAGCGGAGCCGGGTATCGCTGTGCACCGGGAAGAAGTGACCTCACTCGACCCCGCGGCTGGGTGGACCGTGATTGCTTCGGGGCCCCTCACGTCTCCCGCATTGTCCGCCGCTATTGCTGAATTGACGGGCAGCGAGCACCTTGCGTTCTATGATTCCATCAGCCCGATTGTGGACGCCGAGTCGATCGACATGGATCGTGTGTACATGGCGGCGCGCTGGGACAAGGGCACGGCTGACTACATCAACTGCCCGATGACGGCGGAGGAGTATGACCGCTTTTACGATGCCCTGGTGACGGCGGAATCTGTGCAGGAGAAGGAATGGGAGAAGCTGACCTACTTTGAAGGCTGCCTGCCGATTGAAGAGCTTGCGCGACGAGGGCGCGATACGCCGCGCTTTGGACCGATGAAACCAGTCGGCCTGCGCGATCCGCGAACCGGCAAGACACCGTGGGCGGTGGTGCAGCTGCGGTGTGAAAATCTGAGAGCCGATTCCTACAACCTGGTGGGATTTCAGAATCACTTGAAATTCAACGAACAGGCGCGTGTGCTGCGGCTGATCCCGGGCCTGGAGAATGCGAAATTTTTGCGCTATGGCCAAATCCATCGCAACACCTACATCAACGCGCCGAGGTTGTTGACGGAGACGCTGCAGCTGCGCGATCATCCGCGGATTCTTTTTGCAGGGCAAATTTCCGGAGTCGAGGGCTACACGGAATCGATCGCGACGGGGATGCTGGCAGGTCTGTACGCGGCGGCGTTGGCGCAAGGACAGCAGCCGGAGCCGGTACCGCGAGCGACGGGCCTGGGGTCGCTGGTGCATTACATTACCCACGCGGATCCTGCGCGTTTTCAACCGGCCAACATCACGTTCGACTTGTTGGAGCCCCTGGAAGAAGAGCTGCGACGCAAAGTTCGCGACAAGCGCGAGCGTCATAAGCTGCAATGTGAACGCTCACTGGCGCAATTTGACGCGTGGTGGCAGCGGTTTCGCAGCACCAGCCCTTCAAGTTCTGGAACGGGTCTGACGTCTGTCCTGGGGCTTTTTATTCTGGTGATGTTTCTTGCGATCGCCGCGCCGAGTTCATTCGCCTGGGGGCGCGATGGTCACAAAATCATTAACCGGGTGGCGATGGAGACGTTGCCGCCGAGCCTGCCGGCATTCCTGCGCAGTCCGAAAGCTCTCGACGAGATCGAATATCTGGGGCCGGAACCAGATCGCTGGCGATCGTCGGGGGAGCCGGAGCTGAGTTCTGCCGGTGCTCCGGAGCATTTTATTGATCTGGAATTGGCAGACCTTGCGGCTCCCGATGGCCTGCCCACAGCGCGCTACGATTTTCTGGATGACTTGAACTCCGCTGACCGCCGGCATCCGGATCTGGCCGATCAGCTCAACCCGCAAAAGGTAGGTTGGCTGCCGTGGCAGGTCGAGGAAGACTTTGAGCGGCTTACGGTGGACATGAGCGACTATCGAAGGCTGCAGCGGGCGCGTGCGGACACCTACGGCGCGGAGCAGGCGATTTTGTATGAGATTGGATGTCTTGGCCATTTTGTTGGAGACGGATCGCAGCCACTGCACACGACGATCAATTACAAGGGGTGGGTCGAGACGCAGAATCCAGAAAAGTTCTCGCGTCAGCGCGGCATTCATAGCCGGTTCGAAACGGAATTCGTGCATGACAATCTTCGGGCGCGGGATGTTACACCGTTGATTCCCGCGGCACGCGTTGTCGATGCGCCGTTTCAGGATTTCCTGCGGTATCTGCGGACCAGCCATGCGCAAGTAGCTCAGGTCTACCGCTTCGACAAGCAGGGCGCGTTCGACGGCCGCGGAACCGCAGCTTCGCGCACTTTTACCGCTGAACGGCTGGCGGCGGGCGCGACCATGCTGCGCGACATGATCTATACGGCGTGGCTCGACAGCGCGCGAACAAAATCGGATTCAGGCGGGTTGTGAGCAATTATTTTTTCGCGGCCGCTTGCACGTGCTGCCACTGGTCTTCAATGAACTGGTCTGTCATCCCTGCAATGTAGTCCGCGACCACACGGGGAGCGCCTTCGCTGGCGATCTGTGTTTCGTGGCTGGCAGGCAAATCGAGCGGATTCTGCATCCAGTATTGAAATAGTCCCGCGATAATTTCTTCCGCCAGCGCATGATCTCGTTCCAGGTAGGTGGCGTGATACAGCTCCTGCAGCAGGTACTGTTTGGCCTGGCGGCGGCGCTGTTCCATCTTGTCAGAAAACGCGACCAGGCGATGTCCTGCGTGGCGTACGGCAGCAAGCGACTGAATTCCGCCGGTTGTGACGCGGTGATGGGTGTTGACCACCAGGTCATTGACCAGCGCGTTCAACATGCGCTTGAGCGCTTCATGGAATAGCAACTTGGGCGCGGCTGTCGGATACCGAAGCTCCATCTTTCGATAAAACTCTTCAAACAAAGAGACGTTGTGACGCAGGTCTTCCACCGACAGAATTTCCGCCTCGACGCCATCGTCCATATCCGCAGTGAGGTACGCGATCTCGTCGGCCAGGTCGATCAATTGCGCCTCCAGCGGAGGCAATTGATCCAGCAGGTATGGCTGCAGTTCAGGATGCTGTGCGAGCGAATAATCACGTGAATGTTTGATGATGCCTTCGCGCACCGCCAATGTCAGGTTGAGGCCGCGAAACCCGGCATAGCGCTGCTCAAAATATTCCACGATGCGAAGGGCGTGCAAATTATGGTCGAAGTGCAGACCGTAGGCTTGCAGTTGGCGATCCAGCGCCTGCTCGCCGGCATGACCGAACGGGGGATGGCCGATGTCATGGACCAGCGCCAGGGTTTCGACCAGCTCTTCATTTATTTCCAAGGCTGCGGCGGCAGTGCGGGCAATCTGGGTAACTTCAATGGTGTGGGTGAGTCGGCTGCGGAAGTGATCGGAATCGCGGTGGGTGAACACCTGCGTTTTCCCGGCCAGGCGGCGAAAGGCTCGAGCGTGGATGACGCGGTCGCGGTCGCGCTGAAAAGCGGAGCGATAGGCGTGCGGAGTTTCCGCATGCTCGCGCGCAGTCAAGGGATCGGACGCATCGCCGATCACTGCGCAGTCGCTGAGCGAAGTTGCCTGCATGAGAGGGTTAGAGCTCTAGTGTCCGAGCGGAACCGCGTGCGAATCTTCCTTCGCCAGCTTGACCTTGGCTTTATCCAGCCGCTTGCGCACCTTGTTCACGTCCGCCGGTTCAGCGTCCGCCGGAGCGGAGTCGGCATAGTTTGCCAGCGAGCTTTCCCACTGCGCGACCGCCTGTTGCAAGTGCCCCGTGGAGGCGTACACCTCGCCCAGATGATCATGGACTGTGGGATCTTTCGGGATCAACGTGATGGCTTTCTCCAGCGCCTCTTCGGCCAGCTCATATTGACCCAACTTGTAGTGCACCCATCCCAGCGAATCGAGGTAGGCGCCATTTTCCGGGTCCAGTTTGACGGCGTGCTCTACCAGCTGCAGCGCCTCGTTCAACTTTTGATCGTGGTCGGCAAGCATGTATCCCAGATAATTCAGCGTCAATGCGTTATTCGGATCCAACGCCAACGATTGCCGGAATTCCTGCTCAGCGGCGTCGATATGCTTTTGTCTTTCCTGCAACGCCCCGCGAAGGAAAAAGATCAGGCTGCTTTCCTGTTTGGTTGTGCTGAGACTTTGCGCTTGATCGATCGCCAGTGAAGCGTCTTTCCATTTATGCAGGCGGGTATAAATCTGTGCCAGTGTCAGCCAGACAACGCGGTCCTGCTTGGTGCCGTTCAGTTGCGCTTTGGCGAGCGCGACCCCTTCCTTTACCTTCCCGGTATCTACCAGTTGTCCGGCAAGGGTCAGTTGCATATCCGCGTTCTTCGGCAACGCCTGCACCGCCGCCTGCGCAGCCGAGGTCGCTTCCGGCAGCATTTTGGCATCGCGGTATGTATCCACTTCGCCTTGATAACCGCGCTCGGCATCGTCGCCGCCCAAGGCAATCATCTCCTTGTAGACGTCAATGGCTTGCTGGCTTTTGTTCTGGTTGCGATATACGGTGGCCAGACGATCGAGAAAGATGGCGCGATTATTCTTTTCGTCCGACGTGTACTTTTCGCTGGCATGGTGGGTGCTGTCGGCCAATTGCTGCAGCAGTTCCGCTGCCTGGTCCAGATGACCCTGAGCTTGCGCGATCAAAGCCTGGTTATACCGTACTTCGGGCGAATCGGGATTGAGTGCCTTGGCACGGTCCAATGCGGCCGCGGCTTTCTTTAGATGGCCCTGGGTCCGTTCCAGTT
This sequence comes from Acidobacteriaceae bacterium, assembly GCA_049692235.1. Classification (GTDB taxonomy): domain Bacteria; phylum Acidobacteriota; class Terriglobia; order Terriglobales; family Acidobacteriaceae; genus JAKAAZ01. The sequence goes on along the minus strand of JBAVOQ010000118.1, from coordinate 1,310 downwards.
CTGCGATGCGGAGAAACGAACGGACATCCTCTGGATCCTGCGCGGCAACGCCTTGAAAAATTTTGAGCGCGGCATCGGGTTGATCGCTGGCCAGCAGATCGTCCGCCAGTCCACGCTGTGCATCCAGGTTGTCCGGTTGCAGCGTCAGCGCATCCTGATAGGCGGCGATGGCGGCCTTGGTGTTGTTTCCGGATTGATCATAGGCGGCTGCAAGAGCCAGATCAATTTTGAAGGTACGGTCATCCGGAGGAACGCTCTGCAGCACGCTGATGGCGGCGGGCAGATTGTTCTGCTCCCCATACAGGCGTGCCAGGTTCAACACCACATCCTCGGAATTCGGGTCGACTCGGCGAGCTTCCTCGAACTGCGCTTTCGCGTTCTTGGTGTCATGCTTCAAGGTGTACAGCTGACCCAACAGCAAGCGATCTTCCACCTGGTTGGGCTCGATGGCCACAATCCTCTGAAATTCCTGAATGGCGAGATCCAACATTGGGCCGGGCTGCTGGCCATTTTCCGTGTCGCCCAGCGAGCGCAGATACACGCGCCCCAACAACTTGTGCGCCTGCAGATCATCCGGATGCGTCTTGAGGATTCTTTGCGCGGTTTCAATGGCCTCGCGGATTCGCCCCAGCTTGAAATACGTATTCGCCAGAGTGTTCTGCAAAAATACCGAAGCGGGGTCGTGGGTGATCGCGAGCTTGTATTGCTCAATCGCCTGGACTGCCAGTTCCGGCCGTCCATACTGTTCGGCTGACTCCTCGTACAAATGGCCGAGCGCGAAATGGTAATAGGATTGGGCTCGTTTGCCGGTCTCACCGGCGGGTTCCGGAGAAGTCTGAGGTGGACTTTGCGCTGAAGTGCCCGCAGGTGCTGCAGCGGGAGCGCTGATCCCGGCGGGCGCACTTTGGGGAGTTGTTTCCGGGGTGGAATTTGTTTGGGCGATTGCAGCCGCGGAGCACGCAAACGCTGCGACCAGCGCAGCAGATCTTTGCCATCTCCACAGAGAAAGGGGATTCCCTTCGGCGACACGATCCTTCGTCATTCGAAACGCTACCTCGCACCTTGTGCCGCAGTGTTCACGCACGGAAATGGAGCAATTCGGCCCCTTTTCCCTGATTGTACGCCGGAATGCCTCGCCAGGGCCTTGATCCGTGGGGAAAATGGCATCCAGGTGTGGACACGGCCTAGGTGTGTGTCGGGCATAGCGTTTTGCCAGGGCCGATTCAGTGATTAGCATGGCGGTGTTCAAACTTGGGCGCGGAAGCAGTAATCCGTGGGTGGGTTATAGCAAGCTTTCTGTGCCGTTTTGG
>JBAVOQ010000117.1:0-74424 GCA_049692235.1 Acidobacteriaceae bacterium | reverse complement strand
CCAAAACGGCACAGAAAGCTTGCTATAACCCACCCACGGATTACTGCTTCCGCGCCCAAGTTTGAACACCGCCATGCTAATCACTGAATCGGCCCTGGCAAAACGCTATGCCCGACACACACCTAGGTGACGATTAAGCGCGTTCCAGGGACCTATCTAGGGGGGGACTAGGGCGATCAGGATATCGTTTCACTCCGCGGCGATCGCGGGGCAGGGCCATTTCTGCGGTAAGCGCCATTGCTTTCGGGTTGCGTGTCAGCTCCTGGTGAACGTACGCGTGATGTTCCTGCAAAAATCGCACGTTGGGAAACAAATCAATCAGCCGTTCCAATGTCGCAATGTCGTTGTTACTTGCGGCTGTTTTCGACAATTCGCTGAGCACCACCGCCAAGCAGTGCTCGAAGAAGTTCTGATAGGTCAGGCTACCCTTAATGCGGTTGTGAGCCCAGCAGCAACCCACGACGTTACCCAGCTTGTAGCCCTCGCCCGAATTTACCCGATCAACCCCATTGTAAATGTACGGGTTCCTGTGTTTTCTAGATTTTCCATGCGATGGCGGTGCGGCGCATACGAAACACGGTTGGCTCGTAAGGAGCCAGAAATCCTTCTTGGATATGTCGAAGACCAAGCCCCGATCGGCAGCGCTTCTCTTATAGCGATCATAGAGAGCGTTGAAGCTTGCTGTGTACCCGTCACGCCTACGTTCGCTTTCTTCTGAAGTCGGATCGGCACATTGCGGCGTTGGGTGCCCGAACGGATAGCCGTCAATCTTCGTCAACTGCGGGTGTCCCTCAGGCCAGCCTTTAATCGAGAAACCCACCATTTGCAACTCCTCATGACGATTGTACGAATTGGGGTTCCGAATTATCGGCCCATCAAACTAAGGCACCCATCAACCCGAGTCAATGCCGAGAGGCCGTGCTCTGCGGCAGCTTTCCGGCAGCAATATTGCTCCGGAACTTGGCGCAGCCCCCGTTTCCCGATAATCGGCACTCGACATATTTGCCTGGCGCGCGTCGATACGATTCGCGTATTTGGGGCTTCAAATGGTATCGAAGGACTTTAAGACGAGCGTTCCGGCAGACTGACCACTTCTGATTTCCTGCTGTAGCCTGCGAAACTTGCGGCGCGGAAGCGCCCATTTTTTTCCGGCCGAGTCCCAAGCGTAGATTTTCTTAGCACCATCAGCTAGCAGCAACAGATCGCCGGTGCGCTCCACTGCGTATTCCCCTTCCTTTAGAGCTTTGGGCAGGACAGTAAGCTTATAGATGAAGTTGTCATTCCCGGTTTTCTGGCGGTCTGTTTGGATTGCCCACCCCTGAACTACAACCGGGCGTCTGCCTACATTTGTAATGGTGAGAAAAAGCTCGGGCGACGAACCTCTGAATTGCTCTGGCCACTTCTCAAAGGCAAACGCATGGGACACGATGTTTTGCTGGTTCCCGCCTTTGGTCAAGAACCCCACCATCGTCGAAAGTTCAAGCCGTGCCCGATCATGGGAGTCCCTGTATATGTTCCAGCCAACAGCAAAGGTGGAAACGATTGCGCCGTAGATCGCCGCGATTGCCGTTCCGTCCATCGGGAAAACTCCTCGTTTTTGTGCGGGCCGGAGCCTTCGACCTCCGCCGGCTCTGATTGGAATATCAGCGCGACGTTGAGCCGCGCTGTCGACGGGTGGTTCGGAACCCGAAACTTTGGATCCAAACTCCAAGGGAAGTGTCCCCCCGGGCTTGATTTTTGGCCCTGGGGCTGCTGAGAGCTTCTTCAAGAAGATATTACTCCCGGCGTGTGGGCTTTTGGCTATCCATAACCAGCGCTGCAAAGGTTCATTTGGCGCATGCAGGCCGAGTCACTCATCGAACTCCATCCCACCCGCCCCGTTGGCTGGGGTGGAACGAGGCTGCAGAATGTTTCATTACGCCGGCGCGCTGGAGTTGCGCCAGCGGTTACGATAGCCTGAGACAAGCGCTCTTCAGATTACGTTCATGAACCACGGCAGCGCGGAGGTCTTTTGCTCTACTGGCTTCTTTATCAGAAGTTATTCGTCTACATCCACGCGTTCCGCGTCTTTCGCTACCTGACGATCCGCACGGCGTTTGCGACTCTTACCGCACTCCTGATCGGCCTGTTGATCGGCCCTTACCTGATTGAAAAGCTGCGCGAATTTCAGATCGGCCAATACATTCGCGAGGACGGCCCCAAAGATCACCAGAAGAAGGCCGGCACTCCGACCATGGGCGGGCTGCTCATCTGCGTGGCGATTCTGGTGCCTACATTATTGTGGAGCGATCTTTCAAACCCGCTGGTCTGGCTGGCGATTCTGGCGCTGGTCGGTTTCGGCGGCATTGGTTTTGCCGACGACTATCTGAAGGTTGTCCACAGGCGCAACCTGGGGCTGACCGCGCGTGTCAAATTTACCGCGCAGATTGGCATCGCTTCGCTGATCGCCGTTTTTCTCCTGGTGCTGCGCAGTAAGGGGGAATATTCCACTCGCCTGGTGGTACCGTTCCTCAAGCGTTTCCGGCCGGACTTGGTGCTCCACTCGATCCGGCATGTCGCGCATCTGGGGCCGCTGGCATTTGTTCTGTTTGTCCTGTTCACCGTCCTGGTGCTGGTTGGCTCCAGTAACGCGGTCAACTTGACCGACGGTCTGGATGGCCTGGCCATCGGCTGCGCCATCATCGCCGCAGGCGCGTTGGCCGCGTTGACCTACGTCAGCGGCAACGTGGTGTTCGCCGACTATCTTGGTCTGCAGCGCATGCCCTTGGTTTCTGAGCTCACCATTTTCTGCGGGTCGATGGTCGGCGCCAGCATCGGTTTCCTCTGGTATAACGCCCATCCGGCAGAGGTCTTTATGGGCGATGTGGGTTCGCTTGCCTTGGGCGGCGCGATTGGTACCGTGGCCGTCATCATCAAGCAGGAGCTGCTGCTGCCGTTTATCGGCGGCGTTTTTGTTCTGGAAGCGCTGAGCGTGATGCTGCAGGTTGGAAGTTATAAACTGCGGAAAAAGCGCATCTTCAAAATGGCTCCCATCCATCACCACTTTGAGCTGATGGGATGGTCGGAGTCGAAAGTGATTGTTCGTTTCTGGATTGCCGCTCTGGTGTTTGCCCTGTTTGCGTTGACCACGCTGAAACTGCGTTGACGCTGCGAAGTCGCGCACAATGCTGGTGTGAATATGTGGGAAACAGTTGCGGCGAAACATGGGACAATCAGATCGCAGCGGAGATTGATTCGATGATGGAATTAAAGGACAAGCGAATCCTGGTAGTGGGGCTGGGGAAATCCGGTCTGGCCTCCGCTATTTTCCTGCGAAAGCATGGTGCCCAGGTCACCGTCTCCGATCTGCGCAGCGTGGAAGCCCTGGCGAAGGAGTTGCCTGCGCTGCTCGACATCGGTGTGATGGTCGAAGCCGGCGGTCACGGCCTGCTTACATTTCGCCGTCAGGATTGGATCGTCGTCAGTCCCGGAGTTCCGCTCGATACCTTGGAGCTGGTACAGGCCCGCGGATTTGGAACGCCCGTCATCGGGGAGTTGGAACTGGCGTCCCGTTTTCTTCAAGGCAAAATTCTCGCTATCACCGGATCCAACGGCAAAACGACCACGACGGCGATTTGCGGAGAAATTTTTCGCGCCAGCGGTCAGCCCACGCAAGTCGGCGGCAACATCGGACTGCCGGTCATTTCGCTGGTCCCTCAAAGCACACCCGAGGGTTGGAATGTGCTTGAAGTCTCCAGCTTCCAGTTGGAAACCATCGTCGAGTTTCATCCCAGTATTGCCGTCATCCTGAACATCACGCCCGATCATCTCGATCGCCACGGAACCATGCAGAATTATGTGGCTGCCAAAGAGCGCATCTTCGAGAATCAGACGGCGAAGGATGTTTTGGTGTTGAATGCCGAAGATTCCGAGTCGCAGCCGATGGCGGCTAAAACGAAGGCGGGTGTTTTCTGGTTCAGCACGCGGCGTCCGGTTCGACAGGGAAGCTTCGTGTATCAGGACGCCGTCGTCTGGCGCGCCAGCGAGCAAGCCGCCGCGGAGCCAGTTCTGCCGCTGAGCGAAATTCCTCTGAAAGGCGAGCACAACGTCGAAAATGTTTTGGCAGCGGTGTGCTCCGCGAAACTGGCCGGAATTTCCAACGAAGTCATTCGCAAAGCCATCGGCGCTTTTCGCGCTGTCGAACATCGGCTCGAGTTTGTCGCTCGTATCGGCGGAGTCGAGTTCTACAACGACTCCAAGGCGACCAATGTCGATGCCACCATGAAAGCGATCGGCGCTTTTCCCGGCGGCATTCACTTGATCCTTGGCGGCAAAGATAAAAATTCCGACTACACATTGCTGGCCCCATTGCTGAAGGAGCGCGTGCGCGCCGTTTATACCATCGGCGCAGCAGCCGAGAAAATCGAGAGCCAGATTGCCGGCACGGTCGAGGTGGTTCGCTGTCAGACTCTGGAGCGCGCTGTCGATCAGGCAGCGTCCGAGGCGAAGTCCGGTGAGATCGTTTTGCTGGCGCCTGCTTGTTCCAGCTTCGACCAATTTGAAAATTACGAGCATCGCGGACAGTGTTTTAAACAATACGTGCTGGCGCGGCAGGGTGTGGATGCATGGCAAAACGTGTCGGCGTAGATAAATGGTTATTCATCATCACGCTGCTGCTGGTGCTCTTCGGGCTGGTCATGGTTTTTTCCGCGTCGGCGGTCATGGCCAAGGTGCGCTACGGCTCTCCCTATGACTTTGTCCTGAAGCAATCTGCATGGGCGCTGGTCGGCTTGCTGACTATGCTGGTCCTGATGCGCGTCAACTACCGCCATTACAACAGCCCGTCTGTCATCTTTCCCTGCGTTGCCGTCACTACGCTGCTATTGCTGGCAACATTCTTGATGCACGACTCGCACCATACGCATCGATGGATTCGTTTCAGCATCTTCAGCTTTCAACCATCGGAGATTGCCAAGCCCGCCCTCGTTCTTTTTCTGGCGTGGTTCCTGCAGAACCGCGTGGACCAGTTGCAGGATTGGCGTCGCGCTTTGTTGCCCGCGGCTCTGCCCAGCCTGGTATTCATCGCACTCATCCTCAAGGAGCCGGACCTGGGCACCGCCCTCGTCTGCGCCATTGTGACCGCGCTGATGCTCTATCTGGCCGGCGCACAAGTCAAATATCTGGCGCTCGCTCTCTTGGCAGCTTCTCCGGTTCTCTACTACATGCTGTTCCATGTTGCGTGGCGTCGGGCGCGCATGATTGCATTTCTCAATCCGGAAAAAGATCCGCGCGGCACAGGCTTTCACATTCTGCAATCGTTGATTGCGGTGGGTGCCGGCGGTATCCACGGCGTGGGACTGATGGAAGGACGGCAAAAGCTCTTCTACCTGCCGGAACCGCAGACGGATTTTATTTTTGCGAACATCGCCGAAGAACTGGGGCTGATTGGCACGCTGTTCGTGGTCGCACTCTTCCTGATGCTCGCCTATCGCGGACTGCGCGCGGCGTTGCTGTCGACCGATCCCTTCGCGCGCTTTCTCGCCTTCGGCATCACCGCGACCATCGTCATCCAGGCATTCTTCAACATCAGCGTGGTGCTGGCGCTGGTTCCCACCAAGGGCATTGCGCTCCCATTTATTTCCGCGGGCGGTACGTCGCTATTTTTTACTTTGGTCAGTATGGGTGTGCTTTTGAACATTACCAGGGAGATTGACTGACGCGCATGGGGAATGGAAAATTGCGCGTCCTGATCGCCGGCGGGGGCAGTGGCGGCCACGTGTTTCCGGCGCTGGCGGTTGCGCGGGAGTTGGTGCATACCTACGGTGCCCAGGTCCGCTTTGTCGGCACGGCGCGCGGTCTCGAAACCCGTCTGGTGCCGGCCGCAGGTTTTCCGTTGGATTTAATTCAAGTCGGCCAACTGAACCAAGTGAACCTGATGACCAAGGTGGCGACGCTCTCGAAGCTTCCGCTGAGCGTATTGGCCTGCCGGCGGTTGCTGCGCACATTTCGTCCGCATCTTGTCTTCGGCGTTGGCGGCTATGCCTCCGGCCCGGCGATGATAGCCGCAATCTTAGCTGGCACCCCGCGCGTTGCGTTCGAGCCGAATGCCGTGCCCGGAATGGTGAACCGCTGGGTCGGTCGATGGGTGCAGGCGGCTGCCGTCAACTTCCCCGATACTTTACGATATTTCCGCAATGGTCACGTGACTGGAATTCCGGTGCGCCCGGAGTTTTTTGAACTTCCGCCGCGTCCCATCGACGCGCCTCCGCAGTTGCTGGTGTTTGGCGGCAGCCAGGGAGCCCGCACGCTCAATCGCATGACGCCGCAGATTGCGGCTGACCTGTTGGCCGCAGTCCCTGAACTCACTATCCTGCACCAAAGTGGAGCCCGCCATTTGGAAGGAACCGAGCAGGCCTATCTGCAATCGCCGGAGTTGCGAGGCCGCTGGGCCGAATCCTGGAAAGTCGAGCCATTTCTGGATGACATGGCGGCGCGCTTTGGAGCGGCCAGCCTGGTGCTGTGCCGCAGTGGCGCCAGCACAGTTGCGGAACTTGCGGCGGCTCGCAAGCCGTCACTTCTGATCCCGTTTCCGCAGGCCGCCGACGATCACCAACGATGCAATGCCGAAGTATTTGTGCAGGCGGGCGCAGCCGTCATGATCGAGGAGACAGAACTGACACCGCAGCGGCTGCTGGAGGAACTGATTCGGCTCCTCAAGGATCCCAAGAGTCTTGCTGCGATGGCTGAGAAAGCCCGCGCGTTGGCACATGCCGACGCGGCTGCTTCCATTGCGGCGTTGATTCAGCAGTTCAGCAATAGTGGAACGCCACGAGAAGCTACGGTGGTATTGAGCGATGTCCGCAGTAAACACAACGATGCAGGGAAGGGATAAATTTTATGAGGCAATTTAGAAACACTCTTACGGCTGCAACGGTGGCCGCACTTTTGATCGTCGGTGCGCTTGCGGCCGGGGTGCAGAACGCCAGGGCAGAGAACAATGGTCTCGAACGGACGCCCGTGCTGGGCTGGAGCAGTTGGAGCTTCATCCGCGAGCAACCGACGGCAGCCAAGCTCGAAGCTCAGGCTCACGCCATGCAGAACTCCGGCTTGCAGAAACTCGGCTATGAATACATAAACCTTGACGACTTCTGGGAGCAGTGTCCGGGCAGTCAGGGCCCCAACGTCGACCTCTATGGTCGGTGGGTCATCGACGCGTCGAGATTCCCGTCCCACGGAGATACCAACGGTATCCAGGTCGTCGCCGACCACATGCACAGCCTCGGATTTAAATTCGGCATCTATGTCACACCGGGTATTTCCAAGCAGGCAGCCGCCAAGAAGACGCAGATTCAAGGCACGCCCTACACCGCTGACCAGATTGCGGAACCGTCTATTGCGGAGAACAACTACAACTGCAAGGGCATGGTCGGCATTAATTATTACAAGCCCGGAGCTCAGGCGTACATCAACTCATGGGTCAACATGCTCGCGTCCTGGGGCGTCGACTACATCAAGATCGATGGCATCGCCAACCACAATGTTGCCGACATCAAGGCATGGTCTAAAGCAATCCGGCAGAGCGGGCGGCCCATGATCCTCGATGTCACCCAGGGAAGCTTCACCCGCGCGATCGCCCCGACATTGATGAAGTACGCGAATCAATGGGAGTTCGCACCCGACGTTGAATGCTACGGCTGCGAGAAGCACGGCAGCAGCTATCCGCTGACAAGCTGGAAAGATGTCGAGAAGCGTTTTAACTATGTTGCAGACTGGCAGCCTTACGCCGGTCCGGGAGGCTTCAACGACTATGACTCCATCGAGGTAGGGAATGGCAGCAACAACGGCCTTACCCCCGTCGAACGTCAGACCCAGTTGAGCCTGTGGGCCCTCGCATCGTCACCCCTACTGCTGGGCGTCGACCTCACGCACCTCGACCCACTGGACCTTCAGTACCTGAAGAACACCGCGGTCCTTGCTGTGGACCAGGATTCGATCGCCGCCAAAAGGGTTGTCAATTCCGGCGCCAGGCAGGTATTCGCGAAGAAGGAAGCCAACGGAGACGTCATTGTCGGTTTGTTCAATACCGGGAATCAGGCGGAGACGGTCTCGGTAATGGCGTCTGCCGTCGGGCTTGCAGAGAAGGAAGGCGGCTATTCGCTGGAGAACCTGTGGACAGGCAAGATGGAAAAATCAGGGAGCACCATCGGTGCGACTGTTCCCTCGCATGGAGTCGTCCTATATCGCGTTCGGTAAAGCCAGCAGGAGTGTCCAGAGTTTTTCGCGCGTCCCATCCTTCATGGAACAGAGGAAGATTGTTCGGTTGCGGTTACTTCGCGGCTCTCGCTCCATGCCCGGTCATGGCCCCTAAAAACAACAGCAGCCTGCTTGGAGCAGGCTGCTGATGAAGGTCTATGGGGTCGAAAATGTTTGATTAGTGATGTCCTCCGCCACCGCCGCCATGGAATCCGCCGCCACCGCCGCCGAATCCACCGCCACCCCCGTGGAATCCGCCGCCGCTGAATCCACCGCTGTTGCGGACACCGCTGGTACCACCGCTAAAGCCGCGAGAACCGCTGGCGCTTCCGCTAAACCCGCGAGAACCACCGTTGTAACCGCCGGTACCGCGTGCGCCGCCGCCGTATGCCCCTCGCGTGACGTAGCTATTGCCGTACCTTTGCTGACCTCCATAGGAATTGCCGGTGCGCGGCAGATTGTAGGCCCGTGTCGGTGAGGCTCCGCCGAAGCTGCCCGCGCTGGTGCGCGCCATGGAATTGCTATAGCCGCCGCGATTTTCGTAGCTGCCGTAGTTACGGCCGGCAGTTGCCGTCGATCTGGAACCGAATCCGGTGTTCATGCCGTGGATGGTTGTGCCGTTAAATGCGCGTCCGTTGCCGCCTTGCAGCCTGCCTCCGTGCAGGGAAGCATAGTTGTTGGCGCGGGAGACACTCTCATTGGTGGCGCCGCGTCCATTGAAGGCTCCGTGCCCCGCTGCCGCTCCGCGGTTTGCCGAGCCATGGAACTGGCGTCCATTGAATCCGCCGGGCCCATGCTGGCCGTTATATGTATGGAAATTCGCGTTACGAATGTTGTTCACATTGCGGTTGTTGTAGTAGTTGCCATGGTTCCAGTAGCCGCCGTAATAGCCACGTCCCCAATACCCGCAACCGTAGTAAATACCGCCGTAAAATCCGACGCTTAGACCCCAATAGCCCGGATACCAGCCATAATATCCGCCGCCCCAGCCCCAATAACCCGGTGTCCACAACGCTCCAACGTACGGCGGATATACCCACGCACCTGGAACCCAATCCCAGCCATCGTCCCAACCCCAATACCCGGGAGTCCATTCGTAGCCATCGCCCGGCATCGGAGGCTGATCATACGCATCGATTGGAAACGGGGGCGGCGCGGAATCTATCTGTTGCACTGCGGCGCGACCCGGATCCTCATTGCCCGTCTGATCGGTAGGGGCTGGCGGCAGCGCTCCGTTGTACTGGCCGTTGCTTTGATCCTGGTTGTCCGACTGATCGGGAGGAGGTGGGGGTGGCGCTCCGTTGTACTGCCCGTTGCTTTGATCTTGCTGCGCCCCACCGGGTCCGCCTTCATACGAGGGGCCATTGGGCGCGTCATATCCTTGGGGTGCCGCTTGCCCATTTCCCTGCGGAGCGGCCTGCCCATTGTCATAGGGCTGGTCACCGTCGTTTGGCTGAGCATTGTTTTGATTTTGCTGTGCCGCCGCCTGGCTGTTGTCGTAGTATCCGTTGTCCTGCGCCAGGGCTGGAATCGCCGCGGTGGCAACCACAAAGCTGCCTGCAAGTACGGGAACGAAAACGGAGCGAAGTGAACGCATATCGTGTCTCCCGACCTGCGCCCCCGGCTATCCACCAGATTCTGTGGCTTCAGGAGCGAAGAGTCTCGGAGAGCTTTTGAGGAGGCGACCCATCCCGCCACCCCTCACAACTCTCATCTCAATTTAACGGATTCCCAGCGAAAAAGTTGTGCTCATTTCAACACATTTCTTCTGATGTCCGTTAATTCTTACATTCTTGAAAGGCGCAGCTATTTGATGAGGTGGGGCGCAGTGAGACTGATGAACTGGCGAGACGTGATGATCTTGGTTTTCTTCCAGAACACCGGAAAATGCTTCTGATTCCCCGTGATGAGGTAGTCCGCACCGGCAGCATCGGCGCATTCCAGAAACATATTGTCATCGGGGTCGCCAGCCACTTCCAGTCGGCGTGTCGGAGCGACCAGGTGACTGTGATCTTTGATGAGTTGCATCAGTTGCAGACGAATCCCTTTGCGAATTCCAAGCTCCGGGCGAGAAAGAACGTCTTCATATTCGTCCAGGATCGGCCGCGACACATAGAGGCGACAAGGTTTGGTGATCGCGATCAAGAAGGTGGTGCGCTGAAGGCTTTCGGGCTTGAGAGCGGCGGAAACAACCACATTCGTATCGATGACAAGCCGGAGCGGAAGCATCAGCGCTTCTTCTTTTGCGCCCGCGTGGCTTGAATCACCTGACCGATCTGGCGCGCGGTGAGGGTGTTGGTTCCCTTGCGCTCGGAGTCTTCGCCAATGACTCTCAGCACTTCCGGCTCGGGGGCTGCCAGCTTGACGTAATCGCGGAGACTCAAGAGCACGGCTTTGGGCGTGCCGCGCTTTTCGATCACGAGCGACCGGCGTTCGCCATCCACGCGTTCCAGGAGCTTGCCAAGATTAGTCCGTGCATTCAGGACGGAAACCACTATCGTGTCACTTTTACCGGTCGTCGGCGCCGCCATAAACTCTCCACTTCAATATTCTGAACTGTACAGTCCCTTGAAAAATACGTCAACTCGATGGGTGGGCGGCTTCTCCACCACGCCGTCGCTGCTACAGTAGAACCTGGGTTCCCATTCAGGATGTTCATCCGCACGCAGCACGTACATTTCATAGGGATTGGCGGCATCGGCATGAGCGGCATCGCCGAGATCCTGCTGAACCTGGGCCACCGCGTTTCCGGCTCCGACCTGAAACGATCGCCGATCACCGACCGCCTCCTCAGTCTTGGCGCGACCATTTTTGAGGGGCATGCCGCCTCCAACATTGCCGGCGCGGATGTCGTCGTGACCACCTCCGCCCTCAGCTCGAAAAATCCCGAAGTTCTCGCCGCGCACGCGCAGTCAATTCCCGTGATTCAGCGCGCGGAAATGCTGGCCGAGTTGATGCGCCTGAAATACGGCGTCGCCATCGCGGGCATGCACGGCAAAACCACCACCACTTCCATGATCGCCGCCGTGCTGGCCGCAGGCGGATTGGATCCCACCGTCGTCGTTGGCGGACGTGTCGAAACAATGGGATCGAGCGCTCGATTGGGCCACTCCCAGTATCTGGTGGCCGAGGCGGACGAAAGCGATCGCTCCTTTCTCAAGCTGTCCCCCATTCTGGCCGTGGTCACCAACATCGATCGCGAACACATGGATTGTTATCGCGATATGGAGGATGTGGAGCACGCGTTCCTCGACTTCATGGATCGCGTTCCGTTTTATGGCGCGACCACAGCTTGTGTCGACGACCCGAAACTGGCCGCTCTGTTGCCTCGCGTGCGACACACGGTGTTGACGTACGGCCTGGCTCCGGACGCTGCCTTTCGCCTGGAAGTCCTGCAGAATAAAACCGCCGCCCAACCGGGCCGAGTCTCGCAATTTCTAGTGCATCGCAAAGGCGAAGCGCTCGGTCCATTCACGCTTTCCGTGCCCGGTCTGCATAACTTGAGAAATGCCACCGCCGCCGTTGCCATTGGGATTCAGCTTGGCGTCTCCGCCGAACACATTGCCGCCGGCCTCGCGGATTTTGGCGGCGTCGAACGTCGCTTTCAACGCAAGGGCGAAGTCGGCGGCGTCACCGTCGTGGATGATTACGGTCATCACCCCACAGAAATTCGCGCCACGCTGGAGGCGGCCCGTCAATGCGGCTTCAAGCGCATTTTGGTTCTGTTTCAGCCGCATCGCTACACCCGCACGCGCGATCTGCTGCATGAATTTCGAGATTGCTTTCAGGCCGCGGATGTCGTCCGTGTGGTCGATATTTATGCGGCCAGCGAAACGCCCATCCCGGGCGTCGATGCACTGGCGTTGGTGGAGGCGATGGATGGTGCGGACGTGCGCTACAGCGCTTCCTTTGAGGAAGCGGTCGAGCAGATTGTGCACATCGCGAAACCGGGCGATCTGGTCCTGACCATGGGAGCAGGCAATATTCATCAGGCCGGGCCGATGGTGCTGGCCGCGCTTGCGCCGTCACGGGCGAAGGCTGCTCCCAGAAAAAAACCTATAAAATCCGCAAAAAACCGGAAGAAAACCGAAAAATAGTGTGGCGCGAAATTGCAGGCAGGTTATAGTCAAATTGGCGACTCTCACGACCAGCTACGGCCGTGCCAAAAAACACAAGAAGCGACGGACGGACCGGGCTGCTCGAGCAAGAGGAGGCCAGCCGCCTCTTTCGCTCAAAATTTAACGCGGAGATAGCAGAGATTCCCAACCCTGTATTGGATGAGCCGACCAGCCGGGAAGCAGAAACACAGTTTCTGCGTTCTCAGCGGCGCGTCCCGGTACGTCGCCGCGGCGGATCGCGCTTCGCCTCTCGATTCGGATTCGGTCCTCGCTGGATTCGCCTGCTCAAAGTCTTCATCATCCTCGTCGCCTGCGGCCTCATTGCCATCGCCGCTCTCACCGTAAAGTCATTTCTATTCCAGAACCGGCACTTCATCCTGCAGTCGACAGAAAGCATTCAGGTGAGTGGCAATCGCGTCGTGCCTCGATCCCAGGCAACTGCTTTCTTTGAGCCCGATGTGAGCCACAGCATCTTTCGCGTTCCGCTGGCCCATCGTAAGGCTCAACTGGAGGGAATCAAGTGGGTGCGCGCCGCCACCGTGATGCGCCTCTGGCCGAATCAATTGCGCATCAACCTGGTGGAGCGGACGCCGGTGGCATTTGCGCTGGACGGCAACACGGTGCGGCTGGTCGACGATCAAGGCATCCTGCTCGACTTGCCCGATGCCGCCTCGCAGCATTATTCCTTCCCCGTGCTGACCGGCATCACCTCGGCCGACCCGTTGCCCATCCGGGCCGCGCGCATCGCCATGTACCTGCAATTGATTCACGCGCTGGATGCGCAGGGCGGAGGCATTTCCTCCACGCTAAGCCAGGTGGATTTGTCCGATCCCGAAGATGTTCGCGCCATCTTTCTCGGCGCTGTTCGTCAACCCCTGGTCCACTTTGGCGATTCGGATTATCTGGCGCGGTATCAGGCCTACCAGTCGCATCTGACGGAGTGGCTGCAACAGTATCCGGCGTTGCGATCGGTCGACATGCGCTACGGAAAACAGGTGGTGCTCGACACCGGTTCTGTGGCGGATGCATCGTCCGCGCCGCTCAATGACAGCACAGATGCGAAGGGGTTAGCGCCCGTAAAGGATGCCGGCACGACGGCGCATTCCGGTACAACGTCGACCTCCTCCGCAATCAGCACCCAGGCGAAAACCGGGAGCGCGAAGCACACCGCAGTGTCGTCGCATCACACTGCAACGCATCACAGAAGCACAAACCGGCCGCTCGATTCGAGGCATACACCCGAACGTGGGCACCCGGTGAAACATCCCATCATGCACGTGGTGTCGGGAATGTAGTTTGCTGCGACGGCTCGCCGCGAGAAATTCGGCGGCCGCCAAGGAGTGGGAGATGGCAGAACGAGAACAGAGACACATCGCGGTACTCGATGCGGGTAGCGCCAACGTGCGCTCTCTTTCCGCGGAAATCTCGGACGGCGCGGTTCGCTATCGCGGACACAGCACGGTCCAGGCGCGCGGCATGCGCCGCAGCATCATCGCGGATCTCGGCCCGGCAACCGAGTCGTTCGATCACGCATTCCAGGCCGTTGAAGAAGCGGCCGATACCCAGGTGTCAACCGCCGCTGTCGGCATTGGCGGTTCTCGTGTTCGCGGCGTGACCAGTCGAGGCGGCATTCTGCTCGGCAGCCGCATGCGAGAGATTACCCGCGACGATGTGCGGGCCGCTGTCGAGCGCGCCCGTGAAGTGCATCTGCCGCCGGAGTATCGCGTGCTCCACCTTCTTCCGCAGGATTTTCTAGTCGATGAGCAGGAGGGAATTCTCGATCCGGTCGGTATGGTGGGCAGCACCCTGGAAGTGAACCTCCATATTGTGATGGCTCCGGCAAGCACCATGCAGAATGTCGTCACCTGCGCCAACAAGGCCGGCATTGAAGTTTCAGACACCATCTTTGAAGCCATCGCAGCGGCCGAAGCTGTGTTGACTTCCGACGAGCGCGAGTTGGGCGTTTGCGTGCTCGATATCGGTGCCGCGTCGACAGAAGTCGCAGTGCTGTTTGAAGGCGCCGTGGTGCATACGGATTCTTTGCCGATTGGTGGCGCGCATTTCACCAACGATCTGGCTGTCGTGTTGCGCGTGCCACTGCCGGAGGCCGAACGTCTGAAGCTGCAATACGGTCACACCGTTGTCACCGCAATTCCACAATCGAATGAGATCATGATCCAGGCGCCGGAAGCCGGCAGCGGTCAATATCGACAAGTCCCGCAGCGCCACTTGAGCGAAATTCTTGAGCCCCGGGCTCGCGAGTTATTCCAGATGCTGCGCAATAGTCTGCGCCAGGGGGGCGTGTTGGAAGCCATGGGATCCGGCTGTGTTCTGACCGGCGGCGGCGCGAAATTGCCAGGG
Source organism: Acidobacteriaceae bacterium (assembly GCA_049692235.1). Taxonomy (GTDB): domain Bacteria; phylum Acidobacteriota; class Terriglobia; order Terriglobales; family Acidobacteriaceae; genus JAKAAZ01. The sequence continues at coordinate 59,713 of JBAVOQ010000117.1, read as the reverse complement.
ATGGCGGAACACGTCGAAAATATGTTGCGTACCTCCGCCAGGATTGGATTGCCGGTTCCGTTGTCGCGCATGCCGGAAGAGTTAATCGATCCCGAGTACTCCACCTTGATTGGACTTTTGTTGTATACCCATCGCGTTCGCGAGCAGCGATCCGCGGATGAAGTTGGAATGGGCGCCAGATTGCGGGCCATCTTTGCCGGAAGTATTTAGCCGCAGGATCGCAGCGTAGACATGCGACGAGACAGAATTGCGGCAGCAGCGAATTGGAAATAATCACAGAATTGGGACCAAGCAAACCACAGAGGGATTTTTCGATATGAGCGACACGAGACAGCACGAGAATGGGCACATTGCCCTCGACGATGGCCTGCGGATTCAATACCAGGACGAAGTGCCGCGCGGCGCGAAAATCAAAGTCATCGGCGTCGGCGGCGGCGGCGGCAATGCCGTTAACCGCATGATTGAAGCCCACGTCGAAGGCGTGGAATTCATCGTTGCCAACACCGATGCCCAGGCGTTGCGTTCGTCCAAGGCTCCGGTCAAATTGCAGCTGGGAATGAAGCTGACCAGCGGCCTCGGTGCGGGCGCCAATCCAGACGTGGGCCGACGGGCCGCGATTGAGGATTCAGAAAAAATTATCGAAGCGCTGGAAGGTGCCGATATGGTCTTTGTCACCGCCGGGTTGGGCGGCGGCACTGGAACAGGCGCGGCTCCCGTGATTGCTTCTCTGGCCAGTGAGATGGGCGCTCTTACGGTCGCCGTGGTCACGCGTCCGTTTGCTTTTGAAGGCAAGCGCCGTTTGCTGCAGGCCGACCATGGCGTGGCGGAGCTATTGGATAGCGTGGACACGATGATTGTGATTCCGAATGAGCGGCTGCTGGCGGTCGCCAAAGATGCCGGATTTTTCGAATCGTTCCGCATTGCCGACGATGTGTTGCGGCAGGGCGTGCAGGGGATTTCTGACATCATCACCATCCCCGGAATCATCAACCGCGACTTCGCTGACGTAAAGACGACGATGTCCGGAATGGGGTACGCAGTCATGGGAACGGCGATGCGCAGCGGCCCCGACCGCGCCAAAGAGGCGGCCAACGCCGCCATGTCTTCTCCATTGCTGGAAGAAGGAGCGATTGATGGCGCACGCGGAATCCTGATCAACATCAGCGGCTCCAGTTCTTTGAAGCTCAGCGAGGTCAATGAGGCCTCGACCATCATTCAAAGTTCCGCCCATGAGGACGCGAATATTATCTTCGGCGCGGTGCTCGATGAATCGCTGGGCGACGAGATCAAGATCACGGTCATTGCAACCGGCTTCCGCCCCGATCTGCCATCGCGTGGAGCGCATCTTACCCATCCGCTCGATGTTCCTGCGCGGGCTGGAACCCAGCCGTCGAGCGAGCGTCCTGCAAGTGCGTTCAGCAATCGTCCGGTCGCGTCACCGAGGTTTGCCAGCGAAATTGCCGAAGAACAGGCACAACAGGCTGCCGTTACCGGCCGTTCAGCGACGGCAGTTCCCACGCCGGCGCACGCGGCCAAGCCCGCCGAAGCATCCGCCCGATCGCCGCAGGCGCGAGAAGATGTAAGTCCAGCGACCCCGGCATCGCCACAGCACGCTCATGCCGCAGAGCGCGAGGCGGCGTCCGTCCATCCCGCTCGCGTGGCGGAGATGGAAGATCAGCAGTTGGATGTACCGGCCTATCTTCGTCGCAACGATCTGTAGCGAAGGTGTGACGGGAAGCACGGGGAGGATCGGCTCGATATGGCACGATAGAGTTTTGGAACACTCGTGAACGTCGAGTCGGGCCTCACAATTTGGGCGCAGTTTCGATCGGCCGAAACTGCGTATGTGTAAGGAATGAAGCACTTGGCTCGCGTGTATCAGCGGGATACTCGATAAAAGAAATTGGCCGGATTTTGACCGTTTCTGCGATGATTGAAGTCTTAATCAGATTACGAAGGTGCAGTCCAATGAAGTTGCGTCTCCTCCTCCCCCGGTTTCTCTTTCTGTCCTTGCTGGCCGCGTCCGTGGCCATGGGTACAGCGCCAGTCGCGCTGGCGGCAACCATCAATACGCCTCGCGTGAATGTTCATAAAAAGCCGCGCCACCTTCGCAGTACGCACACGACGCATCGCAGGACGGCTGCCTCCCGACGTTCCGTCCACTCTTCCGCGAAAGTTCGTCCTACGTCGTACTCGCATCACCGGCGGCGTTATCGCCATCGTTACTATGAGCGCTTCACGGCCAGTTCTTATGCCCAGGACCAGACCTCGGGCGATATCACGGCCGGCGAAGATCCCGTCGTGCGCCAGGCCGCCATCTCCGCGCTGGGAGATATGAATGGCACTGTAGTTGTGATTGATCCCAGCAATGGCCGCATTCTGACCATGGTGAATCATCATCTGGCTCTTTCCAGCGGAGCAGAGCCCTGTTCGACCATCAAGCTGTCCGTCGCCCTGGCCGCGTTGGAGGAAGGCATTATCACTGAGGACACACCCGTCAACCTGGGTGGCCACTATCGCATGACGTTGACGGATGCGCTGGCGCACTCGAATAATCTTTATTTCGAAACCGTCGGACGCCGTCTCGGCTTTGAACGCGTCAAGTACTACGCCAACATGTTTGGCCTGGGAGAACTTGCCGGCTACAACATTCCCGGCGAGCAACTCGGCGTCTATCCCTCTCATGTCCTTCCCGAAAGCAAGGGCGGCGTGGGCCGAATGTGTTCCTTTGGCGAGAGCGTCTCGGTGACTCCGCTGCAACTGGGCGCGCTGATTTCCGCCATTGCCAACGGTGGCACGCTCTATTACTTGCAGCATCCCGAAACCCCGGCAGAAGTGGCGAATTTTCATCCGCTCGTGAAGCGCGAACTCAACATCGGTCCGCTGTTACCCTCGATGAGCGTTGGCATGACCGACGTGGTGAAGTTTGGCACCGGGCGCCCTGTGCTCGCCAACTTCAAGGAGTTTCCAGTCCTGGGAAAGACCGGCACGTGCTCTGACAATGGCACGCGATTTGGCTGGTTCGGTTCTTACGCGGATACACCCTACGGACGGTTGGTAGCCGTGTTTTTTCTTGAAGGCGGCCGGCCCACCTACGGCCCCAAGGCAGCGGAACTGGCGGGCATTTTCTATCACAACCTGGAAGAGCAGAATTATTACGCCACCATGGCTCCGCCGCAGCCGAAGACTGAAGTGTCGTCGCTCACCACCCAGCGTTAAGCTCGATCGCGCAGGAGAAATTCATTCACCGCTCGCGTACCATTCGCGCTGCCCGACCGTAGGAACCCAGATTGAAGGCGTTGGCATACCCCAGACTCTTCAGTTTCTTCATCGCGATTCCGCTGCGCATTCCGCTTTGGCAATGCAGCAGGACGGCTTGATTTTTATCCTTCACCCGTCGCGGCACCGTCACTTCAATTTGATCCAACGGAACATTCATTGCATCGGGCAAATGGCCGGAGTTGAATTCCGACGGGGTTCGCACGTCGACCAGCAGCGCCCCGTTGTTCAAATGCGTTCGCGCGTCTTTCTCAGAAATTTGACCGCGGCGTTTCAGCCAAAAGAAGACAAGGATGAATCCCACCACGATGCAAACTGTTGTCCAATGCATACTTCTCCTCTAGTGGGTCCGCTCAACCAGGTAGAGAGCCACTGCCTTCAGTGGGTCCGCCGCCGCTCCAAATCCATCCAGTTCCTTGAAGGCCGCATCGATCAGTCCGCGCGCATCTTTCAGCGATCGATCCACTCCGTAGACCGCCGGCCAGGTAGCCTTCACGGTCGCCGTGTCTTTGCCGGCCGTCTTGCCCAAATGCTCTGAGCTTTCGGTCACATCCAGCACATCATCGATGATCTGAAACGCCAATCCCGCGTGTCGCCCGAAAGCGCGAAGATGCTCGACCGCCTTGGCATCTCCGCCCGCGTAGATGCCTCCGGTCACCACGCTGGTGGTAATCAGCGCGCCCGTCTTTGCCTTGTGAATGGCCGACACCAGCTCTGCCGTCGGCGTCAGATGTTCGCTCTCCAGGTCCATCACCTGGCCGCCGATCATGCCTTCCACGGTGCCGGTGGCGCGGGAAATTTCTCCCAGGATGGCCACCGTCGCCGCTGCCGGACAACGCAATCTCGCCAGCGTTTGATAGGCCTGCGTCTGCAGTGCGTCTCCGCACAAAATGGCAATCGCTTCGCCAAACACCACATGGCAAGTCGGCTTTCCCCGGCGTAAATCGTCGTTGTCGAGCGCAGGCAGATCGTCATGCACCAGCGAGTAGGTGTGCAGCATTTCCAGCGCCGCCGCCAGATCCTCAATGCCAGCCGGCAGTTTGCCATGCGCAGAAAAAATCCGGGCCGACTCCATGCACAGCACAGGACGCAGCCGTTTGCCGCCTGCGAACGTGCTATGCCGCATCGCCCGGTGGATGGAAGAGGGAAGTGTGTCCGCAGGTGGAAGCAGGCGTTCCAGGGCGTGATCCGTCAACTCCGCACCGGAGTGCAATATCGTTTGAACATCGGGAGGCATGATTTCCATCCTACCGAAGGTTGCGCCCGGAGAGTAGTCCCCGGCGACCTGCGAGCGACAACATGCGCCACAGTACCGCTATGGAACCAGCGTCAATGTGTGCGTCGCAGCCGCAGCAACAGCAGCGTTGCTGAAAGGCAACACAAATGTTGTCCCCGCATACCAATACGGCCACTGGTCCATATAATTCGGGCTCAGCGGGTTTCCCGACTGGCCAATCACAAGATTCAACGTGGATTTGTCGAGATCGGACAGGTCGACCGTCAGCCGCTCCGACGGTCCAAAGCTGCGTGACACTTGCTTCACGGTGGTTCCATCGCCCGACTGCGGCTGCACTCCCGTGCCGGTCCATCCTCGCATCCATGGAATGCCGCCGTACAGTGGATGTTCCACTTCCACCGGATGCGCCTTCCCGTATTGCCAGCGATGCAGATCCATCGGCGCATGCAGGGCCGACATTCCCCGGTCGACTGCTGCCGCCAGAAACTCATTCCAGTTGCTGTACTGGCTCGGAAGCCAGCGTCGCGATTGTCCGGTCACAATCTGCTCCTGCACAAATGAGGAGGATGCCCATCGATAGAGCCTCCAGTCGTCTCCCAATCGCGGCTTCAAAATCATTGGCCATAACGCATCGCGGGTTGCGTCCACAATGGTTGCCGCCACTGAAGGAATCGTCACATTCCCGTCCCAGGTGCGCATCAGGTCTGCCGCCTCGCGCAACCTGTGGCTCGGATGGGCAGCATGATCGATGGCGTACGTAAATCGCTGCGCCAGTTCCTGGTCGAGCGTGGAATACACATCGTTCTGCAACGCCAGCATGTCGGCGGCGGACAATTTCGGTTTGCTGGCCAGCATTTTCCAGATGCGCTCATTGCGATACGGTGGACCCCAGTTGAGCGTCACCGGGGTCGCATACCCATCCGGGGTTACACGGGAGTTGGCCGTCGCCAGAATTCCGCCCGGTGGGTTGTACACCGACGGCAACTGATCAAAGGGAATGTATCCCTGCCATTCATGATTCGCATCCGTGATGGGAATCCCCGTCAAACCATGCGGCCGCATCGGAATTTTTCCTGCCGCCTGGTAGCCGATGTCCCCTTGCGTGTCGGCATAGACCACATTCTCCGGCGGACCGCCAAAGTTCGCCAGGGCGGCACGAAACTGCTCCCAGTTCTGCGCGCGATCCAACGGGTAAAACGGCAGCGTCACCGTCGCAGGGTCATAGAGAGTCCATCGCAGCGTCAGCGTCCGCTGTTCATGCGGCAGCAGCGGACTGATGACCGGCCCATGATCCGTTCGCAGCACATCCAGCATTACATCGTGGCCGCCCCGCACATGGATCACTTCATGGTCCCGTTGAAACGGCTGCCAACCCTGCGCGCTTTTATACGTGTCGCCGTGCGTCTGCTCGACATACACATCCTGCAAATCGGCATACATCAGCGTGAAGCCCCATGCGATGTTGGCATTGTGGCCCGCGATTACGAAGGGAACTCCTGGCAGCGTCAGCCCGGCAACGTTGAAGTCGCCAGCTGTCAGTTGCGCCTCATACCAGGTGTCTGGAATCGTGTGATCCAGATGCATATCGTTCGACAGCAGCGGCTTGCCGGTGACGCTGTGCGCTCCGGAAACCACCCAGTTGTTGGAGCCCGGCGCACAGTCGTCGCAATCCGGAATTCGTATGGACGGCAGCAGTCGCTGCAACTGCAGTAGGTCTTCCACGCCAGGGCGCACGTTTGTCTGCGAGGAGTCCAGCGGAATCTGCGGAATCATCTGCGGCGCGGTAATGTCCGGCGTGGTCGAGATGGGCGGATGGTCCCGCCAGGAACCGACCGGGTACAAATCATCCGTCAGGATCGGCCAGTGCAGGCGAGCTTCAATTTTTTCTCGCGCCAGCTTGGTCGGGAAGTCCACGCTCAGCGTCTGCACCAGGTTCATCGCCACCAGCACAGAGTCGCGTGGCGTCCATGGCGCCGGACGATAATGCAGCAGTCGAAACTCCGCCGGAAGATGATCCTGTGTCTCTGCCATATACGCATTCACCCCGCGCGCATAATCCTCAAGGAAATGTTTGTTCGCCGGATCCAAGGCAGCCAGCGCAGCATCAGCCGCAGGTCCAATCTCCAGAATCCGCTGGGCGCGATCGTGCTCGATCGCTCGGGGCCCAAGGATCTCCGCAAGATTACCCGCAGCGAAACGGCGCAGCATATCCAGCTGCCATAGGCGGTCCTGCGCGGTCACGTACCCCTGCGCCACAATCAAATCGTCCATGTTTGCCGCGGTAATGTGCGGCACCCCATGGGCATCGCGTTGCACAGTCACCGGATGCGACAGGGCAGTCACCTGCAAGGTGCCATCGACCTGGGGCAGGGAGGTCCACATGGCGTGTCGCAGCCACGCCGTCCCTCCCCAGCACACCAACACGACTGCAACCACCGCCACGAGCATGGCAGTCAACAACCATCGTGCGCGCAACACAGGAGAATTGAGTTTTTGGATGGACCGCGGGCGGAAGGCTGGCATTCGTGTTTCAGTCTAGTGCAATTCCCTTGCGGATGTATGTCGCGAAGAATAGCTGCGCATCACAGCCAGGAATCAAAGCCGGGCGATGATGCATGCAGATTGCGTTCGAAGGCGCGTCAATCTTGCTCGATTACTTGAATGCCAGGATTTCCAGCTGATGGACCTCCGGGGGCGTCGAGAATAATTCCGGCGCCTTGGCGAATAGAGCCTCCGCCACCTTGCCTGTAAGATGCGCCTGCCTTCCTGATTCATCCGCGAAGGTATCGAAAATGCCGAACGTACTGGTGCCGGGATGGCGGATGGCAAACCAGGATACGGTTCCCGCTTCTGCGTTCACCAGCGGCAGCGCGCTGCGAAGGAATTTGTCTACTTCTTCTTCTTTGCCGGGCTTCGCTTCCAGGTTTGCATATAGTCCAAGCTTCTCCATGTGTCACCTCTGGCGAATTGGATGCAGCGACCTGGCCTTTCGATTGACGCGCTCGCGGCGACTCTGCGAGACTCACCTCCATGCGATACAGCGGGAAGGTGGAATATGCCCACGCACGCAAAATGCGGGAACGGAATACGCGCGTCTATCGGCTCGCCCATTGGCCGATCTGGATTTGGGTCTTCTTTCTGGCGCCGGGACCTCTGACTTTTACTCTCTTCGCGCACGGGTTTGGAATCGGCAATCTGGCGTGGCTCCTGGCCGTACTGCTGGGGACAGGAATCGCCGCGGTGCGTGGAAAACTCCCCGGCTCCGAGCCGCGCCCTCACATCCTCCGCTTCGATGAAGACAAGCCGAACCCTCTTTACCGGCGCGTCTGCTACACCTTTGCCTGGAATGCAGTGTTGAGCTTCGCGCTGCTGAACCTGGCTGGTTTGATTGTCGCGGCGGTGGCAGGAAAGTGGTACATGCAGCAGATCTACCACCATGCCTATCTGCCACTGTGCGCGTTCATCCTTCTGCTGGGTGCAATCGGCAAGCTACCTCGCGTGGGTCCATCGACTAAGGGGGAGGGTTCGGAGCGGCGATATTTTTATGGTTCCGTTTGGGCTGTCACCGTGGCGCAGACTTTGTTGCTGGTGTTGTGGAAGGTTCTTCCTCAGACGCAGACGACTGGCGTGATCAAGTTGATCGTGTTTGTTGGCGCGCTGGTGGCGATGGGGGTGGGTGCCTATCGCGGCGTGCTGCCTCGGACGCGTCCCATTCTCCCCGGCGAATCGATGGTCGCGGACTAGGTTAGCACCGGGCGGTACGGTTGCCTTGGCGACCATTTGCGCCAAACTAGTTGCCCAGTAAACTAATATTTCAGGCGGCTATTCAGCCCGGATTGCGCTCCCGTTTTGTACGCTGGGATCGACCGACTTCTCAGGAATCTTTACATTTCGTAGGCTCTTTGATAGCTTTCATCCTTCCAGTGAACAATTGCGTTCCACAGACATCAAACTCCCTGGTGCGGAATGTCTTCAATGAGATTGATTCAAAATCCGGAAAGGCAAAGAGAACATGAGCCGTAAGTTTGCGCGGATGCTTGGAATGGCCATGACTGCGATTTTCTGTGTGGGTGGGAACCACGCCTGGTCTCAAAAGATCACAAAAATCGAGAGGAGCCAGGCGCTGGACATGATCCAGCAAATTTCTCCCGACATCAAGAAGCACTATTACGATCCCAAATTCCATGGAGTGGACTGGAACGCAAGAGTCGACCAGACGGAGCAGAAGATCAACACAACCGATTCGATGCCACAGGCCCTTGCGGCGGTGGCGTCGGCACTGGGTTCGTTCAACGACTCTCATACTTTTTTTCTGCCGCCGGCCTACGCAGCCCATTATGACTACGGTTGGCAAGCGCAAATGGTTGGAGACCGCTGCCTGGTAATCCGGGTCCGGGCCGGCAGTGACGCCGAGAAAAAGGGGCTCAAGTCCGGAGACGAGCTGATCGCGATCGACGGTTTCGCACCGACCCGCGAGGCCTACTGGAAGATTGAGTATGTGTTTGATACGCTGCGTCCGCAGCCGGGGTTGGTGTTGGACGTGCGCGATCCTGGCGGCCAACAGCGCCGGTTGCAGGTTGCAACCACGGTGATACCGCAAAAGAGCACTTTGGATTTAACGGGAACGAACGGCGACGGCGATATCTGGGATGTGGTTCGGCAACAGCAAAATGAAGACCACGCCGGACGTGCCCAATTTTCTGCAGTGAGCGAGGATGTCGGCATCCTGAAATTACCCAGCTTCGCCTTAGAAAAGTCGGACGTGGATCGCATCATGGACAAGGTACACAAACACAAAGCGCTGGTTCTCGACTTGCGCGGCGACCCCGGAGGCTACATAGAGATCCTTCAGTATTTGATTGGAGCTACCTTCGATAAGGAAACAAAAATCGGAGACCGGGTGGGCCGGTCGGTGCATAAGCCGTTGATCGCCAAGCCGCATGATCGCCCTTTTACGGGAAAGCTGGTGGTGCTGGTGGACAGCAAGTCCGCTTCTGCAGCGGAGCTGTTCGCGCGCGTCGTGCAGATCGAAAAGAGAGGGACCGTCCTGGGCGACCGCAGCTCCGGCAGTGTGATGGAAGCAAAACGATACAGCTATAAATCCGGGGCGGACACAGTGATTTATTTTGGGGCATCCATCACCGATGCCGATATCGTCATGACAGACGGCAAGAGCCTGGAACACGTTGGCGTGGTCCCAGACGAGGTGGTGTTGCCGAGCGCCGATGATTTGGCCAACGGCCGCGATCCTGTATTAGCGCATGCCGTGGAAACAGTTGGCGGAAAGATGACTCCGGAAGCCGCGGGAAAATTGTTTCCTTACGAATGGCCAAAGATCTAAACTTGGTCGCCCGAGCGAAATTTTGTTCCCACCCCGAGCTGGATTCCGCGATGCGGCTGAGTCGTCCACACCAGGATCGCAGCCAGCAAAATAATCAGCCCCGCCCACACGCTGCCCTCCGGCCCGGTGGCGCCGCCGCTAAGAAGCGTTGCGCCGTGGGCATGCGCTTCCATCAGGCGACCTGCGGAAACGCCGCCGCTATCGGGCGTTCCGTAAAAGTATGACTCCGCCCAGTCCCAGGACATATGAAAGCCAATGGCCCACCACAGATGACCAAGCCGCCACAGGCTCAGCGAAAATACCAGTGCGATGAGCGCCGCCGCCACCAGGCCAAAAGGACTTTCGCCGGGGTTGCCTTTATGCAACGCACCAAACAGGATGGCCAGCACAATTGCCGCCGGCCAAAACCGAATGCCGCGCGCCAGCGTGTAGAGCAGGTAACCGCGCAGCATGAACTCCTCAGTCATGCCGACCAGGAAGAAGGCCAGGCCCCACGCGGCGGCGTACCTCAACGACCACCCTAAGGTCATGTGCAATTGGGTGAGTGTGAGATGGTGCGTCGCGATCAGGATGCCGACCAGCAGCGACAGGAACACGAAGCCGCAGACCAGGCCAACCAGAAATTGACGCATGCGGTCAACACCGGCAAGGCCGTAGTCCGCCGCGCGTCGATGTTCCAGCCGCGCCATGCCCGCCGTGGCTAGCAGAACCGCCAGCAGGACGCTCGCTTCCGATAAAATGGCGACTGTGGGATGAAAGCCCGTACCCCTTTCGCCACGCATGCTGGCTGGCAGGTGAGGTGTCAGCCAATGCATCTCTAATCCAACAAGAAACAGCAGCGCGGCTAAGACTGCAACGTAGATGACGATGCTCCAGCCGGCGCGCAGGCCGTTGGGGCCGTACAGGATTGGGGAGCGTAAACGAGGCGCGGTAGAAAGCGGCGTCGGAGCTGGTTCAGGATTGCTGGCGGATGGGTCCGGCGGTAGAACTTCCATGGATGGCCTCGTGCGATCGGTATGCGTTGCAAATACTGTGTGCTTCCATAGTATCGGCGAATCCGAGCCGGGCACAGACGATTTCTGTTCGTCAGATATTTCGGCGCAATACAGTATGTTGAAAGCATGCGCTCTCAACGTTTCGCACGCGCGACTTCGCACACATTTCGCGTCCGCCGGAATCGCCCGGTCGTGGTTCTTACCCTGTTGTTGATTTCATTTGCGTCGTCGGTGTCACTTATCGCCGCGACACATGCAACTCCTGTCGAAAGCTATCGCATTGTTCACATGTACCCGCACGATACGAATGCTTTCACACAGGGCCTGGTGTTCGTGAACGGCATGCTGTACGAGTCGACGGGATTATTTGGACAATCCAGTCTGCGCATGGTCGATCTGGCGTCCGGCCGGGTGCTGCAACAGCATGACCTGGCAGCAAACTATTTCGGCGAAGGCCTGACCGAGTGGAACGGTCAGCTCATTCAACTGACATGGCAATCGCACCTGGGGTTTGTGTATGACACGTTCAGCTTTAGAACAATTCGCACATTCACTTATCCGTGGGAGGGCTGGGGACTGACGCACGACAGCCGCCATTTGATTTTGAGCGATGGAACCTCGGTTCTCCATCTGCTCGATCCGTCGACGTTCAAGCCTGTGGGCAAGATTCAAGTGACGGCGGAGGGAAAGCCGGTGCTGAATCTGAACGAGATGGAATATATTCACGGAGAAATCTACGCCAACATTTGGGAAACGAATCGAATCGCGCGGATTTCCCCCTCAACCGGCAAGGTGATCGAGTGGATCGATCTTTCAGGCCTGCGCCCTGCGGCCGTGCAACAAAACGACAATGCCGTGCTGAATGGAATTGCCTATGACAGCCAGCATGACCGCCTGTATGTAACCGGAAAGCTGTGGCCGAACCTGTATGAGATCCAGCTGATCCCTGCGACGAAGCACTCGCAGTAAGCGGGAATTCACTCACTCCCCAACGACGGCTCGGCAGTTCGAACCCGGGTTGTCGCGAGCGGTTCGCTTGACACATCGCCGAATGCCAGCAATGCTAGTTGTTTCAGCCTATTAGGATATTGTTGCCATCCGATGGTTGCGAATGGAGTGATTGTTTCCAAGTGAAAGTACGCGTTTTCTATCACAATAAATGTTTCGATGGAGCCTGTTCGGCCTCGCTGTTCGCGCGCTTCCATCGCGAATGCATCACTGCGGGCGCCGACTACGAATTCTGCGGATTGGTCCACCGTGCCGGCGCTTTGTTTGACGAAAAGGAATTTACCGGCGATGAGAATGCGATTGTCGACTTCAAGTATTCCGCTTCTCCGGCGATTACCTGGTGGTTCGATCATCACCTGAGCGCATTTCTGACACCGGAAGATCATCAACATTTTCTGGATGGACAAAAAGACCCGAAGACTCGCGAGAGGAAATTTTACGATCCTGATTACGTTTCCTGTACCGGGTTTATCGCGCACATTGCGGCAACGCATTTTGGATTTGACGCCTTGCCGGTTGCAGAACTGATTCGCTGGGCCGACATTGTGGACGGCGCGCAATATGAGAGCGCGGAGAGCGCCGTAGAAATGGCCGCGCCGGCAATGAAGTTGACCATGGCGATTGAATCGGCGCAGGACCCGGGCTTTGTTCCCAGATTGATTCCGTTGTTGACGGAGATGAGCCTGGCGGAAATATTGGATCAGCCGTTCGTGCGCGACCTGATTCCAGGCTTGCTGGAACGCCATCACCAGGCATTGGAATTGATTCGAGAGCGCTCCACATGCGAGCAGGGAACGATCTATTTCGACATCACGGATCATCCGCTGGAAGGCTATAACAAATTTATTCCGTACTATCTGCATCCAGAGGCTACCTACAGCATCGGCCTCAGCCGCTCCAGTTTCCGCACTAAAATTGCGGTCGGTTCTAATCCGTGGACGCGCGTTCCTGCAGAGCAGATGGTGAATCTGGCCGTGATTTGCGAACGCTACGGCGGCGGCGGTCATGCGCGGGTGGGAGCGATTTCTTTCCCGCGCGAGAAGGACGACCTGGCACGTCAGGCGGCGGCGGAGATTGTCGCGGAACTGCGCGCCCATGACCCGACACCATTGCAGAAACTTTCGGCGCGATAGCCAACGTAGAAATTCAGGTGGATCTTCGATGTTTCGCTATCAAACAACGTTTCTTTTGTCGGCCACCAGCGCGGCGCAATTCCCGGCTACTTCAGCCCCCGAGATTGCTTTTCTGGGACGATCGAATGTCGGCAAATCCAGTTTGATCAATGCCTTGTTAGGGGAACCGGCGGCGCGGGTATCGTCGACTCCAGGAAGAACGCGGGCCATCAATTTCTTCGCACTGCAAGCGGGGTCGCAGCCGCGGCCGGAGTTGATTTTGGCGGACCTGCCCGGCTACGGATATGCAAAAATCTCACGCTCCATCAGCGCCGAATGGCCGGCGTTCATCAATCCCTACCTTGCCGAGCGCGCAACCCTGGCGGCCTGCGTCTGCCTGGTGGATATGAATGTGCCGCCGCAACCCGGCGACATCATGCTGGCGGAATATCTGGACAGCATTCATCGCCCGCGAATACTTGTGGGTACCAAGGCGGATAAGCTGTCAGGAAATCAGCGCGTGGTTGCGACCAAGCGGTTACGCGAAGCGCTGGAGACGGACGATATTCTCGTCTGCTCGGCCAAGGATGGGCGCGGCGTTTCGGCGCTGTGGCAAGCGATCCATGGGATTGCCGAGGCGGCGAAGAAGGCGAATGCGGAATAGACCTAATCCCGTCGCCGGCTTTTGACTGCCGCTACAGTGCGATCGATTGCTTCGCGCCGTCGTCGGCTTGCCAGTGGAGGGTCGCGGGCGATTGAATCTCTCCAGCAGAAACTGCGTCCTTGAACGCCTCCGCCAATCGCGTCACTTCTTCCGAGTGCATCCCCAGAACGCGCTGCAAGGGTCGCTGGCGATGGAAGTATCCCGGTGCCTGCTGCAGCCACTGGCGACGGAGTGAATCGTCCGCCGGAACCTGCTGCAGCGCAAGCTCGTCCATTCGGCTCAGGTTTGCGAGACTGGCCGCGGTCCAGATCACTTCAAGAAATCCAGTTGCGTGAGAATATTTTGTAGCGTGGGTGTCCACCCGGACCGCGCCGCGTTCAACGAACGTGAGCAGCGCCGGTTGATAGGGGCGCGCCGCTTCGGTCTCCGATGCGCCGCTATCGGCCACCAGGTCGGGTTGTACGCCGCGCTCCACCATTGCGGGCAGAATCGCCGATGCTTCTCCAAGCAAGCCGACGGACAGAGCTTTCTTCTTGCGCAATTCGTTCTTGAGCACGCGCAGGGATTCGTCGAGCGTGTTCACCATAAAGTCGCAGGCGCCATTGCGGACTGCTGACTTGAGATGTTGCGTGGACGGATCGATGCCAAGAAATGTGCCGCCGGAAATGACGGTCGCGAGCGCCAACTCTGCGCCTTCCAGACCAAATCCCACACATGTCAGCAGGAGTCCGGCCAAGCCGTCCGCAGCAGCGTCTGGAAATCGTTCGGCCCGAATCGCCTGCAACTGCACATAGCGGCGGTAGACAGCGGACTGGTTGGGTTGCGTTAGGGAAGAAATGTCTGGATCGGTCACGGTGTCAGTCTTTCAGATTCCGTCACCATTGCGAATAGGGCTCACCATTGCTGCCGACCAGATCCGAACCGCTGTGGACATCGTTGATGCCGGTCTGCGATTGATCGACACTGGTGTAGGAGTCCGACTGGTCCGCAGTCCAGGTGGTGTTGCTGTGGGTCATGGGATCGATGGGAAGCGACTTCAGATAGCCGGCCTGCACCAGGTCGTCGAGGGATTGCGGAGCGGCCTCTTTATCTTCCGTATATTGCTCGATGGCATCGCGCATGGTGTGCAGGTCCTCGCGCAGGGCTGCTTCTTTCGCGCTGCGGATGGCGGAGATGAAGCTGGGAACAGCCACGGCCATCAGGACGGCGATGATCGCCATCACGACCATCAACTCCACCAGCGTAAAGCCGCGCTGTCGACGAGAAGATTGTCCCGCCGTCGTCAGCGGATTCCAGCGTCGTCGTTGGAAGAGCATGGTGCGGAAATGGTTCGACATCGATTGTCTCGCGGCTACCATGTGTTGTACTTTGTCCCGTCCAGGGCCGTCCCGTCGGAGGCGGAGTGCACGTCAAAAACATCCTGACCGCCCCAGGAATCGCTATCCGGATCGTCCTGCATGGAGCGTAGCACCCAATCTTTTTTCCCGGTCATCGGATCCACAGGAATCTGGCGCAGAAACTTCACCTTCTTCCCCTGAACGTCCACACCGCTGACTAACGTGTCCAGGTCCGGCGGATATCCATTGCTGTCGATCGAAACCTGAAAGGCCTTGCGATCCGCCGCGTCCTTGTATTTGTCGATGGCGCGTCGCATGGTCCAAAGGTTATCGCGGAGAACCTGTTCCTTTTGCCGCTGAATCTGAAAACGCGCGATTGGATAGGCCACCGAGGCCAGAATGGCGAGAATTGCCACCGTCACGATCAGTTCGACCAGCGTCAATCCCTGTTGGCGCCACCGTGCTGTCGCATCGACCGCATGATTTGGTGAAATTCCAGGCGTCAAAATCGAGACCTGGGGCACCCATGTGTCGCTCTGGTATCCGCGATTCGCACCCGTCATATTCAACTCCATTGCGAAGCGCTCCCTACTTCTCCAGCTTACTGCACATGGACGATAGCTGGGGAGCCCGCAAGCACGGGCAGGATCGATTGCGCACTGTTGCGCGCGGCTGCTTTGGTCACCTGCACGGTGGCATCCCCCGGGGCCTTCGCCAGGAAGGTCAAGGTGCAGAGATTGCCGTCGCCGGTGATGCCCTTCACGCCCGGCGGGCGCGAGGTGCTGATGGTCACATCGCCATTGCCTTCATCTCGATGCACGGTGGCCGTGGTCTGGCCGTCTTTCGCCAGCAGGTCGCCGGTGTCGACATTGATCAGCTCGAGCACCTTGGGGTCGTAATGCAGCTGCATGGGCACCGAGAAGACGTCATGACCGCCGCTCAGGTTCATCTGCATCTGGAATGTGCTGCCAACCTTATGGACACTCTGTTGCGGAGAGAATGAAAGTGCCATCGGGCCGCCAGAAGCGGCAGGCGCGGGATTTTCTCCTGCATTCTGCATGTTCTGCGCCATCTGCGTGACTACCTGATTCGCTGCTTCGGCAGCGCCGGCGGGCGGAGTGCTCGGCTCAAACGTCAGCGCGCTGTGGCCGGTCCGGGTGATCGCCGCCGAAGAAACATCCGGCGACGACGGAACCTCGCGCAGACTTACATTCGTACCTGTTCCGGTGTCGATGGTACGCAGGTTGAGCGGACTCAGGTCAATGCCGCGGACCAGGTGGGGAATCAGCACGAAAACAATCTCGTCGTTCACCGTTTCCGTCTGCTGCGAGCTGAACAGGTATTTCAGCAGGGGAATTTCGCCGAGTCCTGGAGTACCACCCACCGTCTTGCTTTCGGAGTGTTGCAGAATGCCGCCCAGCAGGTTGGCCTGGCCTTCTTTCATGCGGATGACCTGCTGCAAATCCTGCTGTCCGATGACCGGCTGCTCAATTCCACCCAGGTTGCTGTAGCTGGTGATGTTGGAGACGACGATGTGAAGCTTCATGGAAACGTCGCCGTCGTAGTGGATGGTGGGCTGCATTTCAATATTCACGCCGACGTCGATATAAGAAAACTGCGTGCTGACCAGCGGACTGATGCCGGCTGCGGCGATGCCGGCACCGGGAGAGAACGAACCGGTGGCGATTGGAACTTTAGAGCCGATCTTCAGCGTCGCCTTTTCGCCATCGACAGCGCGAATTTGCGGATTTTGCAGGACGCGTGTGTCGGAGTCCGTGAGCAGCATGTTCAGCGTGGCTGCGCCGATGCTGATGCCAAAATTGGTGGCGTTCAGATTGCCCAGGTCGTTCACCGTAAGGCTGCCCGTTGTTGCTGTTGTACCGGTGGTGCCGGTGGTACCGGTGGTGCCGGTCGTTCCAGTCGTTGCGGCGGTGGAGCTTTGCAGTTGTACGCCGATCGAACCGGGCAATTGCAGGCCAATGTTGCGCAGCAGATCCTTGTTCACTTCCAGGACCGCAATGTCGACCACCACTTCCGGCTTGGCCTTGTCCAAATCGTCGATGATCTTTTGGGCTAACAGCAGTTGGTCTGGAGTGCCGCGCATGACGATGGCGTTTTGGCTGGGCACCGCCTGCATTTTTACGGTGGTATCCATCAGGTTGCGCACTGCGTTCAGCACTTCATTCAGATCGTTGGCCTGGGTTATGTTTCCCAGGTAAAAGGTCTGCACCGCTTGTGCTTCCAACTCCGTGCGCTTGGTGCGGGTATCGGCGGCCACAAAGATGGTGTCGGAGGTGACGGGGCGCCAGAATGTCTGCGATACGAAAGCGACGCTCCGGAGAGCGTCGGCTAGCGTCACCCGATCCAGATCGATGGGGATTCGCTTCGAAGTGTAGTCGGGGTCGAACAGAACGTTGATGCCGGCGAGCTTGCCGATGGTTTTATAAATTTCCTTGGTGTCGGCCACCATGTGAATGGTCAGCGGTTCATCGGAAAGCGGTTTCAACTGCAGTGGACCGCCCAAAGCCTGCAATTCCCGCTGGCTGGTGGCGGAAGTGACGCCGGAGCGATCCGACTCCGCCTGGGGCGCGCTGGAGCCGTTGATGCGTGCCCGCATGCGTTGTGCCTGCTGCTGCGCCTCCTCGTAGGTAGGATCGATCTCCAGGGCGCGCAGAAAATCCGTCAAAGCATCGTTGAGCTGGCCTTGAGCGCTTAGCTTTTTCCCCAAGCCCACATACTGTGCCGCAGCCTGGAAGCGAAGCCGGGTATAGGCTTCCTTGTATTCCATGTCCTTGGGCTTGGCGAGCCACGCCTGCCGGTAATCCTGATAGGCCGTGATGTAGTCTTCGCGAATTTCAGCCTGTTTGCCTTGCTTGAAATAGTTCTTGGCGGCGTCTGCATGCAGCGGAGACAACGTGCCCTGGATGGCGGATGCGAGCATGAAAAAACAAATCCAGGCGAACGGGTGCATGTAACGGGAGAGGGGCAGGCTGGGGTGCGCGCAGGATGACGGAGCGTTAGTTGGACATGCGAGCGGGTGCGAACTTGCGGCGATATTAAAATTCCGATCGCGAGAAAGATAAAAAGGAAAAGGCATGAATTCGACGCATCCCGGCATTTTTAACAAGCCCGAACGACCAGCGACTGTTTCGCTCGAGCCAATGCAGCGGTTCGTTACCATCAATATACCATCGGGGAGTTGGACTGGCCGGGCCTGCCTTCGGTTGTCGACCGGCGCAACAAGCGGTGTGATTTGCGTGCTACAGCAAAACCAGGGCTAGTATCTCCCGTTTTGTTTCGTTCAAGGTCGCCGCTCGCTCCACCCCCGCGACGAAGACCTGTCGCTGGGGACCCCGGTCCTGCTGGTCGCGTCGACTTAAGTGATGTGGCTTCGAGATACACCCTCCCTGGTTTTGCGATAGCATGAGAAATTGCAGCGAGTTTTGTGGAGTCGAAGGGGTGGAGGCCCGCTCCTGACAACCCTCGGTCGTGGGAGCCTGCAACGCAGCTAGCCTTCTTCGCATTCGCCTGAAGCGGAAAATGTTCAATCATGCCACGCCCAACTACCAATTTGGTTCCAAATCCGCCGAAGAAGCCCAAGCCGCGCGATCCTGTCGCCTCCGGTGAGAGAGATGCGGCCCAGAACCGTCAGGCTGGCCACAATTATTTTTTGTTGGAAAAGTTTGAGGCGGGCGTGGTGCTGCGCGGGACTGAGGTGAAGTCCATTCGCGAAGGCAAAGCGAACCTGCGCGACGCCTATGGCCTGGTCAAGGACGGGGAGGCGTTTTTACTGAATCTGCATATTGGGCCCTACTCCCACAGCGGCTATACCAGCCACGACGCGATGCGGACCCGCAAGCTGCTGCTGCACGCGGAGGAAGTTCGCAAGCTGCTGGGCAAGGTGCAGCAGAAGGGGCTGACGCTGATTCCTACGCGGCTGTATTTTCGCAACGGGCGTGTGAAATGTGAGATTGCCGTTGCCAAAGGAAAGCAAAATTGGGACAAGCGCGAAACCGAACGGCGCCGCGAAGACGACCGGGATGCGCGGTCCGCGATCGCAGCCAGTAAACGGCGCAATGCCTAACGCGGTGTGCGTTCCTCGGTATTGAAGATTTGAAAGGAAAGCGAAATACAAATGAAAACTGAACTGAAGTTCGAAGCGCTGCAGTCTTTCGAAGCTGAATTGCTAGTCGTGCTGGCGGCGGATGCCTCCACCTCGAAGGACAAGAACGCACCCTCAGATCCGGTGCTGCTGACGAACGATGCCACGGTCGCGAGTGCCGACAAGCCGGCGTTAAAAAGCGGTGAATTTTCCGCCACCGCATGCGAAACCCTGCTGCTGTATGCGCCGGCGGAACTGAAAGCGAAGCGGCTCTTGATTGTCGGGGTGGGGAAGGCTGCAAAACTGTCGCTGCCGGAGATTCGCAAGGCCGCCGGAGTCGCGGTTCGGTTTGCCAAGCCACGCAAGATTCGCCAGGTGACATTTGTGCTGCCGGAATTCGATGGACTGAATCTGGCCGAAGCCGCCCGCGCCGCCGTGGAAGGCGCGTTTGTGGGCGACTTCGATCCGGACACCTACAAGTCTGACCGCAAGGATCGCTCAATCGAGCAATTTACTATCGTCGCTCCTGCGAGTGCGGAGAAGAAATCGATCGAGGCGGCATTCCGCGAGGGAGTGATCCTGGGCGAATCGCAAAACTTTACGCGCGCGCTTGTGAACGAGCCCGGCAACCGGCTCACGCCGACGATTCTGGGAGAGCGGGCCGCCGCGATGTGCAAAGAACAAGGATTGCCCTGCGAGGTCTACAGTACAGACAAAATTAAAGAGCTGAAGATGGGCGCATTCTGGGCGGTCGCGCAGGGCTCGGATGAGCCGCCGGCGCTGATCGTGATGCGGTACGAACCAAAAGATGCGCCGAAGGACGGACCCGTGCTGGCGCTGGTGGGCAAGGGAATTACGTTTGACACCGGCGGCATTTCCATCAAGCCCGCGGACGGCATGGAGAAGATGAAGTACGACATGGCGGGCGGCGCGGCCATGATTGGGGCGATGCGCGCGATTGCGCAATTGAAACCCAAGGTGCGGGTGATTGGGATTGTTTGTTCGGCGGAAAATATGCCCTCCGGCAAAGCGTATAAGCCGGGAGATGTGGCGATTGCGATGTCCGGCAAGGCGATTGAGGTGCTGAACACCGACGCGGAGGGCCGCATGGTGTTGGCCGATGGCCTGCATTATGCGAAGCAACTTGGCGCGACGCACTTGATCGATGCTGCGACGCTGACCGGGGCCTGCGTGGTGGCGCTGGGGATGGTGAATGCCGGCGTGTTCGCCAACGATGAAGACAGTTACGAACACTTCAGAAAAGCGCTGGCGATTTCTGGCGAGCGGTTCTGGCGTTTGCCGGTCGAAGATGAATATCGCGAGATGATCGTCTCTCACATTGGAGATATTACGAACACTGGCGGCAGTCGCTACGGCGGCGCGATTACGGCGGCCATGTTCCTGAAAGAATTTGTTGACGAAACACCGTGGTTGCATCTCGATATTGCCGGCGTCGCCTGGGTGGACGAGCAGAAGCCCTGGATCTCAAAAGGGCCTTCTGGCGTGGCCGTTCGCAGCATTGTGGAGTGGGTGCGAAGCTACGCGGGTTGAGTCATTCCGGACCAAGGTCGCCGTGGCGACCGAAGTGAAGAATCCAGAAAAGATTGCGCGACCCACCGGATACCTGCGCCAGGATCGTCTGGATTCTTCGCTGCGCTCAGAATGACTCTTTGGGGTTTGTGGCCGACTTCTACATCACGTCGGGGGCTTCGATGCCCATCCAGCTGAGCGTGCGCAGCAGCTCTCGCTGGGCGACGGCAGCGGTGGCCAGTAACAGCGCTTTTCTGGCCGGATCGCTCTCCGTCAAAACGTGATGGCGATGGTAGAAGTTGCTGAATTGCTGCGCCAGTTGAAAGGCATACTTCGCCAGATAGGCTGGCTCGGTGGTCTGGATGGAGCGCTCCAGCACGTGCACAGACTTTGACGCCAGCAGCCAGAGTTCCCAAAGGCTGTCGCCATCTTCACCGGTGAAATACGGCGCGGCGTCGATGGGATCGAATTGGCGTAGCGCTTCTTCCGCGGTGACGCCGGCCTTGCGGAAAATGTTGGCGGCACGGACGACGGCATATTGCGCGTAGGGTCCGGTTTCGCCTTCAAAGCTGAGAGCGTCCTGAAAATCGAATGCGATGACGGTGTTGCGGGTGTAGCGCAGCATGTAATAGCGCAGTGCGCCGACGGCGATCTTGCGGGCGATGTCTTGCCGTTCGTCTTCGCTTAAGTCGGGGTGGCGCGCGTCCACTTCGCTGAGCGCGGAGGCGATCAGTTTGTCGATCAGGTCATCGGCCTTCACGCCGAAGCCCTTGCGGCCGGAAACTTCAATGTAGGCGCGGCCCTGGTCTTCCTCGGAAATCACATAGCCAAGCTGCATGGCGCAACGCGGAGTCAGCGCGACCATTTCATACGAGAAGTGGTGATAATTGTCGGCCTCTTGGGTGAAACCCATGCCGCGCAGCGCTTCAATCACGTTATTTTGCGGGTCAGCCTGGCGCGCATCGATGACGTTGTAGATGGCGTCAGCGTGGCCGAAATGCGGCAATCCAGACGCAGGCTCGTCATTATGTTCGGAGGATATCCAGCAGCGATCGCCGTTGGGATAGATGTGGAACAGGTGATAGCCAAAGTCGAGGCCGAGCTTGTTGAACTTCCACAGGTGATAGGCGATGTCTTTGCCAACGTAGCCGACCGTACCGTTGGAGCGGACGATCACCTTGGCTTCTTCGTCCGGATTTTGGCCGTCCGCGCCGGCGGTTCCAGCGCGGCGCATGACCCAGCAGCCGGCATTCTTGCCTTCCGTTTCCTGGTAGAGGACGCCCTTTTCTTTCATCAATGCAAAGGCCGCATTCCAAAAATGGAGGTGAAGAATTTCACTTTCACGCGGCAGAAACTGGTATTCAATGCCAAGCCGCATCATGGTTTCAAGATGCCGGCGGAGGATCGCCGTGGAGACGAGATCGGCAATGGCGGCGGTTTCGTTCCCGCCCGCTTCAAGGGCGTGCAGCGTATCCAGGCGAACTTGTTTGCGAGCCTGCTTCTCGCTTTCTTCGGCGTCATACCACTGCGAGACGTGGGCATACAGGTCCCAGCAGGCAAAGTCGATGCGCTCGCCGCGCGCGGCCAGTTCGCTGATCCAGCGCTCGACGGCGGCCAGGTCCATGCCACGCAGATGCATCAGGGACACGACGACGTCGGCGACTTGAACACCGGTGTTGTCGATGTAGTTCTGCACGCCCACCTGGTAATTGGCAGCGCGCAACATGCGCACCAGCGTGTCGCCCAGGATGGAATTGCGCAGGTGGCCGACGTGGGCCGCCTTGTTGGGATTGATGCTGGTGTGCTCGACCAAAATGAATTCAAGCGCCTGCGGGAGGCTCTCCATCTGGTCGCCGCGGCGACCCAGCGCGTGCGCCGCCATGTTTCGATCGAGGCGGCAATTGATGTAGCCGGTCCCGGCGACTTCAAACCCTGTAAATCCCGGCACACTGCCGATGGCGGCTACCAACTCGTCGGCGATCTTGCGTGGCGCCTTGCGCAGCGTACGCGCCAGTTCAAAGGCGATCGGCAGGGCATAGTCGCCCATCTCCACCTTGGGAGGCTCCTCCACCGTGAGGCGAGGAATTTCTACCTGGAACTTTTCCAGCAGGACGGCGCGAAAACGCTCAAACAAAATTTGTCGATAGGTTCGATACACAAGGGTCGTCCGTGGGCGCTAGGCCGCCGAGGCGACCAGGTAGCGATTCGATGGGTTAGTGAAAAGTTTAGCAGAATTCGCTGCTGTTTCAGTTGCGGGAACGCTTCAGCGAAACCGCACAAAGCTTCGCGCACGGCCGAAGCCCGTCCCATTTCATGACACCCCGGATTCCAGAGTTGTATGTGCTACTTAATGTTGTATGTGCTACTTGATAAAGTAGCCGCTGACGCGCCATTGGCCGTTCTGCAGCACCATGGCTACCGTTTCAGTTGCGGATTTCTTATTCGCAAATGAGGTAGCAAAATGCAGAATGACATATTGCCCATCTGGTGCGCCCGGAACCGAGGTCGTGTAGGTTGAATCCCGCAGCTGTCTGGAATTGAGTGCGCCGAGTGGTGACCGCACCGCCTGGGCCATCTGCGACCATTTTTCCTGCGATACGGAACCTTGAAATTCCTTCGAAGTGCTCCGCCAACTGGCGGCGTACTTCTCGTTGTCCACAAGCTTCAGCCACGCGGTTGCAGACTGGAGCGCCGCCTTTTTTGCCTCGGTGTGGTCCTTGAGTTGGGTCTGTTGCGCGACGAGAGCCGATGCGGCAAGCAGGATAGTGAGAAGAGCGAGAGTTGCGGTGCGCCGCATGGGACGATCCTCCAGATACGCGGTCATACTAAAGGGCGCACCGCGGAAGGTCAAATCGCAATCCGAACCGAGTCAATTTGTAGGCTTGAATGAGGCACCGGTTGCGGCGGTGCGATCGAGTGCGAAGTCGCAGCGGCAAAACGTTATAAGATGAAGATGACTCGCTGTCGCCGCGGCGACCCAGACGCGCGAGGACTTGAACGCCGACCGCATGCCCATCCAAGACAAAAAGCAGGAAACGAAACCGACGTATTACCTCACCACGCCTATCTACTACGTGAATGCCCGTCCGCATCTTGGGCACACCTACACCACGGTGGCGGCGGATGCACTGGCGCGATGGAAGCGCATGCGCGGGTACGACGTGCTGTTCCTAACAGGGACCGACGAGCATGGCCAGAAGATTGAGCGATCGGCGGCCAAGGCCGGCAAAACTCCGCAGGAATTTGCCGCGGAAGTTTCGAATGAATTTCGCGGCCTGTGGGATCGCATGGGGCTCACCTACGACGACTACATCCGCACTACGGAACCTCGGCATAAGCGCGGCGTGCAGCACTTGTTTTCCGAGTTGCAGAAGCGCGGGTTCATCTACAAAGGCACCTACTCCGGCCAGTACTGCGTGTGGGATGAGTTGTATGTGGAAGGGACGCCGGGAACGCCGTGCCCGGACTGCGGTCGCATTACGGAAACGGTGAGCGAAGAGAATTATTTCTTCAAGCTGTCGGCGTTTGAGCGCAAGCTGCTGGAGTATTACGAGCAGCATCCTGATTTTATTCGGCCGGAAGCGCGCCGCAATGAAGTGGTGGCGTTTGTGCAGGGCGGGCTGCGCGATCTGTCGATCAGCCGCACCAGCTTCAACTGGGGCATCCCTGTGCCGGGTGACGAAAAGCACGTCATTTATGTGTGGATGGATGCGCTGGCCAACTACATTACCGCGCTTGGATACGGCAGCGAGAATTGCGCAAACTTCGACAAGTACTGGCCTGCGGATGTGCACCTGATCGGCAAGGAGATTAGCCGCTTCCATTGCGTCTATTGGCCGGCGTTCCTGATGGCTGCCGAACTGCCGCTGCCGAAGAGCGTGGTGGCGCATGGATGGCTGTTGTTTGAGCAGTCGAAGATGTCGAAGTCGCGCGGAAACATTGTGCGTGCGGAGACGGTGCTGGATGTATTGGGCGCGGACGCGCTGCGGTATTTCCTGCTGCGGGAAGTGACGTTCGGGCAGGATGGAAGCTTCAGCTTCGATGCGCTGGTGCAGCGGTATAACGCCGACCTGGCGAATGGGTATGGCAATCTGGTGAGTCGTACGCTGGCGATGATTGTGAAGTATTTTGATGGCGTGGTGCCGCAGGGTGCCGCTGCGGACAGCGGTATTCGAGCCATTCTGGAACAGCAGGCGGAGCAATTCGATCAGCGGCTGGAGCAGTTTGATTTCTCCCGTGCTTTGGAAAACGCATGGTCTGCGATTGCTGCCGTCGACAGCTACATTACGGCGCAGGCTCCGTGGAAAGTTGCAGCCAAGGATGATGCGGAGAGCCGCGCCAAGCTGGCCGGCATCTTATATACCGCGGCGGAAGCGATTCGCATAATAACGGCGCTGGTTTACCCGGTGATTCCGGAAGCGGCGACGAAGGTGTGGCGGCAACTTGGGCTGGGCGACATTACGAAAGCAGATTTGAAAGATTTGCAGTGGGGCGGGCTGGCGCCGGGCACGAAGCTTGGCGAACTGGGTCCGGTATTTCCCCGCGCAGAAAAGGAAGCGATCGAGCGTATGAAGAACATGGAAGAGAATCGTGTCGCCACGGGGATCGGGGAGGCACAATCCGCAACGGCGGACCGAGAGGCTGTCCCCAACAGCAAAATATCGGGGCCAGCGGAGCAACCGCCGCCTCCGCACGTGCCTGAGCCGTTCTCCGCGACCGGGCTGTCTCTTGAGCAGGAGGCGGATGCCGTCGCGCAACAAGCCGCTGCCAGCCGGCAGGTGAGTCCTGTGAGCGCCGTTTTCGATCCGCTCCCTCCGCCGCAACCGCTCGTAGAGCCCGTGACCCCCGCCGTGCCTCCGGAACCAAAAATCGGCATTGAAGATTTTGCCAAGGTCGAACTGCGTGTTGCCGTCATCCGCGTGGCAGAACGAGTGCCGAAGGCTGACCGGTTGCTGCGCCTAGAGGTGGACCTGGGGTATGAGCAGAGACAAATCGTCGCAGGAATTGCGGAAGCCTACGCGCCGGAAAGCCTGATCGGACGCAAGGTGGTGATCGTGGCCAACCTGGCACCGAGAAAACTGCGCGGCCTGGAATCGAATGGAATGATCGTCGCGGCTTCGATCGGCGACAAAGGCACTCCCGTGCTGGCCGGATTTTTAGAAGACGTAGAAATCGGTGCACGGCTGAAATAAAGAAAGAACTTCCCCATGCTGGTGGACTCGCACGCACATTTGGACAGTGACCGCTACGCGGAGGACCGTGAAGCGATGCTGGTGCGTGCGTACGAGGCTGGCGTCGAAACCATTCTGGCGGTGGGGATCGGCGAAGGCCCGAACACCATGCACGCCGCGCTCGATCTGAGCCGGGAATATCGGTCGCGGACGGACATGCCGCAGATTGTTGTCAGCGCCGGAATTCATCCGCATGAGGCGAGCCTGGCGGACGAAAGTGCCCTGAACAAGCTGGATGCTTTGGCGGGTGAGGCGGAAGTGGTGGCGGTCGGCGAAATTGGCCTGGATTATTTCTATGACCATTCGCCGCGCGAGGTGCAACAGCGGGCTTTTGTGGATCAGATGAAGATTTCTGCGGCGCGCAGACTGCCAATCCTGATCCACTGCCGCGCCTCGGCGGGCAGCAGCAACGCCTGGGACGACACGCTGGCGCTTCTCGATAAGCATTGGCGCGCGACCGGGTTAGGCGGGGTGCTTCACTGTTTTGCAGGGGAGTATGAGCACGCAAAGCAGGCAATGGACATGAACTTTCTCGTTTCCTTCGCCGGCAATCTCACGTTTCCCAAGGCCCAGCCAATCCGGGACGTGGCGGCGAAACTACCCGCAGAGCGCATATTGATTGAGACGGACGCACCCTTTCTGGCGCCGGTGCCGAATCGTGGAAAACGGAACGAGCCGGCCATGGTGCAGCGGGTGGCGCAACAGCTGGCAGAGGTTCGCGGCTCGGACTATGAGACCATGGCTTTGACGACGACAGAAAACTTCTATCGATTTTTTCGCCTGTCGCGAACGACCCGGATACCGGCCGGCGAGACCGGGACAGAGATTGGGCTTCGAGTAGAGAATTGAAATCAGCAAGGATAGGCGAGTATGGCGACAGAAAATTCGTTCGATATTGTCAGCAAAGTGGATGCGCAAGAGGTGTTGAACGCGGTGGATCAGGCCTCCAAGGAGATTCGGACACGCTTCGATCTGAAGGATACGCATTCTGAAATCAAGCTGGAGGGGGAAGAGGCCATCCAACTGGCGTCCAGCGATGAGTACAAGCTGAAAGCGGTCACGGAGATTTTGCAGCAAAAGTTGGCCAAGCGCGGCGTGTCGCTGAAGGCCTTGACCTACGGCAAGATTGAGCCAGCCGCCAATTCCAGCGTGCGCCAGAAGATAACCCTGCAACAGGGGATTGCGATTGAGAAGGCAAAAGAGATCGTCAAGCTGATCAAGGACTCAAAAAGCAAGGCGCAGGCGACCATCCAGTCGGACACGGTACGGGTGAGCAGCAAGGATCGGGACACGCTGCAGGATATGATTGCAATGTTGAAGAAACATGACTTTGGCATCGATCTGCAGTTCACGAATTATCGTTCCAATTAGCCAGTGAAGCCCGCGGTTGCATCCGTATCGTTGAGGTATCTGGCGAGTCTGGGCAGGAGCAGGGAAGCGAGGATGGAAAACGTTTGAGCACAACGGCCATTACGACGGCGAAAGAAGTGTTCGACCTGCTGCGCGACGAACTGGTCGCGGTGGAGCAGGAATTCGAGCGCTTGTCTGCGTCGGAGGTGGATTCCATCACGGAGATTGCCGGCTACCTGCGCGAAGGCGGCGGCAAACGGATCCGCCCAGCCCTGTTGCTGCTGGCGGCCAAAGCGCTGGGTTACAACGGCAACAGCAGTGTCCGCCTGGGCGCTGTCATCGAGATGGTGCACACGGCTACCCTGGTGCATGACGACATCATCGATGTGGCCGATATTCGCCGCGGTCGTCCCTCCGCAAACACGCAATGGGGCAATTCCAAGTGCGTGCTGGCCGGCGACTGGCTCTATATGCAGGCGTTTCGCGTGGCGCTGGAAGAGCACAATTTTCGCATTCTCGATCTGTTAATCGGGCTGACGCAACAGATGGTTGAGGGCGAACTGATGCAAATGGAAAGCCTCGGCACCGCCCAGACCGAGCATGATTATTTTGAGTTGATCTATCGCAAGACAGCCTGTCTGTTTCGCGTCTCCATGCAGTTGGGCTGCGTCCTTGCAGGCGCGCCACAGGCGATGGAAGAGGCGCTGGGAGATTACGGGCGCAACGTGGGCTTGGCCTTCCAGATTGTGGATGACGTTCTGGATTTGACTGCCAGTGAAGCGGTCCTGGGCAAGCCGACGGCCAGCGATCTGCGCGAAGGCAAGGCGACCCTGGCGGTGGTGCATGCGCTGGAACATGGCACACCGGAGGAGCGCGCCGATATTCTGGCGGTGATTGAAGACCAGGGGTTTGAACGCGTTCGACATGATCGCATCCTCGCGATCCTGCACCGCAATGGCTCGCTCGATTACGCGATTCAAGTGGCGGACGCGCACGCAGAAGCCGCGCGCAATAATCTTTCCGCGTTGCCGGACTCTGAGTTCAAGCGGGCGTTGTTGTGGGTGCCCGACTTCGTTGTATCCCGTGAGAAATAATGGTTGGCGATCCGTCAACCTCTGCCGCGAGCCTTTCTGCCTAGAGTCGACCGTGCATCATAAGCGACATTGACTTCAATTTTTGGAGGTTGTATGCGGGTTTTACCCAAACGATTGCGTGCGCTCGTTCTCTCCGTCGGCGTATTCGCCATGCTGGGCTGGATACCGGCGGAAGGGCAAACCGCCGCGCCCACTCAGGCCTCCTCTCCTGCGGTCGCGCCGAATAACGAAGTCCAGGTGTTGAATCACGTCAATCTGGTGCTGCAATGGCACCGGCAGTGGAGCAACGCCGCAGCCTACGCGGCAGTCCCCGGCGACGAACTTTACGTGGAAAACGGGCAGGACATCGCACAAAAGGTGGTGAATCTTGAGTTCAAGTCCGCACTTGCGCAGGCGGCGTTGATTGGGGAATCGTCGAGCAAGCCAGCCCCCAGGGATTCGGGTACGTCGAATGTTTTCGACGCTCAAAGCATCGTGAAAGCGCAACAGCGGGTTGCGCAACAACTGCAAACATTGAATGCCCAGTTGAGCGCGATCAGTCAACAAATTCCGAAGGCGCGGGCCAAGGATCGTCCGGCGCTGGAAACTCAGCGCGACACCTTGCAGGGGCAGGTGGAGTTGGCCGGTGCGCTCCAGGACAACCTGCAGCAGCTGACCGCGTTTGTGAATGCGACCGACAGCGCCAGCGGAGTGGCGACCGAGCTAACCGCAAAGATCCGGGCGATGCAGCGGACTGTTCCTACCACTGCACTTGCCGGGGGGATGGCGGCGGGAAAGATGAGCGCGAAAAATTCCGCACCGGCTTCGCAAGTCCAGCTGCCGAACTTCACCGGTACCCGGAACGAAGGTCTGATCGGCCAGATGGGCGACCTGATCCGTCTTGTGAGCAGTCTGCGCGCGCTGTATCGGCTGCAGGACGATTCGACGCGGTTGCAAACCTCGACCCAACATCTGCGCGCGCCACTGTTGGCAGCGCTACGCCTCACCCTGCAGCAAGGTCGAGTGGAACTTGAGAGTACGGGGCAGGCGAATAACAATGGCGGGCAGGCGAACAGCCCGAGTGAGGGCGTCCCCGCAAACCCGGGCGGCAACCAGGCCGCTGCGCAAGCCAACCAGTCGCAGCAAACTCCACAGCAGCAGCAGCGCGCGACGGCCCTGCTGGTGCAGCATTTCAAGCAGATATCCGATTCCATGTTGCCACTGAGCCAGCAGCTGATTTTGCTGGACCAGAGTCAGGCGAATCTGAAGCAATTGCAGGACTCTGTCGACCACGAGTACGACCAGATTCTGCGCTCTTTGCTGCTGCGCGTTGCAGCGCTGTTGATTGCACTTGGGTTGATCTGGTTATTTTCTGAACTGTGGCGGCGTGCCACGTTTCGTTATATCCGCGATGCTCGACGCAGGCGCCAGTTTCTGGTGTTGCGCAGGGTCATCACGGGTTTCTGCATGTTTGTCGTCATCGTGCTAGGGTTTGTGAGCGATTTCAGCTCGCTTGCCACCTATGCGGGCTTGATCACTGCCGGCATCGCGGTTGCGTTGCAGACGGTCATCTTGTCGGTGGCCGCGTATTTCTTCCTGGTTGGCCGCTATGGTGTTCGCGTCGGCGATCGAGTGACCGTGGTGTTTAACGGCGCCAACAGCGTCACCGGAGATGTGGTGGACATCGGCCTGGTGCGTTTTTACATGATGGAGCTGGCCGGAAGCGGAGTAGAGCTGAAGCCGACGGGCCGCATCGTCGTGTTTCCTAATTCCGTGCTGTTTCAGACAAGTCCGCTGTACAAACAATTCCCGGGCACGGAATATACCTGGCGCGAGATTGGATTTCCCATGCGCGCGGACAGCGATGTGGCATTGGCGGAAAAAGAATTGTCCGCCATGGTCAACACGCACTACGCCAAATACCAATCGCTCCTGGAGCGACAGCACGTTGGGCTGGAACAGTCCCTGGGCGTGCACATCGACGTGCCCAAGCCTTACACCCGGATGCGCTTGGTTGCGACAGGTTTGGAAGTGGTGGTGAATTATCCTGTTCCGCTGCGCCAGAGCGCGGAAGATGATGATGGGATGATCATGGCGGTGATGGATCTACTGCACAAGAACCCCACAATCCGCCTCGCAGACGGAACTGCTCCGCAGTTACGTTCGCCCATCAAGGTATAAAACAACGCTGGTCTGGATCGCCGGGCAACGAATTTTAAGGCCGCTATAGGCTTCCGGACTGGCGCAGCATTCCGCCGTCGATGAAGAAGGTGCTGCCGGTGCAGTACCCGGCGGCATCGGACGCGAGAAAAATGGCCAGGTCCGCCACCTCTTCTGGCTTACCCCACCGCCCCAGCGGAATTTCCGCCATCAGCGTGGCCTCAATTTTCTTGCTCGCTTCCACATCCGCGTCGATCGGCGTGTAGATGGCTCCTGGAGCAATGTTGTTCACCGTGATTTTCTGCGGCGCCAGCTCGACTGCGATGGTTCGCATTAACATGCGGAGTCCACCCTTGGCCGCGCAATACGGAGCATTGGTCGGCATCGGCAAGTCCTCATGAACGGAAGAAATGTTGATAATGCGACCGCCGCTGCCTTGCTGGATCATCGCCTTGGCCGCCGCCTGCGCGCAGAGAAATGGGCCCGTCAAATCCACTGCGATCACTTTCTGCCATAACTCGAACGGATATTCCGTGAATGGATGTTTCGATTCCATGCCTGCGTTATTGACGAAAATATCAAGGCGTCCCATCGCCTTGATCGTCTGTTCCACCAATGCATTCACCTGATCCGGATTGGAAACGTCGGCCTCAATCGCCATGGCGTTGCTGCCTTTGCTGCGAATGTCGCTGACGACGGCCTTGGCCAGGTCAGGCGAGCCGACATAGTCGATGACGACCGCAGCCCCTTCCGCAGCCATTCCAGTGGCGATGGCTTTGCCGATGCCGGTGGCTGCGCCGGTGACGATGGCGACCTTGCTTTGCAGTTTCATTGAGTCGTTCCTCCTGAAAACCAAAATCAGAATACCTGTTGGACGAGAAACTTCTCCGCGTCTTTTTCCTTCAGCTCCAGACCCAACCCGAGGCGCGACCCGTCGGGACACATGTGGCCCTGGCGCGGCTCGCAGAATCCGTCGAAAAACATTCGCTCAATGCGGGCGTGATCATGGAAGAATTCCAAATGTCGCGCGCGCGGAACGGCGCAACAGGCGTGCATGTGAATACTGGGAGCGCAATGTGCGGAGAGTGCGATCTGATGCGCATCGCAGACCGCAGCCGCGGCCAGAAATCCAGTGATCCCCTGGGCCCGCGTGGCGTCGGCCTGCTGCACGTCCACGCTTCTCGCCGCCAGCATGTTCTCAAAGTAGGGGACGGTGTACCCGTACTCTCCGGCGGCGATTTCCATGGGAGCCGGAACATGACTGCGGACAAAATAAAGTCCGGCCAGATCGTCGGAACTCACGGGCTCTTCAAACCAGGTCACGCCGGAAGCGTGAAATACTTTCGCGAGATGGATGGCTTGCTTTGCCATATACGCGCCGTTGGCATCGACAAACAACTGCACTTTGTCTCCAATGGCGCTGCGCGCGACTTGCACCCGGCGCGGATCGTCCTCGGGATGGATACCGACTTTCATCTTGACGAAAGGAAAACCGTTCTCTGCCCATCCGCCAAGCTGCGACTGCAACTGGTGATCGTTGTAGGAGGTAAATCCTCCACTGCCGTAGGCGGCAATCGATTCTCGCGCTGCGCCGAGAAGCTGCACCAGGGAAACATGCAGCAACTTTGCACGCAGGTCCCACAAGGCAACATCGATGGCAGAGATGGCCATGGCTGCGATGCCGCGATTGCCAAGGTTGCGGACCGATCGCTGCATCTGCATCCACAGCGATGAATGCTGGAAGGGATCCGCCGAGTCGATGATGGTCTTGAGCAAATGGTGGGCGACCTTTGCCGTGGCCGCGTCGGCATAGGTGTAGCCGATGCCATGCACATCGCCGACAGCGAGTTCGACCAGGACCATTGTGGTTGAATTCCAGGAGAGGGTGCCATCCGCTTCTGGCGCATCGGTGGGAACGGTATAGACGCGAACAGTGCTGCTCGAAATTGATTCCACAGTAGAAGGGATTCGGCGCGCGCTCACGGAGTTGTGTTGAAGCGGATTTTCCTGCGCGGCGCGTGTTCATACATCCCGCATCTTGAAACTGTCCTCTAACTGTATGTGGCAAGATTTTGTTCGATGCGTGTTTTGACAGCGTCCCACGCGGCTGTTTCAGCCCATCTCTTTCCGACATTCCGCGATGTGACCAAGTGTTTCCCTCGCCCAACTGCAAAACCGAAGAGGAAGTGACTCCATGAGCCAGCAAGTTGCAGATGTCCTGTTTGAGCGCCTGATCTCCTGGGGCGTGGATACAATCTTTGGATTTCCTGGCGATGGCGTCGACGGCTTGTTTGAAGGGTTGAGAACACACCAGGAGAAATTGAAATTCATCCAGGTGCGGCATGAAGAAGCCGCGGCATTTGCAGCTCTTGGCTATGCGAAATACACCGGCCGCTTGGGTGTTTGTCTGGCGACATCGGGTCCCGGTGGAATTCACTTGCTGAACGGACTTTATGATGCGAAGTGCGATGGGCACCCGGTGCTTGCCATTACCGGCCATACCTTTCATGATCTGATCGGCACGCACTATCAGCAGGATGTCGACTTGGACAAATTGTTCATGGATGTGTCTGTCTACAACGAGCGCATCATGGGTCCGGCGCACGTGATACCGGTAGTGGACGAGGCGATTCGTACTGCTTTTGCACGTCGCGGTGTTGCGCACATCACCATTCCAAAAGATATTCAGGAATGGCCGGCCTCCAGCCAGAAGCGCTCCGACGCGAATGTAGCGAATCATAGCGAGCATCGATTCAGCCCTTCTCATCCCACTCCGCCGCACACTTCGCTTGAGCAGGCGGCTGCGATTTTGAACGATGGCAGTCGCGTCGTGATGTTGGTCGGCGCTGGAGCCTTGGGTGCGCGTGAAGAAGTGATTCAAGTGGCGGAAACCTTGGGCGCGCCCGTCGTGAAAGCGCTGCTGGGCAAGGCGGTTATCCCGGATCGCCATCCGTTGGCCATTGGAGGTATTGGTTTGCTGGGGACGGCGCCATCGCAGGAAGCGATGGAAGAATGCGACACGCTGTTCATGGTGGGAACCAGTTTTCCGTACATGGAATTTCTACCGAAGCCCGGCAATGCCAAGTGCGTGCAGATTGACATTGACCCGGCGCGGATGGGGCTGCGGCACCCAGTGGATGTGGAGTTGACGGGCGATGCGAAAGCCACGCTGACGGCGTTATTTCCAATGCTGAAACGGAAGAAGCGGCGGGGATTTCTTGAAGATTATCAAGACCGCATGAAGAGCTGGAATGAGGTGATGGAGAAGCGCGGCACTCGCATGGATATGCCGATGAAGCCGCAGGTGGTGACCCATACGCTGAACAAACTTCTGAATGACGATGCGATTGTGTCCTCCGACAGCGGCACCATTGCAACATGGTCCGCGCGCTATATCGAGATGCGCGGGGATATGAAATTCTCACTGTCCGGTTCGCTGGCGACCATGGCGAATGGATTGCCGTACAGCATTGGCGCGGCGGTTGCGTATCCCGGTCGGCAGGTAGTTTGCGTGGTGGGAGACGGTGGCCTGACGATGTTGATGGGCGAGCTGGCGACGCTCGCGAAATACAAGCTGAACGTGAAGGTCATCGTCGTCAAAAACAATGTGCTGGGACAGATCAAGTGGGAGCAGATGGTGGAGGATGCGAACCCTGAGTTTGGCGTCGATCTGCACCCGATCGATTTCGCGAAGGTAGCGGAAGCCTGCGGGGTGGCGGGTTACACCCTTGAGCAGCCCGATCAGGCGGAGACCGTCTTGCGGCGTGCGCTTCAAGACCAGGGGCCCGCCGTCGTTCAGTGCGTGGTCGACCCAAACGAGCCGCCGCTGCCCGGAAAGATCACCACTAAGCAGGCCCTCAACTTTGCGGAAGCGTTGTTGAGGGGCGAGAAGAACCGCACCAAGATCATTAAAACAATCCTTGAAGACAAAGTCCGGGAAGTGGTCTAGCCAGGCGAAGGTTTGCGACGGCGAATGCAACAACGGAGAATGGATGGATAAGGCAAAAACGGGACACGTGGGATCTCCGCGATCGATCGACAGAGCAGATCACCCCTCTGCCGGCAGCGCAATTCAAGACATAGAAGGTATCGCCGTCAGATTGGACGAGCACATTCGCGAGGGGCGATTCCAACGTAGCCTGTCGTTGCTCGCCGGCGTTTCCAGCCTGATGACGGGACTGGAAGTCGGGTACGAACATTATCGTGGCAGCTACAGCCGCAGAGTGATGTACACGCCGGTTGCGCTCAGCCTTCTTCTGTTTGCCGGTGGAGTGGCTGGGTTTTTTAGCGGGCGGGCGTCGCGTCGCGTGTTGCGGCCCATCGCCGCGTTGACGCTGGCGGATGGAGTGCTTGGATTTTATTTTCACCTTCGCGGGATCGCTCGCAAGCCGGGCGGCTGGCGATTTCCGATGACGAATATGGTGATGGGGCCGCCGGTCTTTGCGCCGCTGTTGTTCGGTCTGAGCGCCTACCTGGGATTGATCGCTTCTTACCTTCGCAGGGAGAAGGAAGAGGATAGGCCCGCCGACGATATGGCCTGGATCCCGCGCGCGGCACACGGAAAACATTGGGCGGCGGCGCTGCCTTCCGGAAACATCTCGAAACCGGAGACCATCAGCTTTTCTCAGGATCTGCGCGAGGGTCGTTTTCAGAAACACATGGCTGCGGCGACGGTGTTCGCGGCATTTTTCAGCGGCTTTGAAGCCTTCTATTCGCACTACAAAAATAATTTCCGCTACAAAGCGCAGTGGACGCCAGTGCTGTTGGCGCCGATGGTGATGACGGCTGGAATTGTGTCATTGCGAAATCGAAAAGCGGCGCAAACCTGGCTGCCCGCGCTCTCCGCGGTCGCCGTCGTCGATGGCGGAGTTGGTTTTTTCTATCATGCGCGAGGAGTCTTGCGGCGTCCCGGCGGAAGAAAACACCTGCTTTACAACATCATGTACGGGCCGCCGATCCTGGCGCCGTTGCTGTTCAGCGCGTGCGGAATGCTGGGGATACTGGCGAGCCTGTTTCGGAGTGAGCCATGAAGCCGCGTCGCGAAGGGCAACCGGGATATTATCCGGGATTTTCCACTCTCAGGCAGCAGGAGCATTGGGATGAAGCGACGCGCAAGACCGTACTGGAGCGTGTGAACCGTTCGCACAAGCTGCGCTTCTTTCGGCCGCAGGAAGCGGCACTGATTGAAGCGATTTTCGAGCACATTCTGCCGCAGAGCGATCGGTCGGCGGAGTACAAAATACCCATCGTGCCTGCGGTGGATGATCGTCTCTACAACAATCGGATCGACGGATACCGCTACGAGAGCATGCCGCCGGATCGGGAAGCCTATTTCATGGGCATGCTGGCGATTGAGGAAATTGCAAAGCAGAGAGATGGACGCGGATTTCTTGAGCTGACGCCGCTGGAGCAGGACAAGCTGCTGAAGACGCTGCATGACGGCAAGCCGGAGGGCGCGCATGAAATCTGGGAGCGAATGCCGGTGCATCGTTTCTGGATGCTGCTGGTGCAGGATGCAGCCGAGGCATATTACTCGCATCCTTATGCGTGGGATGAGATAGGCTTTGGCGGTCCTGCGTATCCGCGAGCGTACATGCGGCTGGAGCATGGCGAGGCGGAGCCGTGGGAAGTGGATGAGGAGCGCTACGCATGGCTTGCGCCGGAGGATTCCGTTTCCGATGTGTCGGAGCCAATCGGCGGCGAGGATCCGCATCTCGCAACACCCGGGCAGGGAGGTACGCATTGACGCCGTTGCTTCGCGACTGGTGGAAGAAAGATGTGCTGAACGAACGCAATGGCGACGGTCACGCGTTGGGTCCAATTCGAAAAATTGAAGTCCCGATGCGACGCTTTGGCGAGGAAGAGGTCGACTACGTCGTGGTCGGTGTGGGTTCGGCCGGCGGCGTCTTGCTGCAGCGGCTGTCGCGCGCGGGTTTTCGAGTGCTGGGTCTGGAAGCTGGACCGTTCTGGAATACGGAGCGCGATTGGGTCAGCGACGAAGCGGGCTCGCACAATCTGTACTGGGAAGATTTGCGGATCACCGGCGGGGAACATCCGCTGGCGTTGGGCGCGAATAACAGTGGCCGCGGCGTTGGCGGAGGTTCGGTCCACTGGGCGGCTTTTACGCCTCGTCTGCATCCATCGGACTTTCGCATTCACTCTGAAGACGGAGTCGGCATTGATTGGCCGATGACGTACGAGGAACTAAAACCCTACTACGAACAGTTGGAGCTGGAGATGCCGGTCGCGGGGCCAGCCTATTATCCGTGGGGCGATCCGCACGGGTATGCTTATGGGCCTCATCCGATGGGCGGCGTGGGTGACGTCCTGATCAAAGGCTGCACGCGCCTCGGAATTGGAGTCAGCATCGGCGGTCCGGTGGCGATTCTTTCCGGTTCGCATGGAGATCGCCAGCACTGCATCTACCGCGGTTTCTGCATTCAGGCCTGCAAAGTGGGCGCGAAGGCCAGCACGCTGATCACGCATGTGCCAGACGCCTTAAAAAACGGCGCCGAGATTCGCGACAACTGCATGGTCAGCCGGATTCACGTGAACAAGGACAATCGCGTTACCGGAGTGAGCTATTTTGACGCGAAAGGCAACGGGCATTTTCAAAAAGCAAGAGCTGTCATTGTTTCCGGCTACGCGATTGAAACGCCGCGGCTGCTGCTGAACTCCGCGTGTCCCGGCTATGAGAATGGGCTGGCGAATTCAAGCGATACGGTTGGGCGCTATCTAATGGCGCAGGCCGGCAATGTGGTGATGGGACGATTCGAAGAGCTGGTGCGCATGTATAAAGCTCCGCCGGCGCATGCGCTGACGGAGGAGTTTTACGAGACTGATCCCAAGCGGGATTTTGCGCGCGGATTTGCAATTCAAACTGTCGGTCCGCTGCCCATTGCCTTCGCAAAGCAGATGATGACTGCGAAGGGTGCATGGGGCTGGGGACTGCGGCGCGTAATGATGGATTACAACCACTGGGCGGCGATCGCGTTGCTGGGAGAAATTCTGCCGTGGCCGGAAAATCGGGTGCAGTTGGCGGAGGAGAAAGACCGTTTCGGTCTGCCAGTCGCCAAAGTCACGTTCAATTTGCATGACAACGATAAGAAGCTGATTGAGTTTGGAAAAAATAAAGTGATGGAGGTGATGAACGCAGCAGGTGCACAGGAAGTGGTGCAGGAGTCACGTTACGCGCATTTGGTCGGGGCGGCACGGATGGGGTCTGATCCGCGCACTTCCGTCGTCGACAAATTTGGACGGACGCATGACTTAAGTAACCTTTTCGTGTGCGATGGAAGCGTTTTACCCACGCAGGGCAGCGCCAATCCGGGGTTAACGATTCAGGCATTAGCGGCGCGAACAGCTGATTACTTAATTGCCCAAGGGGTATCTATTTTTACCCGGAGCGATCGGGATATGATGCAGCCAGCCATTCGGAGAGATCTTGCTCCGCCAGGAACATACGGTCGAGGAATTCCGCGGCTGGCCAATGCAGGCCTGGCGAAACGATAGACATGGCGATAGTTACGAGGAACGCGCTTACTATGCGCGGCAAGTTGGAGAAGGGGTACACGATGAAGAGGAACCAAGTGGTGATGGTCACCGGCGCTTCCGCTGGCCTGGGCCGTGCCATCGCACATGGATTTGCAAAACAGGGCGCGAAAATTGGGTTAATCGCGCGCAATCGAGAAGCACTGGAGGCTTGCAAGGAGGAAGTCGAGCAAATGGGCGGCGAAGGGTTGGTGCTGCCGCTGGATGTGAGCGATGCTCCGTCGATTGAGCACGCTGCCAATCGGCTGGAGGAAGCCTTTGGACCGATCGATGTTTGGGTGAACAACGCCATGGCATCGGTATTCTCGCCCGTCAAGAAGATGACGGCGGAAGAATACAAGCGGGTGACGGAAGTGAGTTATCTGGGATATGTCTACGGGACCCAGGCGGCCCTGCGCCGCATGTTGCCACGCGATCGCGGAACCATCATCCAGGTGGGTTCGGCGCTGGCGGTGCGCAGCATTCCGTTGCAGTCCGCCTACTGCGCCGCCAAGCACGCCATCATTGGATTTACAGATTCGCTGCGATGCGAACTCTACCACGACAAGAGCAATGTCCAGCTAACGGTAGTGCAGATGCCCGCTATGAATACTGTCCAGTTCACCTGGGTGAAGAGCCGCTTACCGGACAAGCCGCAGCCCGTGCCGCCGATTTTCCAGCCGGAAGTCGCCGCCAAAGTGGTGGTGCATGCTGCTGGAGTGGATCGGCCGCGCCGCGAGTACTGGGTGGGTTCGCCCACGGTGGAAGCCATCGTCGGTCAAATGTTTGTTCCCGGTCTGCTGGATCGTGACCTGGGAGAGACGGCATACAAAGCCCAGCAAACGGACATTCCGGATGATCCCAATCGGCCGAACAATCTGTGGGATTATGTTCCGGGGAAGCACAGCGCGCATGGTCCGTTCGATAAGAAATCTTGTACGTTCAGCCCACAGGTTTTTCTGGATCTGCATCATAAATGGTTTGCGGCCGGTGGCGCCGCGTTGGTGACGGCCATTGTGGTTGCGTACAAAAAGAAATAGGAAGTCCAGGGGGGAGGATCGTGTGGCGCTGGAATTGGCAGTCGACAATCAAAGTGGAAATTCGGTCGCCCTGGCGAAGGTATGCGCGGTCCACAAAGGCATGGCCGTTGCCTGTTGCTGTGCTGCCATGGCGACGTTGGCTCCCGTGGCGCTGGTGCAGTTGCACATCATGAAAGACCTGCCGGACCTTCCGGGACGCATGTTCGACTCCAAACAAGTGGTGACCTCGGAGGGTGCGTATCATCTCGGCATTCCGGACGGAGTGCTGGGCTTGGCGAGTTATGGCGTGACCTTGGCGTTGTTGTTGGCGGCAACTCCGGAGCGACCAATGGTTCGACGGCTGTTGCGTGGCAAGCTGGCGTGGGATGCGACCATGGCGATCCGAAATGTTCGCAAGCAGGTGACCGAGCACAAGCGTATCTGCTCCTGGTGCATTGGAGCGGCGGTGGCCACGGCGGGACTGGTGTTTTTCGGCCGCAAAGTGCGAGACGCGGAGCCGCTGCGCCCAGCCTGAGGTCGGCTTCCTCAAGCGAGGAGGTCTGCCTTGTTCCCGGCCTACGAGTCGGCGGGGACGCATCCGCTCTATAATTCGCTAGTCAATGAATTGGGCTCTGGTACGAAGAATCCGTAGTTGGTTCGACTCCGAACAGGGTGTGCCTGACCGTCATATTTCGCGCTGGATCTTTCTGCGGGCGCTGGGGCTCATCTATTTTTCTGCTTTCTATTCCCTCATCTTTCAGATTCGTGGGCTAATTGGGCCTCGTGGAATTCTTCCCGCCGAACAATATTTATCCGCCGTCGAGCGCGGGCTAGGCCCTCTACGCTTCTGGTACGCTCCAACGCTGTTGTGGTTCTCCAGCGGTTCGCATATGTTGGTGGCGATCTGCTGGGTGGGGATTGTGGCATCGCTGTTGGTCACGGTGAATGTGTGGCCGCGCGCCAATCTAGTGATCTGCTTCATCTGCTTTCTATCTTTCGTGAGTGCTGCTGGGGATTTTTCCAGCTATCAGTCCGATGGAATGCTGCTGGAGGCTGGATTCATCTGCTTATTTTTCGCGCCCTCTGGATTTTTGCCTGGATGGGGAAGACGTAGCCCGCCGGTACGCGCCAGCCTGTTTCTGTTGCTATGGGAATGGTTCCGGATTTACTTCGAGTCGGGCGTGGTGAAACTGGCGAGCGGAGACCCGCAGTGGCGGCACCTGACGGCCATGGACCAGTACTACCAGAATGGTCCGCTGCCGACGTGGATTGGCTATTATGTCGAGCAGTTGCCGCATTGGTTCCAGGCGTCGACCGTGGTGGCGACGCTGGTGATGGAACTGGTGCTGGTGTGGATGCTGTTTCTGCCGCGGAAATGGCGCATCGTATGTTTCTTCATCGTGACGCCGTGGCAGGTCGGCGTAATTCTGACCGCCAATTATGCGTTTTTGAATTACATTGTGCTGGTCCTCGGTTTCCTGTTGCTGGATGATCGCTTCCTGATGCGCTTCGTCCCCGCTCGCTGGAAATTCATCGTGCCCGACAGCGAGGCCGCGACGGCAGCCGAGGACAATCCTGACAACGCGCCTCAGGAAGAGCCCGCAGTCGTGCAAGAGTCTGGCCTGCGGCGGCAGCTTCGACCGATAGGATTGGCTTTCACCGCTGTGATCCTCAGTTGGGTTTTCTATGCGACAACGGTGCCGATGTTGCAGATGTTCTGGCGCAGCATCCCATTGCCAACCGCGCCACTGATTGCGTTGCAGCCGTTTCGCATCGCCAATGAATATGGGCTATTCGCGGTGATGACGCCCAATCGCTATGAAATTGAATTCCAAGGATCGGATGATGGTCAGACCTGGATTGCCTATCCTTTCCGCTACAAGCCGCAGGACATCAACAAGGCGCCCGGAATCTATGCGCCCTATCAGCCGCGATTCGATTGGAATCTGTGGTTCGCCTCGCTGGGTTCGTGGACGCAATATCCCATCGTGCCGCGAACGGAAGAGTTGCTGCTGACCAACGATCCCGCCGTGCTGTCTTTGTTCGCAGGCAATCCATTTCCGAATCATCCTCCGCGCATGGTGCGGGCCCTGCTGTGGCAATACTGGTTCACGACCTTCGGCGAGAAACGCGCGACTGGAAACTGGTGGCGCAGGCTTCTTCTGGGCGCCTATGCTCCCACATTGACGATTGGGCCGGACGGAAAAATTGGCATGGTGCGCGAGAATGGCCCGGACATGATGGCTCCGCCGCAGTAGAGTTCAATGTATGGTCAAAGGCGATCGCGACGCTCGGCACAAGAAGGCATGCGTCATCGGTGCCGGTCCCAACGGATTGTCGGCTGCGATTGTGTTGGCGCAGGCGGGTCTGCGCGTAGACGTCTTCGAGGCCGAGGCACAACCGGGCGGCGGCGCGCGTACCATGGACCTGACGCTTCCGGGATTTCATCACGACTTTGGTTCTGCGGTGCATCCCATGGCGGTGGGATCGCCATTCTTCAATTCGCTGCCGCTGGCGGAATATGGCCTGGAGTGGATCGATTCTCCGGCACCGTTGGCACATCCCTTCGACGATGGCACCGCGATCACGCTGGAACGAGATCTGCATGATGCGGAAAAAGTGTTGCAAGAAGATGGCCGCGCCTGGCGCAATCTGATGGCGCCACTGGCGAAAAATTGGCCTGCATTTGCGAAAGATATTCTTCAGCCGCTGTTGCGGATTCCAAGCCACCCGTTTCTTTTAGCAAAATTTGCGCAGGATGCGCTGGCTCCCGCGACCTTCGTCGCGCGGCGGCGATTTCGTAACGAGCGAACACGCGCGTTGTTCGCGGGGCTCGCGGCGCATTCGTTTCTGAGCCTGAACGAACCGCTCAGCGCTTCGTTTGGCCTGGTGCTTGGGGCCGCGGCACACGCAGTCGGCTGGCCGATTCCCCGCGGAGGCGCGCAGGCCATCACTGACGCGTTATCAGCCCACCTGGTTCGCCTCGGCGGAAAAATCATCCCCTCCACGCGCGTGGACAGTCTCGACCAGGTTCGCAAATACGATGTCGTCCTCTGCGACATTACGCCGCAGCAGTTGCTGCATCTGCCCCAGGGAAAGCTGTCACCGGGATATCGCAAGCGCATGGAAGAGTTCCGCTACGGACCGGGCGTTTTCAAAGTG
This sequence comes from Acidobacteriaceae bacterium, assembly GCA_049692235.1. Lineage (GTDB taxonomy): Bacteria > Acidobacteriota > Terriglobia > Terriglobales > Acidobacteriaceae > JAKAAZ01. Next base: position 17,583 of record JBAVOQ010000117.1, on the reverse strand, counting down.
GACTACGCGCTTTCGTCACCGATTCCATGGAAGTCGGTAGATTGTTTGCGCGCCGCTACGGTGCATCTGGGCGGAAGCATGGCGGAGATTGCCGCGTCGGAAGCTGCAATGGCAAGCGATAAAATTGCGGAGCGCCCATTCGTCCTGCTGGCGCAGCCGACGTTATTCGATCCGTCACGTGCGCCCGCCGGCAAGCACATTGCATGGACCTATTGTCATATTCCCAACGGCTCGACGTGCAACATGCTGCCGCGAATCGAAGCGCAGATCGAGCGCTTCGCTCCCGGATTTCGCGACTGCATTCTGGCGCGGCGCGCTTCCTCGCCTGCAGATTTGCAATCGATGGATGCAAACCTGGTGGGCGGAGATATCAGCGGAGGCGCATCCGATTTTCGGCAATTTCTTTTCCGCCCCACGTGGCGGCAATATGCAACCTCCGATAAACGAATCTTTCTTTGCTCTTCTTCCACGCCACCCGGCGGTGGAGTGCATGGCATGTGCGGAACCAACGCCGCAAAGCTCGCACTGCGGCAACTGACAAATCATTGAACTGGGTGAAGGAAAGATCGCGGACAAAAATATAGCCACTGAGGGGGCGGCAAGCGGGTCGGGTCGCCACAATACTACGGGCAATGATGCTGCGCAGATCCGAAATCGACTCTAGCTATGATCGGCTGCGGTATGTCCGCAAACACAGTGACCGTCGTGCTGCATGTCAGAAACATAGCCGTCGCACTTGCATTTTGTGCATGCCCCCCAACCCATCATGAGCGGAGATTTCTTCTGAGAGGCTTGCAACGTTCCCAGGTTGGCAGGATCGCCAAAATAGGGAATGCGATTGGTCGGCGTGGCTTCCGGATAGCTTTCCATAATAGCAATCTGATATCACGCGGATAGACGTCTGTCAAAACGAAATCTCGGAGGATCTTTATGGATTTGTGGTGGCCACAACCTGGCTGCATTGCTGCAGAGTTTAGCTTGTGTTGGCTGACGTTCGCAGAAGGCCCGCGCTAGCGGAAGATCCAATTCAGCAGGAGACAGAGGGCGGCGATCGTCGTGGCCATGATCCACGGCGCGCGCATCAGCCCAGGCGTGGTTGTCTCCTCTGATGGATGGCGCTCGAAGACCACGCCCTGTAATTCTTCCGCAGGCTTTTTCGCGGTCCACAAGCTGACGACGCAGGTGGTCAGAAAGCATACCGACCAGCCCGCCATTGCGCCATAAAAGTTGGCTGACATATCGCTGCCATAGTGAATCCAGTGCAAGCGATAGAGGATGTTGTGCAGCAACGCCGCGAAAATCCCTGCCAGCAATCCCCAGAATCCTGCGGCCGGGGTGGCCCAGGTGGTGAACATGCCGAGCAGAAAGGTTGCGAATAGCGGCGCATTGAAGAAAGAAAACAACAACTGCACATAATCCATCAGGCTGTTAAAGCTCAGCACAATGTACGCCGTCGCAATGCTCAGGATCGTAGCGACAACAGTGGTGATGCGGCCGACCCTCACATAGTGCCGATCGGATTCGTTCTTGACCAGGTGAGCGCGATATAGATCATGCGTCCACACGGTATTGAATGCCGTAATGTTGCCGGCCATACCGGACATAAAGCTGGCCAGCATGGCCGTGACACCCAGCCCGAGCAAGCCATGACCATAGTAGTGGCCGAGTAATGCTGGAAGCGCCAAGTCATATCGCGCAGCAAGGTTCGACGGAAACAGTGCGACTGCCGCCAGGCCGGGAAGCACAACCAGCAAAGGGAAGAAAAGCTTGGTGACGGCGCCGATCAACGGCGTTTCGACGGAGGCTTTCAGATCGCGAGCCGCCAGAGCGCGCTGAATCAGAAGAAAATCCGTGCACCAGTATCCGCAGCCTAATACAAAGCCCAGCCCAACCACCGTGCCGAACACGTCCATTGGCGACTGCGAGGGGCTTGAAAAGGGAAGACCTTTCCATGTGTGCGACATGGCCGTCGGCATCGCGGCGCGCAGACCGCCGAACCCATGAAAATCTTTCAAGATGAAAATCGCCAGCGGAAGCAGGCCGGCGACCAGCAGCACAAACTGCAGCACCTCGTTATAGATGGTGGCCTTGAGGCCGCCGAGCACCACGTACAAAAGCACAAACACTGCCGCCAGTACAACTCCGGTGGCGAAACTCCACCCGAGAAATTCGCGCAGGATGATGGCCATGGCATACAGGCTGATTCCGGAAACCAGGATCATCAACGAAGCGAACGACACCGCGTTCAGGATGCGGGTCTTTTCATTGAAGCGCAATTTCAAGAATTCCGGCACGCTGAGAGCCTTGCTGCGAAAATAAATGGGCATCATGAAGAGGGCAAGAAAGAGCATGGCAGGAATGGCGCCGACCCAATAAAAGCTGTTCGCTCGTGCCCCATATTTTGCGGCCGCCGAGACAATGCCCATCACCTCCAGCGCGCCGCAGTTAGCCGCCACGAATGCAATGCCGGTCACAATTGCCGGCAGGGATCGCCCAGCGTGGAAGAACTGCGCGGGCGTATTCGTTTCTCCGCGCAGTCGCAGCCCGATCAGCACAATCACAAGGAAATAGGCGCCAATGATGAGGAGGTCGAGCCAGTTCAGCGAAACTGCATGCATCCTTCGGTCCTATCGCGGAAAAAATGTCCTGACATACGCGGTGGTCAGGCGAGAAACGTGCGCTGCAGTCTCGAATGAATTGTTATCGAGTAGAACTCTTCCGATGGATTTCGAACACCGCGGTTGCTTCCCCCGCGGCAAAGAGAATCGTGATGTGGGTGCGCATCTTGTCGCCTTGCACCGCGATTTTCTTTCCGCTATTCCAGTCCGTCATTTCGAAGGAACCGTCGGGATATCCCGGTATGCTGAGTTCCGCGGAGGGAGCGCCGCTATCGTTTCGGAACAGCACCACCATCCCCTCTCCACTGCGTGCCAGCCGCGCGAATCCATCCCATCGGTCGACCCGCGGCTGCCGCCACGACCCAAGCGGAAAGAAAGAATCAGTCATCGACACCGTACTGCGTAGCTTCGTATAGCGTTCAATCCAATCCTTGTAGTGTTGGCTTTCTGCGGGCGATTGCTTCGTCAAATCTCCCAGAAAAACTGGGCCTGATCCCATCTCCGTCGCAACGTGCTCCTGCCATGGCGGAGTTTCCGCCTGCAGATTTCCAATCAACATACTCTCGACCGGAATGGCCATGCCACGCTGATAGAGCAGCGTTCGCACCTGCAGCGGCCCCGCGTCATTGCCAGACTGGTCGCGCACGTTGCTCATCCAATCGAGGTCCGCAACCTTCAGCAAGCCGTAGTCGATCAGGTGTTTCTCCCCCCATAGTTCGAACGTGTAGTCAATCAGCAGATCCGGAAATCGCTGATGCAGCTTCGTTGCAATCAACTGCAGCGCTTCGTAAATGTTTTCCGCAGATTCATGGTGGGTTTTATGCTCGTGGCCTTGTTCGTAGCATCCGGGCTCTTCGCCATAGGCGTTGAACACCGAAGTTAAATCGAGCTTCACGTAACTCAGCTTGTTTGTCTCCACCAGATCTGAAATGCGTTCGATCACGTCGTACTTGTAGGGAGAGGCAAGACACATCACGACTCCCATTCCTTCCGCTGCCTGCGATAGGCGGGGCTGGCCATTTTCATCGCGACAGGCCCAGTCCGGATGCTGCACGTAGACCTTCGCCTTGCTATTGATGAGAGCCACTGGAGCCCACAGACCGTGCTTCATGCCGAGGGCGTCCGCCTGCGCGAACACAGGTCCAAGGCCCTGCGGAAAATGTTCTTTGTTGACGACATTTTCCCCGTAGGTCTGTTGCCAACCGTCGTCCATCGTGAACAAGGTAAATCCATCGGCACTCGCCTTGGCGATCAGGGTTTTCACCAGCGAAGCATTGATCGTCCGCTGCCATGGTTCCCATGTGTTGTAAATCCATTCCGGCGGCGTTTTTTGCTGGTCGTGTGCGATGCGATCGCGAACGTAGGAAGGAATCCGCCAATGCGGATCCTCAACTGTTCCTCGCTGATACAACAAAACGGACGCTGCAGCGGAGGTAAACGTCTCGTGCGGCGCGAGTGTACGCTCAAACGGAAACAGATCCGTGTCGTACATGGCGGCAAAGCTGGAGGACCATCCATCGGCAATTTCCATCCGCTTCATATATCCCGGAACTTCACTCAGAACGGCAAAGCCGATGCCGGTTTTCGCATCCTCCAACAAACCGGCAACGTCATCGACGCGTCCCGTAAAAAATGTTTCACGCGGCTGCTCGCCGTACCCTCCATACGCAACCAGATTGTGTCTCGGCCCGGGAAATAGAACTCCGCAAGAGACAGCCAGATGGCGCAATGTTGCAGGCACGGGCCCGGTGTTGGAGATGGTCAGGTACTGGCGAATCGCCGGCTGTCCTTTACCCAGTTCATAGTGAACCGTGATCAGCACCGGAGCGCGCCGGCCGGCAAACGAGAGCGCCAAGGTCTCGGTTCCGTCCGGGAGCGTGCCTTCCTGGCTTGCCGTCAGCCGCACATCCTGAGCCTTGCCGGAGAGGACCTGCTGATCGAAGCGAACACTAAATTCGTCGCATGGCGGATGCCGCGATCCTGGCGCAATAAAGTCGTGGTTCGACTGCAGGTCTGTCCACGCCGTCGCTTCCAGGCCATAGGTGTCCGTAAATTTCAGGACCTTTCGAACGACGCCGTTGTCTAACGTCCATTGACGTTGCTGCGAAACATTCTGCGCAAAACTAATCTGGGTCGATAGACAGAAGATGAACAGGGCGAGAGTCAGACGAGCGGTCGTTTTCACGGAGTATTCCTTCCTGCATTTTCGCTGGCAAAGTGACCATGGGAGATTCGTCGGCCGAATTCCTGTCGTGTCTCAGGGAAGAAGTATGCCCGTGGGTCGTTTTGGCCACGTCGGCGACACCTGAAAGCATTCCGCGTATTGCACGCCACACTGCAGTCCGCGGAATCGTCCCACACAGTCGATGAAATCCAGATAGGTCATCTTGTACTGGTCTTCAAGCCATGAGGATTGACTCTTGTGGCAGGAAAGCATCTTTTTCTTCACGTCGAACGTGCTCGTGATATCGACATAATGTTGCGGGACAAAATCGATTCCCGCCACGGTGTCGAAAAAGTAGATTTCCGGGATGATGTCGCACGGCGGAGCTTCAGTCTTGATGTTCGGAACCGTGATCATGATGCGCACATCGCACACAATTTGCGCCGCCATGCGATGATCCGGATGATAGTCGTTTGGAGAATGGGTCAGAATCACGTCGGGGCGCGCCTGACGAATGACATTCAAGAAATCCAGTCGTGTCTGCTCCGTGGAGAAGAGGAATCCATCGCTGTAGTGATGCATGCGAAGAAATTCTGCTCCAAGCACTGCTGCGGAGGCGCGGGCTTCTTCTCCGCGAATGGCGGCGATTTCTTCTTTCGGCAGTGTGGCTGAGCCGCAATCTCCGCTCATCGCGACGGCCATGGTGACGTGGTCGCCACGGAGTGCATATCTGGCAAGGGTGCCGGCACACTGCAGTTCCAGGTCATCAGGGTGAGCGCCAATCGCTAATACTCGCAAGGGTCCGTCTCCTCTTCACGGTCGCGTTCGATGGCAGGCACAGGCAACACGTTCGTCCTGCGGTTCGATGGTTAGATTCACGATATAGAAAAGGGAATTTGCTGAGGGAAGTGTGATTGGACGGGGGGTGAACAAAATGGCGGCCATTATTTCTTTTTGCGGACGGGCTTTGTGATGGGCGCCGTCGATCCGCGAACAATCAAAGTAGGCTTCATCAGGTGGCTGTCGCCGTAGGGCTGCGTTCCATTTTCGAGCCGATGGGCAAGGTGCTTCAGGATGTAGTCGGCCGCATATTCTCCCATCTCTCTCATGGGTTGCTGAATCGTTGTCAGTCCTGGAGTGCTGAGCGCGGACGGCGGAACATCATCGAAGCCAATTACCGAGCAGCTTTCCGGTACACGCCGGCCCGCCTCGGATAAAGCGCGAATCGCGCCGTAAGCCGTGAGATCGTCGAAGGCCAGAATTGCTGTAAATTTCTCGCCGGACTGGATCAGCTCATTCGCAACCTTCAGCCCACCTTCAAAGCTTGAACTGGAATCCATCGTGCCGGGCAAGTCACGAATCAGCGCCGAGTTCAGGCGAAGCCCCACATCCGTCGCGAAACGTCGAACGCCTTTCCATCGCATGCGGCTATCGGCCATTCGTCGCGGTCCGCGCACAAAGGCAATTTCGCGATGACCCAACTGGTAGAGATGTTCCATGGCTGCGTATCCGCCGGCTTCGTTGTCCACCAGTACGGAGTTCACGGTCGGAGATTCCAGATCTCGTCCCACCACCAGGGTCGGAATCTGACGGTCGTCAATATCTTCCAGCACAGTGATGTCGAACAGCAGCCAATTCGCCACCGTGATCAAACCTTCTACCCTGCGTTCGATCATCATCTCGACATAGCGCTCCAGCTGCGCCGGTTGATTGTGGGCATCCATCACGATGGGCAGATAGGTCGTAGGCAGCAGCTTGCGCTCAACCCCCTGCAGGATGAAGGTGCAGAAGGGGTCCGCAAGGTCGATCACCAGGACGCCGATCATCTGACTGCGCTGGCTGCGAAGCGAGCGGGCAAAGATATCCGGGCGGTAACCCAGACGCCCGACGGCGTCCAGGATCTTCTGCTTGGTCTTTGCGGGGATATAACGCGCCAAGGGCGCCTCATTCAAAACAAGTGACACGGTGGACGGCGAAAAGCCGCTCGCTCGAGCTACATCCATCAAGGTCACGCGCCGGCGGGTCAAGCTTATCCTGGTCATTTTCTTCCTGGTAATGGTATTGGTTCGATTTAATAACAGTTTCAAGAAACCTCGTCAACACGAAAATTTTATGGGGTCCAGAACTTATAAAAACGTTTTAATAGTTGACACCGGATTGCATGGGATAGTACAAACTTGCAATCGCTGTTAAAGGCGCAGATTGCAAGAAGTCTCTGGGGAGTGACGCATGATGAACGATGATTTCCGCATTACAGCTTCGGCCTTAGCGTTGTCGCCATCGGACAAGGTCGGATATCACGAGGGTCTGTTTGCCACGCGTTTGCAAAAGGCGAGGCCGACGCACGCGAAAGTTTTCGCATGCATAGTTTGGATCGCTTGCGTGCTGGTTCTAGCATTGCTCGTGACGCCACCCCTGACGGCACAGATTGCAACCGGCGGCGTCACCGGAACGGTAAAGGACGCGGCCGGCGCGGTGGTGCCGGATGCGACTGTCACGCTCACGAATACTGAAACGGGGGTCAAGCAGACGGCCCGTACCACCGGTACCGGAGCCTATAATTTCACCGTAGTTCCGTACGGGAATTACACTCTGCTGGTGCAGCATTCCGGTTTTCAAGACGTGGCCATTACCGGTTTTGACGTTCACGTGCAGGTGGTGGTGACGGAAGACGCGACCATGCCCACCGGCTCGGCGCAGCAGAAAGTGACGGTGACCGCCTCGACTCCGCTGCTGCAGGCGCAGAGCGCCACCGTCGGCACCACGATCGGGCACCAGCAGATCGTCGATCTGCCGCTTCTCAGCCGCCATTTCGACACCCTGACCCAGATTGCCGCCGGTGCGACCACCGCCAACGTCAACTTCGGTGGATCGACCAATAGCGACTACTTCAACGTCAACGGCATGAATCCCTGGATGCAGGATTTCCGGCTGGATGGCATCGACAACAATGTGGAGCAATTTGGCGGCCCTGGCCCGTTGAATGACAACCTGCAGATCACGCCACCGCCAGACGCCATCCAGGAGTTTCGCCTGCAGACTGGAAACTTCCCGGCAGAGTTCGGCCATTCCTCCGCCGCCATTATCAATGCCGTCATTAAATCGGGCACGAACCAGGTGCATGGCGATCTGTGGGAGTTCCTGCAGAATGCCGCGGCAAATGCGATCCCTTACTTTCAAACCACACCAAATAATTTCCATTACAACCAGTTCGGCGGCACGGTTGGCGGCCCGATCTGGATTCCAAAACTCTACAATGGCCGCAACAAAAGCTTCTTCTTCTTCGACTACCAGGGAACCCGGGTCATCAATCCGAAGCAGTATAACGACAACGTGCCGACCGCGCTGGAACAGAGCAGCAACTTCACGAATTTTCAGGACATCATCACGGCCGATGGCAGCCAAACGAAAACCGACGCGCTGGGACGCATCTTTCCCTATGGTGCGGTTCTCGATCCAGCCACCACGCGCGCCGTCGCTCCGGGCGCCACGGACCCAGTTTCCGGGCTCCAGAACGCCACCACGAGCACGGCCTATGTTCGCGATCCGTTTTTCACTGGCGGCAGCGTTGCCGGGATCACGAACTTCGCCCCATACGCTTCGCAGCTGAACCAGATTCCTGCAGGAAGGCTTGATCCCAATGCCATCAAATTGCTGCAGCTGTATCCCAATCCGACCGGACCGGGCATCGTCAACAATTACATCATTTTTCCGAAACAAACGAACAACACCAACCAGTACGACGTCCGCATCGACCAGAGCTTTGGCGAGCATGACACCCTTTTCGGCGTTTTCGACTGGAGCCATAATCTACAGAATGTTCCCAATCAACTCCCGGGAATTGCGAATGGCGGAGCATATTCGACCGGTACCATAGACATCCCGGTGTACACGATCGCGGTGGGAGAGACGCATGTCTTTAGTCCGACCCTTTCCAACGACTTTCATGCTGGCTACAACCACCTCATCGCCCGGCAGATTCCCTTTGAAGCGAATACTATGGGCATTCCCGCGCAGTTCGGCATCGGAGGCGTTCCACAGGTTCCGAATAACGGCGGCCTGCCCTCCATTCAAACCGGCCTGACCCAACTGGGCCCCTCAAACTATTACCCGAATGTAAGCACAGTCACTTCCTTGGAGATCATGGAAAACGTAACCAAGATCTATAACAATCACACCTTTAAGGGAGGCGCTCAATGGGACAAGTTCTACGCGAATTTGTTTTCGTCCCCGTTCGGACGCGGAAATTTCAGCTATAGCGGACAGTGGAGCGATGTCGTCAACGCAAATACCAGTCAGTTCGGGCCGGTGGACATGCTGCTGGTCCCCGCTACGGCCACGTACCCTAATGCCGGAGGCATCAGCAATCTGGGCGGCATGAGCGGGTTCCAGTTCTCCAACGCTGTCCCTGTCCGGGTTGCGCGCCATTACTTTGGCGCATTCTTCCAGGATGACTGGAAGGTGACACCCACCTTGACTCTCAACCTCGGTCTTCGCTACGACTTCTTCCCACCCTATTACGATATCGATGGATTCCAGGGGAACTTTGTCCAGAGCGGCTCTGGAAATGGGTTCACCGGAACGACCGGTCCCTTCACCGGCGCAAACGGCCCTGTCGGAACCTACTATGTTCCCAAGAAGGGCTGCTCCGTGCCGCGCTCGCCCCAGTTCGACGCGCTGCTGCAGACCAGCGGCGTCGCGCTGAACTGTACCGATAACTTAGCTACTGGTCAGGCGCAGAAGGCGAACTTTGCCCCAAGGATCGGCTTCGCCAAGCGCGTCAAGGACAATTTGGTGGTTCGCGGCGCATTTGGTATCGCCTATGGCGCACTGTCAAACATCGGCGCGGGCGGAGACCTGATGTACAACTATCCCTTCGCCTTCCAGTTCGCCTATAACTCCCAAAACGCTTATACGCCGTTCTTTGGTCCGGCGGGGCAAGTGCCGGTGCTGGAGACGGCCCTGACCCAGGTCAATACCCAGTCCGCAACCAGCATCACCAACCCTGTTGGCTTGAATTTCAACTCACGCCAGTACAATTTCCAAACTCCTTATACCGAAACTTATAACCTGTTCACGCAATATACGTTTACGGCACACGACTCGCTTGAGGTGGGATATGTGGGCGTCGTGGGACGGCACCTGGATGGGTTTGGCACCGGCAACGCTCCGACGCAGATACTGCCGAACGGTACGAATATCTATGACTACATTCCGTTTCCCAACTTCGCTCCAAACTCGTTCCTTGAGTTAACCAACGGGAAGAGCAGTTACAATTCCATGCAGGCTACGTACCAGCACGCCACCAGCTATGGTCTGACCATGAACGCCAACTATACGCTGAGCCAGTGCATGACGAACCAGACCTTCTATGTGAATACCATCCAATCGTATCGCGCTCTGTGGCTGCCAGGATTCGGGGCCAATGGGGACTATGCGATCTGCGATTCCGATTCCACCCATGTCATCCACGTCTCCGGAGATTATGCGCTGCCGGTTGGACGGGGTGCCAAATTCCTGACCAATCTGAACCGCATAGAGGATGCGGCCATCGGCGGCTGGGCCTTGAACGGCATCTTCACATTTCAAAGCGGCGAGCCCATCCCGGTCGGATGCCCGGTTCCAACTACCGCGGATTTCGGCTGTTATGCCGACAGGGTGAAGGGAGTGGACCTGTACGGGAACGGAGGGCATACAAAGAACCAGTGGTTGAACCCCAATGCTTTTGCCGAACCTCCGGCTGCGACCACAATCGGACAGTCCGACTACTCACCCCTGGGTGGCAGTCCCCTGATTGGGCGCGGTCCCAGATACACCAATCTCGACGCCTCGCTGTTCAAGTCCTTTTCGCTTGTCAAGGATACGAAACTACAGTTCCGCGCGGAGGCATTCAACGTGTTCAATCATCCGCAGTTTGGGCAACCCGTCAACACCAGCAATTTCAATACCGATCAGGGCAGCAGCTATAATCCGGCTAACCCGAACCAGTTCAGTAGCCTGACATATACACGCAACAACTCACGGCAGATGCAGTTTGCGCTGAAGTTTCTCTTCTAGCTGTGAGGTTTCAATAGGTTGTTGTCCATCTGGCCGAGAACGGAGAAGCAGATTGTGATGAGCAATCTAAATTTTTTCCGGAGGCCAGATGGGCTATCACCATCATGCTCGTTTGACGGTTCCCGGTCGAGAGCTTCTGTGCCATCTGAGTAGAAAAGTGAGGGCTCTCCATGCTCACTCATGGAGGGCCTTTAATTTTGATGTTCGCTGTGCCGCGAGCGGCCCCGGCAGCGCGAAGAGGGGTATCGTGGAGATAGCAATCGATTCATTGGAGGAAACGAATATGAGTAGTGATTTTTCGCGGCGCAAATTTTTGCAGACCAGCGCCATTGCTGCCGGAGGGCTATTAGCTTCGAATACCAAGGCCATCGCTTTGGAACCAAAAATCCAATCGTCTTCGAGCAAACCTGTGGGTGCGAATGACCGACTGAGATTTGGAATCGTGGGCGTTGGAATGGAGGGCTCTGCGTTACTGTCGAACGCGATTACGCTCCCGGGCGTCGAGTGTGTTGGGGCAGCGGATCTCTACGATGGCCGTCATACCCTGGCCAAAGAAATTACCGGCAATCCCAACCTGCAGACGACGCGGGATTATCGCGAGCTGCTGGATCGTAAGGATGTCGACTGCATCATTGCGGCGGTTCCGGATTTCTGGCATAAGCAGGCGGTCGTAGATTCCTGCCAGGCGGGAAAGGACATCTACTGCGAAAAGCCGATGTCTCACACGGTGCCTGAAGGTTTCGCCATGATTGACGCCGCCGAAAAGAATCATCGGATCGTGGAGATCGGCTCGCAACGTGTCAGTTCTGTATTGGTCGCCAAGGCCAAAGAGATGTATCAGGCCGGCGCCATTGGAGAGGTCAATATGGTGGAGCTGACTCTAGGGCGCAACAGCCCAACCGGCGCCTGGGAGTATCCACCACCCCTCGATCTTTCACCTTCGAATCTTGCATGGGACACATGGCTGAAAGATACTCCAAAGATTCCTTTTAATCCGGATCGATTTGCCCGCTGGCGCTGCTGGAGTGACTATGGCACCGGAGTGGCTGGAGATTTGATGGTGCACTTGCTGAGCGGAATGCAAGCCACCTTGGGCTGGAATGAAGCGCCTCGTTCTGCGCTGTCACTAGGCGGCATTTATCGCTGGAAGGATGGCCGGCAGATGCCCGACTTACAAACGGTGTTATTCGACTATCACGGTATTCCTGTATATGTCCGCCTCGGTCTGAGCACAGAGACTCCGGAGACCGCTCGATTTATGGGGCCGCACGGAATCATCGATGCCACGGAATTCGGGATCCATTATTCGTCGCAGTCGGGCAAGGACACAGCGCCCAGCTATTACGACATGAGCTTCCCGGAAAAGATGCGGGACGAATATGTTCGCGAATGGCATGCCAAGAATGATCCGCCCATTGGTAAAGAGCCGCTGACGGCGGAGACAGCCTACACCGGCGACGATTGGGATGACTACAAGCCGCATCTCTGGGCCTTCTTTGAGGCGGTCCGGAGTCGCAAGCCGGTTGTCGAGGATGCTGTCTTTGGCAATCATGCCGCCATCGCATGTCACATGGCGAATGAGTCCTACTTCAGCAAGCGCCAGGTTTTCTGGGATGCTGCTTCTCGCACCGTAAAGAGCTAGGGCTTGGGCTTCTCGGAATGTCTGGATGATATGTCAGCTCCACCGTGCGCTGGCGTAACAATAGAACTCGACCTAGGAGATCTGCTGCAATGAAAACTAAGAAGATACTTGGAACCGTTTTATCAATTGCTGCCATTGCATGTGGCTGTGCTTTCGCGCAACCGGGAGCGGCCGTTTCTGACGTTCCCGCTGCGGCTCAATCGACGGTGAAGCCCTTTCTTGGCCGATGGGACATCACGTTGAAGACGCCGAAGGGAGAAGCCCCGGCCTGGTTGGAGCTTTCCCAGCAGAATGGCGAGTTGACAGCGCTCATGGTCGGTCGCTGGGGAGGTGTGTGCCCGGTTTCTAAGGTGGAGGTGAGAGGGGGAGTGCTTACATTTGGCTCTCCGAAGGAGGGCGATTGCGACACCAACCTGGTTTTCAAGGGGAAGCTTGAACATGGCGAACTGACAGGTTCGGCAACTGGACCTCATGGAACTCCCTGGACGTGGACCGGTGTTCGTGCTCCCGCGATGAACCGGACGGCTGCTCCCGTGTGGGGCTTTCCTATCAAGCTATTCAACGGAAAAAACCTGGATGGATGGCATGAGTTTACGGCCGGTTATTTTCCTGTCGACGGTCATTGGAGCGTGGTCGACGGCAACCTGGTCAGCCCGGGGCATGGTCTCGAGCTGGCAACCGATCGCAAATTCGGCGACTTCAAATTGCATCTTGAATTCAAGATAGGGCAGGATTCCAACAGTGGGGTATATTTGCGCGGTCGCTACGAACTTCAAATTGAAAATGAATCTGCCGAAGAGCCGCCAAGTCATCATACGGGCGGTATCTATGGATTCTTAGCGCCTCATCCTGAACTACCCAGAACTACAGATAAGTGGCAGACCTATGACATCACGCTGATTGGTCGTCGCGTCACGGTCGTTCAAAACGGCACGACTGTCATCGATAACAAGGTGATTCCGGGCATTACGGGTGGAGCGGTAAACAGCGATGAAGCTGCGCCGGGACCGATCTATCTGCAGGGAAGCGAGAAAGGGCACGTCTCGTTCAGGAATATCGTCATAACTCCAGCCAAGTAGGGCACATTGCCGATCGCCGCACACGTCACGCACACTTGACGGTCGGCGGTCGGTCGTAGCCTACCTCTACCAGTATTGATCTAGCGGCCGTTGAATCGTAATTGAGAATAGATCGCCAGTTGTTCCGGCCTCAGGGTGGTGCCCTTCAAAGTGCCATCCGGTGTCTGTCCACTCAGGTCGCCCCAGGCCCACCAGTCCGTGCCGAACGGTTGCTGCGTCGCAGTAAATTTGGGTCCCTTGGGATCTCTGCCGTTCAGATAATCCACCAGCGACTTTGCCCACGCGGCTTGCTGCGCCACTGATATCTTTCCGTCGAAATCCAGCGGCTCATCCATGCTGGCGCCCATTTCGCCGATCCATACCGGAGCGGTGTTGTTCATCTCCAGAAAACCCCATGCAGCGTTACGATCGGCAGTTGAGGGTCCTTCGTTATTGACTCCCACATTCGGATAATCGTGGATCGAATAAACAAACTTCAGCGCGGCAGGCGTTAGAACGACAGGGTGCGATTTGGCCTGGCTGCAATCCATAATGCCTTTTGTTTCTTCCGGCTCCCCATTCAATAACTTTCCGCTGTAATTGATGGGGCACTCCCCAACAATCAGCACGCCTGCATCAGCGGCTTCAACGGCAGAACCGACCTCTTCAAACATCTTCATGATGTCTGTAGGACCGCCGCCGCCCCAAGTGATCGGTGTCGAGTGCAGTCCCAGGACAAGCGGCTCGTTGTCGAGATCGAATGCAATCACGGTGCTGTTGCCGGCGTAATGTTTCGCGACCGCGATCCAGTCGGCTTTGAATTGCTCGCGGGTCACCGTGCCTTTGTTGCCGCATCCATCGGTGTTGTTGGAGCCTTCTCCGGAGTCAAACCACAAACCGTTCTGCTGCTGCCCGCCGCACAGTTCCTTCGAATCGTCCACGTGATGATCGAAGATTACCTTCATCCCGAGCGGCGTCGCAGCAGCCACAATTGCATCCATTTCCGCAAAGGTGGAACTCAACGCTCGCTCATCGAAAGGGTAGCGAAGACAATTGAAACCTGCCTTTTTCATTCCTGCCACATCGCCGACGATATCTTTGCTGGGCTCGTTATAACCAACGCACGCCAGACGCTGCGGACGCCCGGTCGAGTCCACAATTTGATTGCCGGACGTGCTCAGAAATCCGGGTGAGAGCAGGCCGCCAGTCGAGCTTTGAACAGTGACGGGTTGCGAACTGGGCGAAGTCTTACGCGTCGCTGCGGAGGCGGTCGCCATGCAGCCAACCAAGGCGCTACCCAACAGCAGGAACTTCGGGATGCGCCGGATCTGTTTGATTTGTGCAGTCTTCATTGCGTTACCGTTCTACCGGGAAAAGGCATTCCTGGTGTGCGCTTAAAATTCGTCGAAGGCAATCTGATGCTTGGGAACGTTCAGGTTCTCAAGCATCTTTGTCGCGGCTTGCACCATTGCCGGTGGCCCGCATAGATAGTATTCGATTGCAGTTGGGTCTGGATGATTGGCGAGATGCTGCGACTGCAACACCTCATGAATAAAGCCGGTATGCGAGTTCCAATGGTCCTGCGGTTGGGGCTCAGAAAGCGCAAGATGAAAGGTGAAGTTAGGGAATCTCCTGGCCAGGTCTTCAAAATACTCGCGATAAAAAGTTTCCTGCAGCGACCGCGCCCCGTACCAGAAGCTGATTCGACGACCCGTTTGCAGTGTGTCAAACAGGTGCGATAAATGCGAACGTAGCGGCGCCATTCCAGCCCCGCCGCCTAAATACACCATCTCTCTGTCCGTGTGCTGAATATGGAAATCGCCAAACGGGCCGATCGCCGTCACAGTATCGCCCGGTTTCAGACAATGGATATAAGTGGAACCGGCGCCGGCAAGGCAATCCTGGCCCCGCGGCGGAGTTGCAATTCGAACATTGAACCGAAGCTGTTTGTCGATGGCCACGTTCGATGCCATGGAATAATTTCGTCGCACCGGAATATCGTTCGCCGCACGAAACTCGAAAACCCGTTGCGTCTTCCAGACTTCAGTGAAGGGTGCTGCGACTGAAATTTGATGGAATGTCAATTCTCCGTACGCGGGGATATCCAACTGGATGTAATCGCCCGGTTGATAGTTCAGCACCGGCGAACCAGGCTCCGGTTCCAGTACTAGCTCTTTAATAAAGGTGGCGACATTCTCATTGCTGACCACGCGAAACTTATAAGTCGTCGCTGGCTGTGTCAGTCCGCAACCACCGGCAGATGTCACATCCAGAAAAATCTTTTCATCGTGCTCGTTCACTGTATAGGTTTTTAGAGCCACACAGACCGGCGCGCGTTGTGGAGATCCGTCATTGATGTTGAAACGCCCGTTGTGCTTGGCGCATTCGATCAGTTTGCCGGTGACGAAGCCATCCGCGAGATGACTGTTGGCGTGCGTACACATGCCGTCGGTCGCGTACAGGCTGCCATCCGCAATGCGATAAATGGCATAGGTCTTCTTGTCATGGTCAAAGCGGATGACATCTTCATTTCTCAGGAAGGAACTGGCGCAGACTTCCACCCAACCGTTCTTGGGCTGACCCTTCGCCGTGAAGATATGAGACGTTGGAGGCGCCTCGGAGGGAAGAGTCGGCGTGGGAAGCTTGCGCTTCACATGGTAGGCAGGATCTTTCACCTGTCGCAGCACTGCCGGGATAATCTCACGCCACGCGTCCATCAGCCCGGTGTACGGCGTGGGCATATCGTCTTTGACCAGCTCGTGCAGCTTGGGCAGGTTGTAGTAGGGCACCAGCGGAAACATGTGGTGCTCTACGTGGTAGAACATATTCCAGTACAAGTAGCGGTGGATCGGATTTGCATACAGAGTCCTGCAATTCAGCCGATGATCGAGGACATTCTCGGCAAGGCCCGCGTGTTGCGTATATCCATAAACGTGGTATAGCCAGGAGCCGTATAGGTTCGGCAAGCCAATAAACAGCAGCGGAAGAATACTGCGCAAGTAGATAGAGAGCCCGATCACTCCCAAATACATCAGTAAGTAGATGCGAGCCCGCAAAAAGACGCTCCCGTATTCAGATTCCGGGACGTAGGTTTTCTCTTCCGGCGTGAGTCGCCCAGTCGAGTGCAATAGTACATGCCGAAAGTAGACCGGCATCTCCTTCAAGTCGAAGAAGGAAAGAATCATCGCGAGAATGTTCGGCGGCCGAGGTACCGCAATCTCCGGATCACGGCCGACGATGATCGTGTCGCTGTGGTGGCGAGCGTGGCTCCATCGCCAGGGTACGGATTCGCGGAGCACCATGAATGACGCCACTTCATAGAGTGCGTTATTCAGCCAATCTGTTTTGAAGGCCGTCCCATGGCCGCACTCATGCCAGCGGGAATCCGAGCTGGAAGCATAGATGGTGCCGTACGCCAGGAATGGCAGGACAGCCCACCACGTCCCCCAGAGCGCGACGCCGCACGCTCCAAAAAAGAACAGCAGAGCAAACCACAGAACGGTATCGCGGATGGCTGGACCGTCCCTGCGCTCCAGCAATTCGCGCATCTTGTCTCGCGGGACCGGTGATGTGTACCAGGTCGCCTCAGCCAGCCCCTGCTGGATGGCGAGAACCGTATTCCTCCCCACCAGGCTGTAATCATTCGGTTGGATTTTAGTGGCGACGGGCATATGTTTTCCCTTATGTTACCCCCGTGACGCTGGACCTTCCAGTCGCCAGGAAAGATCGTCGAGCAGTTTTTGTTGAATTCATGCTACGGCGGTTGTATATTCCACGGTTACCTACAATGTTCCGCTTCCAGTCTCTCCTAAATGAGATGTAGGTGACGGAGGGAAACTATGAAAACTACGGGATATTTCTTGCGCACCCTATGTGGGGTTGCGATTGCCATGGTTCTGGCCGGTGTTTTACCGGCCCCTGGAGTTTCTACATTTTCTCAAGCGGCGGCGGCCTGCACCCATTGTGTGGAGCTGCATTTGAGTGCAAAGGGATTGATGATGGTGGTTTGTTGCGTCATCTCTATGCGCAGCAGGGTAATGAGGT
>JBAVOQ010000116.1:0-49203 GCA_049692235.1 Acidobacteriaceae bacterium | reverse complement strand
GCGCCCGGATTGAAAACATCATCCGGCAGGTGGTGCCGCCTTCCGATCTGAACATGATCGTTTCGAATATCGGCGTCTATCCCGATCTTTCGGCGATCTATACCACCAATACGGCGATGGACAATGCTTTCATCCAGGTGAGCCTGAACAAGGAGCACAAGGTGGGCAGCTACGTGTATATGGCGCGGGTGCGGCGGCGGCTGCGGCGGGAAATCCCGGATGTGCAGGCGTTCTTTCAGACGGGCGGACTGGTGGACTCGGTGGTGAACCAGGGCAAGCCGGCGCCGTTCGACATCCAAGTAAGCACGATGAGCCTGAAGCAGGGGTACGCAGTCGCGCAGCAGATTGCCGCCAAGGTGCAGGGCTTGCGACTGGTCAGCGACGTATTGATTCCGCAGGATGTCGGTTATCCGGGCCTGGAGTTGAATGTGGACCGGCAGAAGGCGGCGTATCTTGGCCTGACGGAAAAGAATGTTGTGGACGGCGTGATTACGGCGCTGACTTCCAACGGCATGATTGCGCCCAGCTACTGGGTCGATCCCAAGACGGGCAACAATTACATGCTGACGGTGCAGTACTACAACAGCCAGATCCAGACGCTGAAGGACTTCAAGGAAATTCCATTGCAGGCGAGCCATTCCACCGCGCATGTGCCGCCGGGGAGCTCAGTAAGGCCGGGGCAGATGGTACCGCCGCACGACAACGTTGTGCCGCTGGAAGCGGTAGCCAGCATCAAGTACATCAACACGCCGACGGTGGTGGACCACTACCAACTGCGCCGTGTGTTCGATGTGTACATCATGCCGAAAACCGAAGACCTGGGCCGGGTGGGCAAGCAGATTCAGAACATCGTGAACCAAACCCATCCACCGCACGGGACGCTGATCAGCATTGCCGGATCGATCAACGATATGAAGGACAGCTTCCGCAGTTTCGCCATCGGACTGGTGCTGGCGGTGACCCTGGTGTATCTGATTCTGATGGCGCAATTCGCTTCGCTGTCCGATCCGTTCGTGATTTTGCTGGCGGTGCCGCCGGGCATGTCGGGCGTGCTGCTGTTCCTGCTGATCACGGGGACATCGCTGAACATCATGTCGCTGATGGGCTGCCTGATGATGACCGGGATTGTGGTGTCGGACAGCATTTTGATTGTGGACTTCATCGGAATTCAAAGAAGCGCGGGCAAGCCGCTGAAGCTGGCGATTGGAGAGGCCTGCCGGGTGCGTTTGCGGCCCATCATGATGACCACGCTGGCGACGGCGCTGGGGTTGATTCCGATGGCGCTGGGCCTGGAGGCGGGCAGCGAGCAATATGCGCCGCTGGCGCGAGCCATCCTGGGCGGCCTGACCGTGTCGGGCGTGGTGACGGTGTTCCTGGTTCCCACCGTGTATTACCTGATTCACCGCAGACAAGAACATGATTCCGGCGAGAACGACACGCTGGAGGAGGTGCAAGCATAATGCAAACCCACCCACGATTTTCTTCCATGGCGGGATTGGCGCTGATCGCAATCGCGTGCTGCCCATGGCCTTTGCAGGCACAGAAACTGGCGGACGCTCCGTCGGCTGTGATGCTGGCGAAAAACATTGAACAAGCGGACACAGGTGCGTCGCCGGTGGCGCCGCACGCGTCGGCGATGGCGGGCGATACGCTGAGCGAGACGACGCCGGAGATGGGATCGGGCAAGAAGAGGACGGGAGGTCCTGTCACGTCAATTCCAGCACAATTGACGCTGCACGATGCCGAACGGATTGCGATCCGCAACAACCCACGGATCCGCGTAGCGCAATTGCTGGCACGGGCGCAGCACCAGATATACCGGCAGACGCGCGCCGGATATCTGCCGCAGGTGATTGGCGGCGCAGTAGCCGCGGAGGCGGATAATGGAGGCCGGTTCACGTTCGATGGATTGCGCTCGACACGACTGATCACGCACGCCGGCGGGGGCCTGGATTTTCACCAATTGCTGACGGATTTCGGTCACACGACCAATCTGATGGCATCGTCCAAGCTGTACGAGAAAGCGCAGAATGCGCAAGCGCAAGCCAGCACGCTGGACATCGTACTGATTACCGATCAGGCGTTTTACAACGCGCTGGAAGCGACAGCGTTGGTCAAGGTTGCGCAGCAAACCGTGGATACGCGCAAGACGACCGACCAGCAGATTACAGAGCTGACCAACAACAAGCTGCGTTCGACGATCGATCTGGCCTTTGCAGACGAAGACCTGGCGCGGGCACAACTGCTGCTTCTGGACGCCCAGACGCAATATAACAACGCGATCAATGCCCTGACGTCGGTGCTGGGATTCGACCGGCCGATGACCTATACGGTGGAGGAAACCGGGGGTACCGTCTCTACCCCTCCTCCGGATCAGGACGAGTTGGTCCAGATGGCGATGAAACAGCGGCCCGACCTGATGGCGCTGGACTATGACCAGCAAGCGGCGAAGAAGTACGCGCGCGCGCAGTGGGAACAACTGATGCCGACGTTAGACGCGATGGCCGTCGTGGGTGGAACGCCCGTGCGTGACGACAAGTATTTCACCAGCAACTGGTTTGGCGCGGTGGGCGCCGATCTTGAAGTGCCGATCTTCAACGGATTTCGCTACACCGCTCAGGCGCATGAGGCGGAGGATCGGGCGCAGGCGGCACAGGAGAACTTGCGCGATCTACGCGATCGGGTGGTGCGGGACGTTCGCGATGCGTGGCTGCAGAGCAACACGTCGTACCAGAAAATCGCCGTTACAGAGAAGCTGCTGAAGGCATCGAACATGGGGCTGCAACTGGCGCAGGCGCGTTACAAGCTGGGGTTGAGTTCCATCGTGGAGCTAAGCCAGTCGCAACTGGAACAGACGCAGGCGTCGATTGAGAATGTGAATGCTCGATATGAGTATCAGATGTCGCTGGCGGCGCTGAATTATCAACTGGGAAATCTGCCGTAGAGTCGGGCACAAGGGTTAAAACCCCACGTTTTTCTCCTCCGGGCGGCACGACTAAAGTCGTGGCCTAATACGAGGCTGCGACCGAGCGTGCCTCAGCGCCTGAAGGCGCGCTACGGGTCTAACCCAGTTCCCCGGACTGAAGTCCGGGGTCTACCCGCAACCTTCCAGGGTCGCCGCGCGGAGCTGGGATATGCGGGGGGCGTTGAACTATCCACTGGGAAATCTGCCGTAGAGGGAGACTTCCCTGCCACTCCACTATGCTGAAAAGTACAGGGCCGTCCGCCCGGATGGCCCGTCCGCGCCAGAAAAGCGCCAAATCCACACTTGGCGCATGAATTCATCTCCCATTCATCTTCTGTTTTCGGGATATTCACGCAGCGCTGTAAGACTAAGCGCGGTGTGAATGACAATCCCTGCCAGCGACATGTGCTCTCAACCCCTAGAGAACTATCGCGCTCCCAGAGCAGGACGGCGGGGATTGGCACCTTCTTGGATCTTCAATCAACCAACACGAGCGAGAGGCCGAATGAAACGCGGACCGAACAAAGTTAGAGCCCTGATTCTTGCATGCTGTGTGGCGATGGCGCCGCAGGCGGGCCTGTCTGTATTTGCGCAATCGACTACAGGGACGACCACAACCGTTCACAAGAAAAGTGTGAGCAAGAGGCCAAGCAGCATCGAGAAGCAGATGCAGGAGATGCGGCAGCAATTTCAACAGCAGCAGGAAGAGATCGATCAGTTGAAGCAGGATCTGCAAAGCCGCGATCAGCAACTGCAGCAGGCGCAGGATACGGCACAACAGGCGCAGCAAGCTGCGCAACAGGCACAAAGCCAGGTGCAGGCGGCGCAACAAAACGCCACCCAGAGCAATGAGGCCTATACGAATCTGCATCAAGCGGTGCAGAATGTGCAGGCGCAGGCAGAGCAAGCCCAGCAGACGGCCACACTCGCCGAGGAAGACCAGAAGCAGTTGAAGAAAGCGGTCACGCATCCGGATGAGATCGCCTACAAAGGGATCACGATCTCGCCGAAGGGCAGCTTCCTGGCGGCTGAAACGGATTGGCGCAGCGGAGCGACGGGCGGCGGCTTGAACACGCCGTTCACCGGTGTTCCATTACAGAATTCGCCGGCGGCACAGTTGACTGAGTTCGACGGCACCGGCCGTCAGTCGCGAATTGCCCTGAAAGCCACGGGCAAGTTGGCCGACTGGACGATGACCGGGTACTACGAGATGGACTGGTTGGGTACCGGCATCACCTCCAACAACAACCAATCGAACAGCTACGTGGTTCGGCAGCGGCAATTGTGGGCGGACGCCAAGCTGACGAATGGCTGGGATTTTTCCGGCGGCCAGGGCTGGTCCCTGGTGGCTGAAACGACGCAGGGGCTGACCCGAGGAACGGAGATTCTGCCGGCAACCATCGATCCTCAGTACGAAGCCGGCTTTGTTTGGACGCGGCAATACAGCTTCCGGGTCACGAAACAGTTTGGAGATAAGATGTGGCTGGGGGTATCGGCGGAGAATGCCGAGACACTGAATCCAGCCGGGAGTAATCTACCGACGAATTTGTTGATCGGTTCGGGTGGTACGGGCGGCGGACTGTATAACCCGACGGCGAATTATTCGTTCAACCTTGCCCCGGACATGGTGGCCAAGCTGGCTGTCGAGCCGGGCTGGGGACACTGGGAACTATTCGGGGTCAGCCGCTTCTTCCGCGACCGCATCTATGCGGCGGATCGCCTGCCGTACAACGACACGGTGGTTGGTGGCGGCGTCGGCGGAGGCTTCCGCGGGCCAGTGCTCAACAAGAAAGTCACCATTGGGCTGAAGGGTCTGTATGGCGAGGGCGTGGGCCGCTACGGTTCGTCGACTATCGCCGATATTACGCTGCGTCCGGACGCGACCATTTCTCCGCTGCATGGTTTCTCCGCTTTGAGCACGGTTGAGTTGAATCCGAACAAGCGCTTGAACGTTTACGTCAACTATGGCGGCGACTACATTGGCCGTGACTATGCGATCGCGGGCGGCAAGCAGATTGGCTATGGCACATACACCGCAGACATGTCGGGCTGCCGGGTCGAACCGTCGTCGACAGCCTCGTTCCCCAGTGGCGCTCCGATTGCTCCGGCGAAGTGCACGGGCAACAATAAAGACGTGCAGGAGTTCACGGCGGGCTACTGGTTCTTTATCCATAACGGAGCCAAGGGCGGTTTGCGCCAGGGAATCCAGTACAGCAACATTCGGCGCGATCTGTGGTCCGGTCAGGGGGGCACGACCAACCCTGGCGGCGGCGCCCATGGCAACGACAACATGGTGTTCACGTCGTTCCGTTACTACCTGCCGTAACCGCGGCAACGCAGTCGAAGAGAAGGCGTAGCTCGCCGCGGCGAGCTACGCCTTTTCTATTTGGGTCAAGATGGCAAGCTCTTTGCGCGCGCTTCGGGCGACCCGTGGGATTGGCAATATACCTCAGCGCCTGAAGGCGCGCCGGGAATTTGGGATCGTTTTCCCCGGACTGAAGTCCGGGGTCTACCCAGGCAACAGTCCGGGGTCTACCGCGAGCATCGCGATCGAGTTTTCCGGATTGAAGTCCTGGGCCTGCCCGGGAGATGCAACGGGGTTATTTGAGTCTTGCCAACTGCTGGGCATAGAGGGGATTGTTGGGAAATTCCTGCGCGAGAGACCCCAGCAATTCGCGGGCTTTCGCCATGTCCTTATCGCGGACCGCAGCGACTGAGAGCAGTAACTTGGCCAACGGCTTGAGGTAGTGACCCTGGGCGGCGGTCAATTCCAGGTCATGCTCGCCGAGGACGCGATTGGTTTCTCCGCCGGCCATTTGCAGCAGCCAGCGAACCGGCGCCGGCTTCAATCCCAGGATGTAGTTTTCCATGCCAACGGCCAGATAGGCATCGTAGGCGGTGGGATCCACGGCGAGCAGGCGATGGGCAAAGGCGCTGCCGGCCTTGGTGAATTGAAATCCGGCAATATCGCGACGCTCGATCAGCGATGCATAATCCGCGCGCAGGCCGAAGGTGAGAGTCTTGGCGAACAAGGTGGTGGCATCGTTGGGATGTTTCGCCAGGATGGTGTCGGACAAGCCATCGGCCTTATCGAGATCGGTGTTGAACGCTTTCTTTATGGCCGGATCAGGGACAGTTTTGTGTTGCAGGTAATTGCTGTCGTTGGTGAACAACTGCATGTCGAGAACGCCGGTGCGGTGAAACTCCGAAAAAAGATAAGCGGCGGCATCGGAAACCGGGCCCATGGGGTCTTCCGGATGCTCCACCATATATTTTGCGAAGACGGCATGTGCTTCAGGGAAATGCAGGTTGTACATCTCGTGGAAACCCTCATCCAGCACGGCAGGAGTTTCGACAACCTGGCTCTGAGACCACAACGGCTGGGAAATGGCGATTCCGAAGCACAGGGCAAGTACAGGAATTAAAAACTTAACTTTCATTGCGGACATGCTAGTTCCCCAATCGATTCAGACCGAGCAGCTTTTGTACCCAACGGTTTTACCGCATGCAACATGTGGAGATATAGCGCCATTATTTCACTCTTCCGTGAGGATTTTACAGTGCGGGTGCAGTGATCGAACTGCATTCGAACCGATCTCCGCGACGATGGGTGTCAAGAAAGATACCGAACCTGTAGTAACCGGATGGCGGTGGGCTGCGTCTACTAAGAAAGCACTCAAAAAGTTCACTCTTACATACTTGGATGGTCAGTTTTGCAATTGCGGCAGCCCTTATCTTTTTTTTCTATACTTTTAGTATTTTGTGGGGTGGCTTTCTCGTCACCGTACCAGGCGAACGGACAGGAACCCGAAGCGCGATCGCACCCCGATACCGTCGCCGCAGTGGAAACCGCTTCAACGCAGCTTCCTGCCGCGCCAACATCCCAGCAAGCCCAGAACTCCAAGGCTCCACAAACTGGAGTGACGGGATCGCCAACCATCCCCGGAGACAAGGGCGACCGGGTTTACTACGACGTGGACGGAAAGCCGATCCAGAACCCCAACGCGCCTCGGCCAGACTACGGGCAGCAGCCCAAACGCATTATGGGCTGGATTCCGAATTATCGCGCAGTCAGTGTCGGCTCCAGGCCGCCGCCGCCGAGCTTCAAAGAGAAATTCATGGTGGGAACGCAGAATACGTTTGACTATTCGGCGTTTATCTTCAATGCGGTGGATAGTGAAATTCCTTACGTCTCAAAGAGCTATCCAGAATTCGGCAACGGGATGGTTGGGTACGGCCGATACTATTGGCACGGATTCGTGGACAAGGGCATCGGAAATTACATGACCGATACGATTGTGCCCACGCTGACCCGCCAGGACTCGCGTTACTATGCGCTTGGAACCGGGCACTGGTATGTCCGCGCCGTCTACGCGTACACGCGCGTTTTGATTACGCCGAACGATGCGGGGAGAAACACCGTCAACTATTCGGAGATTGTGGGTAAGGGCGCAGCCGCCGGATTGGGCGATCTTTACTATCCCTCCCGATACCGGACGTGGACCAAGACCGGGCAACGATGGCTGGTACAGGTGGCGATCCGCGATGGCGGCTTCAACGTTTTTCGTGAGTTCTGGCCAGATGTCGCAAAGCACGTTTTGCATTTGAGCGCCAAAAACCAGTAGCGCGGGAGAGGGGCCGTGTCGGTTTGCTCTGGCATGATCGAGCTGATTATCATCAGGCCATGTTGAAAATAGGGCTGCCCGCGAATATCTCTGAGGATTTCCTGCTCGACTTCCCGAAAGAAAACGTTGAACTGGTTCGATTGCCGGACACCCTGGATCATCCCGTGGAGGTGGAATTCTGGATTCCGCCGATGTTTGGATGGCTGGCTACGCCGATGTTTCCCTATCTGCGCGGGGTGAAGGCGATCCAGACTTTGCTGGCGGGGGTGGACTGGATTTTGCCGTGGCTGCCGCAGGGAGTCCTGCTGTGCGATGGGCAGGGGCTGCACAATATTCCGGTGGCGGAGTGGATTGTTGGGGCCATTCTGGGGAGTCTGTGGCGCTTCCCTCACTACCGCGATTGCCAGCATGAGCAGTTCTGGGATGGGCAGGTGTTGCTGAAGGGCGCGGGTGGGGCAGCGCCGGCCACGGAGGAGGCGAAGACGAGTGTGCATTCGTATCGCATCCTGGCGGATGAGCTGCACGGCAAGAAGGTGCTGATTGTCGGTTATGGCGGGATTGGCGCGGAACTGGAGCGCTTGTTGCGGGTGTTCGATGTCGAAGCGATTCGGGTGGCGCGAACGGCAAAACCGGGGGTTTCGGCCTTTGGCGATCTAGCAAGCTTAGTGCCGGAGGCCGATGTGGTGGTGCTGCTGGTGCCGCTGACGGATACAACCCGCGGCATGATGAATGCCGACATGCTGGCGCGGATGAAAGCGGGCGCGTTACTGGTCAATGCGGCGCGAGGGCCGGTTGTCGATACGGAAGCGCTGTTGCGGCAGCTGCAGGCCAAGCGCATCCATGCGGTGCTGGATGTGACCGATCCGGAACCGCTGCCGAAGGGTCATGCGCTGTGGAGCGCGCCGAATTGTTTCATCACGCCGCACATCGCGGGATCGGTGGCGGGATTTTCGATCCGCGGGTATAAGTTCGCCGGCGAGCAGGTGCGCCGCTACATGGCGGGAGAGCCGATGCTGAACCAGGTGAACGACGCCGGATATTAGTCGCATTTCACCATTCCCGTGATGCGAGCATTGTTCTATCCCACCCTAGCTGCGCTAGGATGGGGCACCCATACCACTTCACTATCCGAAAAATACTTATCGATCGGTGCGCGCCAGGACCTGGGAGAGATGGACGGCGCGGCGATCGGAGAGTTGCGCGATCTGTTCGCGGCAACTGAAGCCATTTGTAACAATGACTGTTTCCTTTTGGGCGCGTTCCACGGCGGGCATCAAAACGCGGTTGGCGAGCGCGGTGGAAATGGTGTATTTCTCCTTCTCAAAACCGAAGGGGCCAGCCATGCCGCAGCAGCCGGAGTCGAGCAGCTCGACCTGCGCGCCGGACGCGCGGAGTAATTCAACCTCCTCCGTCATCCTTGGCTTTTGATGGCAATGGCCATGCAGCAGAATGCGCTGATCCTGGCGATCGGGCGGCGTGTAGTGGTCTGCTTTGTGGACGAGAAATTCGCTGAGCAGATAGGTTTGGGCGGCGAGCCTTCTGGCCGGCTCGGCGTAGCGGGGATCGTTGGCGAGCAGGTTGAGCGATTCCTCACGAAAGACGCTGGCGCAACTCGGCTCCAGAACTACGACGGGGGTGTTCGCCTGCAACTGGGGCGCAAGCGCATCGAGCACGCGCAGAAGATATCGTTTGGCGCGGTCGAGCATACCGAAGTCATACAGCGGGCGGCCACAGCAGAGATGACCACGCGGCACCTGCACGGAAAATCCTGCATCGCCCAAAACCTGGGCCGCTGCCTGCGCGGCTTGCGGATAGAAATAGTTATTCCACGTATCGGGCCAGAGCAGGACAGAAGGGCGATCGTCTTTCCGCGCGGTGGAATGGAATTGGCTCTGAAATGTTCGCGGAGCAAAGGCTGGAATGGTTCGCTGCGGCGCCATGCCGATCGCAGCTTTCAAGATATCTCGCACGCCGGGGAGTTGGCCGGGAAGGTTGGCGAGGCGCGGGAATGCAGAGGCCAGGTGGGCCCATTGATCCATCATGCCGAAGGCATAGGCGTGGATGGGTCGGCGATGGTGCTCGTAATAATGCGACAGGAACTCCGCCTTGTAGGTGGCGACATCGACGTTGACCGGACACTCATGCTTGCAGGCTTTGCAGGAGAGGCATAGTTCCAGAGCATCTTTCACGGACTGGCTCCGCCAGCCCTGGTGGCGCAGCTCACCCTGCAACATTTCCCACAGAAGATGGGCGCGGCCGCGGGTGGAGTGCTGCTCTTCGCGGGTGGCCATGTAGCTGGGGCACATGGTGCCGGCGGTCTCTTTGCGGCAGGCTCCGACGCCGACGCAACGCAGGGTAGCATCGGAAAAAGAGCCGCCGTCGTCGGGAAATTGAAAATGCGTTTTGACAGATTGAATTTCATAGCCAGCACCGAGACGAAGATTGTCCTGCGGCCCGTACACGGCGATGGGATCGGCGAGCTTGCCGGGATTCATCTTGTTGATGGGGTCCCAAATGGCCTTGAATTCGCGGAAGGCCTGCACCAGCTCCGGCCCAAACATTTTGTGCAATAGCGCGGCGCGGGACTGGCCGTCTCCGTGTTCGCCGGAGAGCGAGCCGCCGTGCGCGATCACGATGTCGGCGGCCTCGTTGATGAACTGGACATATTTTGCGATGCCGGCTTCGCTTTCGAGATCGAAATTGAAGCGCATGTGAACGCAGCCCTGGCCGAAGTGACCGTAGATCGGGGAGCGATAGCCGTAGCGTTTGGCCGCGGCAAACAACTGGCGCAGATAGCTGCCCATTTTTTCCGGAGGAACGGCGGAGTCTTCCCAGCCCTCCCAGCCATGCGGTTCGCCGGGCACGAAGACGGTGGCACCGAGGCCCGATTCGCGCACCTTCCAGACACGCGCGGCTTCCGACTGAGAGTATTGGCGAGAACTCGGAGCGGGAGAGATTTTCTTGGTGGCCTGAATCATCGCGGTGGCCTGGGCCTGGGCGTCTTCGAGTGTGTCGCCGCCAAACTCCACCAGCAAGTGGCCGTCGCCTTCGGGAAGCAATTGCAGATCGTTTTCGACGAGATGCTTGCGCCGCATAAATTCCACCAGCAGGCCATCGAATCCTTCCAGGCCGATGGGTTTGTGCTGCAGCACAAAGGGCACGAAATCCGCGGCGATGAAGGCGTCGGGAAAGCCGAGACCGACGAGAATGCGACAAGGCGGGCTGGGCATCAGGCGCAGGGTTGCATCGAGCACGGTGACGCAGGTGCCTTCACTGCCGACCAGGGCGCGAGCCACGTGGAAACCATTTTCCGGAAGCAGATCGTCGAGGTTGTAGCCGGAGACGCGGCGAGGAATCTTTGGATAGCGCTCGCGAATGAGGGTGGCGTAGCGGTCGCGAAGATTTCGCAGGGCGGCGTAGATTTCTGCGCGACGACCGCCTGCGGCGACAATGGATTCGAATTCAGTGTCGGAGGTTGCGCCGACTTCAAGAATGGCGCCGTCGTAGAGCAGGACACGCATGGAGTCAATGTTGTCGACGGTTTTGCCGCCCATGAGCGCATGCACACCGCAGGAGTTGTTGCCGATCATGCCGCCGAGGGTGCAGCGGCTATGGGTTGCGGGATCGGGAGCGAAGGTGAGGTGATGATTTTCGGCCGCCTCGCGCACGCGATCGAGAACGATGCCGGGCTCGACGCGGGACTGACAACGTTCGACATCGAGATTGAGGATGCGATCGACATACTTTGAGAAATCGAACACCACGGCCACGTTGCAACATTGACCCGCGAGACTGGTACCGGCGCCGCGAGAAAGAATCGGCGCGTTGAATTTACGGCAGACGGCGACGGCGGCTTCGACATCCGCGGTATCGAGCGGAAGCACGAGGCCGATGGGAAGCTGGCGATAGTTGGAGGCGTCGGTGGCGTAGAGGGCACGACTGCCGGAGTCGAAGCGGACTTCTCCGCGTATGGACTGGCGAAGGGCTGCTTCCAACTCGCGATGGGCGGAGAACTGCTCGTGGGGATGGAGATGGTTTTGTTCGACGAGAATGGGAAATTGCGGCTCAGCCATTTCATTTCCTCTGTCTGTTGGGGGTCGACGCAACGTGATGAACGCCAGCGGTTCTAGCTATAGAATCGCAGCCTAGGCCACTTTGGGAGCAAGCTTTCTCTCTCAACTTTACTCACTGCAAAATCGGTATCCCCGCGATTCTCGCCTGCCATTCCTTCGGTCCGGTCTCGTGGACAGACGTCCCTTTGCTGTCGACAGCGACCGTTACCGGCATGTCCTTCACGTCGAACTCATAAATCGCTTCCATACCTAAATCCTCAAAGGCCAGCACGCGGCTGCCGCGAATCGCCTTCGACACCAGGTACGCCGCGCCGCCCACCGCCATCAGATAGACCGCTTTGTGATCGCGGATCGCCTCAATCGCCGCCGGTCCGCGCTCCGCTTTGCCCACCATGCCCAGCAATCCCGTCTGCTCCAGCATCTGCCGCGTAAACCTGTCCATGCGTGTCGAGGTGGTCGGTCCCGCCGGCCCCACCACTTCATCCCGCACCGGATCGACCGGCCCAACGTAATAAATAAAGCGATCCGTAAAGTCGACCGGAAGTTTCTCTCCGCGATTCAGCATCTCCGTCATGCGCTTGTGCGCGGCGTCGCGCCCGGTCAACAACTTGCCCGTCAGCAGCAACACTTCGCCCGGCTTCCATGTCGCCACTTCGGCGCGCGTCACCGTGTTCAGGTTCACCCGCCGCGCCTTCGACACATCCTGCGTCAGCTTCGGCCAATGCTCCAGCGATGGCGTCTCCAGCACCGCCGCCCCACTGCCATCCAGCACAAAGTGCGCATGTCGCGTGGCCGCGCAATTTGGAATCATCGCCACCGGCAAATTTGCCGCATGCGTCGGATAATCCAGAATCTTCACGTCCAGCACCGTCGTCAGTCCGCCCAGTCCCTGCGCGCCAATGCCCAGCCGGTTCACCTTGTCATAAATTTCCAGCCGCAATTCCTCCAGCCGGTTCTTCGGTCCGCGCGCGATCAGGTCCTGCATGTCGATCGGCTCCATCAGCGCTTCCTTGGCCAGCAGCATCGCTTTTTCCGCCGTGCCGCCAATGCCAATCCCCAGCATTCCCGGCGGGCACCATCCCGCGCCCATCGTCGGCACCGTCTTCACCGCCCACTCCACAATCGAGTCCGACGGATTCAGCATCGCAAACTTCGACTTCGCCTCCGACCCTCCGCCCTTGGCCGCGACCGTCACATCCACGTTGCCGCCATGCACCATGGAAAGGCTCACCACCGCCGGCGTATTGTCCTTGGTGTTCTTGCGCGCCCCCGCCGGATCGGCCAGCACCGACGCCCGCAGCACGTCATCAGGATTCAGATACGCGCGCCGCACGCCCTCGTTCACCATCTCCTCGACCGTCATGTCGGTGCGGTCCCACCGCGCGTCCATGCCCACCTTCACAAACGCGGCCACAATGCCGGTGTCCTGGCAAATCGGGCGATGCCCCTCCGCGCACATGCGAGAGTTGATCAGGATCTGCGCGATCGCGTCCTTGGCGGCGGGGGACTGCTCCAGTTCATACGCGCGCGCCAGGTTGGTAATGTAATCGACCGGGTGGTAATAGGAGATGTGCTGCAAGGCGTCTGCGACGCTCTGGATAAAGTCCTGCTGGCGAATCGTGGCCATGATGATTGGTGCCTTCCACAGATAAAGTCGAACATATGATTCTAGACCCCCGAGGCTGGCGCCTCATGTGGTCTCGGTCACACAAGCAGCGTTGCCCGAGGAAACGGGGGCGAGAGGCGTCGCTCCATCTTTTCGGTACGACGCAGCGGAAATGTTATAACCTGCACTCAAAATCGAGTCAGATCGGATGAGAATATGCAGCTTTCCCGATGGAAGAAACTGATATTGTGGTCAATCGGTTCGCTGATACTTGGTGCATTAGGCAGTGGCCTTTGGGAACTCGCACTCAAACCAGGTGGTCAATGGATAGCCAAAGCGATTCTTACCGTCGCTACCCTTGGATCTATTTCATTGAAGGACGGAGTGTACCGGCAGGCGGCGAAGGGGCTTCACGAGGAAGCGGCGCTGGATGTGCTTGTATATTTCAGTTTGTGGACCGTAGGAATTTTCGCAGCAATATATGCAGTGGGCCTCTTGAAAATCAAGGACGATTTGAAGAAATTAGAAGACTTGAAGGTGAGGTTCGACAAGCTGACAGAACCCGATGTTGAGCATGAAAAGGAAAACAAAGCAGAGGTGTTCGACGCGTCGCTCGGATTAGAGCTCCAGAACTCCAGAGATAAAACCAGGGGGTTCATGCGCAAGATGCTATACATAAGCATCATAAGCGTAGCTCTGAACGCCGGTGCCCAGTTTGTCGATGTTTTGGAAATGACGGAATCCAATAGTGCAGTCACTTTTTTTTGACAATCAATGGCCATATGCCGCCCTTATATCAACGACCAAGAATCTCAAATGCTGGAGTCACGGTTTGCAGCGATCAATGGGAGGGATGACTACCTAGCTGTCATTGAAGAATTGACGAATATCGCAGCTTCTCATCAGCGCAAACTTCCAAATTTTATCCCATGGTAGAGGTCTGCCATTTTAGAGTCGCAAGTGGCGACTGGCAACAGGTGTCCGTCATGTCCAAAACACGCAAGGAAAAAGATTCTCTCGGCTTCGTCGAGGTCCCCGCGCGCGCTTATTATGGTGCGCAGACCGCGCGCGCCGTGCAGAATTATCCCATCTCCGGAATGCGCGCCCACTCGCTGCTGATCCGCGCCCTCGGGATGGTCAAACGTGCTGCTGCCGAAACCAACAAGCACCTCGGCCTGGTCGATGCTCGCCGCGCCGATGCCATTTCTCAGGCTGCGCAGGAAGTCATCGAAGGCAAGTGGGATGAGCAGTTCCTCGTCGACGTGTTTCAGGCCGGCGCCGGCGTCAGCTTCCACATGAACGCCAACGAGGTGATCGCCAACCGCGCCAACGAAATCATGGGTGGAAAAACGGGGGGCGGCAAGCTCGGTGAGTACACCCACGTTCATCCCAACGATCACGTGAATTATGGACAATCGACGAACGACGTGTTTCCAACCGCGATGCGCCTCGGAACCCTGCTGGCGCTTGAAGATCTTTACCCAGTGCTCGAATCGCTGGCTCGCACCTTCGAAAAGAAAGCCAAAGAATTCGACGGCATTCTCAAGTCCGGCCGCACCCATCTGCAGGATGCTGTCCCGCTTCGTCTCGGTCAGGAGTTTGCCGCCTACGCCGTCGCCATCCGCAAAGCCCGCGCCAACATCGCCCAGCAGGCGGAAGGTCTGCGCGAACTCGGCCTCGGCGGTTCCGCCGTCGGCACCGGCATCAACACCCATCCGCGCTATCGCGCCGAAGCCATCGCGCGCCTCGCCAAACTCTCCGGACAGAAGCTCACCCCGGCGAAAGACATGCGCTGGGCCATGCAGTCGAATGCCTGCATGGCGGATGTGAGCGCCGCGCTGCGGTCGCTCGCGCTGGAAATCATTCGCATCTCGAATGACCTGCGCCTGCTCGCCTCCGGGCCTAACACCGGCCTGGCGGAAATCGTTCTTCCCAGCCTGCAGCCGGGCTCTTCGATCATGCCCGGCAAAATCAATCCCGTCATGGCGGAGCTGGCCGCGATGGTCAGCTTTCAGGTCATCGGCAATGACACTGCCGTGGCCTACGCCGTGCAGGCCGGCCAGTTGGAACTGAACGTGATGATGCCGACCATGGCTTTCAACGTCCTGCAGTCCATCACCATCCTCGCCAACATGCTGCGGCAATTTGACAAGCAGTGCATCGCTGGAATCACCGCGAATGCAGCCCGATGCCAGCAATATGCCGAAAGCACCGTCTCCCTCGCGACCGCGCTGAATCCCTACATCGGCTACGCCAAAGCCGCGGAGATCGTCAAGGAATCCATCGCCACAGGGCGCACCATCGTCGAACTTGCCCGGGAAAAGAATCTGCTCAGCGAAAAGGAAATCGCCGAAATCCTCGACCCCAAGCGCATGACCGAACCGCAGCTTCCCTTGAAGGCCGCGAAGAAACGCGACGCCCGCTCCTCGCGCCGACAAAACTAAAGTCACGGCTTCGTTCCGCTTCACCAGCTCTTCCACGTGTCGATGAATCGCGCCTGTCCATCCCAACTGGCCGCTCTCCTGCTCACCCGCGCCCGCCGGGCGGTCCAAACCGCGGGGCATTCCTGCGGTTGATACCTTCCACGATTCCCCCGGGCCAACGATACATCCGCAGGCAATCCCGCATGGCCTTACAATGGGAGGTAACACGATTCCCCCAAAGGCACGTTAAACACTGAATGTCCTCTAACGGCTATCACTCTCGCTCCTCACGCAGCCACAATCTGCGTTCGCTGTTCAGCTTGTTCTCAAGCGACCTGGCCATCGACCTTGGCACGGCCAACACGCTTGTTTTCGCGGCTGGCAAGGGCATCGTTGTCAATGAGCCTTCCATCGTTGCGCTGAACAAGACCACCGGTGAAGTGGAGGCGGTGGGCAAAGAAGCAAAAGAGATGCTGGGCCGCACCCCCGGCAACATCGTTGCGATCCGGCCCATGAAGGACGGCGTCATCGCCGACTTCAAGGTCACGGAAAAGATGTTGAATTACTTTATTCAGAAAGCGCATGGCCGCAAGATGCTGGTCCATCCGCGCATCGTCATCGGTGTCCCGTCAGAAATTACGCAGGTGGAAAAGCGCGCGGTGGAAGATTCCGCTTATCGCGCCAAGGCCAGTGAAGTCTATCTTGTCGAGCAGGCCATGGTCGCCGCCATCGGCGCCGGTCTGCCCATTACAGAGCCCGGCGGCAACATGGTCGTCGATATCGGCGGCGGGACTACAGATATCGCGGTGATCTCGCTTTCCGGCATCGTCTATTCGCGCTCCGTCCGTATGGCCGGCAACCAGATGGACGAAGCCATCATGAATTATCTGAAGCGCAAATACAATCTGCTGATTGGCGAGCGCACCGCCGAACACATCAAGATGGAACTGGGCTCCGCGTATCCGCTGGACAAGCCCGTCACCATGGAAATCAAAGGCCGCAACCTGATTGAAGGCGTGCCCAAGACCATCACCATCGACGATAGCGAAATTCGCGAGTCTCTGGCGGAATGCATCAGCACCATCATGAACGCGATTCGGGTCGCCCTGGAACGTACCCCGCCGGAACTCTCCGCCGATATCAGCGATCGCGGCATCGTGCTAACCGGTGGCGGCGCGCTCATCAAAAACCTGGACAAGCGCATTCGCGAAGAAACCGGGCTGCCAGTTTCCGTCGCCGACGATCCACTGGCCTCTGTCGTACTTGGCACGGGAAAGATGCTGTCGGACTTCCGTTTGCTGCGCAAGATCAAGATTGATTAATTTTGCCCTCCCCCAAATGTCCGCCGAGCTGCCAGGCTCCCCCCTCGCAGCCCGTTCATAGCCCCAATGGAATCTTTTCTCAGCCGCTACCGTAATCCACTGGTCCTGCTGGCGATCGTGCTGGTGCAGTTGCTCGGCCTCGCCGTGCAGGTTCGGCGGCCCAACACCGGCAAAGATGGACAGCAGACGCGCCTCATCCGCTATTGGGTGGTCACTGCCTTTGCGCCGCTGGAGCGGGTATTTCTCTCGGCCGGCCACGGTGTCAGCCATACCTGGCACGACTATGTGGATCTGCGTCATGTTCGCCAGCAGAATCAACAACTGCAGTCGGAATTGAATCGTATCCGACTGGAACAATCCTCCCTCGCCGTCGATGCCCGCGAAGGATTGCGGCTGCAGAAGTTGTTCGGCTTTCAGCAGCAATATATTGCCAAGACCGTGGCCGCCCATATCATCGGTACCAGCGGAACCGATCTGTCGCGCGTGCTGGTCATCGATAAAGGTTCGAAAGACGGCCTCAAAACCGACATGCCGGTCATCACGCCCGACGGCGTGGTCGGCAAGGTGCGCGATGTGTTTCCGCACACCGCCCAGGTCCTCGAAATCAACGATGAAACCAGCGGCCTCGGCATCGTCCTCACCCAGACTCGACTGCGCGGCATTCTGCGCGGCAACGCCGCCGGACAAACGGAAATCATCGACATTCTTCCGGATGAACGCATTCAGCCCGGTGAACCAGTGGTCACCAGCGGCGGCGATAACGTCTATCCCTCCGGCCTGCCCGTCGGCAGCGTGGAGCGCGTAGTCAACGATCCGGAGCGCAATCCCTATGTTGCCGTGGTGGTTCGTCCCGCCGTCAATTTGTCCCGGCTGGATGAAGTGCTGGTGATCACGCAAACTCAGAACACAATGCCCGCGACCATGCAGCAGGATATTGCTACCAGCGAGCAGAAGGCCGCCGACATTCTGGCGCAGCGCCTTCCCAGCGTGCCGCCGCCCGCAACCGTCGGTCCGGATGGCAAACCGATCAACGCCAATTCGCCGCCGCCGCCGGTTCGTCCCCCGTCTTCGCTGCATCCCGATCAATTCACGCCGGAAGCGACTCCGCCCGCCTCATCTCTGACTCCGGGCGCCACGTACCCCACGCAGGTCTATCCCGCGCAAGCGCCGTCGGCGACCACAGGACACGCGAACACCCCAGCCCCATCGACGTCGACACCCGCGCCAACGGCTCCGGCAACCTCGCAAGCGAAACCCGCGACGCCCCAGCCCAAGCCAGCGACCGAACATCCCAAAGCCGCCACGCATTTGAATTCCACCGCGCCGGCAACCACGACGCAGCATCTGAAAACGGTGCAACACCCTGCCGCCCCCACCCAGTCCACCACCGGTCAGGAGCCGCAGAACTGATGGCCCTCTTGCCCCAGCGCCGCTCGCGTCGAGAAATGGAGGAACACCGCTTCCATCCGGTCGTTCTGATTCTCGTTCCGCTGATTGCCATCTTTTTGCAGGTCTACCTGCCGCTGCGCTTTCCGTCTTTCAACATTCTGAATCTCCCTGTTCTCGTCGTCATTTATTTTTCCGTCTCGCGCCGTAATCCCATCGGCGGCACGCTTCTGGGCCTGGTCATCGGCATCATTCAAGACGCCATGACCCACCTGCCCCTCGGCATCAACGGCATCATCGATTGCATTCTCGGCTACCTCGCCGCCTCCATCGGCCTGCGCATCGATGTCGACAACCCCGGCACCCGCCTCATCATGAACTTTACTTTTATCCTGCTGGCCAGCACCCTGCATGTGCTGATTTTGCGCCGCCTGATCGGCATTCATGAGCAGTGGTATGGCCTGCACGATCTGATTCGCGCCCTCGTGAACGGGCTGGTGGGGGTAGTCCTTTTTGCACTATTCGACCGCCTTCGCCAGCGCGAATAATATCTTTGTTTGTCATCCCGAGCGGAGCGCAGCGGAGTCGAGGGACCTGCGATGCCAACTTGAAAACCACCCCGCGCCCCCGCCACTCGGGAGTATCCTAAAAACACTCCTTCCCCATGGCTGGCACATATAACAAAGACGATCGAATTCCAACGATCAAGCTGACGGTGATGCAGTACATCATCGCTGCGATCCTGGTGATTCTCGTCTCCGGCCTGTGGCGATTGCAGGTATTAGGCGCGCAAAACTATCGCGCACTCGCGGAAGCCAACCGCATTCGCAAAGTTCCCATCCTCGCCCCGCGCGGAAAGATTTATGATCGCGACGGTCGGCTGCTGGTCGACAATTATCCCTCCGTCACCTGCTTTCTGGTTCCGGAGCAGGCCCGCAATCTCGACACCGATTTGCCCCTGATTGCCGATGGCCTGCACATGCAGGTCGATCAACTACAGGCGATTCTTCTGCGCTATCGTCATCAACCTAAATATCAGCCCATTCCGCTGCTGCAGGACATCACGCCGGACATGCAGGCCTTCATTGCCGCCCATGCCAACGAGCTTCCCGAGCTGGAAACCATTGAGGAACAGCGGCGACTCTATCCCAGCAACGGATTTGCCGCGCACCTGATTGGCTACGTCGGCGAGGTTTCTGAAGACATGCTCGACGATCCTCGCTATGCCTTCTATCAGCCCGGCGACGTCGTTGGCCGCTCCGGTGTTGAGGAGTCTTACGATCCCATCCTGCGCGGTCAGGACGGTTCTCGCGACGTGATCGTCGACAGCCACGGCCGCGAACTCGGCGCGCTCGGCATTGAACCCGCAACGCCGGGCAAATCCATCAAGCTGACCATCGATCTCGATGTGCAGAAGGCTGCGGAAGAAGCGTTGGGCCCACGCCAGGGTGCCATTATTGCGATCGATCCGCGGACCGGCGAAGTGCTGGCCATGGTCAGCCATCCAACCTTCGATCCCAATCAGTTCGCCATCCGTATCCATCGCGACGAGTGGAACAAGCTCATCACCGATCCTGACCACCCGCTGATGAACAAGGCCATTCAGGCCCAACTCGCTCCCGGCTCGACGTTCAAAATTATTGAAGCCATCGCCGGCCTGCAGGAAGGCATCGCGGAAACATTGAAGGTCGACTGTCATGGCGGCGCCGTTTTCTACGGCCGCTATTTCAAATGCTGGATCACGGCTCGCCACCAGTCCCACGGCATTACCGACATCACCAAGGGGATCTACCAGTCCTGTGACGTTTTCTTTTACACGCTCGCAGAAAAAATGGGCATCGACATGATCGCGAAATGGGCGCACATGTTCGGCCTGGGCCAAAAGACCGGCATCGATCTGCCCAATGAAGCCTCCGGCATCGTGCCCTCTCCGGAATGGAAAATGCGCAATTACCACCAGAAGTGGTTTGCCGGCGAAACCATCTCTGTCGGCATCGGTCAGGGCGCGCTCGCCGTCACCCCCATCCAACTCGTCCGTGCCCTTGCGGGCATCGGTTCCGGCGGTGTTCTCAAACGGCCCCACGTCGTCTTTCCGGATGAAGTTCCTCCAGATTTGAAGGATTATTACAAGGATCAGTTCCCAGGTTCCGGAGATCAGACCATCCACATCGATCCTGCCAACTGGGAAACCGTGACCGACGCCATGGCCCAGGTCGTCACGTTTGCGGGAACCGCCGGCTTCGCGCAATTGCAGGGCATCGACTTTGCCGGCAAAACCGGCAGCGCCCAGATCGTCAGCAACGCCTATAAGGCTTCTGTCGGTGGCGGCGCAAAGCTGAACGATACCGCCTGGTTCTTCGGCATGTCGCCCCGCAGAAATCCGGAGATTGCCGTGGTCGTGATGTGGCAGAACGGTTCCGAAGGATATTTCAGTGCCCGCCTTGCCGCTCGCGTCATCGAGGCCTACGTCGACAAAGAACGCCTTCGCGACCACAACCTGATGCAGGTCGCCGCCAGGAATAATCCCGAGCCGGTCAAACCTGCAGCGCCGGTCCCCGCGCCCGCCAAAGACAAATCGGCGCCTGACAATGCCAAGCCAAAATCCGTAGGTACGCTGCAGCGTCCTCGTGTCGCCCCCGTTCCTCCCACAGAAATGGCCGCACTCTGGACTGCCAGCGCCACCTATCCGGCGGACCCGGACGCAAAGCAGCTTCCCGCGCGCATCAGCGCAGCTTTTTCCGTGCCCAAGGGCACCACGCTGCAGGCCGGAACATTCATCCTTCCGCCGCCTCCGCAATTCTCTTCCGCGCATAAGAGTCATTCTGAACGGAGCGGAGCGCAGTGAAGAATCCAGACAACAAACGCATGGTAGATGCTATCAATTCAGCCTGGATGCTTGTCACGCCCGTCTGCGGCGGCCGCAGATTTTGTTGCTTTCCATTGTGCAACGCCGGAGAATGCCTTTAGCCTATGCGCCGATTTCTTTCCTATCGCGATTTCGACTGGACCCTGATGGCCTTTGTCGTGGCGCTGTCGGTGATCAGCGTCTTGGAAATCT
Source organism: Acidobacteriaceae bacterium (assembly GCA_049692235.1). Classification (GTDB taxonomy): domain Bacteria; phylum Acidobacteriota; class Terriglobia; order Terriglobales; family Acidobacteriaceae; genus JAKAAZ01. The sequence goes on along the minus strand of JBAVOQ010000116.1, from coordinate 27,745 downwards.
ATAGCGCGACGCTGCACACAAAATTTGTCCACTTCGATGAAAAGCAGATGCTCTGGCTGGCCGGCGGCTTCGTCAGCATGTTTATTCTTTCGCTCATCGATTACCACATCCTGCTCGACATCGCCATCTGGGCCTATGGCTTTTGCCTGGTCTCACTGGTGGCCGTGCTGGTCGTCGGCACCAAAGTTCTGGGCGCGAGGCGCTGGATTCACTTGCCCGGGGGCATTCACTTTCAGCCATCGGAGTGGGTCAAGCTCATCCTGATTGTCGTCATCGCGCGTTTCTTCACGAATCTCAGCGGCCGCGATCTCACCTGGAAAGACATCTTCAAGGCCATGGCGATTGTCGGTCTGCCTATGCTGTTGGTGCTCAAGCAGCCCGACCTGGGAACGGCCCTCACCTACGCCCCTGTCCTATTGGTCGGATTGTTTCTCGGCGGGATTCGCTTGAAACACGCGGCCATCCTCTGCATCGCGGCTTCGCTGGCCCTGGTTCCCGCCTGGTACAAGGTGCTCAAACCCTACCAGAAGCAGCGCCTCACCAGCTTCATCACTCCCGATAACGATCCCCGCGGCAGCGGGTATCAAATTCGCCAATCCCTCATCGCCGTCGGTTCCGGCGGCATCTGGGGACAGGGCGCGGAGAAGGGAACCCAGACCCAGGGAGATTTTCTCCCCATTCCCTATACAGATTTCATTTTCGCCGCATTTTGCGAGGAACACGGATTGGCGGGAGCTATCTTCGTCCTGCTGTTATACTTCTTATTGTTGATGCGTTTGGTCCAAAACGCTCAAACCGCCGCTGACCTGCCCGGCACGTTGATTATTATGGGGGTCGTGGCCGTCCTGATTTTTCAGATCGCGGTCAATGTGGGCATGGTCATCGGCTTTATGCCGGTCACCGGAATTCCCCTGCCCCTAATGAGTTATGGTGGCTCATCGGTTTTATTCACGTTCCTGGCCCTTGGCATCGTCATGAACATCCGCATGAGTCGCTTTGTCAATTAGCACCACCTCTGGCGCACCCGCAGGCCGCGTTCGAGGGTTTAGATGTACGCATCCGCTCGCTGCATCGGAACGTCCGGTGGCATGGATGCGATGAAGAAGTTTTTCTCGGTCAGGCAGATTCCAACCGAGACCAGGCAGGTTCGATCGAATGCACGCATTAAACATAATTGGACTGGAAACGGCCCCACCCTTCATCGGGGAAGCAGTGGCCACAAAGTCCTTGCGTGCCGTTCTTTCACGTCGCAGTCAAGATTCTTCGCTTCCACCGCCATCCCGCCTCCGCGGGACATTTCTATTCTGGCCAAAAGCAAGTTTCACGTCCGCCGCGTCTTCAGAACAATCCCTCGATTCAACCGCTCTCGTCCCGGTTGCCGCGCTCGGTACTCCCTAGCGCGCAGAAATCTGCCTCACCCTACCCCGAGTCCGCCGCCTGCAAAATGGCTTCGGACTGGAATGAGGCAGCATGACAAAAGAAATTTATATCTCCAGTACCCCCCACGAAACCCGCCTTGCGGTTGTCGAAGACGACCAGCTTGCGGAAATCTACTACGAGCGCGAGAACGAATACACCCTCGCCGGCTCCATTTACAAAGGCAAAGTCACCCGCGTTCTCCCCGGCATGCAGTCGGCGTTTGTCGATATCGGCCTGGAGCGCGATGCGTTCCTCTACGTCACCGACTTCGCCGAAGAGCAGGAAGACGGCGAAGAATATGTTTCCCTCGCGCCCGGAACTCGCGGCCAGGCTCGCTTACCCAATGGCCACGCCAATGGCGGCCGCAGCGCCGATGCTGAATCGCAAGCCACCAGTGAAGACTCCGCGTCCCGTGCGTCCGGCGAAAGAAGCCCGGCAGGAAATCAGCCCGCCCGCGAAGCATCGAGCGCCTCCGGCGACGAAGAGGGTCAGGGCGGACGCCGTTGGCGCGGTCGCCGTGGTCGTCGCCGTGGTCGCGGGGGTCCCGGCGGACAAGACCGTTCGCCTTCCAACTCCCAGCCGGTAGCCACCGAGCCGCCATCGGACAACCACGCCGAACCCATGGAATTTGCTATCGAGTCCGCTCCCTCCGATGTCGAATTCCAGATGGAACCGCACGATTTTACGCCGCCTTCGGCTCCGCCCCAGCAGCAGCGTTCTCACTCCGCACCGTCCCGGTCCGAGCCGGTGCCATTTGTGCTTCCCGGCGAATCGCTCTCCAAATATCGTCGCGGTGATTCTGCCGCGCCATCGGCCGCCACGCAGCAAAAAGAAACACCCGCAGCCGCGCCGCAACCCACATTCAAGCCTTCCACCATGGTCACAGGCCCGTTGGCGTGGGATGGCAGCGGAGTGCTTCCCGGCGAGTCTCTCTCCCGTCACAAGCGTTCGCGCGAAACCTCCTCGCCGACACCGGAGGCTTTTTCCTCCCCTGCCGCGGAGCTTGGGCTGGCTCCCGATGAAACCGCAGTCGTCCCGGCTGAACTCGCGCCACCCGTCCATGTCGATGAGACTCCGTTGCCCGTCTTCGAACATGAGGAGCCTTCACTGGTGCAGCACGAAACCATCCTCGAAGAGCCGTCACTCGTCCAGCATGCGATTGTTCCCGAAGAACCTTCCCTCGTTCAACATGACTCCGCAGCCGCTGTCATCGCTGAAGCCGCGGAAATCGAAGCGCCGGAGTTTGAGCCGTCGGAAGCGTCTGCATCCTATCGCTTTGATCCCTCCACTCCCAGCGCCTATCGGCAAAGCAGTATCGCCGAGCCACCCGCGCCGGTAGCCGAGCCCGAATCTCTCACTCACGACGCCTTTGCTGAACCCACCCCGGAAGCCAGCGCGCAACCCGAGCCCTTCTTCGGTGAGGCCGCGTCCATCGTTCAACCCACGCATGCCCATCCGTCTGAGGAGGCCGGCACCTCCGCCGAGGAACAGGGCGCACCTATCGACGAGGAAGAAAAGTCCTTTGTCGGTGAAGGCTACGCTTCGCAGCTGGAAGAAATCGCCCAGGATGAAGAAGCCGCTTCCGATCATGACGATCATATCTTCGATCCCGGCCTTGGCAATCTTGAAGAAGAAACCATGGACGAAGAAGAAGCGGAAGCCTACGCCGCGCAGAGCCCGCAGGACGAAGCCGAATACGACGACCTGATCGAAGAGACGCTCGATGTCCAGATGGATAGCGGCATGCTCAGCGAGTTCGTCCGCGACCGGCACATCGAGCAACGCACTCGCTTCGCTGATGAAAACGGAGAGGCAACCGCCGACGGATCTGAAATCGAGGAAGATTACAACGAAGACGAAGCCTTCGCCGCCGAGATGGGCGAGATCGAACTGGAAGACGGCTCCGACTCCGCCGACGAAGCCGAGGAAACTCACGAGCCTGCGAATGCCGATGCCGCCCGCAATCGTCAGGGAGGGGGTCGCAGCGGTCGCCGCGGAACCCGCGGACCGCAGCGTCATGCTGGCGGTCGTGGCGATAGCCGCATGCGCCGCTCCACCGCGCAGACCACCAACCTGCCTGCCATCACCGATCTGTTGAAGCCGAATCAGGAAATTCTCGTCCAGATCGCCAAGGAGCCCATCGCCCGCAAGGGCGCGCGCATCACCAGCCACATCGCCTTGCCCGGTCGCTTCCTGGTCTTTATGCCCACGGTGAACCATGTCGGCGTCTCCCGCAAAATTTCCTCCGACGAAGAACGTCAGCGGCTGAAGCATATTCTGCTCAGCGAAAAAGGCGCAGCCTCCGGTGGCTTTATCGTTCGCACCGCCGCAGCCGCCGCCAGTGAAGAAGATCTTCGCGCCGACATTCGATTCCTGTTGACCCTGTGGGCGGAGATTCGCCAACGCACGGAAAATGCCAAGCCCCCGGCCTTGATCTATCACGATCTCAGCCTGGTCGAACGCGTGCTGCGCGATCAGGTCACCGATAACTTCTCGTCCATCTGGGTCGACACGGAAGCCGACTACGAACGTGTCCTGCGCTTCCTCGGTCGCTTTGAGCCGGCGCTGGTTCGCCGCGTCAAGCTCTACACCAAGGAAACGCCGCTGTTCGAGCAGTTCGGCATTCAGGAAGAAATCAACAACGCGCTGCACTCCAAGGTGTGGCTCAAATCCGGCGGCTCCATCGTCATCAACCAGACGGAAGCCCTGGTCGCCATCGACATCAACACCGGCAAATATGTGGGCAAAACGGCGCGCCTCGAAGACACCATTCTCAAGACCAACCTCGATGCCATCCCGGAAATCGTTCGCCAGATTCGTCTGCGCGATCTTGGCGGCATCATCGTCATCGACTTCATTGATATGGACGAGCGCAAGAACCGCAACAAGGTCATGCTCGCCCTGGAAGACGCGCTCAAGTCCGATCGCGCGCCTTCGAAGGTGCTTCAGTTTAATGATTTCGGCCTGGTCGCCATCACCCGCAAACGGGTCAAGCAATCGCTCGAACGTACCCTCTCAGTCCCCTGTTCGGTTTGCTCCGGAACCGGGATGGTCAAGGGTCCTTTGACCGTATGCAATGAGATTTATGTCGAGTTGCGCAAAATGTATCGCCAGATCGACCGCGGCGATGTTCTACTGCGAGTCAATCCGGAAGTCGTCAAGCAGCTGAAGCTGCAAAATGGCCGCTGGTTGAGCGAGATGGAAGAAATGTCCGGCAAGACGGTCATCGTGAAAAGCGATGCCAGCCTGCATCCGGAACAGTTCGACATCCAGTAGCGGCGAATTCGATTGCCCCCCTGAACCTCCGAACGGCGTCTGTGGTCCCGCGTGAAACGAAGAAACGGATTTCTCATTTTTCGTGGATATGCAGACGCCTTCGATGCCGCGGCAACTGCAACTCGACGCAACGCAACATCAATTTCGGGTTCGATCCTGATCGGCATATAACCGAATCGCGGTGGATGCGTCCAAAACATGAAGCATTGGTTTCCAGGGCGGATATGTCAATAAGGCGTCACTTGCAACGGTCGGCTGCAAGGCCACTATTCGGGCTTCTCCTGCTTGTTGTATTGGCCGGTTGTGCGGATCTCGTGCCCAGTAGTCTCACCTCGACGTCTAAACCGCCAACCCCGCCCAATCCGCCCGCTCCCACCCAACCGGCGCCTACGCCCACACAGACCGGCGTGGTCACCATCAGCCCGCAAAACGCCGCGGCGGCTCCTGGGCAGACGGTTCACTTTACTGCGACAGCGGCCGGTGGTGGGGCGATTACTTTCTTAGTCAACGGCGTCGCAGGAGGGAATGCAACCGTCGGCACCGTCGATGCAAACGGCAACTACACTGCGCCCGCCACAGTCAGCCAGAGTGAAAATGTTGTCGTGCAGGCGGCGCTCGCCAGCGCGCCCCAAGCCAATCAAGCCACTGCCGTTGTCGCTGTCATTCAAGCCGGAGTGGTGACGACCACGGCCAATCCGCTGGTCGCGGAATACTCCATCTATCTGCCGCAACCAGGTTCCATGTCGGTGCAGTTCGGTCCGGATACCGGCTACGGTTTCAATACCTGGTCACAATCCACGCCCACCGTTCCTGGCAACAATGGCGGACAAATCAATATGGAAGTGGCCGGCATGCGCGGCTCCTCCACCTATCACTTGCAGGCCCTGATCAAGCTGGCCAACGGAGTCACGTTCACCGACAGCGACCATACCTTTTCGACCGGCGCCGCTCCGCCCACCGTGCCCGTACAAATCACCACGCCCAGCGGACAGACTCCGCAGCCCGGTGTCGAATTGTTCGACACCGTCACCTTCGGCAGCAAGCCGATCATCCCAAATCTGGCCCAGGCATTCGCCACCGACCTGAGCGGGAATGTCATCTGGACCTACAGCTACCTGGGTTCCGCAGCCAACGTCATCTTCCCCATCAAGCCGCTTGCCGACGGAAATTTCATGGTTGTCATCGGCTATGTCGCGACCCCGACTGCATCCCAGAACATTCCTTCCGGAACTATCAGCGAGGTGCGCGAAGTCGACCTGGCGGGAAACACCATCCACTCGCTGTCGATCGCTCAATTGAATCAATCCCTAGCTGCCAATGGATTCACCGGATTGAACCTGCTTACGTTCTGTACGGATGCCGTGAAGTTGCCGAACGGGCATCTCCTGTTGCTGGCCTGGATGACCAAGCCATACTCCAACCTGCCCGGCCAAACCGGGACCGTCAACGTTCTGGGAACCGTCATCATCGACGTGGACCAGAACTACAATCCCACCTGGGTCTGGAATCCTTTTGTTCAACTCGGCACGCCTGCGCCGCCGTACAACTACCAGTTCCCGGATTACACGCATGCCAATGCGCTGCTGTATTCGCCGGAGGACCATAACCTACTGCTCTCCATCCGCCAGCAGAATCGGATCGTCAAAATCGATTACAACGACGGTCATGGAACTGGCAACGTTCTCTGGAGTCTTGGTCAGGGTCGCGACTTCAAGCTGCTGGGCGCAACCGATCCGACCGACTGGTTCTACGCGCAGCATGGCATCGATTTCTTCAGTCAAAATACTTCCGGCGTCTTCAACCTCGGGGTCATGGACAACGGCGACGACCGGCTTCTCGCATCAGGGCAGACCTGCGGCACTTCAGGCGCGCCCGCCTGCTACTCGACCACGATGGTCATGCAGGTGAATGAGAGTGCGAAGACGGCTACGATGCTGTTCCATCAGATTCCGTCGCCGCCTCTATACAGCTATTTTGGCGGGCAAACAGATCAGCTTCAGAATGGTGATATCGAAACAGATTACTGCGCCTCGAAAGGCGGCGCGACGGTCATGGAGTTGAACCAGACATCGCCAACATCCGCCCAGACGGTATGGCAGGCGCATACCCCGGGCTACAACCAGTATCGCGTGATACGACTCCCGAGCCTGTACCCGGGTGTGCAATGGTAACGAGTTATGCGAATGTTCATCCCACTGAATCGATGCCGCCAGTGTATGAATGTATCCAACATGACACCGCAACTTTTTGCCGGTGCATCCGTCTAAGAAAGCGGTCGGTTAGACAATGCGGCCTCAAATCGACTTGTGCGTGGCGAGCATCTCACCTCCGCTCGGCAGGCATCGGATCATAATAAGCATACGGATAAATACAGTAGGATCGGAACCGCGCCAGCGCGACGAAACACGAAAGGACAACAATACGATGGACACAATGCATCAGCTTCTGCGGATAACTGCCACAAGGTCGAAATATATCGCGCTTGCCTGCGGTTTGTTACTCGCGTCTGCAGGCCAGGCCCAGACCTATTCCAGTTCGAACATCAGTTACACCCCCCAATACAACTCCCAACCCCAATACAATAATTCGTCGCCGTACCATCACAGGCCGCGCTATACCGGGGAAGGCTGGGGGAAACACCTGGTCCTGGAAGGCGGCGGCGGTGTCACCGTGCCCGGCGGCGATACGCAAAACTACGCCAACACCGGGTGGAATGTATTGCTGGGTGCCGGCTATAAATTCAACAACCGTCTCAGTCTTCTGGCGGAATGGAACTTTAACCGCATGACTGTACCCCAGACGCTGGCGTACTCGAACACTCAGACTCCCTACGGCAATGAACACATCTGGACCGTGGATCTCAATCCGAAATTTAACTTCATCCATCGAGACAGACTGGATGGATATGTCATCGGCGGCGGCGGATTTTCACGCGCCCTGACCAGTTTCACCGTTCCCGTCTATGTGCCCTGCGGTTATGGCTACGGCTATGGATACGGCTATGGATACGGCTACGGATACGGCGGCTGCACCGGCAGCGTCAATGTCGCCCATACTTCCACCAATCAGGGCAACATCGATGTTGGACTGGGTGCGGAATGGCGCGTGTCACCGTATGACCGGGGAAAGATCTTTCTGGAAGCACGCTATCAGAAACTCTTCAGCCCGAAAAGCGTTCTTCCTCCGGGACAGGATGCCAACCTCATACCCATCACTGTCGGCTACCGCTGGTAAGCGACTAGAGCGTTTTCACGGATAATGCGTATGTCGTGGGATAGAACAAGACCCGCGTTATAGTAACGGTGAAAATGCTTCGAACTTCGCATTCAACAAAAGCGCGCTCTTCGGGGCGCGCTTTTTTGGGGCTCTACACACCCACTGGGAATGGCTTCGGCGAAGATTCGTCCGGATTCGCAACCCCGCGGAAGCGGTCGAACATTCCTTGCGTCACGCTCAACACCGCCGTATAGCCATAGCCGAACATGAAGAGAAACAGAAATGGAATGGTAATGTAGTTCGCGTTCGAGAAGGCATACCAGATGGTCAGGGCAAAATATGCGCTGATCAGCAATTCCACCACCGGCAGCAGCCCCAGCCGCTTGCGGTATTTCGCCGCCTGCGACTTTTCCCCGCGCTTCTCCACCCGATACTTCGGCGTCCGCTTGAACGGACTCTTGATACCGAACAACGCCTCCATCACAGCTCGCGCATTGGTCAGCGTCAGCCCAATCCCCCCCAACGCCAGCACAAACGGCAGGTACAGCAGCGAGCGATACCATTTCCCCGGATACAGTTCCTTTTGCGAGATCAAATAAAATGACGACACCGAAAACGTCGACGCCATAAACAGCGGCAAATCGATGTACAGCATTTGGAACCAGCCCTGGTAGAAACGGATGATCATCGCCGGCATCAGCAGAATCGACAGCAGCACCATCAGCGGATAACTGATGTTGGCCGTCAGATGGTAAAACGTCTCCAGCTTGATGTGAAAGGAAACATCGGAGCGAAAGACCTGCGGCAAAATCTTCTTGGAGGTCTGGATCAGCCCCTTCGACCATCGCGCCTGCTGCGTCTTGAAGGCCGTCATCTCAATCGGCAGTTCCGCCGGGCACTCCACATCCTGCAGGTATTTGAACTTCCAGCCTTTCAGCTGCGCCCGATAGCTCAGGTCGGTGTCTTCGGTCAGCGTATCGTGCTGCCAGCCGCCCGCCTCGTCAATCGCCTCGCGACGCCACATGCCCGCGGTGCCGTTGAAGTTGAAAAATACTCCGCAGCGTGAACGCCCGCCATGTTCCAGCACAAAATGCCCGTCCAGCAGGATCGCTTCCACCTGGGTCAAAAAGCTGTAGTCGCGATTCAGGTGCGTCCACCGCGTCTGCACCATGCCAATCTTCGCATCGGAAAAATGATGCACCACCTTCATCAGCCAGTCCGGCGCCGGCACAAAGTCCGCGTCAAACATCGCGATCAGGTTGCCCTTGGCGGTCTTCAAGCCGTTGTCCAGCGCGCCCGCCTTGTACCCGTGGCGATTGGTGCGATGGATATACACAATCGGCTGCGGCTCGCCATGCAGTCCGCTGCGATAGCGCTCCACCACCGCGGCCGCCACTTCCTGCGTCTCATCGGTCGAGTCGTCCAGCACCTGGATTTCCAGCCGGTCGCGCGGATAGTCGAGTCGGCACACCGCATCCACCAGCCGGTCAATCACAAATTGTTCGTTGAAAATCGGCAACTGCACCGTAATAAACGGCAGTTCCTTGAACTTCTCCGGCGCCTCGTGCGTCGCGTTCTTTTTATAGCGGTAGTAGAGCCAGACCAGTTGATAGCGATGGATTCCGTAGAACGCCAGGATCACCATCAGCACAAAATAGGGAATCAGCAGCGACGCATCGAACCAGTTCCAACTGTACAGATGGCCAAAGGTCCGGTTCGCCACCTGCTGTTCATGCAGGTAATGCATCAACCCGTGCTGCGGCGCGAACAGCAGGGTGCAAAGCTCTCCCCGGCCGGACAGCGCCGGGCCGGAGATGAATCCATGGTTCCAGACTGAAGCAATGGAAGTGAACGACATCGCCCCGAAAAGGGCCTCCACAAAAGTAAGCTGTTCGCCTAATTGTACGTGACAGAAAAACACTCGCCGCGCGCCCGCGTCCGCTTTTCCGTGACGAGCCGCCCGGGAATGGATAGAATCCGCAGCAGATGAGTACCTTTACCCCCAGTACGATTGCAGCCATCATCATCGCTGCCAGCTTTGCCGCTGGGCTCAACGTCTACGCCACCGTTCTGACCTTGGGCCTGCTGGCGCATACCCCTTGGGTCGTCCTGCCACCAGGCTTGGAAATCCTCGGCAACTGGGTCGTCATCGCGGTCAGCGGCACTTTATTTGTCGCCGAATTTGTCGCCGACAAAATTCCCGGCCTCGATATGGTCTGGAACGCGCTGCACACTTTCATCCGCATTCCGATCGCAGGACTGCTCGCCTATCGCGCCAGCTCTCACCTCTCACCGGAGATGCAGTTGCTGGCCACCCTCGGCGGCGCCGCCATCGCCATGGTGGCGCACAGTTCCAAAACTGCCGTCCGCGCCGTGGTCACGCCCAGTCCCGAGCCCATTTCTAATATCACTCTCAGCGCCGGCGAAGATGGCATTGCCATCGGCCTCACTTGGCTCTTGACCCAGTATCCCTGGACCGCTGCCGGCATCGCCATCGCCTTCATCGTGATTGCAATTCTGATGACGCGATGGGTAGTCCGCGCCCTCCGCCGCACCTGGTCCCGCCTGCAAACCATTTAAGCGGAGTTGTTCGCTGCGACCGTAGTTCGCAAACGTCGCCGTCAGTCCGCCAGCGATTTCAGAAACTCCGCGGGTCGCAGGATGCGTACTCCGCAAAGGACCTGGCCAAAATACCTGCCGAAATGCTGGATGTCGCCAGTCAACAAAAAGTCTGCGTTGGCGGCAACAGCGGCAGTTAGGATTGGACGATCCTTGTCTGGCAAATCAATCCCCGCTAACTTGTCCTGTATCGTCGCGTCGACTCCCAATGCGTCCGAGACGATTTCTATCCGTTCAATCAGATCTCGCAGTCGTGATTGTTGCTCTGCTTCGGCGAGATTGTTGGCCGCTTCCTGCGCGGCGTACTCTGACGTGAGAAGTTGGACTCCACGCAGTTTCCATAGGACCGCAAGACCCGCCGGCTCACGATACGCCGCCGAAAACAGCACATTCGCGTCCAGGAAAACTCGACAATCGGGCTTTCGATGCGGCATTTGGTTTAGGCAGGACGCCGATGCTGGATCTTCCGCTCGGAGAGCCCAAGCTTGCGCACTTCCTTCACCGCCCGCGCATAGTCCTCAGCATCCACCGCGTTATTCAGCAGGAACTCTGCCTTGCGCTCGTCCGTATACCGTTCCACTGGCACCGCTACAGCGGGCCGCAGCAGAATTCCGCCGCTTTGTTCTTCCGCAATCAGCAGCGTGCCTTCCTTCAGACCGAACCTCTGTCGTAGCTTTGCCGGAACGACAATGGTGCCCCGCTTCCCAACCCGGCTGGTTTCCATTCTTTTCCTCTGAGGATCAGAATATCAGAGGTTCAGATATTCTGATCTTGTCGCAGGCGGGCGGGAACTCGCCTCGGACAGCTCGAATCCTCTCAAAAGGCGCTCCAGGCGTCCAGCATCGCGTGCATTTGTTATACTCTAGCTTAAGCTAGCTTAAGTGTGACCCCTATGCGTGAAATTGGTGCCTTCGAAGCAAAAAATACCCTCGGAACCCTGCTCGATCTCGTCCAGCATGGCGAGGAAATTGTCATCACTCGCCATGGCAAGCCGGTCGCTCGTCTGGTTCCCAACACTGGGACCATAGACCGCGGTCAGGCCCGTGCCGCCGCCGAGCGGATTCGCACGCGGGCAGCGCAGAGCGGAACCGGCCCCTTTGATTGGGAATCCATCAAGGCCGACCGCGACGCGGGCCGTCCATGAGCGCGCGCCTGCCATGAGTCTGGTTCTGGATAGCTCCGTCACGTTGGCGTGGATCTACGCCGAAGAGGCGACTCCCGCCATCCGCCACATCCTCGATCAGGTCAGCGACAGCGGCGCCTGGGTTCCGTCACTGTGGCGGCTGGAAGTTGCGAACATCCTGGAAATAGGTGTTCGCCGCAATCGTCACAACGCCGCTTTTCGCGACGCAACTCTCGCCGACCTCGCCCTGTTGCCGATCCGCATCGACACCGAAACAGAACATCATGCCTGGGGCGCCACGGTGCGCCTGGCGGAGCGCCATCGACTCACGATCTACGACGCGGCCTATCTGGAACTGGCGTTGCGCCGCGCGCTGCCGCTGGCAACCCTCGACGCAGAACTTCGCACCGCCGCCACTGCGGAAAAACTGCCGCTCCTGGGAATATGAGTCGCGGCTCAATAGCTAGAAAATTCCGCAAGTTATACACTTTTTTCCCTTCGCTCAATACACTCACCTTACAGCTCCGTCTCGACGGCACTGTAGAAACGAGAACAACCCATGTTTACGAACCAGAATCCTGAAGATATGCAAACGGCAGAAGCCATGAAGCATCAATCAAAGGTGCAAGTGGCTGCGGACAAACTTGGCCTGACTGTCTCGGTCGATCCAATACAAACAGCGAGCGCGCAAGTTAGATATATTTTGACAGCCGCGGACGGGTCCACAAAAAAGCTATCGATTGATGCCTCTTACATTGACGGCATGTTTCGCAATGACATATTGAAAGATGAAACCAAAGTTCAGTCTCTGGTCGCGTCTTTAATGAATTTTTATGAGTCGGGTGAGAAAACCGGAGAGCTGAACTTTCGCTCGCGATGAGAATCAGTTCAAAAACATCGTCCGATACAACGTGTCGCGCTGCACCGGCTTGAATCCGGCATCGCGGATGATGCGGCGGAGCTCTTCTTCCGTAGTGTGGTTCGCCGTTCCCGCCGCCTTGACCACGTTTTCTTCCAGCATCACCGAGCCAACGTCGTTGCCGCCGAAGCGCAGACCCATCTGCAGCACCTTCAGCCCCTGGGTCACCCAGCTCGACTGCACGTTCAGGATGTTGTCGAGATACAGTCTCGAAATCGCCAGCACCTTCAGGTACTCCACCGACGTTGCCTCGTCCCAGCCGCGCCCGCCCAGCGCCGTGTTGTGCGGCTGAAAACTCCACGGAATAAACGCCGTGAATCCGCCCGTCTCATCCTGCAGGCGGCGCAGCGTTTCAAAGTGATTCACGCGCTGCTCAAACGTTTCGCCCACGCCAAACATCATGGTCGCCGTCGTCCGCATGCCCAGTTGATGGGCGGTCCGATGCACCAGCACCCACTCCTCTGTGCCGCACTTCAGGCGCGCAATGCGATGCCGCACGTCATCATCCAGAATTTCCGCGCCTCCGCCCGGAATCGAATCCAGTCCCGCATCGCGCAGCCGCGCAATCGTATCCCGCACCGACAATTCGCTGTACTCCGCAATCGCCAGAATCTCCGATGCGGAAAAACAATGCAGCCAGATGGAAGGGAAGCGCTGCTTGATGCCCGTCAGCAGCCGCTCAAACCAGTCGATCTTCAGATCAGGATGCAGTCCGCCCTGCATCAGCACGCCCGTCCCGCCCATCTCCACCGTCTCGCGAATCTTGTCGTAGATCGTGTCGAAGTCGAGAATGTATCCTTCCGCCGCCAGCTTGCCTTTTAGCGGGCGATAGAAGGCGCAGAACGTGCAATATTCCGTGCAGAAATTTGTGTAATTGATGTTGCGGTCAATAATGTAGGTGACCACGCCCTCCGGATGCAGCTTGCGCCGCACCGCGTTGGCTTCCATGCCCAGCCCAATCAAATCGTCCGACTCAAATGCGTCCAGAGCCTGCTGTCGCGTAATCCCCATAGCTCCAGTTTACCCGCTGAAGTTGAACTTGCAGCCGGATTGTCAGCCCTGTGGCATCAAGCGCGCGAAATTGCCGTCCGCTCAAAAAAGTCGCACCCTCACCCCGCGGCGCTACTTGTCTTCCGTTCGCTTTTCTAGCGATGCAGACTCGTCGGCGTTATCCTGCGAAGCCGCCGATGGAGCCGGTTTCACAGCGGTCGCAGGCACCTTCCGGCTTTGCATTTTGCGCACGTCATCTGGGCTGGAAACCCCGAAAATCGAAAGCGCGCGACCGATTTTGCTGAAGAATCCGTTGGACATTTCACGCCCTCTCTCGTTTGATAGTGTAGTACGGGTCATAGATTTTTGCGGTGCCGACCAACACCCGCCCGACGTAGCTGCATCGAAAGCTCCCAGGAAAACCTAAACTTATGCGACTTCCAGCGAAAAACTCCAGACGCTTTAGCCGGATGACATCGATTATGCCGTGCCTACTTTTGGCCGGTTGCTTGCTTCCCGCACTTCCAACCCGCGCCGCCGACGCTGCCAAACCCAAGCCCGACGTGCTGGTCTTCTCCAACGGTGACACGCTGACTGGAAAGCTGGACCACGAAGCGGGAGGTACCGTCTTCTTTGCCAGCGACAACGCCGGCACGGTCCAGGTGCCGTGGGCCAAGCTGAAAGAACTGCATACCGAGGAGCCGTTTGCCATCATCGAAACCGGCTCGCCGGTTGGACGCAAAAAAGCCAATCTCGACATTCCGGTCGGCACCATCTCCATTGAAGGCGATACCCTGACCGTGACCACGCAAAGCGGCACGCGCCAGATTCCTGTGAAGAATATCGCCTACATCGTGGATCAGCCCACATTCGACAAAAACGTTAACAGCAAACAAGGTTTGACCCAGGGCATCACCGGCGCCGTCACTGCAGGCGCCAGCACCGTCAATTCCACCCAGAACAGCGTCAGCATCAATACCGGTGTCGCCTTGTCCCGCGTCGTTCCCCCGGTTGCGTGGATGCCGGCCCGCCAGCGTACCTTGCTGAACTTCAACAGCAACTACGGCAAGGTTACGCAGCCCAATACGCCCACAGTGAAAACTAACATCCTGCATGGCGGCATTGAAGAGGATGAGTATCTCAGCCCCCGCTTCTATCTGCTGGAGCAGGGAGCGTGGGACCATAACTATTCTCAAGGGTTGGATCTGCAGCAACTCTACGGCGCCGGAGCCGGATTTACCGCCATCAAAGATACCGTGCAGGAACTGGACGTGACCGGCATCATCGACTACACCAAACAGTCGTTTTCCGCGTCCCCAACTTCTCCCGCCTACACCAACAACCTCATCGGCTCCAGCTTCGGCGATAACTACCTCCGCAAATTTCCAAAGAAGATTGTGTTCACTGAGATTGCCATGTTCAACCCGGCGTGGAACACCCCTGCGGACTATTCGGCCAACGTTTCTGTCGGCGCGACTTTCCCGATCTTCAAGAATTTTGGATTTTCAGTGGGAGTGATTGACAGCTACCTGAACGATCCGCCGCCGGGCTTCAAGGGCAATTCGGTGCAATTCAATACTGGCCTCACGTACTCCATTCAACGCTAGAATGGGGTCACGCAAAACGGGAGACGCATCGCCTCGTCTCCCGTTTGCAAACCCCGAAAACCCAGCCAGATCTAGAACGTCAGCGGCTTGGCCAGGATATCCATCGCCGGCTGCGGCAACGGCTTGTTGGCATTCGCCAGCAGCAGGCTCACCTGCCACATCTGCGTCGAGGACAGCACCTGGTCGAACGACGGCATGCCTGTCAGGCGAATTCCATTCGAGACCTTCCAATAGGTTTCTCCCGGCGGATCGTCGCTGACTCCCACAATGCTGTGCGGTCCATGCGCGTGCCATAGCTGGGGAGCACTCGGATACATGTGCGGCGCCACGGTGGAGTTCTGATTATTCAAACCATGACAGAAAGAGCAATTCTGGCGATAAATCTGCGCTCCCGCGGTCAGATTGTCCGCCGTCGGCTGGATCGGCACCGTCTTTGGCATCTCTTTCGCGATGCGCGCATGCAGCGGCACGTGCACAATTCGCTTTTCAAAAGGGAACGGCGCATCGGCGACCGCGACCGGCGGGTGTCCAAAGTTCAGATAGCAAAACGCGCCGATCGGCACCAGCAACAGCCCGATCGCCAGTCCAATCAAAAACCTCATAAGCTCTCCTGATTACAGAAATTTGCATGTAGAAAGGCGCCCCGCCTTCGCCTCTTCCCTCGCAGTACAGATAGACTACCTACGTCCCGCAACCCTCGTAAATGATTTAAATGATTTAATGGAGACTTAGGAGAAAAAAGTGCTGTCTCAGTTCACCCAGGGAGCCCGTTCCTTTCCCTTGCCAATTTTCAGGTCCATGTCTCCGCGCCGCGCCGCTGCTTCCGGTCTTCGCTCCCTCGGTTTCAGCCTCGCTTGTCTCGTCCTGGTATGCATTGTCAACTGTATGGCTTCTCCATTGCAGGCGCAGGACACAACCCCGCAGCTCCAGCCGAAATCTTCGTCGTCTTCCGCTCCGGAGCAGACGCAGACCACCCGGCGCAGTCTGGAAAATCGCCGCCTGCAAACCAAGCAACGCCGCGAAGCCGCGCTGGTGACGGAAACCTATACCCATCGCTGGGAAATCTATGTCGGCGGCCAGTACATGCGCTTTCGTCCCGGACCGGACCTGCATAACTCCGGCATGGGCGGCTGGACGCTGGGGGTGACGCGCTACTTCAATCCTCGCTTCGGCATCATCGCCGATGCGCGCGGCCAGTATGGCAACAATTCTCTCGGTGCCGTCAACGGCGGAGGCAACAACACGTATAACGCGAAATTCAGCGTGTTCCCCTTCACCATTGGCCCCATCTATCGCTTCTATGGCAATTCCAGGATTTCTGTCAGCACCGCCTTGCAGCTGGGCGATATCTATGGATATTTCGACCAGAACACCGGCCCGTTTCCGCCGCAGACGGTGGGCTTTTATCCCGCCAGCAACGTCGGCGCTGCCATCGCCAGCATCCACTTGGATTACAACCTCAGCCCCGGTCTCGCTGTCCGTCTTTCTCCGCACATGCTGATCGACAATTTTGGCGGTCAGGTCACGCACAATCAGGGGATAATGTTGGGGATGGTCTATCGCTTCGGGCGGCAGTAGGCCGGTTGAACGCAGCGACCGGCATATTGGGCCGGATCGGAGAAGATTGCGAGGGTGCCCCGTGTCTCGCTTCTGAGACATGGGATTTGTCCGAACATTCGCATCGCGAGAATCCGACGGTGCCCCATTCAAGCCAACCTTGACGAAGTCGAACGGATTGGCTTGAGTGGGATTGAGAGAATTTTTTGCCCCACCCCTTCCTACCATGGTCGATGCTCGTTTAAACCCGACAAAACGCGCTAGCCTGGCGGTGATCGCCATCGTTGCCTGGTTCGCGCTGCTGCTGCAGTTGCTGCTGATGGTGCAACAGGCAGCGCCCGGCGCCTCGCTCCACGCGCTCATCCATTACTTCAGCTTCTTCACCATTCTGACCAATCTTTTGGTGGCCATCGGCGCCACTTTTCCGCTGCTGGCGCCCCAGTCAATAGCTGGACAATTTTTTCTGCGACCCTCAACCCAGTCGGCAATCGCCGTCTACATCGCCATCGTGGGCATCACCTACATCTGGCTGCTTCGCCATTTGTGGAATCCGCAAGGCCAGCAAAAAATTGCCGACGTGCTGCTGCATGATGTCGTCCCCGTGCTCTACGTCGCTTTCTGGATCTTCCTCGTTCCGAAATTCACGCTTCGCTGGAGCGACGCCGTCCACTGGCTCGCCTTTCCTCTCGTCTACATGGCCTACACCCTGGCGCGCGGATTTGTCTCCCACTGGTACCCGTATTACTTCATCGATGTCGATACCATTGGATTGTCGCGTGCCCTCCTCCACGCTTCGCAACTGTTGTTCGCATTCTTCGGGCTGGGTCTGCTGTTCATCGCCATTGACCGATGGACCACCCGGTCCTCCCCCATACCCGCATCCGTCGCATAGAACCGCAATCACATCCGGTGGGGAGGGTTTGATGTATCCTCTATCGGGCAGCAAAGGCAGCTTGCAATTTCAGCATGAAAGAAAGTAGTGAAGATATGGCAACCGCACAGCACGGTACCCGGAATTTTAAAAATTTGATCGGCGGCAAATGGGTCAGCGCCCACTCCCGCAAAACGTTTGAGAATCGCAATCCCGCCAAAAATCGCGACCTGGTCGGCATCTTTCCCTCATCCGATACGCGAGATGTCTCCGACGCCGTCGCCGCAGCGAAAGAGGCCTTCAAGACCTGGCGCTTAGTCCCCGCACCCAAGCGCGCCGAGATCCTTTTCCGCGCCGGCGAAATCCTCACCGAACGCAAAGAGCAGTACGCCCGCGATATGACCCGCGAAATGGGCAAGGTGCTGGAAGAAACCCGCGGCGATGTGCAGGAAGCTATCGATACCGCGTACTACATGGCCGGCGAAGGACGCCGCATGTTCGGCAACACAACTCCCTCGGAGTTGCAGAACAAGTTTGCCATGAGCGTGCGCATGCCGGTTGGCGTCTGCGGCATGATTACGCCGTGGAATTTCCCCATGGCCATTCCCTCGTGGAAGCTGCTGCCGGCCATCGTTTGCGGCAACACCTGCGTTATCAAACCCGCGCAGGCCACGCCGCTTTCTACCTATAACCTGGTGCAGGCGCTGCTCGATGCCGGTCTGCCTGCAGGCGTCGTCAATATCGTTTCCGGTTCCGGCGGCCAGGTCGGCATGCCGCTGGTCGAGCATCCCGATGTCAACGCCATTAGCCTCACCGGATCGAGCGAAGTCGGTCGCGCCGTCGGCATGGCCGCAGCCGCTGGCTTCAAGCCCTGCTCGCTCGAGCTCGGCGGCAAAAACGCCATGATCGTCATGGACGACGCCAATCTCGATCTCGCCGTCGAAGGCGCGCTCTGGGGAGCCTTTGGGACCACCGGCCAACGCTGCACCGCTACCAGTCGCATTCTGATTCACAAGAAGATTGCCCGCCGCTTCACCGAGCAATTGGTCGAGCGCGCTCGCAAGCTGCGCATCGGCAACGGCCTGGAAAAAGGCGTGCAGGTGGGTCCGCTGGTCAATCAGCAACAGGTAGAAACCAGCGCCATGTACGTCAAAATCGCGATCGATGAGGGCGCAAAATTGCTCACCGGCGGCAAGCGTCTCCAGGGCAAAGCCTATGCGGATGGATATTTCTTCGCGCCCACCATCTTTGGCGGAGTCAAACCCTCCATGCGTATTGCGCGCGAAGAAGTCTTCGGTCCCGTGCTCAGTCTGCTGGAGTTCGACAGTTTTGAGCGCGCCCTGGCAATCGCAAATGACGTCGACTACGGTCTGTCCGCCGCCATCTATACTCGTGACGTCAACCAGGCGTATCGCGCCATGCGCGACATTGAGACCGGCATCGTCTACATCAATGCGCCCACCATCGGCGCGGAGGTGCATCTGCCCTTTGGCGGCGTCAAGCAGACCGGCAACGGCCATCGCGAAGGCGGCTCCGGCGCATTGGATTTCTACACCACCTGGAAGTCCGTCTACGTGGATTATTCCGATCGCCTGCAACGTGCCCAGATCGACGACTAAAGCAGCGGAGTAAGTCGACAAGGAGAAAAGCATGATTATCGGCGTTCCCAAAGAAGTGAAAGATCACGAAAGCCGCGTCGGCGTCACCCCTGCCGGCGTCAAAGCCCTGGTGGAAGCGGGCCACGAGGTCCTGGTCGAAACCAATGCCGGAGCTCTCTCCTCGCTGCCCGATGACGAATATCAATCGGCAGGCGCAGAAATTGTCGGCTCGGCCTACGACGTCTGGCGTCTCTCCGACATGATCGTCAAAGTAAAAGAGCCGATCGAGAAAGAGTACGGTCATTTCCGCGAAGGTCTGGTGCTGTTCACCTATCTGCATCTCGCGCCTCTCCCCGTGCTGACCGCAAAATTGCTGGAGAAGAAAGTCATCGGCATCGCCTATGAAACCATCCGCGATAAAGCCGGCACGCTCCCACTGCTCACGCCCATGTCAGAAGTCGCCGGCCGCATGTCGGTGCAGGTCGGCGCTGCCCACCTTGAAAAAGAAAAAGGCGGTCGCGGCGTTCTCCTCGGTGGTGTCCCCGGCGTACCTCCAGGAAACGTCTGCATCATCGGCGGCGGTATTGTCGGCACCAACGCGGCCAAGGTTGCGATGGGCATGGGCGCGAAAGTCACCATCATCGATATGAACCTGAATCGCCTGCGCGAACTGGACGATATCTTCAACGGCCGCGTCTACACCCTCGCCTCCAATTCCTACAACGTCAGCCGCGCCGCTCGCGAAGCGGATCTTCTCATCGGCGGCGTGCTGATCCCCGGTGCCGCAGCGCCCAAAATCGTCACCAAGGCCATGGTCTCCACCATGAAGAAAGGCGCCGTCATTGTCGACGTCGCCATCGATCAGGGCGGCTGCATTGAGACCGCTCGTCCCACCACCCACAGCGATCCATCCTATGTGCTCGACGGCGTGGTGCATTATTGCGTCACCAACATGCCGGCGGCGGTGCCGCATACCTCGACCCTCGGCCTCACCAACGCAACCTTCCCGTACGTGCTGCGACTGGCAACGTTGGGCGCCAAGGCCGCCATTCAAGCCGACCCCGGCCTGCAGGATGGCGTCAATACCTACGACGGCGTCCTCACTTGCAAGCCTGTTGCGGAATCCCAGGGCAAGCCCTGGAAGCCCGTCCTCGAGTTTGTGCATTAATCTTCACGCCCCTTGTTGCAGGAAAAGGAAACTTGCTGCGTCAATCCATGCTCGCTCTATCCGCCCTCGTATTGCTGCTGGCTTCGGCCTGTCAGCAGCCGAGAAGATTTCCCGCGGGAAGGATGTCCCGCGCGCGCCCCGCCGAGCCCGGATCACGCGCAGCCGACAAGGAATCCTCGTTCCCCAGCGGCAATTTTGACTACTACCTGTTCACCCTCTCCTGGTCTCCGGAATATTGCCATGGCCATCCCAACAATCCGCAATGCGACGGTGCTCATCCCGGATTTGTCGTCCACGGCCTGTGGCCGCAGTTCAACAACGGTCAATGGCCGTCGGCCTGTTCCAGCGAGCCCGGATTATCGAATCCCTCCGCCATGCTCGACATCATGCCCGACCCGCGCCTCATCCAGCACGAGTGGAGCACGCACGGCACCTGCTCCGGCCTTACCGCCGATCGGTACTTTGGCGTGATCCGCAAGGCATATCACTCCATCCAGATTCCATCGTCGCTGGTGAGCCCCAGCCGCACCACCACCCGCAGCGCTGGCGAAATCAAGCAGATGTTCACCGACGCCAATCCCGGCATGTCCTCCGACGATATCGCCGTCAGCTGTCACAATCGCTATCTTTCCGCGGTGGAATTCTGCCTCGGCAAAGATCTGCAGCCCACCGCATGCCAGGCCGTGCGCGACTGCACCGCCAACTCCATCCGGATTCCCGCGACGCGATAACTCCGCCCGCGCGAAAAAAACAAGTCGCGACTTCGGCTCGCCCCGCGCTTCCCAGGACGCGCCCCGGCCCTTCGAGCGTTTTCATTCCGGGTCCCAGCCCCGGCAACCGTGTCGGCATCGCGTTTGTGCAAAGAAAAGCTGCAGGGAATTGCTTCCAATGCGACCCCGTAAAATTGAAAATGCTCTAAAATGAAATAGCTGACACAGTCACCACAGCGGCACTTAGCAACCGCCAGTCCGCGCCAAGCGGCGGCGGGGAGGTTCAATGCGGCGGTTCGTATTTTTTGCGGTTCTTCTGGCTCTATCCCTACCCGTCGGTCTATCCACCACTGGTTGCTCTCACGACTACGGTCAGAACTACTGCAGCGGTTTTCAGAGCGGCGCTCAACTCAACGCCCCCGCCAAGATTGACCTCGAGCCTGCCGTCTACGGGCTCTCGTTGAGCTATGGGCAAGTTGCCTCTCTGTCGACACCGACTGCCGTCAATTGCAAAGGCACGTCCGTCACCGTCAGGACCTATAGCTATGGCACCACCAACCTTTCCATGGCCGACGTCTCGCCTTCCGGTCAGGTATGCGGCGGAACCTGGAATCGCAACTCCGGCAACAACGTTCCCAACTTCACGACCTGCATTCCTCCGCAGCCCGGTAGCCCAATCTTCAAGGCGAACGGCGGCCTGGCTTACCTTACCGCCAGCGGCGGCGGAGCCACCAGCAATCCGGTGCCGGTCTTCGTTCATCCTCCCATCACCAGTGTTTTGTTAGGCGGGTCAAGTGCGGTACACACGTGTCCCAATAACCCCAGCACCGGCTCGCCCTCGAATGCTCCCGTCTACGCGCTGAACAGCTGCCTCTCCCAGAACCAGACAGCTCAGTTGGCCGCCACCGTTTGCACTGGCACGGGTGCTTGCACCTCCGGATCTTCCAACGACATTACCTGCAACGCAGGCCATCTCAGCTTTAGCCCGCAGAATGCGAACGTGGTTTCGGTCGACCAGAACGGCGTCGCCACCGCGCATCAGCCCGGCGCAAGCGTGATTAACGCCACCATCGCCCAGGCCACCAGTACCGCCGGATATTTCTTCACCTGCCCCGCCAAGAGCATTTCGCTCGCCGTGGGCACGACCACCCAGAAAAACGTTACCGTCAATATCAACAACATCCAACCCCTGACCACGACCATTCTCGACACCCAGGGCAACCCCATCAGTGGATTGCAATTGCTGTACACGTCGAACGATCCCATCAACATTCCCGTCAGCAACACAGGTTCGGTCAATCCCAAATATCCCAGCGATGCGGCGATTGTGGCGCAATGTCTGCCCTCCGTCTGCAATCCGGCGCCGCAGAACGAAATTGGCAACCTCAGCACCGGTCTGCCCATCAGCAGCAACCCGATCGATATCAATACGCCCGGCCCCAGCCAGGCGCTTCTCTACATGGCCAGCCCGCAGTCTCTGAACCTGGTGCCGATTGACTTCCAAAGCGGCAATGTAGGCACGCCGATTCGCCTGCCTTATCAGCCGAATTCCATGGTGATGGACGAAAACGGTAACAATCTCTTCATGGGCAGCAGTGCCGAGTTGATGATTGCGGCAATCTCTCCCACCGCCGGCACCACGCTCACCATCCAGACTCCCGGCGTTCCGGGCACCGTGCTGGCTGTGGCTCCCAATGACACGCTGGTCGTGGTCCACGATCCCTGCCGGCAGCTCTTCTATCTCTACACCCCGCCAGTCGGCAACCTGGCGGCTTCGTTGATCTCCTTCGGCGCGCCCGGGCCGACCATTGCCTGCGACGTCAATAGCCAGCCCATCGATCCATCAGTCGAGGTGCATCCGCCCTACGCCGCGCAGTTTACCCAGGACAGCCAAACCGTCTACATCGTCGGCGAAAATACGCTCTATACCTACAACAACTTCACCGGCTGGCACGTCTGCAGCGAGAATGGCCAAAGCGGCAATTGCCCCGTCAGTTCCACCAGTGTCGCCGTCACCATTCCGGGTGTAGGTGCCTACGCCGGCGGCTCGCCAACCACTGCCTTCGGATATTGTGCCCTCGGCCCCAATAATGCCGCCCAAAGCCCCGGCCCTCCGCCCACAGGCCTGGCCGATCCAACCAAGGCTGTCAATCCGACGGAATACTATCCCAACGCTGCCACCGTGGCCGCGCAAACGGATGAACTGGCGGCCACCACGGATGGATATCACATCATCGGGGCAACGGCCGCCAGCGGCGGACAGCTCACGGATATCGGCGTCCAGATCCCCGACGGCGCTTGTCCGCTGAAGACGGCGCTGAACTTCCCCAGCAATCCGCAGCAGTTCAGCCTGGCCACGTCCAACGTAGCCTCCATCAATCAGGTGCTGGTTTCGCCCAACTCCCAACTGGCTTTTGTGACCTTCGAACCCACAAATCCAACGGGAGGCAATAACACTCTGCCGGCCTACAAGGTTCCCTGTACAACGTTGCAGTCATCGCAAGGGAACTGTCCTGCCGGACAGCCGACTACAGGCAACGTCATCAATGTAGCCCTGACCGGTCAGGCCGGTGCGCCCGTAGGTGGTGCCTTCAGCCCGGATACCACCACGTTCTACGCGTCCACCAATCATGACGACCTTGTCCACATGGTCAACACGTCGACATTGACCGACACGCAGACCTTCAATCCCGGTCTCACATGCGCCACTACGACAACGGCGCCAGCCAATCCCTACTTGGCGTGTACAGCGGGAAATCCGGTGCCCGCGCTGTTCCTCGCAGCCCGTCCACGGCCCACGCAGGGATCAACCACCACCGCAGCGAAAAAGAACTAGCCGCGCCTCTTTAGCCGGAATGACAACAAATGTCATTCCGGTCGTGGAGGTGCGTCATATGTCGTTGATGAGGGATGCCATGTGTCTTTGATTCAGTTAGACCCCGGACTTTAGTCCCTGGAACCAGGCTCCTGTCCGCGACACGCCTTCACGCTGAGGTCGCAGTCGGCCGACCTGCCATTCCCCTTACCCAACAAAGATTGTGTCATCCCGAGCGAAGTCGAAGGGACCTGCCGTTTCCAGGCTCAATGGAGGATGACGAGAAAGAGTTTACGCCTGACGTTCTTTCACCGAACGCGGCGCGAGCTGTTTCGCAGTGCGTGGCAGGGCGCGCGCCACCGCATCCAGAATTCCGTTCAGGAAGTGTATCGATTCGGGCGCCGCATACAGTCGGGCAATTTCCAGAGTTTCATTGATGATGATCGGCAACGGCGTCGCCGGATATCCCAGCATCTCCGCGATAGCGGCCCGTAGCAGGTTGCGATCCACCGCCGCCATTCGCTCCAGCCGCCAATGCTCGCTGGCCGTCGCAATGTAGGTGTCGATCTCTTCCTGGCGCGCAATCGCCACGCGAAAAAGATCCTCGGCAAATCCCTGCGTGCCCGGATCGACTTTCTCTCGCGCCTGCCAGAACGTGCGCTGCACTTGCTCCGCGTTCTGCTTGCCCAGGTCGGCCTGGAACAGCATCTGCATCGCAATTTCACGGGATTTGCGGCGTTTGCCCATGCCTACAGTCCCGCCGTCATATCTGTAACTGTGGGAGTTACAATTTTCTTCTTCACCGCCGCCATCTCAATCGCAGCCAGCGCCGCTTCAAATCCCTTGTTCCCCATCTTCAGTCCGGCGCGGTCCAGCGCCTGCTCCAGCGTCTCGCAGGTCAGCACTCCAAACGCATGCGGAACACCTGTGTCCTGCTGCGACTGCCCGATACCGCGCGACACTTCCGTGTAGATCGCTTCATAATGTGCCGTCTCGCCCCGCAGCAATACACCCAGCGTCACAATCGCATCCACATTCTTGCTTTCTGCCAGCATTCGCGCCGCCGCGGGAATCTCCCACGCTCCGGGAACGCGCACCACCGTGATCGCATCTTTTTTCGCTCCGCTGCGCAGCAACGCATCCAGTGCGCCCTGCAGTAGCCGGTCGGTAATCACCGCATTCCAGCGAGACACCACAATGCCGAATCGCATCCCCGCGGCGCTCAGGTCGCCTTCCACCGCCACAGGCTTGCCGTGGTGCACGTTCTCTGACTCCCAGAATCCGAACACCATGCCCGGCACCGGCTCCGCCGTAAATAGCCGCGAGTTCCAATGGGTCTGAGCGATCGGCGAGATTCTTTGCGTCGCTTCCGACCCCGCGGAATGC
This sequence comes from Acidobacteriaceae bacterium, assembly GCA_049692235.1. Lineage (GTDB taxonomy): Bacteria > Acidobacteriota > Terriglobia > Terriglobales > Acidobacteriaceae > JAKAAZ01. Next base: position 2,471 of record JBAVOQ010000116.1, on the reverse strand, counting down.
TTCTTTACCCAATTCTCCGCCACACCATGCACCGCCTCCAGTCCCGTCACTTCAATCAGGATTTCCGGCGTGGCCGACATTTTTCCAGTCACAAATTCCAGGTTGCCGAGCGGCGCTAGAAAAGGTGCGGTACGAAATTGTTCGCCCGCCGATCCCTTGCCCTGCTCGAACCCCAACGCGTTGAAAAAGCTTTCCAGCGTCTTCAGTTCCTCCGCCGTGCGCGCCGCGCGCACCCATGTGATTCCTTTGATCATGTTTCGATGGTACAACGTCGCGGCCCCATGCACCCCTCGGGACTCACTCGTCACGCTTTGCATATTCAGTTCAGAAGTTGATAGACTCACCAGTCTTCCAACAATTGCTCTGCGAAGGCTGCAACGAAAGGGTCCGCGACACTATGACGCCAGAAAAAACATTGGAAAATATTCGGCTCGAAATCCGCGACGGCATCGCTATTCTCACCCTCAACCGGCCCAAGGTTTTGAACGCGCTCAACGCCGCCACGCTGCGCGAACTGCAGTCCGCCATCGACACCATCCAGGCCGACGATTCCATTCGCGTTGCCATCCTCACCGGTTCTGGCGAAAAAGCCTTTGCCGCCGGTGCCGACATTCAGGAACTCGCCCAGGTCAACGGCGTCGAAGGCCGCGATCTCGCCTTGCGCGGGCAGGCGGTCCTGCGCGCCATTGAAACCTGCGGCAAGCCCGTCATCGCCTGCATCAACGGATTCGCCCTCGGCGGCGGCTGCGAACTGGCCCTCGCCTGCACTCTCCGCATCGCCAGTGAGCACGCAAAAATGGGTCAGCCGGAGGTCAAGCTCGGCCTGATTCCCGGCTATGGTGGAACTCAGCGGCTGGCTCGCCTGGTCGGCAAAGGTGTCGCCTTGCAAATGATTCTCACCGGAGAAATTTATTCTGCCGCCGACTGTCTGCGTATCGGCCTCGTCAATGAAGTCGTCGCCCCCGATCAATTGTTGCCCCGCGCGGAAGCCATCGCCCGCACCATCGCCGGTATGGCCCCGCTCGCCATTCGCTACTCGCTGGAAGCGGTCGATCGTGGCTACGATCTGCCGCTGCAGGAAGCTCTGTTTCTTGAAGCCTCTCTCTTCGGCCTCAGTTGCGGCACCGCCGACAAAGCCGAAGGCACCGCGGCCTTTCTCGCCAAGCGTGCCCCCGTCTGGCAAGGCCGCTAGACCCTTGACTGCATCGCCATATCGACTGCGGGTGCCCCAGGTCTCTCCGCCGCGGCGGATGAGACCTGGGATTGTTCAGAATTGTCATATCTGAATTGCAGTACTCTCGCATCTGACCAAGCCTCCATGCCGCGCTGATATCCTGAAGACAATGCTTCGTGCCAGCCTTTGCTTCTCGGGTCTTCGATCCGCTACGCTGCTTGCGCTCGCGATCTTTGCCTCCCTCGCCGTCAGCGGATGCAGAAATTCCGGCAACAGTTTCGATATGTCCCGCCACGCCGAAAAATGGGCGGCCGACAAAACCTCCTCCCGTCAGGACCTGTCCCAGATTCCGCCTCCGTTGAAGAGCGTTTACCTCAACATCGATCAGGAATCGCAGTGGCAGAATCCGTACCTCAGCGTGGAGCAAAATATGATTCAGCTGCGCATTTATTTGCCGGACGAAAACGCCAGTCCCATCGACCGCGGCGGAATCACCCGCATGAGATCCGCTCGCAAACAGGTGGTTAACGTTCGTCTGGCGGAGTTGCCTCGCGCCCTTGCCTCGCTGCCCGACGGCGCATGGCCATACGGTCGCGTGGTCGCCATCGGTCGAGAAAAAGAGACACCGCAAAATCGCGTCTGGTTTCCCGATCATCTTGCAATCACCGTTCGCACCCTGCAGGATATGGGCGTCGTCGACGACGACTGGAATCATCCCGCCGCACTGCCCTAGGTGTGGCGGCTCAATCGGTTATTCCGATCGAGCCGGACTTCGCCACCTCCCCGGCATGCGCCGCACGATCTCGGTGAGCACCCGCGCCACATCCTCTTCGTTGAGCCGCAGCAGAAAGCGATACAGCGTGGTGTGGTCGGGAACAAAATTGAGCCGCAGAGCGGAGCGCAACTCCGCGTGCTCGCTGAGCCGGACTTCTGCTTCCCGAAAGGTCCAGTCCTCATAACGCATCTGGCACAGCACCGCCGGCAGTTGCGGCTGCGTGAACTGCCGCTTGCTGAATTTCGTGCGCTGCGCCGGCACAACCGACTCGCCCACTTCCAACGCCAGGCGGGCGAATCGCACCCGTCCGATCTCAGCTGACCTGCTCCCGGAAAACTCTACCAGTTGAAGCTGAAGTTCTCTCGTAGATGGTGGCCGTTTTCACACCGCGAAAGTGTTTCTGGTTCTATTCCGATTGACCTTGCCCTCAGAATGCGTATCCCTTAGCCAGCTGGTTTAGGGGAAATATTCATCCCCGTCGTAGTCGTCGTGGCGGTGTGAATGTGGGAATCGGCCTTATCG
>JBAVOQ010000115.1:0-3601 GCA_049692235.1 Acidobacteriaceae bacterium | reverse complement strand
CCTGGAACCATTCCTTGAAGACGAGCATCCGGATCTGATCGGCGAGCTCGTCGAGGTCGGCCTTGATCGAATCCTTCAGGTTCTGCGAGATGTTGTCGGCAGTGGCGCGAGTGGCGTCGGCACCTTCGCCCATATCGATGGCGCTCATGCCGAGGCCGATGTAGACCCGTGACTTGAAGTGTTCCACCAGTGCCTTGAAGTCGAGAGATTTGCCCTCGGCGCCAACGGCGGTGACGGTGACACGCTCGTCGGTGACGAACACGCCTTCCTTGGGCATGTTCTCAATCTGATAGCGCACCATGTCGATCTCGGACTCGCCGCCCGGGCCGTAGGTGCAAGGAGCCTTCTCGTTGCCAACCTGAACGTGAAACAACGGGAACAGGTGGTTGATGAACAGGAGTTCGATGTTCTCTTCAAGCCGGCGCAGGGCGAAGATGTCATCCCGGACGGCAATGGTGCGCGGAGTCCCAAAGATGTGTCCGGGCTTCACATCCCATTTGAGGTGAACGATGTCCTCAACCGGATAATCGATCCAGGGAATCCCGTGGTCGAAGATGCGGCGCCACTTGGCGATCCGCCCCTTCTCCAGATAGGGATGCATGGTGTGGGCTGGAACAATCGTGTAGGCCGCGACCGGAACCCTGCCGCCCTTCTTCTTGCTGACAGGAGCGGCATCTTCCTTGCGGATCTTGAGCAGGAAGCAGTTGGAGCACAGGAACATATTGCGCAGAATACCTTTGAGGAAGCTCTCGAAGCTACGCTCCGTTACGAACTCAAAAGCATCGATCCGGTTCTGGATGTATTCGGCATCTTCTTGCCGGTCGCTCATAATCTCGTAGCCGGCGCGCGCGGCCAGCGCCAGCTTGCGGGCGACTGCCTGCTTGACATAGACCTCGGTGTCGGAGATGGCATGCGGCTCGCGCATGTCGTACTCCGGCATCAGGATGCCGTTCCACATGTAGTAGGTGCCGATGTAATCGGCTGCCTTCTCAAGCTTGATCTTGTTCAGGTCGCCGTTCAGCATCTTGCCGGCGTCCTCGATCTTCATGCTGTCCATCTGCTTGTCGCTGATGCAACGGTCGCCGGTCGGTCGCTCAATTGGCTGGAACCTGTCGCCAGAGTACGAAGCAGTCCTGCGCCCAAGCCCCTTGATGTTGGGTTCGATGACCTGGCCATTGATCGTCCGGCTGATCACTGCGGCTTTGCCGGGTTTTGACTTCGTCGACGTGCCGTCAACGAAAGCCATGAGACGTTCTTGCCGGCGCGCGGCGTTGTCCTGAAGAGTGGTGTCCGGTGTGCGTGGCATTAGCTCACTGCTCCAATGGTGGGTGCTTTTACAGTCGACGAGGAAGCGACAATCAGGTTCACGCCGCCGTTGGTCAGAACCGTTTGCACATTGCTGGGCGGTGCTGGGACTGTGGGAGGAACGGCCTGCATCTGGCCGTTGGTGACAACGAAGGAAGTGCCAGTCGTTGACTGCATGCCGCTGAGGATCTGGCTCACGGCAGCTGTCTGGGCAACAGAGTTCGCAGCGCCTACTGCGGGCTGGCTGCTGTTGTAGGTCATCACAGCGGTGGCCAGTTGGATCAATGTGTTCAGTGCCTGAGTGCTGGCAATGATGTCCATCTGGGCATTCATGTCGCCGGTCCGGCGATTCATCAGCTTCTGAAAGGACTCCAAAAGCACCATGACCTTGGCGCTGGCTGTCGTGTTCGCCCAGTCGAGGTGGGTCGCCAGAGTCATGAGGCTGTGAGTCATCGTTCCGACCCCGGGAACCTGGAAGGTGCTCGATGGCACCAGTGCCGAGGTGCTGTTGGGCGCTGTCGGCAAGCCACTGTAGTAGGCCATGGAGCAGCCCTTGAGCCCGCCAGTGGTGTTGACGAAGCTCTGTTTCGCCCCGTTCACCACAACACTGGACATGGCGGCCGCCGCCTGGATCTGGGAAACCATCTGGCCGATGTTGGAAGTGCTTCCCTTGAGAGGTTGCACCGCCGTCTGCATAAACCGGTCGGCCATCATGACCATGCCGGCTGCCTCAGCAATGAGCTGAACGAACGAGGTTCCGGTCAATCCGTTTACGATCGAATCCAGACGAGGCCCCTGAGTGAATCCCTGGAGAGCCCTCATCATAGGAATCATTCGCACCAGATTGGTGGGAGGCTCCAGGAAGAACTGATTCAGGACGTTGTTGACGTCCTGGCCAACGACTCCGACACTGGCATTCAGCTGATAGACCGAGGCGTAGGAACTTTGGAAGGAGTCGAGCGAGCTGTTCATGGTGCTCGCCAAGGCTGGGGAAACATCCTGCCCCAAGATCGAGATATGGTTCGGATCGTTGGTGGTGATCGAAGGGGTTCCCGGCGAGGCGATGACCGGATACTGCGACAGCTGGGCCGTCATGTTGTTGAAGAGGACGGCGTCCCCTTTCAACGGGCCCAGAAGGAGAGCAGTCTGATACTGGGCCTGACCGCTATTGACCAGTCCGCTCTCGATGACCTGATTGATCTGACTGACGGCCGATGCCTGAAAAGGGTTGGTCTCATAAGGAGTACCATTCCCCAGTCCCGACTCGAGCTCCAACGCCGTCATCTTGGCATCGAGCAGCCGGTTGTACATGCTGATGGTCAGTGACGTCGGCACCGGCAGGCTCGAGTAGATCGTTTGCAGTGCCCTGGCTGTTTCCGGATCCACCGAAGGATCGAACTCGATTCCCAGCCCGGTGCTCAATGCGAGGATCATCTGCTGCAGATACTGGTTGGTGTCCAGCAAGTCCGCCAGTCGGGCAATCAGCTTTCCAGCGGCCGACGTGCTCGCCGCTGCGTTCCCGGAATTCGTCTGGCTGTTGCCTGTAGCCAGGCTCACCGGCGGAGCTGCCGATGTGGCGGGAATCACCGCAGAGACGGTGCGAGGCGGGGTGTATTTGAACTGGATCGACTCGAAGGCCATTAGGAACTCGGGAGATTGCTGGCAACGACTGCGCTGCCTGTTGAATCGGAGAGGTCGTCAGGGTTGACGGCGAAGGTCTGCTGGAAGCCGACCAGCTGCTGGAAGGCATTGCCGACCGTCCCCATCGAGTCTGTCGTGTACAGGCTCTTCTGCACATCCAAGTTGAGGGGAACCCGCTTCTGAATGAGCTGCCAGGCTGCCTGCAGAATGTCGGCGGCACTCGAATAGGTCGTCATCTCGTCGAAGAAGTCCTGCAGCCCGAGGAACCCTCCCTGCAACCAGCTCAGCTGGCCGTTATAGCCCAGCTGCTGGAGGAACGGGAACTTGGCCAGCTTCTCAATAACCGAGACAGCGATCGGCATGTCATAACTGGCCGCTACGCTCGCCGCGATGTTGTTCTGGGGATCGCCGTTGGCCATTAGCTGCCACCACCGAAGCGCCGGCCCGTGCTGTTAAACCCTGGCCGGGATGAAGTCTGAAAGAAACTCGTACGAGAAGGAACACGTCCGTTGCCGGGGCTGCCGGGGTTGATCGGTGCTACGGTGTAGCTCTGCCTGGCCATGTGGAGCAACCTGTATTGTTCCTGCAGGCTGCTTTGTGGCTTGGTTCGCGCAGGAACGCCCGAAACATCGCGCTTCAGCTCCCGCATCCTCTC
>JBAVOQ010000114.1:0-8227 GCA_049692235.1 Acidobacteriaceae bacterium | reverse complement strand
GCACCTGGTTGTCAATCATGGTGACGTATTTGGCGATGCTCTCGGCTTCATCCAATATCTGTTCGATGTTCATCGTCGGGTCATAGACGATCCACTGTGCGCGGGCGGAGAACGCCAGCGGCAGGGCGATGAGGGCTGCTACGATTAGTTTTTTCATACTTTTCCTTTCACTGTTGTTGTTTGTTTATTGTTCGATGCGGAGAAATTGGGTTGTGGGTTTGAAAATCACGCCGTCAATGGTCTGCTCCGGCAGATGCACTTCATAAAGCCGGACACGGCCTTCGTCACCCGCCTTGGCCTGCTGCATGGAGACGTAAAGCCAGTATTGCTGTTTGACGGCATCGCTGCGGCCCTTGTCGTAGCCGGTCTGGTAGGACTTGTCGTTCTGCTTGCTGTTGGCGTAGTGAAGTCCTTCGCCAAGCAGGACACCGCCCGCCGCACCGCCCGCGATGGCCGTCGGATTGTTGTGGGACAGTTCGCCGCCGAGGGCCGCGCCGCCTGCCCCCAACGCCACATCAGTGACGGGTCGGGTGATAGCGGCGCAGCCCGTGAACAAGCACACGACACAGGAAAGAAGGATGAATTGAATGTATAATTTTTTCATAAGCGTTTTGGTTTGGGATTATTTTGGCGGATTGGCGTGGGCGATAATGCCCTCGACGATGTTGGGACTTTTGCGAAGTTCGCGGGCGCGCTTGTCGAAATGTTCGCCGCTGGACGAACTGCAATAGAGCATCTCCGGCGACGCGACGTTGTGGACCGTGCCGCAGAGGTTGCGGGTCGCGTCGGTGTGCAGATAGGTGAACGGCGAATACTTCTGGCCGGTTTGATGGTCGGGCAGCGGGTAGTTCATGATGGCGTGCTGCGTCACTTCGGGCAGCGCGATGTCCTTGCCCATGTCATCCAGATCGGCGCGGTCGTTCTGGCGCATGATGAAAAACTGGCGCGAGTTGCCGAACACGGCGGAGCGGATGCGCGACTGTTTGAAGCGCGCATACTGCTGCACGATGGAGATGTTCCAGCAATTGAATTTGCGAAGCTGGGCGTAGGATTCCTGGACGATTTCCTGACCGCCTGGAATGTCGAGGAAGCGGGCGACCTCCTCGTAGATGTTCCGTTTCCGAATGGCGCGCGGCAGCGTCATGATGTGCTTGCGCGCATGGTTGGTGATGAGGAAACCGGCGGCGGCTTTCAGTTCCTTTGCCGACTCCGGGATGTAGCCCAACTCGAAGTGCGCGATTTTGCCGGTGAGCGAAAGATTGCTCGTGCCGTCGAACAGGCAGCCGTAGTTGCCGTCGCGACACCACGGCAGAATGAGCGTGGCGATTTCCATGATCTGGTCGCGCTCGCCGCCCATCGGGTCGAGCATCATCAACTCCTGAAGCATCCGGTGCGTCGGGAACTCGTCCGGCGTGAAATATGCGAAAGCCAGGTTGCGGACTTCCTTGCTGGTTCGGGGGTCTTTCAGGAATTTCAACACCGCCGGTTCCTCGAATTGGCGCTGATATTCCTCCGCTTCGGCCGGGTGGGCTGCTTTCCAGTCGCGGAAATCCGCAAAAGTTTCGAGGGTGGTCGCTCCGGGCGGCATTTTTTCGGCGCGAAAATTCTGCAACGCCATCGCGTGCCGGGCGATGTCGAGCAACTGGTCGTGGCGCTTCTTCTGCCAGTCCTGGAACGAATCCTCGTAAAGCAGGTTCAGATACTTGGCGATTTGCGCCTGCCGTAGCATCTGTTTGTCTTCCTGCGAGCTGGTGCCAATCATCCGTGCCACAAGCGCGGTTGCCGCCGACAAATGGTCGGGCGTGAGGGGCAGTCCCTTCGTGTCGAGATAATTGATGGTCAGGTCGCCGTCGGGATGAATGATGATGGGCCGCGCGCCTTCCTCGACCGTCGCGGTGTAGATGCCGTAGGACAGACCTTCTTCGATGATGACGGTGTAACCGAAATAGCCTTCGGTTTGCGAAAGCAGGTCGCAAACCGTGACCGATTTCCCCGCGCCACTCATGCCGAGCAAAACAGCGTGTTGGGGAGATTTATTGTCCGTGGAACCGGAGAACGTCTCGATGCCGATGAGATTATCCTGCGGCCCGTCGTAAATTGCCTCCGCCGTTGCCAAGTGCCCGGTGAAGGTGCTGGACACCGGCAGCATGTCCGCCAGGAAACGGTGCTCGGAATAAAGTTTGCGATGCTCGTAACGTCCCCATGTCCAGCCCGGCCAGGTCTGGAAGAAAAGACTTCTTGAGGTGCTGGGCAGGTTGCTCTCGAAGTATTGCGCCGAGTTCATCGAGTTGATGGCATTCTTGATCGCCCCGGCTTTGGCGTTGAGGCCGTCGCGGGACTTGTCCCACACGCGGATGGCGAACATCGCGCGGAATGGAATCGTTTGTCCCTGCATGAGCGCGTGGATTTTCTTCTGCTTCTTTTCCATGACGGTGAGCAGGGAGATTTTCTTTTCGCTGGCGTAGTCACCGGCCACGCGGTCGTGCTCCTTTTCCTCCTTGTTGATTTCCTGTGAAATCGGGAGCGGATCAACATTCACGGTGACGGTGTAATCGAGCAGCCGCAGATTGGTGAGCCGCTGGATGATGCCGGGATACGTCGTGCGCGGCCAGCGGGTCAGGACAATGAGCGAGTGATAATGGCCGTCGAGAAAGAAGCCGAAGTCGGACTGGCCGTTGCCCTCGCTGTGCCAGCAGTTTTCCTGAATCGAAAGTTCGGGTTCAAAACCTTCGGCCGGGTCGTAGTCGAACCGGTCGTTGAGCGACGGATTGAGAAACCGTTTGTAGTGCCGGAAATGGTCAAGGTCGGACATCGGCAGGATGCGCGCGCCGCCAGAGCCGAAGATTTCCAGCAACAGCCGGTGAACGTGGTCAAACTCGGTTTCGAGCTGGTCGAGTAGCGTGTGGTAGTAGTCGCGCCGGGCGGCGGCGGACTGGAACGATTTCGGCACGTTCTCCAGCGAGCGCGAGATGTAGATAATGACGCGCTGACGGCGGAGTTTTCGTTCGGACATGGCCTGCCAGTAGCGCGCGAAGCGTTCGTTGCGGCTGCGTATGGTCCAGACATTGGAAAACTTCTCCGTCTCCTGTTGGTAGCGCAGCAATTCCCCCTTGTAATCGGAATCGCAGAAGTATTGCACTTGCAGCCGCTGGTTCTCGTGAAGCGAGGCGAGCAGGAGACAGAGTTGATCTTGGAAATCGTTCAGGTCGGCGACCTGGCTGTTGGTGAGGTCGGGCGCTTCAAAGACAAACCCCTTCGCCACATAACCACCGCGCCGGAGCAGATTGAAGACAATCAGATTGCGGACAAAAAAACCGTTGGGAGCGCGTTCAAACATAGGTCAGACATGAATTGAGGTTGAGGATTCGTCAGCGGGCGTTTGTTGGGCGCGCAGGTCGGCCTGCATTTGTTCAATGCGCGCGAGCTGGTCGGCCAGTTCCTGAACGGTGCGGACTTTGGTTTGCTCGTTGACCGCGATGGAGGCTTCGCGGATGTGGGCGAGCGCCCGTTCCAGATGGGCGCGGACGATGGCATCCATGCCGTGCTGGTGCAGCCCGGCGCGCAGATTGACATCGGCAGTTTGAAGCTGTCCGAGCAACGTCCGCCGCAGCAATTCAAGATGATTCAGTGCGCCGGCATTCATGGTCTGGCCTCCACCAATGGATGTTTGCATGAGTGGATGGTTTGAACTTCAGGGGCGAAACCGCCGCCGGAAAACCAATGTTCAAAACAATCGCGGTCGTAGCCGGGCGGCTTGCCTTGACGGAAACCGAAGATGTAGGCGAGGCAAATACCGAGCGGCACGAGCGCGGCGAGGAAGGCCGTCAACAAGGACGTATTCATCATCACGAGCAGGACGAAGAACACCGTGATGGCCACGCCGACACCGCCCACGAGCCACCAGAACAAGCCGCCTTCCAGACCCCAGGTGCGGCCTTTGCAATCGGTCGCGGCGTTGGTTTCGGTGAATCGCAGTTCGGATTTCATGCTCGTGGGCGGTTGGGGGTTGGTTATTAGGTCAAGGCTTCGCCTTGTCAGAAAGTGCCGACGCCGACGGCGCTGTTGGAATCGAGGCCGAAGATTTTGAAGAAGGCGAAAATGACCGCCGGAGCAGCCGCGATGATCGCGCCGCCGATGATGGACATCTTGCCCTGGTCAACGTCGCCACGCCGGATGGCGAAGCCGCCGTAGATGACGCACGAAATTCCAAGGACGAAGCCGAACATCATGATTACGGCGAGACTGTTGCTGATGCCGGTCTTGAGGTCGGTGGAACTGAAGGTTGTGGACTGTGCGAGCGCCGGGAGGGTGTTGAGGGCGAGAACGGCGGCGGCCACGAGGAGCGACGGCAGCCGCGAACGGATTTTCGGATGGATGTGTTTGATGATCTTCATACGCGTTGTTTTGTTTTTTATTTACTAGCGCAGCGACTTGTTCGCTGCATCACACGCGCACTTTGCCAGAAGTAAAAAAACCGTTGGCGTGCGTGGCACACATCTTAAAAAAGGATTCCTGCTAGAAGTGGGGGATGAATAAAAACATAGACACAAACAAACTTAACAAGCTCCAGAAACTGAACACGCTGCTGCCACACGAAATTCGCGGCCAGTCACAAGTGCTGCCGCGCATCGTCTCGGCGGTGCAACGCGGTGAATTCGGCCTGACAAAACCGGGTCGTCCGCGCGGCAGTTTTCTGCTGCTTGGGCCAACGGGCGTCGGCAAAACGGAAACGGTTATCGTCACGACAAATCAAATCTTCGGGCCGGGACAATTATTCCGCTTCGATATGTCGGAGTTTCAGAATCAAGAATCGCTCGGCCTGCTGCTCGGCGCGCGGCTTGGCGAAGTTGGTTATTTGGGCGGAGTGCGCGAGCGCGCGGCGGAAGGCTCGCTCCTGTTTGATGAAGCGGAAAAAGCACATCCGCGCGTGCTGGACATCCTGCTGCAACTGCTCGACGCGGCGCGGATCACAGTGGCAACCGGCCAGACGCTGGACTTCAGCAACTATTATATCTGGCTCACGTCAAATATCGGCTCGGCGGAATTGATGAGCCTGCAACATTCCAATGACGCGACGCTGGAACGCCACGTCCTGACGCGGGCGCAACAATCCCTGCGCCCGGAAATTTTCGCGCGCGTGAATGAAAAACTCGTGTTCCGTCGTTTGGGTTACGAACACCAGTTGGAGATTGCGGAGAAATTCATTGCGCGTGAAATCGAATTCCTACGGGAGCGCGGACACAAACTCGAACTGGACAAAACGGTTTTGCCGTTTCTCGTGCGTAAAGGATTTCATCCCAAGCTGGGGGCGCGTCCGATGCGCGACGCGGTGGAAAAGCTGGTCGGCGATGCCGTGTCAGAATGTTTGTTGCAAGAGCGTCAAACCAGTGGCGCATTGACCTTCGACGAAATGCGGGACTGCCTGATGGTGCTGTGAATCAGGCCAGCAAGAGATACAGGTGCGACTCGCCGATGTCCTTGTCCGGCTGGAATGCGCCGAGTTTGCGTTTCGACAATTGCGCACAAACTTTGCGGATGGCTTTCCGCTCGGCGGCAATGCCCGGAAGTTTCACCAACAGACAATCGGCAAATTGATCCCCGGATTTGCCGTCGTAAATATCAGGCGCGATCACCACGGTCGCGCCTGTTTTGTATAGCGCCTCAACGAATTTCAGGGCATCACTCACGCGCTTGAATCGTCCGAGCGAGCGCACGGCCTTGCCGCCGCTCTCCAGCCACTTCCGCACTTCGGTGCGATTCTTCTGCGCCAAAAGTGAACGGACAAAAACTTCATGGATGTGCTTTTCCGTGGCGACCGTTTTCGGCAATGGCATTCCGGTTTCACCATTCAACATGGGCAGCGATTTGTCTTTTGCGCGGGCGGCACGGTATTCCTCGGCGGTGACAGGACGCCCATGCAAATTGATTTCTTCGGACATCAACGCGCCATCGTGCAGCCACAGACGATAGCGTCCTGAAAAATCGCCGCGCACGGTGGAAAATTCCAATTGCAACCGGCCATTCTCGTGCCATGTGCGCTGAACACCCGTGCCCTGAAGCATCCGATATTCGCCCAGCAACAGTCCGGCTTCATTCCACTGGCGACAGACGCCGTGAAGCAGACCATTTTGATAGCGCTCCTCGTTGGCTAGGACCCCGTTTTTGTGCCAGACACGAGCAACGCCATGCCTGCGCCCGTTGCGTAAAGGCACTGCCTCACGCAGTCGGCCATTCCGGTGAAAGGCTTTTTTAACAGTTTTTTTCACTAACCGTGCAATGTTTCTTTCAGCAATAAACCCATTTAACCCCCAATTGCGAAGAAATAACAGCGCAGAATTGTGCCGTTCCAGTTAAATCTTCTTTCGAGCAGACAGACTTCCCGCGATGAAAACCTAGAGGCAAAAAACCCCGGCGGCGGCGGGCGGGTCAAAGGAGGAACGGAAGCGCGAGCGTTTAGACGAGCGAGCCGTAGTATCCTTGACGCGACCGACGACGCCACACAATCAAACGGGGTTTCATCGCGTTGTCCCGGCGACGAGACGACTGGCTCGCCAATTTTCCGATCAGTGATTGGAAAATCTGAAATTGGCCAAGGAGCGTGTTGAATGGAGGCGAACATTTTCAACCAGGGATGGAGATCGGTTTTTCATGTTTCAAGATTTCGCTGACATGCCTAATTTCCCAGCCGTAGGCTTTCAAATCCGCCTCATGCCCTGCAATAGCGGTTTTCTGGCAAGCAAAGGCGAGCAAATGAGTCGGACGACTAAACGCCACATGAGCGACCTTCAGGTTCTCAATGTGTCTTGCCTTCTTGCTTTCCTTCTCTGGATACAAACCTTTAAGGAACGGCAGAAGCCGTTCTGAGCACGTTTTCTTATCCTTCCGGCATCGTGCTATCGCTTGATGTGTGGTGTGCCGATGCTTTAACTGCGATTTTGTTCAAATGTGATTTGCTGGAGCAGGCCGCGAAAAGTTTTGCGCGCGAAGGAATCCATATTTCAATCCCACAGACGATGGTGGTTTTGAAAGACGACCGCCACGTTGCTCACAAGCTAGAAAAATCATTGGCTGGGGTGAACACCCCATAGTATTCGCAAGACTGTTAGTTGATGCTGTCAGCTATGAAAAACAAAACATGGCTCGTCATTTTTCTTTCCGTCGCTGCTTTTGTGGTGGGTTGCGACAAGGAAAAAACCACTACACAGCAAATGGATCAGGTCAAAACTGAAACGAAGGAAGCCGCACAGGACATGAAAGACTATACCTTCGCGGAGAAGGCAGAATTCGTTAAATCAATGCAAGGTCAGCTAACCACGCTGAACCAGGATTTAGATAAACTTTCGGCCAAAATTGACAATTCCAGCGACGCGATCAAGGCCGAGGCGAAACCGAAACTGCAAGCGTTGCGCGATCAGGCCACACAGTTGAATCAGCAACTGGCGGACGCCTCGAACGCCACGGAATCCACATGGGACAGCGTCAAGGCCGGCTCCAAAAAAGCATACGAATCACTGGAAAAGAGTTTCACCGACGCTCGCCAGTGGTTGAGCGATAAAATCGCGCCTTAAACTGCCGTCCGCAAAAAACCATGTGCGGCTACACTTTTGCCTTCACGTTGAAGGCGGATAAAAACACACGACGAAAACCAACTATCATGAACACACTCGAAATCAAAGGCGACTGGAACATCACCAAAGGCAAATTGAAACAGAAATGGGCCAAGCTTACGGATGACGATCTCCAATACGCCGAAGGTCAGCAGGACGAATTGATTGGCCGGATTCAAAAGCGCACGGGCGAAACCCGCGAAGCGGTTGAAAAGGCGATCAAGGAATTGTTCTCCGCCTGATGCTCCTTTGCCACGGTTTGTAACCAATCAAACCAGAAATCCAGTCGCTCAATCAATTTGAGCGGCTGGTGCTGTTTTAAGCGAGAGCCTCAAACTTCGGTAGGGTTACACCCCATAGTTAAGTTCCACCTCCTCCGTCAGAATGTTTTCATTGTTAAAAATTAACGAGCAGCAGAAAAAAATGAAAAGATGAGATGTTCCGCACAGTGCCGTCGAAACTAGCAATACAACATGAAGCAAAATCGAGCCGGGCTGTCACAAAAGTATGTGGCGGCGTTGGGGAAAAACCTGAAGCAAGGTTCGCAGGCGAGCCTGAAGCCTGCGTTGGAACTAGGACGCCAAGCGGCAGTCCTTGGGCTTGAGACATTGGACCTGGCC
>JBAVOQ010000113.1:0-1571 GCA_049692235.1 Acidobacteriaceae bacterium | reverse complement strand
ACCTTCTTGTCGCTGCTGAAGCTGTTGGGACCAAGTGCAACGTTCTGGCTGTACGGCGTGCTTGCTATCGGTTCGTGGCTCTTCTCCTACTATCTTGTACCGGAGACGAAAGGGCGATCTCTTGAGGAGATTGAAAGATTCTGGCACAAGAAGCCAGCTGGAAGCGAACTCAAGTCAACTATTGGTTAGGGGCACAGACTTCAGCAATCCCGCATCCTCGGCAGCCATGGGATATGCGAGACGAAGCCATCGGGACTTCGGAGGAAGACATTGTGAGGGCTTGGCCGTTGTTGTTCTTTGTTGCCATTAGTTTGTCGGCCGCCGGCCAGAACGGAAGCGCTAGATCTGGCCCTGCCCCACAAAGCAATCAAGCGGGATACAACGGGCCATACACGAGTCTGGCGGAGGTGCCTGACGAACTTCGTCAGGAACTCGACCGTGACGCAGTTGCATTGTCGAAGGTACCGGCAGATCCGATTCTGAAGCCAGATCTATTAAGCCCAATCCTTGAGCCGTTCGATAGGCTGACTGATCGGATCAACCAGTCTGCCAAGCTTAAGATCGGCTTGACCTACACTTTCCTAAGTCAATATGCGACGGCCACACCGAACAGCGTGCGGCACGATCAAACCAGCGGCCGGGCCGATTTCACGGCGGCCTGGAAGGTGTATGACCATGAGAGCACGGCAGGTACGATCAGTCTGCTCGTGCGTTCGGGAACGAACATCGGCATCAGTCAGCAGTTCAATCTCAGCCAAAGCCTAGGCTCCGGACTTACCCTCAATTGTCTGCAGGGAGGTGGACCTCAGGAACCGATCCTGGTGAACATCCTTTACTGGCGTCAGGACCTGTTCAACGAGCGACTGTCGCTCTACGTTGGCAAGATCCATCCAAACGAATACATCAGCCTGAGCATGTTCAACAACGACGAGCGTGCTCAGTTCCTAAATGGGGGGAGCGACGGCAACTTGACGTTCGCTTCCGATGGAGCGTACGCCGGCGGAGCGGCGGTTGAATTCCAGGCCACGCAGCATGTTTACATTCATGCACTGGTCATCGATACGGAAGGCTCACCGCAAGGGAACCTGAAAACACTGGCTGATCGCAAGTATATGGAGTCCATCGAACTCGGCTGGCTAGGCGGTTCGCCTGGGAAGCAGTTCAGGGACTATCGCATGAACTTCTGGCGCGACGACACGGCTACGCTCGGCAGCGGTGCGGGCGGAGGCATCGCCTTTGAGCATGAATTGCGCAGTGGTTGGACGCCACTTGGGAGACTTGGCTTTGCGTCGAACACGGGAACCTCGATCAAGCAAGTGGAAGAGCTTGGCCTGGACCAAGTGAAACCTTTTAAAAGGCGCGGAGACATGTTCGGTATTTCATTCATTCACTCTGAGCCGAGCTTTGGCGCCAAACACCACGAGAGCGTAATGGAGACCTTTTATCGGCTTCGCTTGACGAAGAGTGTGGACCTTGGCCCGGACCTCGAGGTATCGAACCATCCCACCTATGCAAGCAAAGCTTATACGACCGCACTGCTGGGCATGAGAATGCGGATCATCTTCTAATGC
>JBAVOQ010000112.1:0-5040 GCA_049692235.1 Acidobacteriaceae bacterium | reverse complement strand
GTCGAGTCGGCGGTCAATGAAATTGTTGCGAAACGGATGGTGAAGAAACAACAGATGCGATGGAACCGGTATACCGTCCAGAGCTTTCTCGACGTTCGCGTTCATGTGCTCAATGGCACTTTGGAAGACGCATTCCGTCATTGGCACCAAGGCTTCCGGCCTGTCGCTGACCAAACCCAACTGGCTCTCTCAGCATGACCAGCCCACAACTTTGCACACTCTCGTAAATATCCTGGTCTTAACCTTCGGATGAGAGTCCATCACTCTCCGGCCAGGCGGGTCGAGTATATAGGCCTCCATCGACCCACAAGGTCTGTCCGGTGATGAAGAGGCTTGCGTCCGAGGCAAAAAACAACACTGCTTTCCCGACATCGGACATTGTGCCGATCCGTCCCAGCGGGGTCAGCCTACTCCACATTCCACTGTAGTTGGCGAGTTCAAGCTTCGTTCGTTCGATTTCGATGGCTCCGGGAGCCACACAATTGACCCTGATCTGGTATTGTCCCAGTTCGACGGCCGATACTTTCGTCAGCGCATCGATGCCACCCTTGCTCGCCGTGTAGTCGACCAGCCGGGGAAACGGCCATTTGTTGCAGCCGGATCCGATATTAATGATGGAGCCGCCACTGTCTTTCATGTGCTCGGCTGCCGCTTTCGTACAGAGAAAGCAGCCTTTCAGATTGGTGCCGATTACCTTGTCCCAATCCGCTTCCTTCAGATCCAGGAGTGAACTCCATGTCTGAATCCCTGCGTTGTTCACGAGGATATCGAGGCGCTTGAAGTGCTCGATCGTTCGGCGTACCATCTCATCCACCTGCGCCGATTGAGAAATGTCTGCTTGGATCGCGATCGCGGAGCGTCCCATCGTTTCTATCTCGCGCACCGTTCTGTCCGCGCCTTCGAGATCACTGTGGAAGTTGACCGCAATGCTGCATCCCGCAGCTGCCAGTTCGAGCGCAATGCCCTTGCCGATGCCTTTGCTGGCACCTGTGAGGAGGGCCACCCGGCCCGATAGATCCTTGGCTGCCGTCCTGTTATTTACGGGGTTCATCGCCATGAGAGTATAGAAGGCCTTCCCAACTGCACAGGGTTATCGGGTTTGAAGGTGCAGGACGCGTGACAGGAAGGGGACCGATAGCGTCCCTCAATAGTTCAGCAAACGAGTTTTCTCAGGTAATCGACGGATTGCGGCACCTGCTGGGGCGCTTTCTCGCTTTCGTCCTCGATGTAGTAGCGTCGAATGCCGATCTTTTGCGCCACGCGCAGAATTGCTGGCCAGTCCAATTCGCCGTGGCCAAGCGCGACGCTGTCCCGGAGATGAGCCATACCGGTCAGGTCCTTCTTGGTCCCCTTGGCCATATCTTTCAGGTGAAGCATCTTGAAGCGTGTTGGATATCGCTCCATATAGCAAACCGGGTCCGCACCGCCATGGGCGAACCAAAAGGTGTCCAGCTCGAAGATGACACCTTCCGGGTCGGTTTCCTCCGCCAGAACATCGAAGAGCGTGGCCTTCGGAGTGTGCACAAACTCAAAACCATGCGGATGGTAGCCGAACTGTAGATTTCGCTGTTTCAGCTTCCTGCCCCAGATATTGAAGTTGGCGGCCGCTTTGTGGACATCGTCAGCCGTCAATTCCGCTCCATGCGGTATCCAGGACGCCACCACCCAGGAAGCGCCCATCATTGCCGCGTCCTTGGAGATACCGTCCAGATCGCTTTGTAAACGCTCGAAGGACACGATCAGGCTGCTACAGGTCAGCCCTTTCTGTTGCAACAGCATATGGAATTCCATTGCCGTGCGACCATAAAAGCTGGCTGTCTCCACATCGGTAAAGCCCAGCTTGTGGATCGTTTCCAGGGTGCCGGGCGCGTCTTTCGCCAATTCCTGTCGAAATGTCCATAGCTCCATGCCGACCGGAGCATTGAAGACTTCGTAATGCGCACTGGGGGCCATGGCCGGGACCCAGGGCGGCGTCTTTCCGGTGCCGTTTTTCAACCAGACACCAACCCTCGGGGCGTTCCATGTATACGGCGTCTGCAGGAGATCGAGGTCACCGTCTCCGTCGAAGTCCGCGACGTACGCGTCGTGCCACCCCTCGCCGACGGTCAGAACGGTGGGACGAAAGTTGCCCTTGCCATCGCCGTACAAAATCCAGGCCGTCGCGTTGGGATTGTAGTGGATCTTTGTATTTTCATCCCATGCGGCCTGTTCGGCGGTGACGATGTCCAGGTTGCCGTCGCCGTCAATGTCCACAAGTTGGAGAGAATGGCCGTGGATCAGGTCGCGGTCCAGCAGCTTACGGCCGACCCATGCGCCGCGCCCCGTGGGATCCGCATTGTCCGCGCATTCATACATCATCAGAGGGCCGATCCGGTCGCCCGAGGAAATCACGATCTGAGGATATTTGCCCGGCTTCAGCTTGCCGGCGCGGATGCGGCCCCCCTGGGTACCAATCTCGATCGGCTTGAACTTGCCATTGCCTTCATTGCGGAACCAGTATTTGCCGGCCAGCAGGTCCAGCCGCCCGTCGCCATCGACGTCATAGGCGCACAACCCTTCCTGATAGCCCTGCGCGACAAAGATCGGAGTAAGCTCCCATGGCCCGCTATTTCGTGGATCCTTGGGAATGTCCGCCATGAAAAGCGTGTTCGCACCCTGGTTCCAGAAGATCAATTGAGCTTTTCCGGTCCCTTTCACGTCTGCAAAAATTATGTCGTGGTGTTGGTTGGCACCTCCATCCTTGATGATATGGCGCTTCCACGGCACGTTCGGATCGAAATTCGGATATGGATTTTCCCACCACCACATTTTGTCGCCTTCGTAATCATTGCCGAAAACGATGTCTGGGTTCCCGTCTCCATCCACATCGAATGTAGTGCCTCCCGCCTCGAGGGGTATGAATTCCTTTTCAATCACATAGCGGTCCCATGTGCCGTCCGGCATGCGTCGATACCACACCAGCGCCGGTCCCACCACGCGGAAACTCATAATGAAATCCGTGGCCGGGGAGTTCTTGTCCAGCCGCCCGATGGCGCTGCCTGTCTGCTGACGGGAAGTGGAGGGAACCGGCAACGCGCCATTGGCGCTGGACACGCGCTGCCATCGGATCTTCAATTGCTCGGCCAAAAGATTTGGAGCGGACGTTGACAACGCTTCCCAACAGGCTGCAGCGGCTGCGGTCTTCCCGAAATCACGGCGACTCAGATTGTTCCTCATCGATAATCCTCAGGTTAGATATGTCGAATGTACACTGTCGCGAACCTCGAGAACTGAGGCGCTCAGGCTTAGAGCAGAGTTGGTCTGTCGAAAGATTTCCCGATAAAATCCATTCTCAATCTATAGACGACGATTGCCGACCCGCAAGTAAACCAACGTTAATCGCGCGTATCGGAGCTATTACCCGTTTGCTGGGACGAAGCCTAAACCATGCTCATGCATGGTCGGCACTGATGACGAGAATCAAGGTTTTCGCGAAATAGAAATAATCGGATCGCCATTTAGAAATCTAGCAATAATAACGTGAACAATAAAGCGTGTGCTGATATCGTGCAAGTGTGGGTGTCGCCGACGAGATCGAGGTCAAATACAGAGCGCTGGCGGACCGGCTGGATGAGGCCACGCTACGGCGGTGGGCGGCCGTCGAGGCGCGTAGCCTGGGGCGTGGCGGAGTAAGCGCCGTTGCGCGCGCGGTGGGCGTGTCGCGCACAACGATCCATGCCGGTCTTGCAGAACTCAGCGCGGCTGCGCCGTCGTCCCGTAGAGGCAAGGCGGCAGCGCCCCACCCGGGTCGAGTGCGTGCCGCCGGAGGCGGGCGCAAGAAACTTGTCGCCAAGGATGCAACCCTGTTGAGCGACCTGGATGCGCTGGTCGAACCTACGACGCGAGGAGACCCGCAGTCTGCGTTGCGCTGGACTTGCAAGAGCACAACGCGATTGGCGCGGGAGCTCAACCGGCAGGGCCATCCGGTCAGTCAGCGCACGGTGTGCGATCTGCTGGCGCAACTTCACTACAGCTTGCAGTCGACGCGCAAAACACGCGAAGGCTTGCAGCACCCCGACCGTGACGCACAGTTCCGGCACATCGCTGCAATGGTGGAGCAGTACCAGAGCACTGGGCAGCCGGTGATCTCAGTGGACACCAAGAAAAAGGAGCAGATCGGGGACTTCAAGAACGGCGGACGCGAATACCAGCCACGGGGGAAACCGGAAAAGGCGCGCACCCATGACTTCCTGGATCCCGAGCTGGGCAAGGTGGCCCCGTATGGGGTCTACGACCTGACGGCAAACGTTGGCTGGGTCAACGTGGGCATCGACCATGACACGGCCGAGTTCGCGGTCGAAAGTATTCGCCGCTGGTGGCTGGAGATGGGCCAGGCGCGGTACCGCCGAGCGCAGCGCTTGCTGATCGCCGCAGACTGCGGCGGAAGCAACGGCTACCGGGTGCGTCTGTGGCGGCTGCATCTGCAAAAGCTTGCCGACGAGCTGCAGCTTGCCATTCAGGTCTGCCACTTCCCGCCCGGTACCAGCAAGTGGAACAAGATCGAGCACCGCATGTTCTGCCACATCACCAGCAACTGGCGCGGCCGCCCGTTGCTGAGCCGCCAAGTGGTGGTCAATCTTATTGGAGGCACCACCAGCAAGACGGGCTTGCGCATTCAGGTCGGACTCGATGAGAGCATTTACAAAGCGGGGATCAAGGTATCAGAGGAAGAACTCGCCGGTCTGGCCATCGAGCGCGATCAATTTCACGGCGGGTGGAACTACCGGATCCTGCCCCGCCCTCCGCGTTGCACGGTATAAATGTTCAAGTTATTTATGCTAGCTTGCACCTGCTTATCCGGTTGCTTCAGCAAGCCACAAGGGGTAGTGTGAGAGAGTGTGCAAAGTTGTGGGCTGGTCATGCTGACAGAACCTGTTGGGTTTGGTCAGCGACAGGCCGGAAGCCTTGGTGCCAATGACGGAATGCGCCTTCCAAAGTGCCATTGAGCACATGAACGCGAACGTCGAGAAAGCTCTGGACGGTATACCGGTTCCATCGCAT
>JBAVOQ010000111.1:0-4155 GCA_049692235.1 Acidobacteriaceae bacterium | reverse complement strand
TCAACGGGGCGGAGACGGTGGTGCTGTCGGGGCTGGCCGCGACGGTGGACAGGGTAGGAAAAAAGTTGGAAGCAGAGGGAATCCGCACGCGCGCGCTGGAAGTGACGCATGCCTTTCACTCGCCGCTACTGGAGCCGATCCTGGAAGAGTTTGAGGCATGCGCGGCCAAGGTGACGTATCGTGCGCCGCAGATCCGGATCGTCTCCAACCTGACGGGAAAGACGGCGCAAGCCGAGCAGATCGCTACGGCGCGGTATTGGCGGCAGCACATGCGAGGCACCGTACAATTCGATGCCGGGCTGAAGTCCGCGCTGGCTACAGGCTGCCAGACCCTGCTCGAAATTGGACCCCAACCCCATCTGAAGGCACTCGCGGTTCGATCGGATGAATCTCTTGAACCTCGCGTCAAAATCTCGATGCGGCGACAACGAAGCGACTGGGAGCAAATGCTGGAAACGCTTGCCCAGTTGTACATCGAAGGACACACGATCGACTGGAGCGGCTTCGACGAAGGCAATGGGCGCACTCGAATGGCGCTCCCGACCTACCCCTTTGAGCGCCAGCGGTATTGGCTTGTCGACCAGGACCAGGATATTTCCCAACGGAGATGGCAGCGGGCCACAGGGGCCGCAGTGTCGCAGTCGAAGCTTGTGCCGATTGGCCTGAAGGTCGAAGCGTTCGCCGCCAAATGGGGGGCGCTCGAACGATTGACGATTGCAGAGATTCTGCGAACTCTCGGCGGCCTCGGCGCTTTCTCGAAGGCTGGCGTGTCCCATGACGCGCAATCGCTTGCCAGCAGCTGCGGAATTCTGCCATCGCATGTGAAACTGATGGGCCGTTGGCTGCAGTTGTTGTGCAAGGCGGGATATCTGGAGCGGGATGGCTCGCGGTTTCTGATGCCTGCCGTGCCGCCGGAGGCGAACAGTGACCAAGCCTGGCGGGATGCCGAGCCATGCTTACAGGATGATCCATTTTTGCTGGAATATCTTCGCAACTGCTCGAAACATCTCCGCGGAGTGTTGCTGGGCACGACCAGTCCGCTGGAAACATTATTTCCCGGCGGAACTCCCGACCTGGCGAGGAATCTCTACGAGAATTCCAGTGCGGCGCGGTATGCCAACTTGATCGTAGCGGCGGCGGTGCAGGCTGTCGCCGATGCGGCTTCAGCAAAGCGTCGACTGCAGATACTGGAATTGGGCGGCGGCACGGGAGCTACCACTGCGGCTGTTCTTCCAGGATTGACCGCCGATCGCGTCTCCTACCATTTCACCGATGTCTCTGAGGTTTTTCTGCAACGCGCCGGCGCGCGGTTCGCTGCTTATCCATTTGTCCGCTACGGACTGCTGGACATAGAAAACGAAGCTCATCTCGCTCCGCGTCGAGGTTTGTTTGATGTTGTGATTGCCGCCAACGTCGTTCACGCTACACGGAACCTGCAGACTACATTGTCTGGAATTGCGAGTCTGCTTGCGCCGGGCGGAGTGATGGTGCTGCTGGAAACGACGCAGTCATTCGCGTGGCATGACATCACCACTGGGTTGATTGAAGGCTGGCAAAAATCCGACGATGATCTGCGCGCCGGCGCGGCACTGCTCGGAGTGCCCGAATGGACATCCGCGTTGCAGGCTGCAGGATTGGACCCGATCGTTTCCGCTCCGGAACCGGAATCCGGCGCGGGGATCCTTGGACTGCATGTGATGTTAGCCCGGACATCCATGGCGAGCGCGGCGGTAGTTCCGCAAACGGCCGGGACACGGACGATAGCGGATTTGCCGCAGGAAAGCGCGTGGGCTGACGCTTCCAGCTTTGACACCGCGACGCCGAGCCCAAGCGAGGGAGCAGCCATCGCCGCATTGCTGCAGGAAGTGCCGCAGTCGGAAAAGCGCGCATTGCTGCTCGACATTGTCTTGAAGGAAATTGCGCAGGTGCTGCGTCTCGGTACAGGCACTCTTCCCAGAAAACGGGACAGACTCATGGACCTGGGCATGGATTCGTTGATGGCGGTTGAATTTCGAAACCGGCTATCAAAGTTGCTGGGCGTGGACGGCCTACCCGCGACTTTGATTTTTGATTATCCGACCCCCGATGCAGTGGCGGGCTATCTCCTTACCCGATTGCAAGGCGAGATCCCATCGGAATCGGTGGGCGAGTCCTCTTCGTCGCTGCCGGTTGCCCGAGAAAAGCTTCTGACAGCGGAAGAGGTTGGCGATCTGTCGGAAGAGGATGTAGCGGAACTGTTACGCAGCCGCTTGGCATGATGAAAGTTTGTTTGCACTATGAATGAGACAAAGAAATCGACGGAAGGATCGACGCTTCTCAAGCAGGCGTTTCTCGCGGTTCAGGAGATGCAGGCCAAGCTGGAGGCTGCGGAGCTGCGTGCTCGCGAGCCGATTGCGGTGGTTGGCCTAGGGTGCAGATTTCCAGGAGGTGCGGATAGCGGCGACAGTTTTTGGGATTTGCTTCGGGACGGTCGCGATGCGATTTCGCTGGTTCCCCCGGATCGGTGGGATGCGGACGCATATTACGATCCCGACCCCGACCAGCCCGGCAAGATGGTGACACGCTGGGGAGGATTTCTCGATCAAGTCGACCAGTTCGACACAAAGTTTTTTGAGATTGCACCACGAGAAGCAGCCAGCATGGATCCGCAGCAGCGACTCGCATTGGAAGTCGCCTGGGAAACGTTGGAGAACGCGGGCATTGCTCCCATGGATCTGCGAGCCACAAAAACCGGGATTTTCCTTGGCATTGCCAGTAACGATTACAGCCAACTCCATGCGCAAACCGGGGATCCGGCAGCCATGGACGCGCATTACGCATCGGGCATTGCGCACAGCATTGCATCGGGGCGCATTTCCTATCTCCTGGGACTAGAAGGGCCGAGTATTTCTCTGGACACAGCTTGCTCCTCGTCCCTGGTCGCGGTTCATCTAGCGTGTGAGAGTCTCCGCGCCGGAGACTGCAGCCTGGCGCTGGCGGGTGGAGTGAATGCGATGCTGGCTCCGGAAACGACGGCCATGCTGTCGCGGGTCCGCATGCTTTCCCCGGATGGCCGCTGCAAAGCGTTCGATGAAAGCGCAGACGGGTTTGTTCGCGGCGAAGGCTGCGGTTTCGTGGCCCTGAAAACCTTGTCTCAGGCGCAGTCTGACGGAAATCGTATCCTGGCGGTGATTCGCGGAACCGCCCTCAATCAAGACGGCGCCAGCAGCAGCATGACGGCTCCCCATGGTCCCTCGCAGGTGAAACTGATGCGTCAGGCCCTTGCCGCGGCTGGAATCGCGCCGAGTGACGTCTCCTATATTGAAGCCCACGGGACAGGAACCGCATTGGGAGATCCGATCGAGCTTCAAGCCCTGGGCGCTGTCTATGGAGCTGGGCGGCCGAAGCCGCTTTATGTCGGTTCGCTCAAAACGAACATTGGCCATCTGGAAGCAGCGGCAGGCGTCGCTGGGCTGATCAAGACAATCCTGGCCCTGAATCATCGCCAGATTCCTGCCCACCTTCATCTCAAGCAGCTGACCTCGCACGTGCGATGGGACGAATTGAAGCTGACCGTTCCACGCACATTGACCGACTGGGACACGGACGGGAAGGAGCGAATCGCAGCCGTCAGCTCGTTTGGATTCAGCGGAACTAATGCGCACATTGTCGTTGCCGAGGCTTTGCCAGCGGATGCTCCACGTGGCGAAAGCGACTGGCCCACGCAGATGCTGGCGCTCTCGGCAAAGAGTCATACTTCGCTCAAGCGGTTGACGGAGCTCTACCGCGAAGTTCTTGAACAGGCGCCTGCAGTTGACCTACGCGACGTTTGCTATACGGCGAACACTGGCCGGTCACATTTTCCCCATCGTGCCTGCTTCCTGGCCGCGGATGCGGAGCAGTTGAAGCAACAACTCGCAGCTTTTGAGAGTCCGGCCGCGCCGGTGACGGAAGTTGAGGGGATCTGTTTTCTATGCACGGGGCAGGGGAGCCAGTATGTGGGGATGGGGCGAGAGTTGTATGAAGGTTCGACAGTGTTTCGTGCAGCAATCGATCGATGCGCTGCGGCATGGAAAGAAGAGACGGGCGAGTCGCTGATCGAAGTGCTGTATCCGCGGGAAGATGAAGTGGGGCAGGCAGAGAGCCGCATGAAGCGGGCGCGTTATGCACAGCCGT
>JBAVOQ010000110.1:0-45781 GCA_049692235.1 Acidobacteriaceae bacterium | reverse complement strand
TCAACGGGGCGGAGACGGTGGTGCTGTCGGGGCTGGCCGCGACGGTGGACAGGGTAGGAAAAAAGTTGGAAGCAGAGGGAATCCGCACGCGCGCGCTGGAAGTGACGCATGCCTTTCACTCGCCGCTGCTGGAGCCGATTCTGGATGAGTTTGAGGCATGCGCGGCCAAGGTGACGTATCGTGCGCCGCGGATCCGGATCGTCTCCAACCTGACGGGAAAGACGGCGCAAGCCGAGCAGATCGCTACGGCGCGGTACTGGCGGGAGCATATGCGGCGGACCGTACAATTCGATGCCGGGCTGAAGTCCGCGCTGGCTACCGGCTGCCAGACCCTGCTCGAAATCGGTCCCCAACCCCATCTGCTGAGTCTTGGCAAGTCGGGACACGATGCTTCCAATCTCTCCTGGTTGCCTTCTGTCCGCAAGGGCCGCAATCCATGGCTGGACCTTCTCAGCTCGGTCAAGGCTCTTTACGAGTCAGGCGCAGAAATCAACTGGAAAGCGCTTCACGGAAAATCTGGGCGCCCCATCGCGCTCCCCACCTACCCCTTTGAGCGCCAGCGTTGCTGGTTCCCGATGAAGCCCGAAGGGATTTCAGCCTGTCTTCCGCTCAGTTCCGTGGTGGAGCATCCGCTGCTGGGATTGCGCGTCAACTCGCCCCTTGCGGAAATACAGTTTGCATCGCAGATCGGTCCCGATCGCCCATCGTATCTTGGCGACCATGTTGTCGCAGGGCGACGAGTCGTCCCGGCGGCGGCGTACCTGGACATGGCGTTGAGCGCTGCCAAGGCGGCTGGTCTGGCCCCGCCCAGCGATTCGTCGTCGGTGCGATCGGTCGCTTTTCTTCAACCTTGCATCTTCGATGAGCCACGAAATCTGCAATGCGTGCTTCGCAGCGAGGAAGCGGGTCAGTCGTTTGCGATCTATAGTTGCGCCATCGAAACCGAGGCAGAAAATGCCGCTGCGGGGCCATCGTGGGTCTTGCACGCAACTGGGTCCCTGTCTTCGGACTCTGGAGGCGAATGTCTCGCCGAGAATCTCGACGCCATTCGCGCGCGCTGTGGTAAAGAAGAAGATTCGCGTGCTTTCTATGACGCCCTGGACAAGATGGATGTGGATTTTGGCGCCAGCTTCCGTTCGGTGACCCGCGTATTTCGTGGCAGCGACGAAGCCCTGGTGGAGTTTGCGCTTCCGCTCGATATCGAGGCCGACGCGCATCGCTACCAGATTCATCCCATCGTGCTGGATGCATGTTTACAGTCTGTCGTGGCCATCCTGTTGACTGCATCCCACGGTCCCGACGCAGTCTATCTTCCCGCTGCGCTGGATGAACTTCGCCTTCTGGGCGATCCACGAAAGCTGACACTGGCCCACGCCCGGTTGCATCGTGCCAATCCAGGTGAAAGTGGCGCGCCGGTGACGGCGGATGTGTATGGGTTCGATCGATCCGGCCACCTTTTACTGTCGGCAACCGGCTTGGTGCTTCGACCCTTGAATCCGGAAGATCAGCAGAGATCTCGATTCGACCAAATTTCCAACTCGCTGTATGAAGTCGCCTGGATTCCTGTCGACGCGGTGACTCAGGATGCTTTCAATACGCGCGGTCGAGATGCGCGGCAGTCCGTGCATGTTGCGGCGACAGCTGCAACGAACGTGAGCCAGGGTGCCTGGGTGCTGGCTGGCACAGCGGATGAAGCATTGAGCTCGAGTCTGTCGGGTGTGCTGGCGCGCGACGGCATTTCGTGCGCAATCCTTCAGCCGGGCGAACCCGCGCCGCAACTGGCTGCAATCCTGAGCGAGAGGGCATTGCCCATCAGCGATCTTGTCTATTTTGCAACGTCCTCGTCAGATATCTCGCAGATGCAGCCGGCAGAGTGGATGAAGCTCGAATCGCAGATAGTGGGGCAAGGCTTGCGAACCGTGCAAGCGCTGCTGGCCATGGATCAGAAAACCACTCCGAGACTTTGGATTGTGACTCGAGGAGCTCAAGGTCCAGGGTTGACGAATGTTTTGCCATCGACCTTGTGGGGATTCGGTCGCTCGGTTGCCGCCGAGTATCCAGAGATGCGGGTGGTGCGACTGGATCTCGATCCAGCCCGTGAGACCACCACCGGCGAGGAATTATCGCGGCTGCTCTTCCTCAAGCAGTCCCTGCCGGGGCTCGCCGCCGAGGATGAGTGGGCGTGGCGGGGAAATGAACTCTATTGTCCCAGGCTCCGGCCCATTGCACCTGTCGCCGCTCGAGATTCCAACGCGAAGCAATTCAACGAGCGCCTGACCCTGGTGACAGCGGGCACATTGGACGGAATTGAATGGACCGCGGCGGATCGCCAGACGCCCGGAGAGGGCGAAATCGAAATTCGCGTGCGCGCCGCCGGGTTGAATTTTCGCGATGTCCTGAATGTGCTTGGCATGTACAAGGGCAAGAGTGGCCCACTGGGCGGAGAATGCGCCGGGACGGTGGTTCGCGTGGGTTCGGGAGTCACAACATTCCGGCCCGGGGATGAAGTGGTCGCTCTTGGCCAGGGCTGCTTTGCGAAGTTTGTCACCACCCGTGCCAACATGACGTGGCGAAAACCTGAGAGCCTCAGCTTCGAGGCCGCAGTGACGATTCCGGTTGCATTCCTCACCGCGACATACGCGCTGGAAACCCTGGCCGGCATACGCTCGGGCGACCGCGTGCTGATCCATGCCGGCGCGGGTGGAGTTGGCCTGGCGGCAATTCAGATTGCTCGCAGGGCTGGCGCCACCATCTTCGCAACTGCCGGTAGCGGAGACAAGAGAGCCTACCTGAAATCCATCGGAGTCGATCATGTGATGGACTCACGGTCGCTCGAGTTCGCGCGGGAAATTCGCGAGATCACGCATGGGCGAGGCGTGGATATTGTTCTGAATTCGCTGAGCGGTTCATTCATCGATGCGGGGTTGGATTCGCTGGCTCCCGGCGGACGTTTTATCGAAATGGGAGTCGCCGACCTTCGGACACAGACATCCGTGGCGGCCGCTCACCCCGACGTGATTTATATTCCGTTCAACTTGGCTCCGGCGCTCGAGAGCGGCGACAGTTCTGTGCGCGAAACTTTGACAGCCATCTTCGATGAATTTCGGTCGGGTGCGCTCCGCCCCTTGCCACAGCAATCCTTTCCCCTGGAAAAGGCGCAGGACGCATTCCGATATATGGCGCAGGCGAGACATATCGGCCGGGTTGTTCTTTGTCCGGCTCCGGATACGGGCCAGCCGACCATCCGGACAGACGGGGCTTACCTGGTGACCGGCGGACTGGCTGGAATTGGGCTGGCAGTTGCGGAGTGGCTCAGTCAGCGCGGCGCGGCCCAGGTGATTCTTTTGGGACGGAGTGTGCCGGGTGCAGCCGCCGCGGAGGTAATCGAAAGAATGCGGGCTGCCGGGACTCGGGTCAGCATTTGTCAAGGCGACGTGTCGAAGGAAATCGATGTCGCGGCTGCGCTCAGAACTGCGGACCAGTTTCCGCTGCGGGGAGTCTTCCATTGTGCCGGTATTCTCGATGACGGAGCGATATTGCAGCAAGGCTGGGAAAAGTTCGAGCGCGTCTTGTCTCCCAAGCTGGAAGGGGTCTGCCATCTGCACCGTCTCACCGCAGATCAGCCTCTCGACCACTTCGTTCTGTTTTCTTCCGTAGCCTCAATCTTCGGCTCCGAAGGACAAGCGAATCACGCCGCCGCCAACGCTTTTCTGGATGCGATGGCGCAATACCGGCGGGCGCGCGGACTCGCGGCGCTGAGTGTGAACTGGGGGCCATGGAGCGAGACCGGAGCTGCGGTGCAACTTCGCGTGGTAGACAGGAAATCCAAGATGGGAGTTCGCGGAATCTCCACGCGCGACGGACTGCAGGCGCTGGAAATGCTGATCGCCGATGGCCGCGCCGGGGCAATGGTTGCGCCGATCGACTGGAAACAATATTTTGCAAACAAGCTCGAGTCGCAGGGGGATGCAAGCCGCCCACTATTGCGTGAATTGCGCACGCTGCACGCCGCGAAATCTACCCCCGCAACAGCACAGAAAAAAAAGAATCCGTCCTGGCTGCCGCAACTGGAATCGGCGGCTTCAGCCCAGCAGCTGCATATATTGATGGACCTGATCGCGGAGCGGGTCAAGTCCACCTTGGGTATCGGCGGCACCCAGGAAATCGATCCGAAACAACCTTTGCCGGAGCTTGGGCTGGACTCTCTGCTCTCGATTGAGCTCCGCAATTCACTGGCAGCCTCTTTAGGCCAGACTCTCCCGGCTACATTGCTATTCAACTATCCCACGCTGGAGGCTCTGGCTGGATTCATTTCCCGAGAGACGTTCGGCGATCTACCGGAAACAGAGGCGACAAGAAAAACGGGCTTTGCGCCGACAAACCTCCTGGACGACATCGAAGCGCTTTCCGATGAGGAAGTGGATCGGCAACTGAGTCTGAGAGCAGCAGGAGGCGCGCGATGAGCGATTTTCTCGACAAGATATCGAAGCTTTCGCCCAAGCGCCTCGCGTTACTGGCGGACGAGTTGAACGAACGCGTTCAGGCTTTCGAAAAACAGCGCAGAGTTCCGCTGGCTGTGATCGGGATGGGGTGCAGATTTCCGGGCGGTGTGCATGATCCGGAGGAATTCTGGGAGCTTTTGAGCGGCGGAGTCGATGCCATCAGCGAAGTGCCTCCGTCACGCTGGGACACCCAGGAACTGTACGATCGCAACCCGGCCACGCCAGGCAAAATGGCGACGCGTTGGGGCGGCTTTATTGAGGCGCCGGAACAATTCGATGCAAAGTTTTTCGGGATCGCGCCTACCGAAGCCATGAGCATGGATCCGCAGCAGCGCTTATTGCTGGAAACTTCATGGGAAGCCATGGAACATGCCGGCATTGCGCCGTCGCGCCTGGCGGGTTCGAAGACTGGGGTCTTCGTCGGCATTTGCAATGGGGATTACAGTCAGGTGGCCTTCAATGCGCCGCGTGAAAAGATCTCGCCCTACTTCGCCCCTGGACTTTCGCACGCCGTGGCGGCCGGTCGCATCTCCTACGTGCTCGGATTCCAGGGACCCAGCATGGCGGTGGATACTTCATGTTCAGCGTCACTGGTTGCAGTTCATCTGGCTTGTCAAAGTCTGCGGCTTGGGGAATGCAATGCGGCGCTGGCAGGCGGAGTGAATCTGATCCTCAATCCGGACATCACGATTGCGTTGTCGCAAAGTCGGATGATGGCGCCGGACGGTCGCTGCAAGGCATTTTCGGAGTCGGCCAATGGCTTTGTGCGCGGTGAGGGATGCGGCATGATCCTGTTGAAGCGACTGCCGGACGCGATCCGCGATGGGAATCGCATTCTCGCCGTGATTCGCGGGTCCGCGTGCAATCAAGATGGACGCAGCAGCGGTTTGACGGTGCCCAATGGACCTTCACAGGAGGCGGTCGTCTCCAGTGCTCTGGCCGATGCAGGCATGCGCCCCAACGATGTCGACTACATCGAGGCGCATGGTACGGGGACGTCCTTGGGCGATCCCATCGAAGCCGGTGCCTTGAATGCCGTATTCGCGGAGCCATCCAGAAACTCCGAACCCCTGCTCGTCGGCTCGGTAAAAACCAACCTCGGACACCTGGAGTCGGCAGCAGGAATCGCAGGATTGATGAAGCTGGTGTTGTCGCTCCAACGCGGAAAAATTCCAGCCAGCCTGCATTTTGACGCTCCAAACAGCCGCATCGAATGGGACCATCTACCCATTCGAGTTCCGACGGAACTTCAGCCCTGGAATCGCCGCGGGCGCACGCGAGTGGGTGGCGTTAGCTCATTCGGATTCAGCGGTACGAATGCTCATGTCATCGTCGAAGAATATCTTCCGGAGGTGGAGGCACGCGTTCCCCCGGCTGTGCACGCCGTTCCTGCGGCGGAGCGGGCGTATCTCTTTCCTCTTTCGGCAAAGACCGAATCCGCATTGAGATCGATAGCCGCAGCGTTGCACCGTTATCTGCTCGAGCATCTTTCTCTTTTGCTCAAAGATATCGCTCGCACGCTGCATGCAGGCCGATCTCATTTCGAGTATCGGGCCGCTCTGGTGGCAGCTTCGCACTCGGAGTTGCTGCAGCAACTGCAAGGCTTGGCGAACCAGAATTTCGCTGCAATCGTCGGGCCGGCGCGCGTGGTGAGTCACTCGCCGCGGATTGCTTTTGTTTTCGGCGACGATGCATTTCATCTCCCTGATGAAGGAAAGGGGCTGTACACGCAGTCGGCCGCATTCCGCGAAGCGGTGCAGCAGTGCGAAGAGATTGTACGAATCGAACTGGGTTTGCCGCTCGATTCTCCTCTCTATTGCGAAGGCGCCGGCGCGGCAGCGGATCAGCAAGCACCTCAGCCCGATTGGTATGCGGCCGCGGCCGCGTTGACTCGCCAGTATGCATTGTCAGAATTCTGGCGCGCGTGCGGCATGGAGCCGTCGGTGGTGCTTGGCTATGGCTCTGGAGAGATTGTCGCAGCGAGTGTCACGGGAGCGTTGAGCCTATCGGATGGCCTCCGCCTCGCCGTTGCAAATGCCGAGAATAGTCCAGCGAAACTGGACGCATGCGCCAACCAAATCCAGGTTCGGACGCCGCGAATTCCGCTTCTCGCGAATTTGCTTCGCCCACGCCTGGATGAAACTCCCATCCAAGCCTTGGGCGGTGAGCGATATAGTTTCCAGTCCGCGATTCCTTCCACGGAGGCGCTCGCGTCGTTAGCAAAAGAGAATTGTGCGGCGTGCCTCTACATGGGGGACGCTTCGGCGCTTCAGCTACTTGCACAATTCGCTGGTGACAATCTGCCAAGCACGCGCCTTGCGGCATTCAATCGAGGGGGCGACCCGCTCCAGTTCCTCCGCACGGCGGCGACACTCTATGTTCTTGGCTGCCGATTGGAGATGGATGAATTTTTCTCGAATGCTGCGGCGAATACAATCTCTTTGCCCACCTATCCCTTCGAACGGGAGCGATACTGGCTGGACCCGGAATCTGATCTTCAATCCCGGCACGATGCTGGAAACGCACCTCGGCATCCGGGCAGTTCGTTCCCGTCAACTCCGGATGCTTCGCTTAATCCATTGACAGACCCACAGATCGCGGGCGTTGACGAGTGGATCTACGACTTGGTATGGGACCCAAAACCGCTGCCGCACACAACATCCCATTCCACCATTCGACTGGATAAGGATCTGATGGAAAGCGTCGCGGTGACACCGGCGAATGAAGAGCTTTTGCGTGTGGAACGCCTGATGGCGGCGTTGAAGCCTGTCTATGTTGCGTACATCCTGCGCGCTTTCCAGGACGGAGGACTTTCTCCGCTGCCGACCGCGCCATTCAGCCTTGAAGATCTGAGCCAGCGCCTGAAAATTGTTCCTGCACGACATCGCGTGCTGGCGCGGATGCTCGCCATTTTGGCCGAAGATGGCATTGCGGAACACACCGCGGATCGCTTCCGGTTTGTAGATGGATCTGCCTATGCAGATGCAGATGGGACGCTGGAAAAACTCAGCGAAGAATATCCGGAGATGCGGACGGAAATCAACATCCTTCGGCGATGCGGCAGAAAACTATTGCCAGTATTGCGGGGAGACTACGACCCGATGCAGCTTGTCTTTGCCGATGGTTCCATTGGAGAGGCGGAGAAAATTTATGAGCAGTCCCCAGTGTGCCGTTTCTTTAACGACAAGGCTGCCAAAGTAGTTCAATCTGCGGCGGACTCGATCACGGATCGCCCGGTGCGCATTCTTGAAATCGGAGGCGGCACCGGAGCCACCACCGTCCCGATTTTGTCGGCGCTTGCAGGAAAGGACATCGAGTACGTATTCACCGATGTCTCGCCCGTATTTTTGTCCCGCGCCCGCGCCAAGTTCGCCAATGCGCCGGCCATGAGTTATCGGCTTCTCGATATTGAGAATGATCCCCTGCAACAGGGATTTGAGCCAGGGTGTTATGACATCGTCATCGCAGCGAACGTGTTGCATGCAACGGCGGATCTGCGGCGAACGCTGGCACATATCCGTGCTATGCTCGCGCCGGGTGGGGTACTGTTGCTCGTGGAAGGGATTCGCCCAGACCGCTGGCTGGATCTTACGCTAGGCTTGACGGATGGCTGGTGGCGATGCAGCGACTTTGATCTCCGGCCAGACCATCCATTGATTTCCGCCGAGACCTGGGCACGCTTGCTGACCGAGAAAGGATTTGGGTCCAGCCAGACCATCTCCTATACGGTGCAGGACGGCACATCATCCCAGCAGATTGTCATTGTGGCGCAAGCGGACGCGAACCACACCCTTGCCACTGGAGATTTAAAGACGCCGAGCCGACATTGGATGATTTTCGCGGACGAGTTCGGCGTGGGAGCGGCTCTAGGTAAAATGCTGGACGCCAGGGGTGAATCGTGCGAGACAATTCGTTGTCCAGGGTCTTCGACCGAGATCGCGGCGGAATTCCTCCGGCTGAAGACAGCGCGCCACGCGAACATATCTCACGAGATGGTGTATCTGTGGGGAATGGACGTTGCCGACACGATCGAATCGAATCACGTTCTTGCGCAGGGCGAAGAACTTTGTGCCAAAACGCTGGTGCATCTGATCCAAACGCTGTTGGCGCCCTCTGATAGAAATGCGCATCTGTGGATTGCGACCCGCGGCGCACAGGCCACGGATTCGTTTTCACCGGCAATCGGCGGGGCGATGCAATCCCTGGGGTGGGGAATTGGACGTGTTTTAGGACTGGAGGCGCCAGGACAATATGGAGGGTTGATCGATCTGGACCCGGGCATGACGCCACTGGCCGCTGCGAAGAGCCTGCTGGATGAGTTGCTGGGCGCCGACCGGGAAGATCAGGTTGCCTACCGTGAGGGCCAAAGGCTCGTGGCACGTCTCAAGCATTCAAGTCTCAAGGGTCCAATCAAGCAAACCAAGACTGAAATATGTGGGGACGGTTCGTATTTGATTGTTGGAGGTTTGGGCGGGGTAGGGCTGCAGGTGGCGCAATGGATAGCGAAAAGGCGCCCGGGCCATGTGGTATTGCTCAGCAGAACTGGAATTGGAAGTGACGCAGGACCGTACGCAGAGGAACGCCGGAAGACTATCAACGAAATCGAAGCGCTGGGAGTACACATGACCGTAGTCGAGGGTGATGTTGCTTCGACAGTGGACATGAATCTTCTCTTCGATCGATTTGGAGTGGAATTCCCGCCGCTGCGCGGCGTTTTCCATGCTGCCACGGATGTGAGTGGCGCAATGATCTCCGATCTCACAGAAGAAACCATCGATCGGATGTTGCGGGCCAAAGTTCTTGGCACCTGGGTATTGCACCGGCAAACGAAGAGTCTGGATCTGGACTTTTTCTTGATGTTTTCCTCCGCGGCTTCTTTACTTGGAGCCAAAGGGTTGGCCCATTATGCAGCCGCGAACCAATTTCAAGACTCTTTCGCTCACTATCGTCGTAACTTGGGGCTGTCCGCGATGTCCGTCAATTGGGGAGCGTGGGACCGGATGCGACTTGTGCGATCGGAGGATCAGACCCGATTCTCTGAGACAGGTTTGCTGCCGATGGCGTCCGAGAAGGTCTTCGATATGTTCGGAAAACTGATCGATTCCTCGCGGGCGCAAATGATGATCGCAGATGTGGATTGGACCGTCTTGAAGCCCGTTCTTGAATCTCAACGAACCAGGCCGCTGCTGGAGAAGCTTGGACACGTGCATGGCGCGCAAACGCAAATTCGAGTTGCGTCGGTGCCGCATGCGGCCAGTCTTCTTGCGGTGATGGACCAAACTCCGGAGAATCGCAGGCGATCGATTGAAGATTTCGTACAGGAGCAGGCCGCGCAGGTGCTC
Organism: Acidobacteriaceae bacterium; assembly: GCA_049692235.1. Classification (GTDB taxonomy): domain Bacteria; phylum Acidobacteriota; class Terriglobia; order Terriglobales; family Acidobacteriaceae; genus JAKAAZ01. The sequence goes on along the minus strand of JBAVOQ010000110.1, from coordinate 35,937 downwards.
GGCTTTCGCCGCGATGAGGTATTGCCGATCGCCGTCCCGCTGACCGATCTGGGTCTGGATTCGCTGATGGCGGTAGATTTGAAAAATCGTCTGCAGGCTGGGCTGGGACAGAATTTGTCACCCACAGTCGTCTTCGATTATCCCAGCGTTTCCGAAATGGTGGGCCTGCTGGAAACGATGCTGTGGGCCACCCATGGCAGCTTGCAGTCGGAAGCGGAAACGCTGCAGAAGGAAGAAATTCGCATATGAGATCGATTATCGAATTGCTGGGTCACCTTCGGTCTTTGAATGTCGGCCTGTCGTTGGATGGAGACGCCTTGAAGTGCAGTGCTCCGCAAGGTGTCCTGACTCCAGATCTCCGTCAGGAACTTGGGGAACGCAAACCTGAAATCATTGCTTTTCTGCACGCCTCGCAGCAGGCGCGGGTTGCGGGTGACTCCGGTATTGCGCGAATCGATCGCTCTGGACCGTTGCCGCTTTCACTTGCCCAGCAGCGATTATGGTTCCTGAATCAGTTGGACCCCGACAGCCCTGTCTATAACATTGGCGCGGTATTGCGGATGAAGGGGAAGATCGATGTGGCAGCACTGGAACGGACGCTGCAGCACATCGTGCAGCGGCACGAAGATTTGCGGACCGGTTTCGTCCAGATGAATGGCAACCCCCAGGCAGTCATTCGCGATGGACGCGATTGGCGGCTTGAGAAAATCGATGTTCGCCATCTCTCCGACGATGGTCCCGGTTCGGAACTCCTGAAGTACGCCGCTCAACTGATCCGGGAAAAATTTGATATCACCCGGGACTCTCTTTTTCGCGTGCAGCTTCTGACCGTCGCTCCAGAAGACCACATTCTTCTATTTGTCATGCATCACCTGATCTCGGACGGCTGGTCCATGGGAGTGATGGGACAGGAGTTCGCCGAACTTTACTCGGCCTACGCCGCGGGCCGTGAGCCTTCCCTGGCGCCTCTCAGTATTCAATATGCGGACTTTGCCGCCTGGCAGCGGAAATGGTTGGAATCGGGTGAGTTGGACCGCCAGCTTCCGTACTGGAAGGAGCAGTTGGCAGGCGCACCCCCAGTCCTTGGATTTCCGGCCGATCATCGCCGCCCGCAACGGGAAATGTACCGTGGATGCCGATCGAAGCTTGTCATTCCGCAATCGCTTGTCATCGCATTGGAGCAACTGAGTCAGCGACACGGCGTCACGTTATTTATGACCTTGCTGGCCGCCTTCAAAGTGCTGCTGGCACGGTATTCCGGTCAGGACGACATTGTCGTGGGCTCGCCTTCGGCCAATCGTAGCCGTGCCGAACTCAATCAGTTGATCGGTTTCTTTGTGAACAACCTCGTTTTGCGCACAGACCTGAGCGGCAATCCGTCGTTCGCTGCGCTGCTGGCAAGAATTCGCAACGTTACTCTTCGGGCCTATGAACATCAGGATGTTCCTTTCGATAAGCTTGTCCATGCCTTGAGCCCGGAGCGGTCGCTGGATCATTCGCCTCTGTTTCAGGTGATGTTCATCCTGCAGAACTACCCGCTCGACGAATTGAATCTGGATGGCATCGTCACGACCCCCGTGGAACTGGAGGTAGACACGGCGCGCTTCGACCTTACCGTTGAGGTGTATCCGCGACACGGCGATTTGTGGGCATACTTCGATTACAACTCGGACCTGTACGAAGCGGAAACGATCGCACGGATCGAACAGCATTATCTCGCCATTCTCCGTGCGGTGTGCGCCGATCCAAATCAGACGATTTCTTCCATTCCGCTTTTGTCTTCGTCCGAACAAAGGAAGTTGCTGGTCGAGTGGAATCGGACCCAGGAAGAATTCCCCGCCATCTGTTTCCACCAGCGGTTTGAGGCACACGCCCTGGCCACCCCGGAGCGTCTGGCCGTCATCGCCGGCGGCACATCGCTGACGTACGGAGAATTGGACGAACGGGCGAATCGCATCGCCAGTCATTTGAAATCGCGAGGAGCGGGACCTGAAAAGCTCGTGGCTCTTTGTCTGGAACGTTCCGCGGACCTTGTTGCATCCATCCTCGCGATAGCCAAAACAGGCGCGGCGTACGTGCCTTTAGACCCAACCTATCCGGCGGCGAGAATTGCAAACATTTTTGAGGACGCGAGACCGCTGGTTGTATTGACGACTCAGAGCCTGCTATCCGCATTGCCCGTAAAAGGTGAGGAAGAATCCTTCGGTGTGATTTGTCTCGACGATCTCGATGGGCCGGTCGATTTCGAGGCAATCCATACCGCGCAGGGAGCCGTGGCAGTTTCAACCCCTGTCCGACCGGACAACCTCGCGTACGTGATCTTTACCTCGGGATCGACCGGCAGACCCAAGGGCGTGCAGATCACCCACCGAGCTCTGGTGAATTTTCTCGAGAGCATGAGCAGAGAGCCCGGTTATTCGGCGGACGATGTGTTGCTGGCGGTCACCACGATATCCTTCGACATCGCGGGGCTGGAGTTATTGTTACCTCTCTACACGGGATCAACGGTGTGCATCGCCTTGGAGCCCGGCGATCCGGAAAGCCTGCTCGCGGATCTGGAGCGGTATCGCCCGACAGTGATGCAGGCTACACCGGCGACATGGAAATTGCTGATCGCCGCCGGATGGAAAGGCGATCCTCACCTGAAGATTTTATGCGGTGGGGAAGCTATGGATACGGATCTGGCGCGATCCTTGCTGGTTCGTTCCGAGTCCCTTTGGAATATGTACGGGCCTACAGAAACGACCATCTGGTCCGCTGTGCTGCCGATTGAGCACGTGGGAGAAGAGGCAATCCCGGTGGGGCGTCCCATCCAGAACACATCCTTCTACGTTCTCGATCCATCGGGCCAACCCGTGCCGCAGGGCGCGCCAGGAGAACTCTGGATTGGCGGCGACGGTCTGGCTCGCGGTTATCTGAATCGCCCTGACCTGACCGCCGAACGATTCGTCGTGATCCCATTTGCAGAACTGCCGGCAGCGAACCCTGGCGTGCGCCTCTATCGCACCGGCGACCTGGTTCGCTACCGGTCCGATGGCACGTTGGATTTTCTGGGACGAATGGACCATCAGGTAAAACTTCGGGGGTTCCGTATCGAGCTGGGAGAGATTGAAAGCGCGTTGCGAAACTGCCATGGCGTCTCCGATGCGGTCACCCTGTTGCGAGAGGATCACGGAGAGAAACGGCTGGTAGCCTATCTGCTTTGGGCCGAAGGCGAACCGCCTGCGCTGGCCAGCGTGCGCGATCATCTGCGGGCGGTTCTGCCCGGATATATGATTCCCTCGGCTTTCGTCCCCCTGCAGGCATTCCCCAGATTGCCCAATGGAAAACTGAACCGCGCTGCGCTGCCGCCGCCGGAGCGATCTGTCGAGACCGACAAACTTGGCTTTGAAGCTCCCGTGACTACCTTGCAGCAGACAATTGCGGAGGTATTTCGCAATGTACTGGATACAGCTCAGGTGGGAGTCGACAATAACTTCTTCGATTTAGGCGCGCACTCCCTGCAAATCGTCAGGGCGCATGATGAACTGAATCGGCGCATCGACCCTAAGATCCCCTTAATCAGCTTCTTCCAGTATCCGACCATCCGGATGCTGGCGAGCTTCATCGAGCAGCAACGCCAGGCTGAAGCCTGCGAAGTTAAGCAATAGTACAGACAAGAGATTAGAGGTCAGCGATATGAGCGAATCGGAAGCAACACATCACGAGAAGGGAATCGCAATCGTGGGTCTGGCGGGGCGGTTCCCCGGTGCGAGCACGGTAAAGGATTTCTGGCGAAATCTGACCGAAGGCGTGGAAGCGATCCATTTCGCATCCGCGGAGGAGTTGACCGCCGCTGGAGTCGATCCTGGTCTGATCTCCCACCCGGATTATGTCCCGGCCGGCGGAAGGGTCCATGAACCGGATTATTTCGATGCTTCCTTCTTCGGCTTCAGCGCGCGCGAGGCCGAGATCATCGATCCCCAGCAACGGGTGTTTCTGGAGTGTGCCTGGGACGCACTGGAAGACGCTGGCTGCGATCCAAGCTCATTCCCGGGCTCCATCGGCGTCTTTGCCGGCGCAGGAATGAATTCCTACGGCGTTGTCAACCTTTTCTCCAATCCAGACGTGATCGAGTCGGCTGGCGGTTATCAGGTGATGGTTGGCAACGATAAAGATTTTCTCTGCAGCCGGGTGGCCTACAAGCTGAATTTACGAGGTCCGGCAATCGGTGTGCAGACAGCTTGTTCCACCTCCTTAGTCGCGGTGCAGATGGCGTTTGAAAGCTTGCTTCGACGCGAGTGTGACGTGGCTCTTGCCGGCGGTGTGTCGATTCCCATTCCGCAGCATCCGGGTTATCTATATATCCCGGGAATGATTCTGTCCCCGGACGGTCATTGTCGCGCCTTCGATGCTGCCGCTTCCGGGACGGTGCCAGGAGGCGGAGCCGGCATCGCTGTTTTGAAGCGTCTCGACGATGCGATCGCCGACCAGGATCATATCTATGCCGTGATTCGGGGAGCGGCCGTGAACAACGACGGCTCGGCAAAAGTAGGCTATTCAGCGCCAAGCGTCGAGGGTCAAAGTGCGGTCATACGAAAAGCGATGCAGATGGCCGGTTTTTCTCCGGAGTCTGTCGGGTACATCGAAGCGCATGGCACCGGCACGGAGGTCGGCGACCCCATAGAAATCGCAGCGTTGTCCAAGGTCTTCGAATCGGCGACAGTGAAGCCTGAATCCTGCCGACTGGGGTCGGTGAAGACGAACATTGGCCATCTGGATACAGCCGCCGGCATCGCCGGCTTGATCAAGACGGCATTGGCGGTCGAGCACCGAACGATTCCCGCAACTCTCCATTTCACGCAGACGAATCCGCTGATCGATTTCAAGAGAACGCCCTTCGTTGTGAACGCGTCGCTGACTACTTACGACGAGCCAGGACCGTTTCGTGCCGGAGTCAGCTCCTTTGGCATTGGAGGCACCAACGCTCACGTTGTCCTGGAAGAGGCCCCGCTCGTCCACTCCGATCCGCTGAGCGCATCGCAATTGATTGTTCTTTCCGCAAAAACAAGCTCCGCCCTCGACGCGCGGTCGTCCCAATTACTTGGCTTTCTCGAGGAAAATCCCGCAGCGAATCTTGCCGACATCGCGTTCACGCTGCAGAAGGGACGTCAGGCCTTTCAATACCGCCGCGTGTTAGTGGCGCGGGATGTTGCGGCGCTCAAAGTGGCGCTGGAAGCGCCCCCATCGCAGTCGCCGCGATCGCAATCACTCAGAACGGACAAAGTACCGGCGGAATCCCAAGGAACCGTTTTCCTGTTCCCAGGTCAGGGATCTCAATACGTGAATATGGGCCTGGATCTCTATCGCACAACCGCGGTCTTTCGCGATTCCGTCGATCGTTGCTGCCAGCTATTGACGCCCCATCTCGGTCTCGACCTGAGAAGTATTCTGTTCCCGGCCCCAAGCCAGGAACAGGAGGCTGAGGCGCGGTTGAGCCAAACCGCCATCACCCAGCCAGCACTGTTTGTCATTGAATATTCGATGGCCAGGCTCTTCATGGAATGCGGTATTCAGCCGGCCGCGATGATAGGGCATAGCGTGGGAGAGTATGTGGCGGCGTGTCTCGCCGGCGTATTCTCGCTGGAAGACGCGATCACGCTGATTGCGGCGCGAGGACGATTGATCCAGGCATTGCCCAGCGGAGCCATGCTGGCTGTCAGTCTCTCGGAATCCGATCTGCTGCCCATGCTTTCGCCGGAGACATCGATTGCGGCGGTCAACTCGCCGCTTCAAACGGTCGCATCTGGAACGGCAGCGGCGATCGACGCTCTGGAAACCAGACTGCAAGCCAAGAAGATTGATTGCAGGCGTCTTCATACTTCCCACGCCTTTCATTCCCCCATGATGGACGGAATTGTGGGAGAGTTTGTTCGCCTTGTCGCAGGGGTCAAGTTGAATCCGCCGAACATCCCGTATCTGTCGAACGTGAGTGGCACGTGGGTCACAGGGAGTCAGGCCACTAATCCTGCATACTGGGGATCGCATATTCGGAACACGGTCCAGTTCTCGAATTGCTTGCAGAAGCTGTTGCGGGATTCCGACCCGATTCTGTTGGAAGTGGGGCCAGGTGAGACGCTGCTTTCGTTGACACGCCAGCATCTTGAGCCTCGCAGTGCAAGGCCGATGATTCCTTCCATGCGACCTCGTCAGGCCGTCCAGGACGATCGCGAGACCTGGCTGACAGCGATGGGACGTCTGTGGCTTCTAAATATCCTGCCGGACTGGGATGCACTGCATACCGGTGAACGGCGGACGCGGGTGCCCCTTCCCACCTATCCGTTCGAGCGGCAGCGTTACTGGGTCGAGCCGAAAAAAGCGAAAGAAGTGACTACCACAGCAATGCCGCTGAAGCAGGCCGATATCGCGGATTGGTTCTATGTCCCATCCTGGACTCGAACCGTTCCCGCACTTCGAAAGAAATCGCGAATCGATGCAAATTTGACCTGGCTTCTGCTGGCGGAGGATGGACCATTTTCTGAAAAGCTCGCATCGGAACTCTCCTCCTACGGCCAGATAGTCCGCGTTCGCACTGGAGAAAGATTTCATCGCGCCTCTGCCGGACTCTATGAGATCGATCCAGCCAACCGGGAGGACTATGTGGCACTTCTCCAGGATTTGCAAGCGAGCGGACAGTGGCCGGACCGAGTCGTGCATGCATGGTGGCCGGAGGCAGACGGATCGGCCGACCTGCAGAGCGCCTTGGATCGTGGCGTGCTCAGCGCCATGTTTCTGATTCAGGCGGCCGAAGAGCAAAGTCCAAATCAGCAGATCGAATTCAACGTAGTCTCCGAGCGTGCATACAGCGTGTCAGGAGAGGCGATTTCTTCGCCGATTCCCGCTGCCCTGAATTCGTTTTGCGGCGTCATCCCGATCGAATGCCCGAACATACGATCTAGAGTCATCGATCTCGATCTTCTATCCAACTCCGCATCGGCGATTCGACAGCTTGTCGGAGAACTCGTCTCTCCACCGTCGAATGAAATCATCGCCTATCGCGGATCTTCGCGATGGGTACAACGCTTTGAGCCGACCCCATTTGAGAAGTCTCTCCCGGAACAGACAAACGTTGGGAGCATTCCGCTGCGAGCCGGTGGCACGTACATTATCACCGGTGGATTGGGCGGTGTTGGCCTGGTCCTCGCTCAGCATCTGGCTCGGACTGCACAGGCGCGCATTCTTCTTACCTCTCGGACGCCTCCACCGCCAGCCACCGACTGGAAAGCGCTGTTGGAGGCGCCGGAAACGCCGGACAATCTCAAAACGAAAATTCAAGGAGTCCAGTCGATTGAGGCCCTGGGAGGAAAGCCACTCATTTCGGCAGTGGACACCGTCGATCTTGCTTCGATGCGGCAACTTCTCGCCAGCGTTCGTGCAGATTATGGTCCCATTCACGGCATCATCCATGCCGCCGGCGTCGCCGGCGCCGGTATGATGCAAGCGAAATCGCGCGAGGAGGTCCTTGCCGTTCTCTCTCCTAAAGTGCAGGGAACGGAATGGATTCGCGAATGCATCGGCGTACCGGAGCTTGATTTCGTCCTGCTTTGTTCTTCCATCAGCGCCGTCATTCCATCGATTGGACTGTCTGACTATGCTGCGGCAAATGCCTATCTCGACGGCTTCGCAGCCGCCTATGACGACCCCAGCGGCACCAGAGTTCTGTCGGTCAATTGGGATACCTGGCGCGATGTAGGCATGGCCGTACACATGCAATTGCCCGCCGCGCTGGCCCACCTTCGGGAAGACAACCTGAAGCATGCCATCGCCTCGGCAGAAGCTGTCGACGTCTTCGATCGCGTGCTCTTTTCTCCAGTGTCCCAGGTACTTGTTTCCACACGCGATTTCGCGCGATTGCAACGGTTGACCAGCCAGGCAATCGCAGATTTGCGAGACTCCAGCAACAGCCCAAAACCTTCCCCCGCCGTGAGCGTCCACAGCCGGCCGGATTCGCTGGATGACTTTGTGCCGGCTGGGGACGAAATTGAGAGCTTCATTGTCGCCACATGGCAGGAGCTGTTGGGAATCGAACCGATTGGCATTCATGACGACTTCTTCAAACTCGGCGGCCACTCGCTGTTAGGGACACAAGTGCTGGCTCGAGTGCGCGAGCGCTTCAAAATCAATTTATCGCTGCGCATTGTCTTTGAAGCGGCTACGCCCGCCGAGCTGGCGCAGCAGGTTCGATTGATGTCCTGGGCTTCGACCTCAACACCAACTGCCTCCGCTCTGGAGCGTGAGGAGATAGAAATCTGAGTGGATTCCTCCCACTGTTACGCCGCCGATACAGCAGTGGATCGCGGCTGTTCCAAACTGGCATGATGTGCAGTTACAATGTCGATCCAACCAATGCAACCAGGACCAGATCATCCGGTACTGCCGAAGAACAGGGCATAGACGAATGCAAGAACTTACGACGGTCCAGTTCATCCACCTTCTGCGAGAGCGGAACATCAGTATCCAGGCCAAAGAAGGGCGGTTGCAGATTAACGCGCCGGCTGGGACCGTGGATGCACAGATGCGGGAGGAACTCACGCGCCGCAAGGCAGAGCTCCTGTCGGCGCTGCAGGGTGTCGCCGCTGGTCAAATGCAAAGCTCAATTGTCCGGGCGGAGAGGACTGCAAAAATTCCGCAGACCGACGCACAGCAGGGAATGTGGCTCATCGACTATTTTGATCCCGGCTGCGTTGCCTATAACATTCCAGTCGCATATTCCGCCGAGGGACCCTTTGATACAGCGGCACTGCAGGCAGCGGTCGATCAGGTCCTCGCTCGCCATGAAGCTCTGCGCACTTCTTTTTATGAGGAAGACGGCGACCTTTTTCAGCGAGTCGAGAGTGACGTCTCCGCGCCGGTGGAGCTGACAGATATTTCCCATGTTGCCGAAGCCAACCGGGACCAGGCGCTGGAAGCGTTAATCCGCGAGCAGGCGCGGCGCTCTTTTGATCTGAATCATGCGCCGCTCGTCAGGTTTCACCTGTTCCGTCTGGCGGAACAGCGGCACGTGGTTTTCTTCAACATTCACCACATCATCGCCGATGGCAGGTCGTTGGCCATTTTGCGGGAGGAACTGAGCGCCTTGTACCTGGCTGCCGCGCGTAACCAGCCCGCCGCTCTGCCCAATCTTCCTATCCAATTTGGAGACTACGCAGTGTGGGCGGCAAAGCAGTTGGCCGATGGTCGAACCCAGAAGCAAGCCCTGTATTGGAAGACGAAGCTCGCATCGTTGCCGGAATATCTGGAACTGTCGGATGACCGTCCCTATCCCGAGAAACGCACCCCCTGGGGAGAAACCACGCCCGTCGTGATCGACGCGCCTCTGCGGGATTCATTGAGGAGTATTGCTCAGCAGGAAGGCGCCACAATGTTCATGACGTTGCTGGCAGCCTTTGCCGTTCTGCTCTACAAAAAGTGCGGGCAGCAAGACTTCTGCATCGGCTCCCCAAGTACTCTGCGCACGCAGGTCGAAACAGAATCCATCATCGGTTTGTTCGTCAACATGATCGTATTCCGTTGCGACCTCAGCGGCGAGCCAAGTTTCCGCCAGCTTGTCCAACGTGTGCGCACCACCGCTCTGGAAGCCTACGAAAACAGCGACCTGCCTTTCCAGGAGCTGGTTCGTACGTTGAAAGTCGATATGCGATCTCTGCGCTCTCCATTTTTCCAGGTGATGTTCGGCTTTGACTCGACAGATGGAGAGCGACCCGGCGGCTTGATTCAACTGGATACAAAACCAGGCACTGCGAGATTTGATTTGACCTTGCAGCTCACCGAAAACGCCAACGGCATTTCCGGTTCGTTTGAATATTGCACCGACCTGTTCGATGAGCCCGGTATGGCCGCGATGAGTCGACGCTTCGTGGCGCTGCTCGCAGAACTTTCCGCCAATTCGGATCGCCCCCTGTCCGCCTTCGAAAGGCCTGCGATCGAAAACGCACAGCCGCCCGCTTCCACTCCAGAGCCCGCCGGTTCAAGCTTTTTCCGAAGAGTCATCCGACCGCTCGCAGCATGGTCCTCCCGTCGCTGACCCCCGGCCGCATTTCGACTACGGCTGCAAGGCCTCAGCTACATCGCCATCCAAATTTCAGCGATTCACGTTGGGGTACGTTGATCCCGCAGCCAAGCGAAGGATCCAGAGGGTCACGGCTCCTCTACCCATGCGCGGGGGCCACGGTGCCCCATTCAAGCGTCCTTTGCTTGAGTGGGGATGAGAATCATCTTGTCACATTGAGTTCTGTATCAAGCCACCGCGTCTCTGCTGACGCGCGGGCTTTGTATCAGGGCACGGCTTCAGCCGTGCCACAATTATTCCGTCTTTCCGGGCTTTAGCCCCTGTGTGAAGGATGGGAGAGAAAAACTTTGTCATCCAAAAAAGAATTGTCATCCCGATGGCCCCAAAAGCCTTGAAGTTCCGTCTAAACAGTCTGCGACGCCGACTATTGATTGCACAACGCTCCAGGCGTCGTTATGCTTAGAGGTCGTCTACCTTTTGAATGAAGAATATGGGTTCATTCAGCCGACCTCGCACACAAAGCTGCAAAATGGACACTCAACGTGGCAAGTACTAAGGCTTTGATAAAACCCGAGCTTCTAATATGGACGCGGAACCGTGCCAAAGTGACGATTGAAGCCGCTGCAAAGGCCGCTAACGTCACGAGTGAGGTCATTCAAAACTGGGAACTCGGCCGAGACGCACCAACACTGAGCCAGCTGCGCCACCTTGCCACCAAGTATCATTTCCCGCTTGCTGTCTTTTATCTAGCAGATGCACCGTCGGACTTTGCTCCTCTGCGGGATTTTCGGCGCTTGCCTGAAACGGGAGACGGAACCATATCGGCGAATTTGGCCTTTCACATCAGAACAGCATACGAGCGGCGCGAGCTGGCTCTTGAACTACACGCCGATCTGCGAGAAGCGACCCCGAACTTCACCCTTAGGGCAAACCTCAAGGACGATCCGGAGACAGTCGGCCAATCGATACGACATTTCCTCGGCATTCACGATGACGCGCAGAAACGGGCCGCAAGGGAGGGTAGACCATTTGACTTCTGGCGGCGGCACCTGGAAGAGCACAACATTCTTGTTTTCGTCGTAAGCGGGCCGCACTACACCGTCGACCTCGAGGAGATGCGTGGGTTCGCTTTGGCGAAGGATAAACTACCCGTCCTCGTCATCAATGGGAAGGACTATAGCCAGGGCGGTAAGTGCTACACGCTTCTCCATGAATTGACACACATCCTGCTTGGAGAGAGCGCCATATCGAACGGGGGCGAATTCTCCTCAACCGCAGAAGAGCAAAAGATCGAACGCTTCTGCGATGCCGTCGCCGCCGCTACACTTATGCCGAGAACACTGGTTCTGTCATTCCCACAAGCGAGAGCAACAGGCGAAAGGCGATGGGCTGATGACGAACTGCGCACTATCTCACAAGCAATTGGGGTGAGCCGTGAAGCATTGTTGCTTCGTTTCGTCACTCTGAAGCGTGCCACATGGGAGTTTTATAACGCCCAGCGCGCTCGCTTTCGACGGGAATATCTTAGGGCAGCCGAAGAGAAAGCGCTTGGCGAAAAAAAGTCGATTCCCATCAAGCGTTCAGTAATGTTAATGAGTTGGAACGGCCGTGGCTTCACACGCTTGGTTCTCCGTAGCTATTACGATCAGCGAATCACACTGAACGACGTTTCGAGTTATCTCGGTGCCAAGGTCAAACATATCCCTGCGTTGGAACGGGTGGCTTTCCAATCGGCGGCTAACGAATGACCGGATACTGCATCGACACGAGCTCGCTCATCGCCGCTTGGCAGGAGCGTTATCCAATTGAGAACTTTCCTTCTTTCTGGGTCAAGATCGAAGGACTGATCGACGCGAAGCGGCTGAGAGCGCCAATCGACGTGTTACATGAGACCGCGAAAAGATCGGATGAGCTACATGCCTGGCTGAAGAAACGCCCAGCAATGTTCCTTGAATTAGACGAGGCGATCCAGATCGAGGCAGCAAAGTTACTTGCGCAGTTTCCGCGTCTTGTCGGCGAAAAGAAACTACGAACGTCAGCCGATCCATTTGTTATCGCCTTGGCCCGCGTTCAAGGTTTGCAGGTCGTCACAGATGAGAAACCGACTGGCACACTTTCACGCCCGAACATCCCAGACGTCTGTACCGAACTGGACATGATAGCCGTAGGCCTGCTCCAGCTTATCCGCATAGAAAAATGGGTAATTGGCTGAAATAAACATCAAATCAGCGAACTCCTCCCAAGGCGCGTGGCCCACACTAGGCGGGTGGTCCAGCTAGCCTTCAGCCGCCATGTTCGCCGAGGAATAAAATCGGGTGCCCCGTCCTAGCTTCGCTAGGGCGGGATATGGGTGGATGGCCCGCTCGAGGTCTAGCATCTAAAAGATGGATGGAATCCCCCTCATCCTAAGAAACATAGCGGATGGACGATTCAAGCCCGGGCGCCCCGGCAACGTCTGAGCTGAGTACTGTACGTCACACAGTACTCATGCCTGTTACCGGCCCGATTCCTAAGCATGGATACTGTATGCCACACAGTATCCATGCCGGACGCCCACCCTCGGCGAACGATCCTTGTTGGCGCTTCCACTATTCCCAAATTGATAAAATAGAGATCAGCACTCCCCGAGCGACTTCCTCAAGTCAGGGATTTCTCCTGATCGCGCTCGGTTGCCAGCGACCGTTTTTCGTTTTTTTTGTGAAATCCGCAACGGAAGCGAAAATACATGAGGTTTCCCCCTCATATCGCTGCAGGTTAAGACGTTGCCGCAGAAAGCCCGCTGCATAATCCTTCAACTATCCCGCATAATCATTCAACTATTTCGCACAATCCTTCAACTTTGACGCGCTCGCACCGCTAGACTCCAGGATTAGATATCCAGGTTCTTCACGTCCAGCGCGTTGTCTTCGATGAATTTGCGGCGGGCTTCCACGTCTTCTCCCATTAGCGTAGAGAAAATCTGCTCCGATTCGGCCAGGTCTTCGAGCTTCACCTGCAGCAACGTGCGGCGTTCAGGATCCATCGTCGTTTCCCATAGCTGCGAATCGCTCATCTCACCCAGCCCCTTGTAGCGCTGCACCTGATAATCCTTGCGTCCCTGCTCGATGACGTATTCAAACAGCTCGCGCGGAGATTGTTTTTCGACCGGATCCTGAGGGGCTTTCGCGGTTCGCTTTGTCACGGGCTTGGAGGTGGCAGCTTCATCGGTTTCCGCAGCATCGGTGTCCGCATCGTCGGCGGACGTTGCCTTGGCGGCCGATTCAACCAGGAACGGGCCTTCGAGTGGCTCTTTGATCAGCATGTATTTCGACATCATCTGTCGATATTCCGGCGACGTGGCGAGATTCCAGTCGACGCGTCGTTCGGCGCCCTGCGCATCGTGGAAGCATAAAGAGAAGGTGTGGTGTTCTTCGTCGTGGATGGGTTCGCCGACAGATTTGAACTGATATTTTTTCGCGATCGCTTCCAGCTTGGTGTGCAGCTTGACCAGCTTGGGCGGCGGGGTGCTGGAATCGCTTTCGAAATCCGCGCGCTTGACCAGTTCGAGCGTTGCCAGCAGGCTGGTGACTTCTTCATTGCGCAGGCGCTTGTTGACCTTGTCGAAGAAGCCGAGATACTCGTTCAAGTGACTCATGAAGCGCGTGAGTGCAGCGCCTTCCAATGTGGCTGCGTGGGCGCCGTAGCGCACCACGATTCCGTCCGAGGCGCGCTTGACCATCACGTTGACAAATTCGCGGTCGTCCTTAATGTACTGTTCGAATTTGCCCTTCTTGATGCGATAGAGCGGGGGCTGCGCGATGTAAACATGTCCGCGCTTGATCAGCTCCGTCATATGGCGGAAGAAGAAGGTGAGCAGCAGGGTGCGAATGTGCGAACCGTCGACGTCGGCGTCCGTCATCAGGATCAATTTGCCGTAGCGCAACTTGCTGGCGTCAAAATCTTCTTTGCCGATGCCGCAGCCGAGGGCTGTAATCATAGCGCGAATTTCTTCATGGCCCAGCATCTTGTCGTAGCGCGCTTTTTCGACGTTAAGAATTTTGCCTTTGAGGGGGAGAATCGCCTGATAACGGCGATCGCGTCCCTGCTTGGCGGTGCCGCCGGCCGATTCGCCCTCGACCAGGTAAAGTTCGCAGCGTTCCGGACGGCGCTCGCTGCAGTCCGCCAGCTTGCCGGGCAAACCGCCGCCATCGAGAGCCCCCTTGCGACGAGTCAGGTCGCGTGCCTTGCGGGCCGCTTCGCGGGCACGGGAGGCCTCAATCGCCTTATTGATGATGCGGCGCGTGATGGGCGGATTTTGCTCCAGGAACATTCCCAGGCGCTCGTTGAGAAATGACTGGACGATGCCGCTGATATCGGAATTGAGCTTGCCCTTGGTCTGGCCTTCAAATTGAGGCTGCGGCAGCTTGACGCTGATGACGGCGACCAGGCCCTCGCGCACGTCATCGCCGGATAAATTTTCCTTCAGGTCTTTAAACAAGCCCATCTGTTGGCCGGCGGCATTAATGGTGCGCGTCAGAGCCGTGCGAAATCCGGAAAGATGGGTGCCACCGTCGACCGTGTTGATGTTGTTGGCGAAGGTGAAGACAGTCTCGGAGTAGCCGTCGTTATATTGCATCGCGATTTCCATCACGACGTTATCGCGCTCCGCTTCCATGTAGATCGGCTTGTCGTGCAGAGTCTGCTTGCCGCGGTTCAGGTGCTTGATAAATTCCGCGATACCGCCGGAGTATTTGAACTCGGTGTGCTTGGCCTCGCCGGTCTTGGGGTCGGTGGTGCGTTCATCGGTCAGCGAAATTTCGAGACCCTTATTCAGAAAGGCAAGTTCGCGCAGCCGTTGCGCCAGAGTGTCGTAGTTATATTCCGTGACCGTGAAGATGGTCTTGTCGGGCAGGAAATGAATCTTGGTGCCGCGCTTCTTGCTGGTTCCGGTCTGATGCAGTTTATCCAGGGGAATGCCGCGCGCATACTCCTGCTCATAGGTGTGGCCGCCGCGCCAGATCTCGACTTCAAACTGCTCGCTGAGACCGTTGACGCAGGAGACGCCGACACCGTGCAGGCCGCCGGAAACTTTATAGGTGGAAGCGTCGAACTTGCCGCCGGCGTGCAGCTTGGTAAGCACCACCTGGCAGGCGGAGACGCGTTCGCCGCCGGGAAGAGTCATTTCGTCGACCGGAATGCCTCGGCCGTCGTCGATGACAGTGATGGAATTATCCATGTGAATGGTGACTTCGATGCGCGTGGCGTGGCCATCCATGGCTTCGTCAACGGAGTTGTCGACGACTTCATAGACCAGGTGGTGCAATCCCATTTCGCCGGTTGAGCCAATGTACATGGCGGGGCGCAGGCGCACGGCCTCCAGACCCTCCAGCACCTTGATGTTGTCGCTGGTGTATTTGTCGCTGGCACGCTGCCGGGTTGCGGATTGGGCTGCGGTATTGGTTTCTTCCCGGGTAAGTTCGAGAGGGACGCCTGTGGGGGTTTCGGCGGTGATTTCTGGGACGAGCGCTTTCTCTGCCATGGGGCTCCGGAAACTGGTTGGTGAAACAGTGTCGATTCGGAAGATGTCCGCCGTCAGCAGTTTAGGCCCAAAGACGGGCAAAAGCTTGATTCAGAAAGGACTTATCCGAAGTGAAACTACTGTTTATTTTACCATGCGGCGGGGTCGCGGAGGGTTGTTTTTCGCGCTTTAAGGGGGCTTTAGCTGCGGAAAACGAGGCTGTTTCTCGCAGTGGCGAAGGACGTGGCGGGACATCCCCGAAAGGCGCTAATCTTTGCGACTTTGAGCCGACTCTCGGCGAAAAGGTTGCTTGACTTGAGGAGGGCGGGATTCGTGCGAGCGGTCGACTTTGGATTGGACAGTGGGGAAGCGACACTCGGGGGTTCACAAAACATGCAACAAAGTGCCTAAAAAGGGGCCCAGGTGGTTACCTTGGTCACATGATTAGTAAATATGCTGGTATATTATTGGGAAATATAGACTTATCCGATCTAATCAGTATACTCAGGAATGTCAAGCGCTCCAAGCGCTAAATCTAAAAGCATAGTAACTAAAGGACACCCCACTATGAAACTCGCCATTCGCGCCCTCGTTCTCGGAATGCTGATCACTGGCTTCGCTGCTGACCATATGCTGGCCTCCAAATCTGTTGCAACGACTCCGAATACCACCATGGTTGCGAGCAACAGCGCCTCGCCGGTTCCTTCTTGCGAGCCCGGCACGGCCTGTGGTTTCCGGTAGACAGCGGCTTGGGAACGAAACCAAGGTAATCTATTCTCGGTAGGGATGCAATTTTAATATTGCAGGTTTGCTTTGCCTGAGGTATTCTTCAGGCTCACTGGAGCAAACCTATGTATGTCTGGCTACATATCGCTCTCCCGACATTTCTTGAGGCTTTAGGCCTTACTGTTGCCCTCTATTGTGTCTACAGGGCCCAAAAGAACCGAATCTATCCGGCGCTTTGGCAGTTCCTGATTTTTAGCGCCGCCTCTCAGGGAATCCTGTTTGTGGACGCGGCGTTGAACGGATTCCATCTAATTGGCCCTATCCACGCATACTACGTTTATTTCTATGTGTATTGGGTGTCCTTCGGCATTGGCGCGATTCTGATGCTTCGCGTGCTGCATGAGATGTTCCGCCACGCGGTTCGTTCTGTCCCTGGCGTGCAAAAATTGGGCCAGCCCATTTTTCTTTGGGCGATCACTGTTTCCGTGATCCTCGCGTTTGCTTCCAGCATGACCCCTCACTCCACCGGCATGAGCATTCTGCTGTCTTCAGCCCAAGTGTTGATGCGGTCTCAGAGCGTTCTCGCCCTCTGCATGTTGACCTTCCTGGCGTTTGCGTCCAATACTTTGGGCGTCTCCTTCCGCAGCCGCATTTTCGGGGTAACATTCGGCTTCGGCATGATGGCGGTCGGCGACCTGGTTTACACGGCTCTCTTTACCTACCACTCAAGCCTGGCAAGTGCGGCGAACGTAGGACATGAAGCAATGTACCTGGGTGCGATTGCGCTTTGGTCGGCTTACTTCCTGCAGCCGGAACCGGCGCGCCGTCTGGTCACGATGCCTGTGACCTCGCCGCTGATGCGCTGGAATGACGTTGCCCAGACGCTGGGCAATCCAGCTGGGCAGGTGGCGGTGAGCTATCCACCCTCGTTCATGAGCGATGTGTTCGACCTGGTTGAGAATGTGATGGGACCGAATGGCCGCCCGCAAAGGGCAACCAGCTCCACCGGACCGATCGCAAGCTAAAGGCTCGCGACGGACACTTGTAGACACAAAATTGGCTGACCCCAGGGGTCAGCCAATTTTATTTGCAGAAGCGGAAACTTTAGTTGATCATCGCCGAGGATTCAGCGAAGTGACAGCACGGCAGAAGCGCGGGAGGGAATGCCTCTGGCTTAGGCTTCCGCGGTGAGCGGGTCGACGGCGACAAAGCGGCCTGTGCGTCCGCGGTCCACGAACCGCACGCGCCCGTCGATCTTCGCATACAGGGTATCGTCGCTGCCGAGGCCCACGTTCAAGCCTGGCTTCAGGCGGGTACCGCGCTGACGCACGATAATGGAACCGCCGGTGACAACTTCGCCGCCAAACCGCTTCACTCCCAGCCGCTGCGAATTTGAATCGCGTCCGTTCCGGGAACTACCTAATCCTTTTTTATGTGCCATGACTCAATCCTTGAATGCATCTCTTGAATTTCAATTTTGCTGCGTTTCAATCGCAGAAGCGTGCCAGCGAAGCCCTTAGCTGGCGGCGGTAAAGCTCTGTCCGTCGACCTGAATCTCGTGAATCTTGATTTCGGTGTAGGACTGGCGATGACCTTGCATCTTCTTATATTGCTTTTTGCGCTTGAAGTGGAAGACCAATATCTTCTTGGCGCGTCCTTCATTGACCACCGAAGCCAGGACCTTGGCGGAGCTGGGCTTGGCCAAGGCGGCATCCTGTGCGCCCGTGGAAGCGGCCAGCACCTCAGTAAACTCGATATTGCCTTCTGCCTGCGGCAGCTTTTCCACTCGCAGCACATCTCCGGGCGCCACACGGTACTGCTTTCCGCCGGTGCGAATAATTGCGTACATAACTGAACCCTCCGCACCTGTGGCTCTCGCCGGGTGCAAACAAAATTTCAGGCGGAACATGTGTCCCTATGAGCCGCAGTGGATGCCGCGGAGATCGGGTTTCATCCAAGCGCGTTGCAGAACGCACGCGCGAAGCGAATCGCCTAACCAATTAAGAATACTGGTTCTGGCTAGGCGGCGTCAACCGTGCTGTCGCGATGAATCCAGCGGGGCCAGCGCTTTTCCGCGGACTGGAAAAGATAGACCGCGAGAATGGCAATCAGGGGCTCCAAAGGATTGCGGAATCTAGCATGCACCGTGACGAAATAGTAGATCAGCGGGATCAGTAGAAAGGCCCATGCGAACAGCCAGGCGGCCGGCTTGCTGCGTTTCAACGCCAGCGCCAGACCGAATAAACCGGCCAGGCTGGCGAAGGCAAAATTCGCCACGCGAAAAGGCTCGATGTACCATTTATCTCCGGTCGGATGGGGAACGCTGATCCAGAAAAAGTAGAGCCGCTTGAGAGAGTTGCGCAGAAACAGACTTGGATCTCTCGCAACATATTTCCATGCCAGCCGGCCACGCATTTGCGCGTAAGCCACTTCGCCCATTTGCTTGTAGAGACGCAGCTGATCGGGAGCTTCGTATGGGTGGTTATACTCCATCAGAAAACCCATGGCGCCGGGGCCGTTGCCCAGGTAGAGCTCGGCTCCGAAATTGGCTCGCATGGGAATGAAGCGATGAAAGACCAGGGCGTTGCGAATGATCCACGGCGAAATGCAGAGAAGGAATACCACCGCTGAAAGTGAGGCAAATCCAATCTGACGCCGAAGATGTCGAGCTCCATGCAACACCCATAGACCGCCGGCGGGCAGGAACAGCAGAAGGGATGGATTGCTGAGCGCGAGCAGTCCCCAGAGAGCGCCGAAGATCAGCCAGCGCCGCAAGGTGCGGCCACCATCGTTCGACGGCGCCAGGTCTGCTGGTGAGGTTTCTCCGATCCGGCGCATTCGGAGTGCGACAACCAAAATCAGCGATAGAAGCCATGTGCTGAGCGTCATGTCCCAAACCCAGCGAACCGCATATTGCATGGCGGCAGGATAGAGGGCCCAGATCCATGCCGACCAAATAGCGACGCGACGGTTGAAGCAACGGGCTGCAACTTCATAGGTTGTGAGCGTGGTGAGTGCCGAGAAGAAGCTGTTGATGGCTAGGATCACCCAGGCCGATCGGAGCGTGTAGACGCCGAAAAGCTTGAATATGCCGGCCAAAAGCAATGGGTACACAGGAGGAACCCAGGTGGTAGGGCCGGTGTGACCGATGAAAGGGTCTGCGTAGCCGTGGCCCGTTGCCAGAGCCTGAGCCACCCTCCCCATTTCATAGCCGAACTCGAAATGATCCTGGCCGGTGCGGAGGTGATAGGTGTGGGCCAGCGTCATGTACAGCACGCGCACCAGGAAGGCGATCCAGAAGACCGTCCATGTGGTTTGGAAAGATCTGGATGAAGAGGAGGATTTGCTCATGTTGGCTGGTGCGGAATCGGATTGTGGCTGGAATTTGGTCTTCACAGGGGGCAACTCTTTGAACGGGTATCGCCGGACGGGGAAGCCTGAATCTTCGCAGCGGGTAACAGTACTGTCAGTCCCTTGGGACAGGCTGCAATTGCCCACAAGATATATTTTCTGTACACTTATGGTTTGGGTCGAAGGAGATTTTCTGCCAGCAGAAAACTCCGGGTGTGTCGGACTTTCCGATGCGGCGTATCACGGTGTGCAATTCCCAAAGCCACATCCACATTTGCAGAATATAGGATACAGATCATGGCACAAATATGTGAAATTTGCGGGAAGAAACCGCAGTTCGGCAACAACGTGTCGCACGCGCACAACGTGACGCGTCGCCGCTGGAATGTCAATCTTCAGACGGTCAAGGCGAAGGTCAACACTTCGAGCAAGCGCATCCGCGTCTGCACCGGTTGCATCAAGTCCGGCAAAGTCGTCAAGGCATAAGGCGCTGCTCACAATCGAATCAGCACAGCATGGCCGCCGAAATCTCGGGGGCCATTTGCATGTTCCGACGATTTTTCGTCGGTGAAGTTTCGGCCACTCCAAGTCCGATGCTTGTTCCATTCGAGCAACTTTTGACTCAGCGATTCAGAATCGTTCGTTCCGCGCAGTGACCTCTTGAAAATTCGCATCCCATCCAACAGTGGTTCGCTGCTTGGCAATCCATTGCCGATATGCGTGTCGGGGAGGGTAGGACGGGCTTGCAATCGAGATTCTCGCTGTGGATGCCAGCCTTACTATGCATTCTGCTTTTTGCGCCCATGGGCGTGTTTGTTCCGGCGGCCGTGGGCGCCTCGAGTCATTCCCACGCGGACGCACATACGTCCGTTCACGATCGCGTCGTCCATGTCCACATGCAAAGCGTGCTGTTTCGCGTGATGAATGATGTGGTACTGCAAGTCGGCAGCCTGGACGGAGTGCTTGCGCCCTCGCGAAAAAATGAGGTTGTTTCGCTCGACGACAAGAATTCCTTCTCATTCAAGGTGCAGCAAGCGACCACTAGCATCTCGTCGACGGACCTGACGGCGCTGGTGAACGATTTCATCCTGCCGCGCGCAAAAACGCCGCTGAAGAACCTGAGTTTCACCTTCAATCCAGACCAGTCGATCCAGGTGAAAGGGGACATTCACAAGCTGGTGGACGTTCCATTTTCCGGGACAGCCAGCCTGCGCGTAACTCCGGACGGCAACATGCGCATGCACCTGGCCAACCTGACCGTCGCCGGCGTCATTCACCAGGACATGCTGGACGCGTTGGGCATCAAGATTTCGAAAGTCGCCCAGCCAAAGCGGAAGCAGTCGTTTCAGATTGAGGGCAACGACATTGTGTTTCCGATCGACCAGATGTTTCCGCCGCCGCATGTCAGCGGGCAATTGCACGACATCAACATTTCCGGGGACAAGTTGAACCTGATGTTCGGCACTGACAAGCAGCCGCGCGAGCAGGGGCAGTCTACAGCCGAAAAACCGTCGGTCACGACAGGGAGTTACATCTATTTTTGTGGAGGCACAATGAAGTTTGCGCTGCTGACGATGAGTCCCGTGGATCTCGAATTGGTGCCCCTGAAGCCCGATCTCCACAAACGGTTCGAGTTTTCTGTGGATCAGTACTACCAGCAGCTGGTCGCCGGCTATTCGAAATCTCTGCTGAACAAGGGCTTGCTGGTCTATATGGAGGACGATCGAGAAATCCAACCGTCGACTCAGCCGGCCCAAAAGTAATCACCACAAGCGCCCGAACGGGGTTTCAAGGGGATCGACGCGGCGGAAGTAGCAAACTTATGTGCAATCCTGCGCGAAATAATAGACAATCATAGTTAGTCTAAAGATCAGGAATCCAGTCTGCCTGTCAATCTGCATTTCGGCAGATGGATCCGCCGCGATTCGGCTGCCCTCGTCGGTTTCGACTGCGACTGCAATGTCGCGAGCGACGACCACGAAACGTGGCCAGCGAGGCATCGTGCTGATAGTCTCAGTAGGAGCCACTCTTCAGGATTTAAGAAACGAGCGAAAGAGAAGTACACCGAATGAGAATTGCAAGTGTCGCTAGCGCAATGCCCGAATGGTATTACAGCCAGCAGAAAATATTTGAAACGTTGTGCCAGCACTGGAAAGACAAGCTCGACAAGCCGGACGTTTTAGAGCGGCTGCATCAGCGGGTATGTGTGGAAAAGCGCCACCTGGCGTATCCGATCGACGAGTATGCCTCGATTGAAACCTGGGGCGATGCCAACAATCGCTGGATTAAGGCAGCCGTCGATCTGGGCGAGCGTGCCATTACCGGCGCGTTGGAGCGGGCGGGTCGCAAGAAGGAAGAAATCGGCGCCATCATTATTGTTTCCGTCACAGGAATCTCGGCGCCTTCTCTCGACGCCAAGCTGAGCAACGTGATGGATCTTCCGCTGGACATGCGCCGCACCCCTATTTTCGGGCTGGGATGTGTTGCGGGTGCTGCCGGCATTGGGCAGGCTGCGGATTATGTCCAGGCCTATCCGGATCGCATTGCCGTGTTGCTTTCGGTGGAGCTATGTTCCCTGACCTGGCAGCGGATGGATTTGTCGGTCGCGAACATGATTGCCTCCGGCCTGTTTGCCGATGGTTCGGCAGCGGTGATTGTGGCCGGCGATAATGTTGCCGCGAAGGGCCCGGAGATCCTGGGCCATCAGTCGAGTTTTTATCGCAACACGGAACACTTGATGGGCTGGGATATTTCTGAAGAAGGATTTCAGATTGTGCTGTCTCCGGACGTTCCGGATGCGATCCATAAGAATTTTCCTGGCGATGTCGACAAGTTCCTGGCCAGGTTCGGCATGAAGCGCAGCGACATTGGCAGCTGGATCATGCACACCGGCGGACCCAAGGTGCTGGACGCATCGGCGGAAGCACTCGGATTGCCGCGGGAAGCGTTTGCTCCGTCGTGGGATTGTCTGCGGAACAATGGCAACATGTCCTCTGCCTCCGTGCTGCTGGTGTTGGAAGATTACATGTTGAATCGTAAGCCGCCT
Organism: Acidobacteriaceae bacterium; assembly: GCA_049692235.1. Classification (GTDB taxonomy): domain Bacteria; phylum Acidobacteriota; class Terriglobia; order Terriglobales; family Acidobacteriaceae; genus JAKAAZ01. The sequence goes on along the minus strand of JBAVOQ010000110.1, from coordinate 13,269 downwards.
GCCGGCAGCCACAGTATTCTGGCTGCGGTCGGACCGGGATTCTGTTCTGAACTGGTTCTGCTGCGCTGGTAATGGCAATCTTTTCGGGAGTGTTTTGAGTGCCATCCTTTGACAGCGTCAGGAGCGGTTGATACGCTCAGATATTGGCGATTTGAGTCCTCCTCAATCGCCTCCAATGTAGTCCACCAAGCGTCCCCGTCGTCTAGCCCGGCCTAGGACACCGCCCTTTCACGGCGATAACACGGGTTCAAATCCCGTCGGGGACGCCATTATCATCGAGAGCATTCAAGAAGCGCATAACCATTTCAGTTATCACGGTGTTAGCCGGTTCAAAGAACTTTAGTTCATGGCTGAACACTAACCCTTCCGGGAAGAATGCTCTGGCCAGCTCTTGACGTTGGTTTATGTTCCCATTTTTCCAAGCGCTAACAAGATCGACCGCCTGAGCATTCGCCTGCTTGAGCATTTCTTCCATGGTGCTCCGCTCTGAATCGAGTGCAGTTATCGCGTTTTGAATCGCAACTTTCTCATCGCCAATCACCTTCTTGAGCGTCTCGAAATCTTCAACTGAAATCTCTTGGTTGACCTTGGCGATGATCGCATTCTGGTTCAAAGTGTCCTGATCGGCCAACCTGCTATTGAGCCGTCGCGCCTCGGCTGCTATGCGCTCCTTTCGTTCTTTCCACTGAACGGCGATTTTCTTGGGCAGCTGGTCGAGCAACTGCGCCGTAGGCTCCATGCGAGACAGGAGAGCAACGAACTGGCGTTCAAGATCATCGCGACCGATTCCAACGGCGCCGCAACCTTTAGTCCAGCACCAGTATCGCGGATAACGCTCTGATCGTCCTTTGGCCCAACCAGCAGTAAGCAGTTTTCCGCAGATCGCACAGCGCACTACGCCGCGCAAAGGGAAGTCATCGTTCAATTTTCGCTGGACAGTCTTCTTGGGATTTAGGCGAGCTTGCACAACGTCGAAGAGTTGATCGGATTGCCGAGCGCGACCACGCCATGCATCCAGTTGGTTGGATCAGTCCACATCACCTGCCGCGTTCCCATCGCCTTCACCAGATCATTCAGGTCCCAATGCAGCACAAAGTTGGGGAGGACGGCGTCCCACAAGTTGGCGGCCATCGCGTTGTCGAGCGCTGCACGCAAACTATAGGGCGTTCTGTCGAGCCAGATCTTTTGCAACCGTGGGTCGGCCGCGCCGGCCAACAACAACCAGACACCGTTGACGCTGCGAGCCACGCCGCGGATGGAGTTGGAATCGACATCGGCCCGGGCCTGCAGCAAATCCGCACCGCGCAGAATGTCATGGGCACGCAACGCGGGCAAGTTGAGGCCGATTAGATTTGCCTGAATGTCGGTTGCCCAATCTCCGGTGTACTGGCCCTCATGGTTTTCCAAAAGGGAGGTGCGAGGTTCCATCTCCAGCACCACTCGACCTAGCCTGGCCATGTGTTCCGCCATGGAATCCATTGGCATCACGCCGAAATGCTGGCCTCCCTTGACCATCAGCACCGCCTGCTTTTTTCCGGGAGAAGACGGCAGATAGAGGGTGGCATTCAGCCAGATTCCCGGATCGCTCTCAAACTGGATGTGCTGTTGCCGCAGATCGGCATCGTTCTTTTCATCCAGAATTTTCAGCTTTGGCGCGGATCCATCGGTTGCGATTTTCAGGATCTGCAATTCAGTACGCAATTCAGGAATCGATCGTTTCTGTTTCCGGCTGTGAAAATCGGCCTGCAATAGTTGGTACAGTTTTCGGCTGCCTGGCTGATCTTCAACATTGCCGCTTCTTGTCACCTGCAGTTCCTGGCTGGGGAACATCTTTACCGCCAGTTCGTGCGCATCTCCCTGACCGTTTTTCAACCAACGGATCATCCATTGATATACGGCTTCGCGACTGACGAGGGGCATACCGTGCGAACCCGGTCCCACCAGAAATCCCACGTTGTCCTGGGCTTTGTAGAGGCCGTACCAATTCCGGGCCTCCTCATAGACCATCTGAACTCCTTGGTGGCTGAAGTGGTATTCGTCATGTTCAGTTGCCTGCAGCAGCCACGGTGTGGGAGCGGATTGTTCGACAAAATCGGCGGTATCCAAGCCACTCGCCAGAAAGCGGGGGAAAACCATTTCCGCATCCGGACCAGAAGTGGGGAACAGCAATTGAAAGGAGCTGGGATAGCAAGCTGGAACGACAATCTTGAGCCGCCGATCGAGACCGCCGGTAAAGGTCGTCAGCGCGCCTCCACCGGAGCAACCGGCTGCGCCGATGCGGGAAGCATCGACATCCGGGCGACTGGAAAGATAGTCGAGGGACCGCATCGCGTCCCATATGAAATATCGCGCCAGCCCCTGCCCAAGGAGCTGCGCTTGCGCTCCCATCTCAATGTGTTCTGGAACCGACCAGCCGGCCAGGGGAGCATCCATCTGGCGGCTATAGGTCTGGACTCTTTCGCCTTGTCCAATGGGATCGAAGCACAAGACGACAAATCCCTTCATCGCCAGATTGGCTGCGAGGCGCTGATTTTCCGGTTTGCCTTCCTGCGTGTGCCCTGCCTGCAGCAGCACAGCCGGGTAGCGGCCGGGGCGATTCGGCCGGTAGACATTGGCAGTAACGTAGAAGCCGGGCAGGCTTTCGTAGATCACTTTTTCAATGGTGTAGGAATCGGTGCGGATCTCGCCAGTAACTCTGGCGTTGAGCGGTCCGTCGTACTGTGGGAGTCCGCCCAGATCGTCGAGCATTTTTGCGCGCGCAATTTTCTTCCGCAGCTCTGCCTGCGCGACGGTGTGAATCGCCTCGATCGCCTGCGCTCGCTTTTGCAGCTGCCACTGCGCGATCGAATTCATCCAGCTCAGAACGGGATCCGGCGCAGGCGTCTGTGCCGACAGGGAAGAGGTCGCCAGCAACAATATGACAGATGCGAACGTCAGGACGACGCGCCTCATCCCGCGGTGAGAATGGCTACAGGGCCGTTTCCGGTTGCAAAGGCAAGGCGACATACATTCCCTTCGAGGGTGCTTGTTTTTCTCGATGCTCAGAGTGTATGGTTTCTTCGATTCACATTCCTACCGCATCTCGCTGCCGCGGACTCTGTTCGGTCCACTCGGGCTTGTTCGAGGTCCCTAGCCGGGGGCGCCGAATCGCACGATCAACAACTTTTCGTCGGTCGCATTCGCGATCGGACCTTCCTGTAGGGTCCGACACATCTCATGCGTGAAAACTGGTCAGCACTTTGTCGAACGCGTTCAAGATGTCCTGTTCGTCTTGATCCGTCAGGCAGGAGGGAATTGCCAGCAGAAGGGTCCGCTCAAAAAGGCTGTCGGCGTACGGACACGTTCCTTTACCATATTCCGCTCGAGAATCCTTGTTTTCGACCAGCGACCATGGTGAATTTCGTTTGTCGACCGCGGTCTTGTGCGCCAGGCTGGGAACGTTGTAGTAGATGTGAAGCCCCCATTGCGTCATGACGATGTTGTTGACACCCTGGGCCAGCGTGGTAATGCCCTCTGCGCGCAAGGCTCGGTTGATTTGTTGCGCGGCTTCGGGGGATTGGAATGTCGTCAGCAGAAAGCTTCCGGTATCGCCCTCGGGATCGACCATCCTGCGCAAACGAACTTCAGGGTATTGCTCCAGTGCCTGGCGGATGCGGTACTTGCTGCGGTGCATGTGCCCGACAATTGTCGGCAGCTTTCTTAGCTGAACTCTCAGAATTGCGGCTCGTATCTCGTCCATTCGGTAGCCGCGTCCCCAAAGGCACAACTCCAGGTCATCGAACAACGCCCGTCCGTCGGACCCGCGGGCATAGCCGGTATCGTGAGACGCGACAGAGCGGTTATAGAGACGCGCATCGTTGGTGACAAGGCAGCCGCCCTCCCCGCTGGTCATGTTCTTGTTCATTTGAAAACTGAAGATGGCCATATCGCCGAAGGTTCCCACCTTCTTGCCATGAATGCTTCCGCCCGCGCACTGCGCGCAATCTTCCAGCAGAAATAATCTATGGCTTTGCGTGACCTTCTGGATCGCCGCGATGTCGGCAGGCGCTCCGCTCATATGAACGGCGATCACGCCTGTCGTTCGCGGAGTGATGGCTGCCTCCACGGCAGCCGGATTCAGGCAAAACGTATCGTCGATGTCGGCAAGCACCGGAATATGTGGGTCTCTGTGGCGAGCGCCGTGGTCAACCTCGGGGCGATTTCTCATCAGGGTAGATGGCGGAGAACGCGATGCGGGAGTGGTCGTCGATGGCTACGTGGACGTACTCGGCACCGATGCCCTTGACGGTATCGCGGCGGTTGCCTGTGACCCGGTGGCTGGGCCGGGCGATGCGCACCAGGCGCTTAATGTCCAGATGCAGCAGGTCGCCGGGCTGTTCGTGCTGGTAGCGCACCACCGCGAAGGTTAGATCACCCAACGTGTTCGAGGAAGCACTGCTGGATCTGTTGCAGCAGACCCTCATCCGCGGACCGCCAAACCTCATCATTGAAGATTTCGACTTCAATGGGCCCATCGTAGCCGGTTGCGTCGACGGCCTGGCGCAGACGCCGCAATTCGATCACGCCATGTCCCATCATGGCTCGACCCATCAGGATTCCCGGCAGAGGCACGGGCCAGTCCGAAACATGAAAGCCCACGATCTTTCCGCGCGCTCGTTCGATCTGCGGCATCACTTCCGGATCCCACCACACATGGAACGCATCGATCACAACACCTGCCGCTGAGCTGTTCAGCTGTTGGACAATATCGTTCGCTTGCTTCAACGTAATCACGACGGAGCGTTCCGCTGCGTACATCGGATGCAATGGTTCTATGCCAAGAATGACGCCGGCTTTCTCCGCATCGGGCAGTACCTCCATCAGGCCATCCAAGACAGTGGCTCGCGCATCGTCAAGCGTCTGCCCATTGGCTGGGCCGGAGACAATAACCAGCACCGGCGCGCCGAGGATGGCCGCTTCCTCAATGGCAACGCGGTTATCCGCGATGCGTTCGCGCCGCTCTTTCGCCGTCGGCGCCGAGAACCATCCTCCACGACAGAGGCTGGAGACGCGCAAACCCTCGTTGCGAATCATCGCAGCCGCTTTCTTGACGTCGCCGTCGAGTTTATGGCGCCACACCGCGATGAAAGGTATTCCGCTGTGGGAACAGTTGCGCACGACTTGCTCGAGCGACCAGGGATCGGCGGTGATTTGATTGAAGCTGAGGCGTTCTAACAAACTCATGCGACACCTGCCAGCAGCAGAAAGTTCCGCATCCGCTCCGTCGCCAGTTCAGGATTGCGCAGAACTCCCGCTTTGTCTGCCAGAACGAACAGTTCGCACAAATGCGCTGTGGATCGCGCGCTCTCCAGGCCGCCCACCATGCGGAAGTGCGATTGAAAACCATTCAGAAACGCCAGAAACACGACCCCGGCTTTATAGTGCTGCGTCGGGGAGGCGAAGATGTGCCGCGAAAGCGGCACAGTCGGTTCGAGCAGCCGATGATAGCGCGGAAGGTCATCTGCATCGAGTGCGGCGAGCGCCAGCGACGCGGCAGGAGCTATGGCATCAAAGATTCCCAGCAAGGCATCGCTGTGACCCTTTTCGTCGCCCAGAATGAGGCGATCATAATTGAAGTCATCGCCGGTATACATCCGCACGCCAGTTGGGAGATTTCGCCGCATGGAAATTTCCAACTCCGCGTCGAGCAGAGAAATCTTGATGCCGTCGATTTTTTCCTTGTGAGCGCGAATCACTGCAAGGCAGTTCTCCATTGCGGCGGCGATCGTGTCCCCGCCCCAATAGCCTTGCAGTGCCGGATCGAACATTGGTCCCAGCCAATGCAAAATCGCGGGCTGGCAAATCTGGCGGAGTACGGTTGCATACACGGATGCGTAATCGTCGGCATGGCGCGCGACTGCGGCCAAGGCGCGACTGGCCATCAGGATGATGCGTCCATCCACTGCTTCGATCGCTTCGCACTGCTGCAGGTAGGCGTTGGTTACATCTTGCAACGTAAGATGTGAACCCGGCGCAAGATGATCGGTGCCCGCGCCGCTCGCGACCACCGCTCCGCGCGCTTTCGCGGCTGCTGTGCTGCGTTGGATTAACTCCAGTGCCAGTGGCCAATCCAATCCCATGCCGCGTTGTGCCGTATCCATCGCTTCGGCGACACCAAAACCAAGCGACCAAAGATATTCGCGATACGCCAGCGTCGATTCCCAATCGACAACCGGATTCGTCAGCGGTTCCGCCGTCTTGAGTGGGTCCAGCACCACGTGGGCCGCGGCAAACGCGACCCGAGTGGCGAAGGATTTCCGAGCAGCGGGCATCAGCGGCTCACGTGTCGGCGTGTAGTTGTAGACGGACCCGTCGGGCCGCACCAGTTTTATGGCGTTCTTCAAACTCATGCCCTCAGTTCCGGCACATCGATCCATCGCCGTTCCTGCCAGGATTTCAGACCCAGCTCCGCCAACTGCACGCCGCGTGCGCCTTCCACAAAGTCATGCGGAAAGGGCGCATCTTCGGCAACATGCCGCAAGAACATTTCCCACTGAACTTTAAATCCGTTGTCGAACACCTGATTGTCCGGCACATCCTGCCAATGCTCGCGAAAGCGGAACGGGTTCTCGACGTCCGGGTTCCACACCGGCCGCGGCGTATTTACACGGTGCTGTGTGCGACATTCCCGCAACCCCGCGACCGCGCTCCCGAGTGTGCCGTCTACCTGCAGACTGAAAAGTTCATCACGATATACGCGAAATGACCAGGACGAGTTGATCTGGGCAACGATTCCTCCCTCCAGCTCGAACGTTCCGTAGGCGGTGTCGTCCGCGGTGCACGCGTAGCGGTTGCCTTGTTCATCGACACGCTCTGGAATCGTGGTGCCACCCAGGCATTGGACGGCTCGCACTCTGCCAAACGTATGGTCCAACACGTAGCGCCAATGGCAGAACATGTCCACGATGATGCCGCCGTCGTCCTGCTTGCGATAATTCCATGAAGGTCGCTGCGCGGGTTGCCAGTCGCCCTCGAACACCCAGTAGCCGAACTCCCCGCGAACCGAGAGAATTCTTCCGAAGAAGCCGTTGTCGACCAGCCGTTTCAACTTGCGCATGCCGGGCAGAAACAATTTGTCCTGCACCACGCCCTGCTTCACTCCCGCGGCTTTTGCCATGGCTGCCAGCCGCATCGCTACGGCCGAATCGACGGCGAGAGGCTTCTCGCAATACACATGCTTTCCCGCGGCAATCGCCGCTTCTACGCTAGAGGCGCGCAGCGAGGTCACCTGGGCGTCAAAATAAATGGTATCGTCTGGATTCGCGAGTGCACCGCGCAGATCAGTCGTCCAGCGAGCGACTCCGTGGTCTTTGGCAATCTGTTCCAACTTGGCGGCATTGCGGCCCACCAAAATTGGATCGGGCACCAGGTGCGTGCCGTCTTTGAGTTCGACGCCGCCTTGGTTCCGAATTGCCAAAATGGATCGAACCAGGTGCTGGTTCAATCCCATGCGTCCAGTGACGCCGTTCATGATGATGCCGATTCGCTTCTCGTTCATTGCCTACTCCAGGACACTTTGTCCGCTTCAACATTATTCACTCTGCCAGGACCGATGCTGGATTGGTTTTCGCATCCCGCAGAAAGCTGCGATTGTGGGCTTCCGGTCCAAACCAGAAGATCACGATCATCACTAGAGTGACGCCGCCCCCAAAAGCGGTTAGCGCCCAGGGATACCCAAAGTGATCGCGCAACATGAATTCTACTGCGGTCGCCGGAGCGGCCAGCAGCACGCCCAATTGATACACGACCCCTGGGAAAAGACTGCGAACCGCGTCCGGAGAAAGCTCGGTCAAGTGGGCAGGGATCACGCCGAACGCGCCCTGAACTCCGGCCTGCATCACGAACGAGCCCAGCACAAGCACGCCCAGCGAGGCGCCGAACGCCCATGCCGGAATGGACAGCAACGACACCGCCAGGGCCATCATGATGGCTTTCCGTCGCCCCATCCCCTGGGACAGATGGCCGAAGAAAAGCGCGCCGACGATAGCGCCAATGTTGTACAGAATCGGAATGCCGTATAAGGCTTTCATTCCGATGACTGTCTTTTCCGCGATGCCGGGGACTGACTTGAGGAAGTCTGGATACAGATCCTGCGTGCCATGCGACAGGCACAAGAGCACGCTCATCATCAACAGCAGGTAGAAAAACATCGCTTTATGGTGAAGCAGGGATGTGAAGATATGCTTCATCGAATCTGGCCGATGTTGCTTCCACGCTTCAGATTCTGGCGCAAACAGCGTCAGCGCAACCACCAGCAATGCGACCGGCGCGCCGACAAAAAAGACCGACCGCCAGCCGAGGGCGGGAGCAATCGTCTGCATGGCCACCGATGCCAACAGATAGCCCATGGGATATCCGGACTGGATCATGCCGGAGAGCACGCCTCGAAAGCGACGCGGCAAACTTTCCATGGCGTAGGAGGCACCGATGCCCCAATAACCGCCCATGCCAATGCCATACAGAGCTCGAAAGAGCACGAACAACCAGAAAGTTGGCGCTAAACCGGTCAACACTGTGCACAGGGAGAAGTACAGCACGCAAAACATCAGGGGACGCTTGCGACCAAATCGGTCTGCGAGGGCGCCGAAGAACAACGCCCCCACCGGCCGCATTGCGAGGGTCAGCGTCAGCGTATAGACGACCGATGCCTTGGATACGTGGAACCGCGCCGCCAGTGTGTCAAACAAAAATACAACGACGAAGAAGTCGAAGGCGTCCAGCACCCAACCCAGAAGGCCGGATGTGACCGCGAACTTCCAGCCCTTGATTTCCTGATCGCTGCCGATGTTCGTGCCGGTTACAAAGGCCATGCTGTATGCGCCATTTCCTCAATCGTCTCCGCTTGCCAGGGTGAATGCAGTTATCGTTCGGTGCAGAGATTCTATCGTGTGGAGCCATTCCGGCAGAAAACCACACAGCACTCGCCGCCGATCGCACGGCTGGAAAGATCTCTGCATGGGTCTAGAGTTGTGCCGTGAAACATCGGAAATTACTTTTGGGGGAGTAAGGGTTATGGGGCATGAGCAGATTGCAGTCGCTTCTTCGGTATCTGAAAGTTCTGTTCTAAGACGTGCGGCGCAGCGAGATCCAATCAAGTCCACTCCTGGATTGCTCTCACTCGTGGGTTTTCGACGGCTGGTGTCGATAAGCAGGCTCGCGTTGCTGGCAGCAATCCTTGGGCTGGGAACAACGGCAGTGTTCGCCGCGGTGACGGGCAGCATTTCAGGCACAGCGCGAGACACCCAAGGCGCTGTGCTTCCAGGAGTGACGGTGCACCTCCAAAATACACTGACGGGCGTGGTGCAAAATATCGTGACCGATTCGGCTGGGTTCTATAACTTTCCTTCGCTTCCACTGGGCCATTACGATGTCACCTTCGAAAAGTCCGGTTTTGGGAAATACGAAGAAGCAGACGTGGTGATCAATGTCGATACGGCCCGACGCGTGGACGCGACGTTAAAGGTTGGAGCCAATCAACAGCAGGTGACAGTGACGGGACCCAGGCGCAGGTAGATACAGTGAACGCCCAGATGGGTGAAGTGATTGGCGGAAAAGAAATGACCAATATGCCGCTGAATGGGCGCTCTTACACTGACCTTCTCGCCCTGCAGCCGGGCGTTGTCCGATCAACGTACAAATGTACGGCAGCTTGCAACCTTCAGTAACCTCAACAACGGCCTCCTTTCCATGAGCGGCGCACAGGACGTGCATAGCGGTTTCATGGTCAACGGAGCCAACACATTTGAGGGAGCAGGCGGAGGCACATTTCTGGTGCCAACTCTGGATTCCATCGCCGAGTTCCGTATCGTCACCAACAACGCCGGTGCCGAATACGGCGGATATGCCGGCGGCTTGGTCAATGTCGTAACCAAGTCCGGGACGAATCAATTTCATGGCGATGCGTATGAGTTCTTCCGCAATGCGGACCTGAACGGTAAAGGCTTTTTTGACACGAATGTTCCCAATCTAAAACAGAACCAGTTCGGCGGGATAGTTGGCGGTCCGATCCTGCGCGACAAAGTCTTTTTCTTTACGGATTATCAGGGCACCCGAGACACCAGTGGTGTAAGTGCCCGAGTGACAATTCCCTCGGCTGCCGATTTGACTGGCGACCTGATCGATCGGGCGGGCAATTTTCTCCAGAATGCCAAAACTGTGAGCGGCCCCTACTTTGCCGGTCTCCTGTCCTCCAGACTGGGATACACGGTGACCGCCGGTGAGCCATACTATACGTCCGGTTGCACCAGCAATACCCAGTGCGTCTTTCCCAATGCCGTCGTTCCGATGTCGGCGTGGTCGCCTGTGAGTGCGAAAGTACTGGCGCTGCTCCCGGCGGCCAACCAGGTCAACCCCGACACAGGCGTCGAAAACATTTGGAACTCGAATGCATTCACATCTACGTTGACGGACAACAAGGGCGGCGTCAAAATTGACGGCAACACTCGATTCGGAGTGCTCTCGGGCTACTATCACTACGACCCCTGGTCAACCTCCAACCCGTTTGGGGGGAGTAGTTCAGTGCCCGGCTTTCCATCGGATTCGGTAGGAAAGGCGCAGTTGTGGGTTTTCAGCGATACAACAACGTTCAACCCAACTACTGTAAATGTATTCACCGCCAGTTATACCCGCAACAAGAACATCCAGGGATTGTCGCCGACGACGGGACCAACGTTGGCTTCTTTGGGATTTGCCGATCCAAGCAATGGAGGTGTGTACCAACTATCACCTCCGGCCTATCAGAATTGGCCGGGAATATCCTTGAACACATTTGGCGTGGGTGCGCCTATCTCGGTTGTATCCCAGTTCAACAACACGTATGAGTTCCAGGATGACTTCACGAAAATCATCAGCACCCATACCCTGAAATTCGGCGCCGAATACCACTGGGACCAGGTGGACCTCAGTCATCCGAACAACGGCAGTAATGGCGGCTTTGGCTTCAGCGGCCAAGAGACGGGAGACGATCTCGCCGATCTATTGGTTGGCGCTCCGGCTTATTTCTTCCAGGGCACTCCCGCAGGCTTGAACCTGCGGACCTTCTATGCCGGGATATATGGAGAGGATAGCTGGCGCGCATCCCAGAACCTGACCGTCAACTACGGGGTGCGCTGGGAAGTGAATCCTTCTGGAGAGAAGAACACAATCGGAATCCCGTTGTTCTGCTGGGCAAACAATCGACACAGTTTCCGACGGCTCCCACAGGGTGTCTTCTCCGGAGACGCAGGAGTTCCTGTGCACATGGCGGACATCAACTGGCATGACTTTGGCCCTCGGGTGAGCGTGGCCTATGCTCCCGATTTCTCCGACGGTTGGTTGCACTCGCTTTTCGGCGCTCATGGCAAGAGCAGCATTCGAGCAGGATACGGGCTGTACTACACCAACGTTGAGGGATATAACACCTTCAATTTTGCATCTGCTCCCTATGCTTTGTTCTATGAAAGCCCGGTGCCCCCGCTGTTTGCCCAGCCCTTCATCGACCGGGCAAGTGGGAATGTTCGGATTCAACCGTTTCCGCTCCCTCCGGTTACCGATGACAAGACGCTCGATTGGTCAAGGTTCCTCCCCCTTGGTGGAAGAAGGAATCCGCTAATCCATTCTCCAAGTCCCTACGAAGAGCATATCGATCTTTCTGTCGAGCGCGAGCTCTCATCGAATACGCTGCTGACGGTGAGTTACGTGGGCACGTTCGGGCACCACCTTACGTTGAACGCCGACAACAATCCAGGAAATCCGGCGCTCTGCTTGAGCGTCAGTCAATCCAGCGAAGTAACAGATGGCATCACGTGCGGACCGCGTGGGGAAAACGGAGTCTATCATCCTGTCGGCGGTGGAGTGATTAACAGCACACGCGGACCCTTTGAGCCCAACTTTCAAGGCAACGGCGACCAGCTCAACATAGGCAATTCCAGTTACAACGCTTTGGAAGTCACGCTACGGCACACCACCGACCGCTTGGCCGTGCTGTTGAGCTACACACGAAGCAAGGCCATCGACAATGGATCAGGGTTTGGGGACCAGGTTTTTCTCTACGGCGACCATAACCATTTCCGCGGTCTTTCCGCCTATGATGTCCCAAATAATTTTGTGGCCAGTTACACGTACGAGCTGCCCTTCGATCTTCTCTTCAAGAAAGACAATCGGCTGACTCGAGGGTGGAAGATTTCGGGGATTACCTCATTCGTCAATGGAGTCCCGGTCCAGATCTTGGAGCCGGATGACCAATCGTTGATGGGAAACACGGGAAACAGTCCGTTTTACGGCTCCACGGACGCGCCGGAACTCGCACAGGGGGACATCAATGGCGACCACAATCCGAGACACGACAAACCCTGGTTTAACACTTCACTTTTTAGTCAGGAAGTACTCGGCACGCAGGGAAACTCTCCCAGGAGATTCTTTCACGGGCCGGGTGTCAATAATACGGATTTGGCCCTGCTAAAGGATGTAAAGATTACTTCCACAACGTCGGCGGAATTTCGCGCGGAGTTCTTTAACGTATTCAACCATGCCCAGTTCTATGGCCTTTCATCTGTGGATGGGAACTTCAATGACGGCCCGGGCAACTTTGGGGTCATCTTTGGAGACAACGGGGGACGCATCGGCCAACTGGGGGCGAAGTTCTACTTCTAGTTTTTCGTCGGTGAAGGCTCTCCTGTACCTGGGGCTGAGACCGAAAACAGTGAACGCTGCTCGTGGTTGCAGGATTGCGCAGCCATGAGCAGTATGGCCTTTCTCTACAAATCTTGGCACGGGCGTTCGTCCAGTTGCTGCGCGTGGCTTACCTGTCAGGAGTATAAAAAGAGACTTGACACTGTGAGTGTTGCCAATTGCGGCAATGTAATTCTGGATCGGAGAGAATATATTTCGTGCCTTCGTTCAACTGTCATCCAAGTAGCCGGTCTCTCCAAGGGTTGAAACTCCGCGACCGCTGGGCTGGCGCAGGTTGTTGTGGGGATCAGGTTGCGATTCTCCAGAAGAATGTCGGCAAATTCGACGACGGGCGAATTATCTGCCTCTTCATCTTGATGTGTTTCCTCATGGCGTCTGGTGTTATGCGCGGTCAATCTCTCCCCACTACGGCAGGTCAGCAATGGACGTCCTACGGGCACGACAAGGGCGGGCAACGATTCTCACCGCTAAAACAGATCAATCGCGCGAACGTGGGTCAACTGCAGCGAGCTTGGACGTACAAGGTACCGGCGTTTCCGGGCAGCGGCGTTGTCGCGTTCG
>JBAVOQ010000109.1:0-6187 GCA_049692235.1 Acidobacteriaceae bacterium | reverse complement strand
CCGAGTTGACTAAGCCCAGCGCGCCGGAATGCCGGCCCGCTGCCAAAAATGTGTCGATGTTTTCAAATGTCGTATTGTAATCGGGAGCGATATTGTCATAGCTCATCACACCAGGCTGCACCACATGGGGAATGTGGTTGGCAATCAATGGGTTAAGCCAGCGTTTGTAGGTTGGGTCTTCTGATGTGTAATACCAGGCAACAGCAATTAACCCCGGGGGAAGCTCGGGAATAATCTGTGGGAATTTCACCATGATATCGTCATACGCCATTACATGTTTGCCGCGATTCTGAAATAGCTTCGTCACGTCCGTGAGTTGCTTCACAAACAGACCCGCCGGGGCCGCCGCGGCGCCAGAGGCTTTGGTAGCCCGCTCGATCTGGAAGGTTTCATCAAACCCAATGCTGACGAAGGGGCTGGGAAATAGATCGGAAAGCTGGTTCACCCAGTCTGTCAGCAGAGGCACCACCTTCGGATTGCGAGGATCGAATTCAGTCCCGTGCGGCTCATCCGACAATTCAGAGTACTTTTCAATCCTGAACAAGTCGTGCTGGTGACCATAGAGATCCAAATTGGGAATGACGTCCATGTGCCGTTGCCGTCCGTACGCCACAATCTGCCGCACCTCATTCTGAGAGAGCCGGCCATCTGGATCCAGAAGCGGATATCCCTTCAACTCGATGCTGTCTTCCGTATACAGATAGTATTGGTTCTCTTTCCAGCGAGCCAGAAAATCTATCTGACGCTCAATTTCTCTCTCTGTCGGCAATGGCCCGTGACTGATATCCACCATGGTTCCACGGAACGCCAGCGAGGGCCAATCGTGGATCTCAACCAGCGGCAGGACCGCGTCCGAACCATTTCCTTCGACCAGTTGTCGCAGCGTTTGGATCCCATAGAAAATTCCCGCCGACGTTTGCGCGTGAATCCTCACTCCCTGCTCAGTCACGGATAGATCGTATACTTCTTTGGATTGTGGTCCGGGCAAGTCTCCCGGAAGCGCCAGCGGTTGATCCGGGCCTCCAACCCGGTCAAGAATAATAGCCGGTCCAGGAACTCCACTATCTTCGGAATTATTTATCGGCAGCCGAACCCCTGTGCGTTGCTCCAGATACTTGGACAGTTCGCTGGCTGCAAAACGGTCTTCAGTGCTGGGAGTGGACGAAAAAGCAATCTTCATTCCCGCCAGCCGGACGGTGTCAGCACCGTATTGGATTTGTTGTGGACGTGGAAGCAGAGGATTATGAACTGCATAGGCACGATCGCCTACAAACAGGCATAGCAGTAAAAGGACCAATTGTATCCGGGCCATTGAATTCCTTTCGTCCTGACAATGCGGGACGTGTGCTTAGAACAGTTAGCAACGTGTCCGGCCAAAGCATCGGCCCGATCGCAGCGTTACGAATCCAACCCAGTTTCACCTGCCCCTTTTCATTAGATCAAGTGCAATCCGCGTTCTCGCGACGTTCGCGTCCAGCGTATTGGATGGAAACTTACATGGGCAAAGCATATAGCCGTCTAAGTGACCTTTCCCCTGGCAGCAACCTTCCACTGATCTACAACTTGATCGCCGCTAACGACGAAGACCCTGTCATGCAGATTCACGCAAGGGCAAACGTGATTGGGAATAATCCTGAGCCGATGCCCTACTTCTATCCGTGAATTCTCGGGGATGAACAAGTGACCGTGTTCTTCGGAAAGATCTTCCAATAATAATTCTGGATGATCTTGAACATATCCAAAATATTTACGGTCCCCCGAGAGCAGAGTGTCAGCCGCCAGTGTTTTGCTGCCGGCATCGATGATGGCACGGTGCGGGACGCTGGTACTCACCACGGTTGTAAGCACAGTCACGGCACAATCAGCATAGCTTGCGGATTCCGCATCCACGGTATTTCGATCGTTGAAGACATATGTTCCCGGCCGGATCTCTGTGACGCCATGAAACTGGTGGCTCTCGAAAGCGGCGGGCGTATTGCCTCCGCTGACGACAGGGTACGGAATGCCGGCGATATCGAGTAGCGCAAAAAGCCGGTCAAGCTTGGCATTCTCCAAGGCAAGGTCGAGCTCTCGAATCTTCCGATTACCCATAATATGTCCGGGGTAGAGAGAGATGCCTTCCCACCGAAGACCCGGCAACTCGAATATCTTTTTCGCAATCTCGATAGATTCAGCGTCCAACGTCAGACCACAGCGGCGAAGTCCCGTGTCGAATTCCAATCGAATTCCGACCTCAACACCTGCTGCTTTTGCTGCTTGAGAAATGCCCTCCGCTACCTGAAAGGAATCCATCGCAACGGAGATTTTGGCTCGCGTGGCCAGATCCGCCACCCGCTTCCATTTCCTTTCTCCCCAAATCGGATACACGATCACAATGTCATTCAGGCCGGCATCTGCCATGACTTCTGCTTCGCCGACCTTTGCGACGGTTATCCCGTCCGCTCCATACTGCATCTGAAGACGTGCGATTTCTGGTATTTTGTGGGTTTTGGTGTGCGGTCGCAGCGTAAGATTATGCGCTGCGCAGTAGCTCGCCATCCTCCGAAGATTTCGGTCCATCGTGTCGAAATCGATTAGAACTGCCGGTGTATCTATGTCTTGAATATTCATAAGAACAGTCCGTTGTGACCAGCTTATACAACCATTCCAGAATCGACGACAACTTTTCCGTTCCGGAACACTGCTTTGAACCCAGTCGGCGCAACGTTAGGTTTCTCATAAGTGGCGTCGGTGCGAACGGTCTTTGGATTGAACACTGCTAGATCTGCGATATAGCCCTCTGCCACAAGACCTCTGTCCCGCAGGTTGAATGCTGCAGCCGGCTTACCTGTGACCTTATGGATCGCTGCTTCGAGGCTTAGCCATCCGCGCTCCCGGACCATCTCACCCAGCAACATCGGAAATGTTCCGTACAGCCGCGGATGGGAACGCCCTCTCGTGTAAACTCCGTCCGTGATGACCATCGCCAAAGGATGGGTCAGCAGCGCATGCAGATTGTCGATTGATTGAGCATGCTCTACGATGTTCACGTTTCCTTGTTGTTCCAGCAAAATGTCCATCACAGCATCTTCTGGCTGGCTGCCCCGCTCGTCGGCGATTTCCTGGATCGACCTGCCCACCAGCGAATCTTCGTTCTTTAGAGCCGCCGTAATCACCACCTGATTCCAGCGTGCCTCGCCTTTGATATGAGGCCGGATTGAATCGCGCTGAATGGGATCAGCGAGTCTCGCAAGGAGTTGAGAAATCCCCCCGTCCAGCGCAGTCTGCGGCAGCACTTGAGTGAGCACGGTACATCCGGCCAGCCATGGATACGCATCGAAGGCCACATCAACGCCCCGCTCAGAAGCTTGCTCTATTACTGCCAGCGCGGGTTGTTGCAAATGCCAGTTATCGGGGCCGGCCGCCTGCAAATGAGAGATCTGGAGGCAACATCCGGAAGCTTCAGCGATGGAAATCTGCTCCTCGACCGCTTCGACCAGCTTGTCGGAATAGCTGCGCATGTGGGTTGCGTACACACCGCCTCTGCGAGCGACCACACAGCAGAGCGCAATCAGCTCCTGTGCCGATGCCCCAGATCCTGGCGCATACATCAGCCCCGAGGAAAAACCCGCAGCCCCTTCCTGCAGCGCCTCATCCAATAGCCCTGCCATTGTGTCGAGCTCCTGGCTTGTGAGCGCCCTGCTGCTATTCCCCGCAACTTTGATTCTCAGCGAACCGTGCCCAACCAACGACGCAACCGTGGCGACCTTGGATTTACTGGCACTGGCAAGATAATCGGAGGCCGAATCCCATCCCCAGATGTCATTTCCGCAGAAAATTCCGTTTGCGAAATCCCGCAATATTTGTGGGTTTTCTGGCGATGGATAGGCGGAGAAACCACAGTTCCCAACAACTTCCGTCGTCACTCCCTGCAATAGCTTTTCGGTTCGATTTTCCAGCACCTGAAGGTCCGAGTGACTGTGTGCATCAATAAACCCCGGCGCGACGATGCAGTTCGTGCAGTCAATAACCTTAACTTCAGGATTCCCTACGGGTGCAAAGCCACTCCCAGCACTGCCGACGGACACGATCCGATCGCCTTCGACGACCACGTCACCTGGAACCGGAGGGGCACCCGTCCCATCCACGATCGTGCCGCCGATAAGAATGGTAGTTGTAGTTTGCGTCACGGCAGCACCTCTGATGATGAACGCGTGGTATCGTAACCCGTCTTCGATCTGCGTACCAAGTCCAACATTTTCCGGTTGAGAAAATTGATATGCGCTCGGTCTATCGGATCAACAGTGAGCGTCGCATCTCGAACCTCGGGCTCCGTGAGGACCCCACGTGCCACGAGCAGCGCTTTTTCTGCGTGGTGAAAGAATTCAATACTCTGCAAACTGTAGGCAATTTGTGGCAGGACACCCTGGAATAATTCGTAGGCCGCATCTTTGTTTCCAGCGTGTGCGTTTTCCCAAATTATCTGAAGCAGGTCCGAGACAGCCAGTCCTGGCATGACTCCACAAATACCCGCGTCGATAAGTTCCAACATGTACATGCCACCCCATCCATCGATCACGCCGACAGCCCCGTTGGTCTCTTCGTTGATGGACCGAACCCTCTCAGACATCAGCGGTTCTTCAAGCTTCAAATATTGAAAATGCCGGTGTTGACCGTGAAGAGCCTTGACGAACTCCAGGCTTACGGTTGCGCCTCCAGGGTTGAAATCCTGGATGATCAAGGGCACTGTGATTGACTGTAATATTCGATCGAAATATCGCAGCAGATCGCGTTCTGGCAAACCGAAAAACCGTGGAACAGCAACAGCAATTGCAGCGGCTCCGGCATCTTCGAGATCGCGCGCTGTATCCACTACAAATGCAGTGGATACATGGTTTATCTGCGCCACCACCGGCAGGCGGCCATTCAGATGATGAATGGCCAGATAGACGAGTTCTCGACGTTCAGCCTCCCGAAGTTTGTAGAATTCACTGGCGTATGCAGGCAGGCAGACTCCACAAACACGAGCCTTGATTGCGAACTCCAGCAAGCCATTCAGTGCCTGCCCATCCAGGTTGCCGTCGCGGGCAAACGGAGTTGGGATGACTGGAAGAACGCCATTCACTTTAAATTCGTTCATCGCTACCTATTCTGCCGAGGCGCCGCTTTTCTTCGTACACAGTCACCAGAAAGCAACTCACAAAAATTAGCGCGCCGCCGGCCAGCAAATTCGGGGTCAATTTTTCTCCCAGTAGGAGTGCTGAAAACAGCACTCCAAAGAAGGGGAGCAAGTAAATCGATAACGCGGCACGCATGACTTCGACCGCCTGGATCACGGAGAAATAGAGCAGCATGGAGAGGCCGAGACTAAAAACTGCGATTAGGACCAGACTCCACCAAGCCGAAGGTCCTAGATGCGCCAATCGCCGCCAATCTCCAGCCGCCGTCAGAGTGTAGAGCAATAGCAGTTCCAGGTCTGCAACAATAAAACTCCATACCAGCACCTGCGCCGCTGAGAATCGTGAGAGCGCCCGACGGCTGAATGAGTTGTAAAATGCGCTTCCCGCACAACTCGCCAACACCAATAAATTCCCTCCCATATATTCGAGGCGGAACAATCGCGCGTGCTGGATGTCTTTCATTGAGATCAGGCAAACGCCCAAAATGGCGACCACAAACGACAATAGCCGCAATCTCGTCAAGTGCTCGCGAAGAAAAATCGAGGCACTCAACGCCGTCAACACCGGCACTGTCAAGGCGAGTACGCTGGCATTGGAGGCGAGAGTCCGCTCAACTCCAAGGACTAGGCAAATCTGTGCGGGCACGATTCCCAAAGTTCCTAGCAGCAATACGTCGATAAGAATCAATCGATTTTCTGCGCGGAACAGGGCACCATTGAGCTTGGCAAACGGCATCACCAGTGCGGTCGCAAATGCCATGGGCAGCAGAGTCACGAGTACGGCGCCCAACTCGCGGGTAGCAATCCGCGCACCTGAGAATTGAAACGCCCACATGGCGTTGACTGCGATCAGAACTCCAAATGCAAGCATCGGCTTCCGCGCAAAAAGGCCTGCAGGAGAAGCAGCAACAACGTTGCTGTCTGAGGATGGCGAGGATGCGACTCCCATATAGGAGACGATGCTACGGACGCCCGCGGACGACGTCAACACACAAAGGCTATGAATTCAATGCCGTGTCCATTCTGCTG
>JBAVOQ010000108.1:0-8151 GCA_049692235.1 Acidobacteriaceae bacterium | reverse complement strand
CTGGGACCGGACTTCGTCACCGAGGGGCGGTCGTTGATCCTGCATGGCAAGACCGGCCGCGGCAAGACGCATCTAGCAGTGGCCATCGGGTATCGCGCCATCCAGAATGGCTTCGAGACGTTTTTCACGACTGCGGCGGAACTCATCGAAGATCTCTCGAACGCCAGCAAGAAGGGGAATTTACAGGAATCTCTGGCAACCTACACCCACCCGCATGTGCTGGTGATCGACGAGGTGGGTTATCTGAGCTACGGGCCGGACGCTGCCAACGTACTGTTCCACGTGGTGAACGACCGGCACCTGAGAAAGCGGCCCATGATCTTCACAACCAATAAGCCCATGACGGAATGGGGCAAGGTCTTACACGACGAAGATATGGCCGCGGCCATCCTCGATCGGGTTCTCGAGCGCGGGCGCCTTATCCACCTCGATGGACCCTCGGGGAGAACCCGTCATCTCAACCTGGAAGAAAGCTTGCCAGCAGATACAAAACGGCTCAGAATTTCCGGAATTGGTGGCTCAGAATTTCCGGAACCCACAGAAAGGAGAGAAGTAAGGAACGATAGAGATTCCGCCCTCTGCTAGCCTGCGGACAAGAGGGCGCAACTTCAAGCCGATTCGCCAACGAAAAGTCTCGACGCGAAGCCGAGTATGCGAAGCTGAAGTAATATTGGTGCTCGGAATTGTGACGCCGGTGTGACGCAATTCCTGCCGACACTGCCAAAACTGACATCATTGACAGTCAAGGACGATTGATTTCAAACAACTTGTTTATTTGCAATGCAGCCGGGACAATCCGGCTTACAGGTGCAACTCCCAAGGCGAACCAAACGGGTCCACATTTGCCGTTTCCACACAAATGACCAGACAGGCTTCATTCTGGCCTTCATCCATTGTGAACAGCAAACGGTCGCAGCCGACGCTGTTGTGCAGCGTGCGATGCGGCACACAAGCCCGGAAACCAAGCGTCGCTACCAACTCGGTATGACGGATCAAGTGCGGCACGCTGTTGAGAAGGCGAACCAAAAAGCATATGGCCGAAAGAAAGCATTACGTTTTTATGACTTTCGGCCCGATGCCAAAAAGGAAGGACCGAAAACCGTCTGTAACTAATTGAAGAAGAAGGAGAATTTGGCTCCCCCAGCTAGATTCGAACGAGCAACCCTTCAGTTAACAGCCGGTGAGGTCAGAAATTTGGGAGCAATTCAACCTTTCCGCATCGGAGACAGGAACTACCGGGAGTGCATTCGCAAGGCGAATCGCTTCCCGCCCGGTACAAGTGGCACTCTGCGTATCTTTGGAACAACCTACCTCCATCTTCGTGGCAATCAAAAAGCTTCGCGCACTGGAACAAGGTCCCGGCATGGCTACGAATTCGAGAAGTAATCGGGAGCGTTTCGGTGCTTCCACTTGATATTACAACCCACGCTTGGCTTTTGGTTTCCGGGAACCGCGCAGCCGGCCAACACCGCGTCGAGAGCGGTGCGTAGATCTGCGCCGGTGACCGGACGCGCGTTTCCGGGTCGGCTGTCATCGAACTGTCCCCGGTAGACGAGGCGGTGGTCGCGATCGAAGAGGTAAAGGTCCGGCGTGCAAGCGGCTCGATAGGCTTTGGCCACTTGCTGGCTTTGGTCGTAGAGATAGGGAAAAGTGTAGCCCACCTGCTTGATCTCTTCCGCCATCTTCTCAGGCCCGTCCTCCGGGTAGCTCTCGACATCGTTCGAGTTGATTGCGACAATACCTACCCCGCACGACTGATACTCCTTAGCGAGAGATGCAAATTGCTTCCGAATGTGCTTCACATAAGGGCAGTGATTGCAAATGAACACGATCAGGAGTGCCGGCACATCCTTGAAATCATCTAACGACACAAACTTCCCATGGGGGTCCGGAAGGTTAAAGTTTGGCGCGGTTGTACCCAGCGGAAGCATTGTAGAGGGCATCTCAGCCATAAATCTCCTCTTCTCAAACTTAATGCATTCGCTGGCACGAGTCTAGCAACCTCTGCATCGGCAACTGAAGCCAAGGGTTCGAAATCTTGGTCACGGTCACGTGCAATCTCGTCGTGACCGTGGCCATGCGGCCCGCCGAGGATTGGCTTGATGGACGACGGCCTATCGCCAGCGGAAGAGTTTTAGGGCCAATCCAAAGCAGACCAATAGCCAAATTCCCATCACGGCGACCTGCGGGGCCGCGTGAGCTAAATTCGAACCCTGGAGCATGTTGGAACGCAACGCGTCGATCACGGCGGTCAAGGGAAGCGCTTTGATGAAGGGTTGCACAACATCGGGAAACCTTTGCGCGGAAAAGAACACCCCCGACGCGATCCACATGGGCATCATAACGGCATTCATCAAACCGGAAGCAGCTTCGATGGTCTTGACGCGCGAGGCAATCAACATTCCCAATGCGCTGAAACAAAGCGAACCCAGGAGACATAACACAGCTAAGTCGACTTGCGAACCGCGGACCGGAACCCGAAAAATCCAAACGCCGAATCCGAGCAAGACTCCAACCTCGACCACCAGCAGCAAAATGCGGGAGAGCAGATAGGAGAGCAAGAAGTAGTGCCGTGGCATCGGCGTGGCGATGAGACGCTTGATGAGCTTCTTGCGCCGGGCATCCACGATGGTGAAGCCCATGCCCCAGATGGCGCTGCCCATCAGATTCATTCCGAGGAGGCCCGGGATGAGGAAATCGATGTAGCGGGAGCCCGACTCACGCATTAAGCGGTCGCTTGCAGCGACGGGATCGACACGCCCCGCGGCTTGCTGGACGGCACGATCCGCGAGCATGCGCGCGGATCGCCCTTCGGGATTGGTGTCGTCATAGCGATAAACCACGGCGCCGCCAGGTCCGGGCACGGCGAGCAAAGCCACTTTGCCAATGCGAAGCGCTTCCTCGGCGACTTGAGGATCCAACTGCTGCACATCGAGGAGTTTTTCGTGACGCAGCGACAGGGCCAGTTCGGGCGTGACGACGGCAATCTTGAGCACCTCCGCGGGACGGTTGCGAAAGGCAAGTCCCAAGCCCGCAGCCAAGAGAATGGGGAAAACGAAAACCCAGAACAACGCCTCAGGTTCGCGCAGGAATTCGCGAAAGCGCACCAGAGTCAATTGCACCAGCGGATGGTCCGCAAAGGAGGTCCCGCGAGGAGACTTCTTTGCTGCTTCTTTGGCGCGAAAATCGCGTATGGCAGTTGTGTCACTCATCGCGCAAGTGACGTCCCGTCAACGTGACGAAGACGTCTTCCAAGGTGGCGGAGTGGGTGCGCAACTCGGTGAGCGGAACGCCTTGGCGGCTGAGCTCGTCCAGCAAAGCGGGCATAGTGGTGTGCAGTTCGGTTACTTGCATCTGCACGTGGCCATTTTCGGAACGGACATCGCAGATGCCCGCAGGGCGACGCAGAGCGGACACATCGAGTGCGGTTGTCGCGCTCCCGACGGAAAACTCGACCATGTGTTCTGCGCCGATCGAGGCGATTAATTCGCGCGGCGTGCCCAGGGCAATTTCTTTTCCATGGTCCATGATGGCCACGCGCTCGCACAAGCGTTCAGCTTCGTCCATATAGTGCGTCGTGAGCAAAATCGTTCGGCCGGAGTGTTTGAATTCCTCGATCAACTCCCAAAGCTGGCGCCGGGCCTGAGGATCCAAACCCGTGGTCGGTTCGTCGAGAAACAGAAGATCCGGGTCACCCACCAAGGCGCAAGCGACAGCCAGACGTTGTTTCTGTCCGCCGGAAAGATCGCCAACTCGCGACTTTTGTTTCTCTTCGAGCTGCACGAGGGCGATGACCTCGGACGCAGCCGGCCCTTGCCGGAAGAAGCTACGGAACAAGCGAACCGTCTCGAACACTGTGAGCTTCTCGGAAAGTTGCGTGTCCTGCAGCTGAATTCCGAGCCGTTGGCGGAGTTGCGCAGCGTCCGAGTTCCAGTGCAGGCCGAGTACCTCGACATCCCCCGAATCCTGGGCCGTCACGCCCTCGCAGATTTCTACCGTCGTTGTTTTCCCTGCGCCGTTGGGTCCGAGAAGGCCAAAGCACTCGCCGAGCCGCACCTCGAGATCGAGACCATCGACCGCAACCACGTCTTTGTAAGCCTTCCGCAGATGGCGGACGCGGAGGGCGGCAGTGGACGCGTTTTCCAGCATGGAGTGAGTATCGCGTCAGGGCATGCGACATTCAAGACTTGAATCAAGGACGCCTACCGGAAACTGGCCTACTTGCCTCCTGGGCGCGTGGCCCGACGCACCCGAGCTAGACAAAAGGCGATTAACGGGGGCAGCATGCGGTACGACTGAGGACCACGACTATTGCGGGCCTTTGCGTGCCCTACGGATTGTTCTTACGTCCAGAAACATCCGTTGAGGGCCGCTCTCGGCGGCACCCTCCAGAGCGACGAAACCATAGCGCGCATACCAATCAATCCGGTCCCGGTATGCGTCCGTAATGATACAGCGGCATCCCACATCGTCTGCAACTCGAAGTGCGATCTTGAAGACTTCGGAAATGAGAGCATGCCCGAGGCCTTTTCCTGAGAATCGCTGGTCCACCGCAAGCCGCGCGAGTAAGACTAGCGGCAAGTCATAGGGCGGAAGTCCACGCACATATTTCTTAGGGAAGTCCTCTCGTGGCACGCTTGCTGTCGCAAGAGTGAAATATCCGATGACTGTGCGTGGAGCTGCTTCGTCGATCGCGACATAAGTCACTCCGATGGAGCTGTTCTGCTGATTGCCCCACGCATGCCGCCTCAGGTAGTTGTTAAGCGGCTCATCGCCGCAGTCGAAAGGCTCGACTTCGTCTTGCTCTTCCAAACGACGGATGAGGACGGCCATTCAGCCTCGCATAGCTCGGACGAGAGATTCCGTGGGAGCTGCGGGTTCTCTCGATGCAAGATGTGCGAGGCTCTCCAGCTCGCGCGGTGTCCAAGAAATCTCTACGCGCGGGAGCGTGAGTTCAGGGGCAACACGTTCGAGGCGCGGCAACACTAGTTCTTTTCGTTCACCCGTTTCACTCTCGCTGAAGATGCGATGGCCGCGTTTTCTTTCCCATACAGCCCAACGGAACAATGCCAGCGCGTCCGAGAGAAAGTCCGTGTTGCTGCCAAGTTGCAACTCTTGCTTTAGCCCACGCACGATACGATCCTCAGCGGGAGCCAAATCCGCCTGAAACTTCGACTTTCTCGTGGCCCGCTCAGCTTGGGGCTGTTTCCTCATTTGCTTTGCTTTTAACGCCATCGTCGAGCAATCCTTGAGTTATCCAGAATCACTCCAATACTACTACATTGTGAATGAGATTTCGAGTCCTATTTGTATGAGTCAACAAGGGACAGTTCTCGGGTGTCGCCTTTCGCGATACCCCTGTTTCAATCTGCACATCCACGTGAGTGTATCCAACCGGAAAGATTTTTCCCCGCGCTTGGTGATGTTCCAATCCACGCCCCAGCAAAAAGCCGCCGCCTCATTCGTTATCCATTTCAATTTACGCCCGCCATTTGGAGGGAGCCTGAAGTGCCCTAACACCTCGTGAACATAGGTGCCGTTTCAATCCACGCGTTGCCGCGGGGCGCGACGCCAAGCGGTCCGGGGAAACCAAGCGAAGTGACCGTATAGAGCGTGAGGACTGTCGAATTGCAGTAACCCGTGAAATCATGCACCGCCTCATCCTAGTGCTTAGACCGCGTGAAAGGGTTGCTTGTATAACCAAACTTTTTGCGCGCGGCTTTCCGGTCGAACTACCAATTGATGAGTGTGCCAGCGCGGTTCTCCCTGCGGAGCGTCGGCAGATCGGGGACTCTTCGCTGGCCGAGGCATTGTCGGGAGAAGAGGCCGATCTCGATTTCCGCTTGGTTGAGCCAGCTTCCGTGTTTGGGCGTGTAGTGCACGGTGAGGGTCGCCGAGGTAACTTCCGGTCGCTAGGATCACGCGCGGCTCATCGCAAGGAACGGCTGCGAGAGATTCAGCCAGTTTCTTCCTTTGCTTGGCGCCCATCCCACCCTTCAAAATGAAAATGTGCGGACAAACTCCACTCAAGCGTCCAGCCAAATAATCGAGATGTCCCGTCCGACTTGTCAGAACAAGTGGTGAACGTCCGCTGGACAAAGCCTGCTGAAGGTCTCGGATGATAAGGTCGTTCCTCTCATGGCTAACGACGAGAGCAGCATAAATATCTTGAATGGCCGTCTCATTTTCAGGCCGATTCCAACCGAAATTAGTAATCCTTGGGAAAACCTTGTGTTGGAGAGGTGAAGACTCGGCAGCGTTCTTCGCGCTGAGATGAAAACGAATCGGGCCACATTGCATGTAGATGATGGGTTGATGCCCATCTTTTCGAGTCGGTGTTGCCGTCAATCCCAGAACGTATTTTGCCTTGACCTCGCGAAGGATTCGTTCAAACGTGACTGCTGACAGATGATGACCTTCATCCACAATCACGTGGCCGTAGCCTTCGCGCATCGGCAGCAGATACCGGACGGTCAAAGAATATCCATACATGCGCGCCATTTCCTGATCGCGAGCGCTCGACAGCCAAGGGGATCTGGAATCGCCTGCATGTTGCAACAAACGCGGCTGCATCAGCTACCCAGGACTTCTTGTCGAAATCCACTGCAAGAAACCAGCAGGTGTCGTCAGGCAGAAGCGGATAAATGCCGGCTGTGTGCTTTCCAGTCAGATGATTACGAATCGCATCATCCGTCAGTGGCTGGAGCATCCTGGTTTTGCGGGCCACCTTCTTTCGCTCTTCTGGTCTCGCGACATGGATGGCACGCCAGTCCATAACGCAAGCAGGTGAATAGCCAGATTTGCCGCTCTTTCCTTTCCACCGAATGGCGAAGACATCTTCGCGCCCACGAAACAGATTTCGAAAGAGCGAGATCTTCTCTTCTGGCGTGGAAACCCCACTTCTGGTGCTGGACGAAAGCTTTGGGACCGGGACGGCTTGGGGAACGGGTTCGTTGGGGGGCGATTGATTAATCCCGAGCATCGCACGGAGATGCACATTCTCTTCACGAAGCCGTTGGCATTCTTCTTGCGCTGTTTTCAGACGCTCTTGAGTATTGTCTTGATCAGACATGTGGCTGTTCCTTGCCATGAGTTCCACGGAAGATCTTATCCGAGGAACGAATCAATCAACCAGTCGAACTTGCGAGCCGAACTGTGAATGCGATCATGAAAAGAGTTCTGGCGCGGGCCGCCGGCTCAGCCGAGCAGGAAATACCATATTCAATGCTGGCCTTGAGTATGGTATAAAGGACACATTATGGAGACGGCGCGTAAGATCACCGTGGAGGTACCACTGGAGCTTCTCGAGAAGGCGCAACGAGCCAGCGGTACAGGCATCACACAAACCGTTCGTACTGGTCTGCAGCTAGTTGCAGCATCGCGGACTTATGCTCGGCTGCGCCAGCTCCGAGGCAAGGTTCGCTTCACCCGCACGTTGGCAGAGCTTAAGGCCGACCGATGATCGCGGCGGATACGAGCACATGGATTGCCTTTCTAGAAGGTGGCCCAGGCGAGGATGCACGACTACTCGATCGGGCGCTGGAAGACCGGCAGGTGGTCATGGTGCCCGTTGTGCTCACGGAGCTACTCAGCGACCCGAAGCTTTCTTCAGGCGTTGCCGATACTCTCTCAGAAGTACCTCTGATCGAGATCGCAACTGGCTATTGGCAACGGGCAGGGGCGTTGCGGGCGAAGGTACTTGCAAAGCGCTGCAAGGCGCGCCTCGGCGACGCCCTGATCGCCCAGAGCTGTATCGACCACGGTATTCCTCTCCTCACGCGAGACCGGGACTTCCGGTCATTCGCCGAAGCTGCGGGTCTCGATCTTGTACTTGAGGCCGGAGCGGATTGATCCGACAAGGCCCAAGGCACATGGGGATCTTGGAGATGTCTCACGCTATCGAGAAAGCCGAAATCTTAAAAACAAAGACATAAGGCGCATCGAACCTAACGAAGAGCCGCCAGGAGTGTCGTAAGGGCGAGAACGACTGACTGTGATCAGCAATAACTGGTGAGATCGGTTCATGACGGACCTGTGCTTTGCCAATACTCTGTCTGCCTTTGAAATCAACAGTCTAGCGCGTTGCTCTACACAGGCAACCTGGGATAACACCCAGCCATGTTACACAGCATCGGACTCTTGCTGGCCTCG
>JBAVOQ010000107.1:0-5490 GCA_049692235.1 Acidobacteriaceae bacterium | reverse complement strand
TTATAAATGGACCCGCGCTGGGAAAATGCCATCCCTGAGATTAGGCGGCGCTGTTCGAATCGACCCAGCGGACCTCGTTACTTGGATTAAGGCACGTCTGACCTAGTCCATCCAGTCCGAAGTGACACATCCACGCAAAAATGCCACCCGTGACGCGGCGTTTTTCCATGGCAGGATACTTGACTTCCGAACCGACCCAACTGAAACCAAATTATCTGTCCTCGAATTGATTGGCTACACTCGGCTACACTTTTTCCCATTTTTCTGGCTCACTACGGCTTAAAGTGGGTTAAAGTGATTGAGTGAGACAACTCACGAAGCCCGCGTGTTTAGCGGTTAAGATCGATTATCGGGTTGATTCTATTGGATCTGGACGAGACCGTATTTTCGAATCCCTCTCTCTCCGCCAGACAGTCTTCCTGTCTAATCTATTCACCCCTGCACAATCTAAATACCGCAATTTATGCGGGCAATCAGCTGACCTTAGGTGTTCGAGAGAGAATTTCTCCGTGGAACTTTTGGTCGGTTCTGAGATTTATTCCTGAATTCGTCTTCCACCGGAGATTTGAGCTGATCACGCCGATATTCTCATAAGATCCCCGCTCCAAATTTTCAACACCTTTGAAATTAATCGCAGCAGAAGATGCGATCGGACTCAAATATGATCGTTCCACCCCAGCCCGTTTTTCGATACCTATCATGCACGACCAGAACGATCGACTCACCGCTGAGTTCTACTACAACTCCGATTCCACGATTCAGGCGACGCAATTAGTGTCGGCAATGTTCAAACGGGTGTTGGGTTTTCCTCGAGGGAATTTGCGTGATCGAGATGGAACATTCAGGCAAGTTTTCGATCTTGGAGAGCCGAGAACATGTCACTTCTCGTCCTCCATTGACCCGCGCTACGCATGAGTACGACGAAGCTGAACCACACATTCACAAAGAACTCGTCGACGATGTCCTTCTGATGGTCTTGCACCTCCTTGCCATGGTGAATGAGCCCCGAGCGAATTCCATAGAACTCATCGACGTTCTTTATGATCTTCCTACGCTCTTCGAGGTCCTGGCCGATGAGGAATGCCATTCTTTCGCCCAGATTCTTCTGGATAGGCTCGCTGGCATTGCGCAGGAAGATGGATTCAGCAGCAGCAACAACGAAAACAAGTTTATGGGCCACCTCAGTCGCGATAGATGCGCGAGCGTGGAGTTGCAAGGCTCCGTAAACATCAGTTCTAAGTTCAGTGGTGCCGCGTTGCGACGCGAGATCCTGAAGCAACTCCAGAACGCCAACGTTTATGGGTGACTTTCGTGCGCCATCGACGTTCCACCCTGACGGCCCTTGCTCAATCACTCCCTTTCCGATGCTTCGGATTTCGCCATTCTGAACCTTCATCTCCATCCTCGTGCGGGTGCTCTCCTTCCCAATTGGAAGGCAGTAGCTTGTGATTCGGCACGTCCAGTTGACTTCAGACAGGAACCGGACCATCGCGATAGCCTCGTCCGCCGCAGCGCGGGCGACTTCGGCGGCCTTGATCGGCTCAGCCTCAACAACGACGCATGCCGCGAGGGTGCCTTGCAGTGCAGAGCGTTCCCGGGTAAGGGCGATAACGGCCTCCGGTGCCCGCTTCGTTTCCTCCAGAGGTATGCGCGAGTACCAACGTTCGAGCATCGCCGGCGAAATGATCTTGAACTTCACCTCTCCAATCGCGAAGTCCATCGACGAGTATGTCCTGTATACCGGTATCCATATCTCGTGGACTGCGATTGCCTCGGACGACTTCTTGGCAAGGAACTCGACGAAGGGATCTTCTTGCTTCGACTCCAGCGTCTCCTGCAGCCATGCGAAAAGCTCATCGAGCAGAAAGCGCTCCGATACGCGATTCTTGAGTGGTGCGGCTTGCTCTAACCGCTTCGCAAGGTCTTTCACGGCGGCGTACCCCTCGGCGTCATACCCGATACGGCCAGAACTCGCTTCCCAGTAGCGGCCCGTCAACGCGGCACGATCGTACGACATTCCAAACTTCACAACTTCGTCCCGGCAGACTACAACGCGATCTCGAAAGGGCTGGATGACCTTGGAGACAAAGGAGCAGGCGAGCGTGGCAGTTCATAGAACGCCTGTACCCCGGCAATCTCCTCTGTCTTCGGCTGCTCGGCGACTATACCGATGAAAGGTCCAACGCAATCGACGACCTCGGTGCGGACGCGCCAGACCGAGTCTTGTCCGAAGTATGGATGTACTCGCGCGATCCCAGAGTGCGCGAGGTGGTATTGAGACGTGCCAATGGTCAATGTGAGTTCTGCGGCGAGCTTGGCTTCGTCAAGCCGGACGGTGCACGCTACCTTGAATCCCATCATATGATCGCCTTGGCAAACGATGGAGAAGACAGACTCACGAATGTGATCGCGCTGTGTCCCAACGATCACCGCGAAGCGCATTTCGGCGAGAGAAGGAACGAGATCGAAATCCAGAAGATCAATAAGGTGAAGATTCTGAAAGCCTGACGTTGGGTAAGACCGCAGGTCCGGCGAACGGCGTCACGTCCCAATAGTTGCATCCTTCCCACACGAATCGGTTTGCCGCTCCGTCGTATCCTAGGGGATGGAGTCGAGGAAGTCTCATGTCTGGTTCACGTGTCGCAATCGAACACGCGCTCGACCAAATTGCCTCTGACGAAGGGGGCATGCGGTTTCAGGGACTCGCCGTTGTCTTGGCAAAGCTCAGGTGGCCTGAGCTAATCGCCTGCGAGAGGAAGTGGGACCTCGGGCTGGACGCTCACGCGCCGGCGATACTATCCCCGTTGCATGTAGGCATCGGCCTCTCCTCATCAATCACCCCGGAGCTGGAGAAAATCCAAGCGGATGCGAAGCGAGCGAAGCCGCATTTCTCCGACCTACAGATATTGGTCTTCGTCACGTCCGGCAAGGTGTCCAATTTCACTGCTGAGAAGTGGCAGGCGGAAATCAAGAAGGATTATGGCCTAGATGTGAAGTTTCAATAGGTAGTCCATTCGTTCCTCCGCAGTCGCTGGGGTTTCGTCACTATCAGCTTCTACGTTCCAGTTCGAATGGACAACCTATTGAAACTTCACATCTAGCTATGTCTCCGGCGATTTGCAGATCAGAATGTCTGCCAATCGCAATCGACTCGCCAGCCGGACCCGAGGCAAGCTGTCCATCTGCCGACGGCACCATATGACTTGAGTGCTTTGCCCGCTGAGCATTCCAATTTTCCAGCAGTCATGGGAGAACGCCGCCCGAATCGCGGAGGCGCAACCTGCCGAGTGCTGGTAGTGCCAGATGAAAGGTGACTGACGTTGGCCGCCGTGACGCCATGGAAGGCTGCCACTGCAACGTGGGCGATTGTGCATTCGCAGCGCACCACGACCCACAACACTACCACTTGGCTGCGGATCGTTCCCGTGCATGGCTGCCACAGTTCAGAGCATCCCGCCACTCACGTTTTCCAGCAAGAGCCACAGAACAATGTCCCATCATGCAAAACAAAGCTGCATTTTGCGTTTCCATCTTTCATGTCTAGGGACACTCTGTCCGTGATCTCAAAAGCGCATGCGACGTCGGAGTGATCCAGATACGTCCTTGCTCTTTCAACACATTGCGCCCGCGCATCCCGCACTCTGGAATATCGCTAAAAACGGGGCGAGAGAACATCCTCTTGGAACTTGCTACCGCGCCGTTCTCAAAAGAGGATGCAACGCTCGTGCCCGACGCGGGTTCGTGCGTGGAATGCCCCAAGCGTGCCGGCCACAACACCCTGCTCTTCGAGGGAATCGCAGCGCAGCACGATTCCTGCTCAGACCCTGCCTGCTATGAGGCCAAGGTGGACGCGCACGTAAAGCGAACGGTGGCGGAAAAACCGAAGCTCGTACAGATCACGACCGCCTACGGCAAGCCTGCCGAAGGAAGCGCGGTTGTGCCCCGCAACCAGTATGTTGAAATCCGGCAAGAGAAGCCCAAGAACAAATACCAGCAGGAAGCGTCGGAATACAAGACCTGCAAGTTCACCACCGAAGCCATCGTTGCGGACGGAACCGACAAAGGCGAAATCCGCAAAGTCTGCGCCAATCCCGACTGCCCGGTGCATCACCCCAAGAAGCAGCAACGGCGGGCCGATCCCGATGCAGCGGCGCGGGCCGCGCAGGAGAAGCAGAGGCGCGAGGAAGCTATCGCCAACACCACCGGCATACGCGTACTTGCCGCCATCTCTGCCGCCGTACCGGTTCGGCTGATGAAGCGCGACCTGCTGTTTGTCGCGGAACGGCTGGCGGGTTGGTGGACGAACGGCGTTTGGATGTCATCGTTCGGCAGCGCGGCATCAAGCGGGAGAAGGACAGCGATTCTACCGCCAAACTCTTTGCCGCCTACCTGCGACGAGCCGAGGAGAGCGTGTTGGGCAGCGCATTGGTCGAACTGACCATCCTGCTTACTGCCGCCCGGCAGCAGACAACGCAGATATTGAGCGATGCCGCCGCCCTCTACAAGGTGGACACCGACGCCATCGCCGCGAAGGTCAAGCAGGAGTTTGCGGCGAAGGAGAAAGCGAAAACCACGAAAAAAGCCACGCCCAAGGTGCCAGCCAAGCAACAGATGAAGGCAACAAAAAAGCAGGTAGCAGCCTAGTCCTCATTCCAGCCGAAACACTTGCGCGGGGCCTGCAACCAAAGGTCCCGCATTTCTTTGTTTGCCTGCCCGTCCTGCCCACCCTTGTGTGGCTCCTGCCATCCGGCAGAAGCGGCATTACTTGGCTGGCCGCACACCCGGGTTTAAGGACGACGCCTACACCTTCGCACAGCGATCCTCCGAACTGAATCGGGACTTCAGGGAGGACGCCGAATCCAAGGCCGGCTCGTACCTCGATTTGGCGAGGGCGTTGGTCGGGTTCGACCGATCGGAAGCAGCAGAGTACTTCCGCCTTGCTATGAGTGTCGCCGGCAAAGTTGGAGATGAAATTGTTGACCGATGGCTGGCGCTCCTAGATCTGGCCGACCGTGCCGCGGACCCCGGTCGGTATTCTTCGGAACTAGCTTACCGGCTTGCACGATGCGGCGAGGTTGCTGAGGAATACAACGGAAAACATTTTGAGATCGACGGAACGGTAACCGCCATTGGCGGCTTGTCGCCAACGTCGCTACTTGCCATTTTGAGCCGTTGGCGCGACCGAAGATTTGGGTGGCTAACCCGATTACTGCCTGTTGCGGTAGAAAAGCTCTTGATCCTACATCAAGTGGAGCCGAGCACAGCATGCTCCCTCCTGTGGTTTGAAGCCGAGTGGGACTATGCAAAGATTCTAGCTCTGATCCTGTCGCACGCTGCAGATCAGCAAGAACGAAGTATTCTGTTTCGTACGCGTCCGGGGAAGGCCATGGTTGACGGGGCTGGGCAGCCGGGGATAGGCTACTTTGCCATCTTGGCGGCGTAGGCAGCCGGGGTGAGTTCGGTCAGGGAGTGGATGGAGCGGTCGGCCAG
>JBAVOQ010000106.1:0-46741 GCA_049692235.1 Acidobacteriaceae bacterium | reverse complement strand
CCACCCACGGATTACTGCTTCCGCGCCCAAGTTTGAACACCGCCATGCTAATCACTGAATCGGCCCTGGCAAAACGCTATGCCCGACACACACCTAGTGCTTCCGCTGCTCCTCCGGGGCTGCGGACCCGCCAGCCCGTGCGTTCCAGGATGCGAAAAATATGATTGCGATCGACCTCTTCAATCTTGGTCCCAACGACAGAGGAGACGCCGGCTCCCTCAGGCAAGTCGGCTTCAAACACCGGTCCCGGGTGAATGATCAGGCTACGTTCGATCACATTGCGCAGTTCGCGCACATTTCCCGGCCAGGCGTAGGCCTGAAATGCCTTCATCGTGCTGGTCCGCACTGAGCTTACGTCACGGCCCATTCGCCCGCCCAGCATCTGCAAAAAGTGCCAGGTCAGCATTGGAATATCTTCCCGGCGGTCGCGCAACGGAGGGACGCGGATGGGAAAAACATTCAGACGATAGAAAAGATCTTCGCGGAATTTGCCCTCCCGGACTGCGGCTTCCAGATCGCGGCTTGTGGCTGCAATCAAACGCACATCCACGTGGATGGTTTTCGAGCTGCCGAGTCGCTCGAATTCGCCTTCCTGCAGCACGCGCAACAGCTTCGCCTGCAGTTCGAGCGGAAGTTCTCCAACCTCATCCAGAAAGATGGTGGAGTGATTCGCCAGCTCAAATCGCCCCATCTCGCGAGTCAGCGCGCCGGTATAGGCTCCCCGCTCGCGACCGAACAATTCATTCTCCACCAGCGATGCCGGCAGGGCGGCGCAATTCACGTTGACGATGGGCCGGACACCACGTTTGCTGTTCTTGTGGATGGCTCTCGCCACCAATTCCTTGCCGGACCCGGTCTCTCCCAGCAGCAGCACAGCGGAATCAGTCGGGGCCACCTGCTCGGCATTCTTCAGCACCTGCAGAATCGCCTGGCTTCGCCCCACGATCTCGTCGTGGTTCGATTCGAGCTTGATCTCCTCTTTCAAGGAAATACTTTCGCGCTCCAGATGTTCCTTCATTTTCCGGATTTGCTCGTTGGCCGCCAGCAGGCGCGCATTCAAGTCAAGGATGGCCTGTTCGGAAATTTTTCGATCTGTGCCGTCGGTGATCGCGCTCAACACCAGAATTCCTTCCGCGGTTCGCATCGGCGAGAGCGCCACGTCGACGTGAAATTCGCTGCCATCCTTTCTCAGGCCGACCAACTCCTGGCCGGTACCCATCGACAGCATGCCAGCCTTAGCAGCAAACTCCACCCGGTTTACACTATGAGCTCCGCGGAAACGCTCCGGGATCAGCATCTCGACGGGCTGTCCCAGTAGTTCTTCCTGTGGGTAACCAAACGCCAGCCCTGCTCGCGAATTGACTCGAACCATCGTTCCGTTCTGATCGGACAGAATCACCGCCACTGGAAACGATTCGATGGCCAGACGAAAACGCTCATCTGCTTCCAACACCCTTCGTTCCTGACTCTGGACCAGCTCGTCTTCAGAACGATTGCGCTCCAGTGCGTTGGCGAAGACGTCCGCAATCACGTGCAACCGCTCTCCAATGTGAACCGGCCATTCATGGTCCG
The DNA here is from genome assembly GCA_049692235.1 of Acidobacteriaceae bacterium. GTDB lineage: Bacteria > Acidobacteriota > Terriglobia > Terriglobales > Acidobacteriaceae > JAKAAZ01. The sequence continues at coordinate 45,169 of JBAVOQ010000106.1, read as the reverse complement.
CGCGCGAGCAGGCAAAGCAGACGAAGCCAAGAATCTTGTCACCGGACTCCAGGGGCAGAAAAAAAGCGGATTCGATTCCGGAGTGACAAACGGCTTCCACATCTCGGCTTGCTTCACTGGAAAATTTGGATGTCCGTCCAAATTGAATGGACTTGCCCCGCAGAATGGAAAACGCCAGCCAGGGAACGTCCTTCTGAGAAAATTTCCGGCCCGACGCACTGCCATTCAAAACCCAGGAGTGAGAGATAGCGAAAGACTCTGAGGCCTTATCCCATTGGGCCAGGGCACTGAAGTCCAGCTGAAGGGAATTGCAGATGGCTTGGAGTGCGGTCTCAATGTTGGTGTCTAGATGAGCCCCGCTGGAGCTGATGAACGGCAGGGAAACATCGGTAATCAGGCGCTCAAAGAGGCGCTGCTCTTTCCCGGTCGAGATTGGGTGAGCACTCATATTTTTGTCGATACTCTCAACTCAGCATGTTTGAATACATCGGGATCAATCCACCTGAACGAATCGTTTCGTTCGGCGCCTTTGGGGGTTAAGCATGAGGCAGACAGAGATCCAATTGATGCTGGGGGTGACGCTTAATATACACTCCCATTGACTCCACGGCATAAACAAATTTTGAATTCTCCCAAATATCGTGGGCGCTCCGAAATCTTGGACAGCGCTTCCGCGACTACGCCCGGAAAACTGCCCGAAGATGTTATTGCTCATTCATTTACATGGAAGCGGATGGTTTTGAGGTTTGGACTTCGCTTTGCCTATAGAGTCACTTAGTCAGCTCCTTTCATAGGGAAGAGGCAGTGTGATCATGGCCGGCGGAATTGCGATCATCGAAGTCGTAGACATCAAGACTTCCCCTGAAAGGCGCGAAGAGCTGCGTCAAGCGCTATGGTCCTTGTCTGGGCCGACTGAAGCGGAGCCGGGCTGCACCAGCTGCCAGTTGTACCAGCCGCTTGCCGACCCAAGCATTGTTCGTGTCGAGTCTCACTGGAAGACGCAAAATGACTTCTATCGCCACATCCGGTCGGATGCCTACAAGAAATTTCTCCTGCTGATGGAACTGGGTTGCGAGCCTCCTACCGTGGAGTTTTATACGGTATCCGAATTGAGGGGGCTTGGTCTCGTGGAAGCTGCCCGAGAGCCCTCGGAGTAAAGATCTGGTGTGTCCACGAATCGGAGGACTTCGATCGATTCGATAGAATCCAATGCTGGCCCGGTTAAGATTCATTCATCCGCTTCCGGTGTCGCTTCGGCGCTGCGATGCGCGCTTTGTCGGAATGAGGGGTCTTGAGGGAGCCAGTCAGATGAGGATTCCAAACCGTCGCCTATGCGTCCTCTTTTGGCTGGCCCTTGGCGGGTGGCTGATTTTGCCGTCGCCGGCGGCAGCAGCGAAAGCTCCAGAGCGCCGCGACCTCGTGGTGATGAAAAACGGCGATCGCATCACCGGCAAGATCAAAAAACTGGATCACGGCCAACTATATATAGAGCCGCCGTATGTCGTCTCTCCCATCCCGGTGGACTGGCTGCAGGTGGAGCGGATCGAGAGCACCGCGAAATTCCAGGTGGAAATGTCCGGTGGCAAACGACTGGTCGGCACGATTCTGAAGGCCCCCACGAGTGACAATCCAGACCAGGACTTCGTGATCGAAAACGGAGGCGTTGGAACTCGCGTCCGCGCCATCGATGTCGTCGCCTTCAAATCGCAGAAAAGCAGTTTCTGGCGACAGGTCAAAGGATCAGTGAATCTCGGCGCAAGCTACGTCAGCGGCAGCACAGCCACCTCCGTCAATCTGGATGCTGATACCTCCTACAGCACAACCAAGTATCAGGTTGGCGCCGCGCTAAGCTCTAACTTCAGCAGTCAATCGGGTTCGAAAAGTTCGAACCGCCAGGACCTTTCCAGCTCCTCCTCGCTGTATCTCTCGCGCCATGCGTTTGTCGGCAGCTACTTGGACTTCCTGACCAGCGACCAGCAGAGCCTCGATCTCCGCCAAACCTATGGCGGCGGCTATGGGCGCTACTTTACCCGAACTAACAATACGCAGTTTTCCTGGCTGGGAGGTATGGTATTCGTCAAGGAAGCGTACAGTCCCGAATCCGGGCTGAATCCAAAGGATCAGAACGTGGAAGGCCTGTTCGAGCTGAACTACGATTGGTTCCGCTTCAATACCTCGGAGCTTTCCGCCAGCCTCCAGGTATTTCCGGGCTTCTCCGATGCGGGTCGCGTACGGTCCAACCTGAATGCAGCCTACTCCGTCAACTTCACGCGAGATATCATCCTTCGATTGAACCTCTTTGACACCTTCGACAATCGGCCCCCCGAAAACGCATTGAAGAACCAGGTCGGCATTAGCACCACGTTTGGCCTGACGTTCTGACGTGCCAGAATCCACACGTAGGAAGGCAACAGTAAGAGAAACTGCAACAGTGCGGAGGTAGGCGCGGACATCCAGTTCAAGATGTAGGAAAACGTCGTGAGCGAATGCAGGAACGCCGCCACGCACGCAAACCACCAGAAGTTCCGACACGCTCCCAGTACTCGGGCAAAGAACAGCATTCCCGCGATCTTAAAAAGGGTGAACGGGCAGCCAACGATCACATCGAATATCTGGAGCGGAATCAGAGCCACGGTAGCCTGAGGATTGGCCGAACGAGTCCGAGCCCACCTCGTGGATTAAGGCGACCATTTTTCATTGGCGTCGCCGGGACGCTCAGCGTATGTTTGTTGGGGTAAGGCAGCACTTCCGAATACTCATGATTTATCCGCGATGAGTTAGTTAGACGCCGTTGGCGGCTGACTGTTCCAAGCCAGTGTCCAACGATGAAAGGCCATACTGCTCAGATTTGGTATCGCTGGGCGCAACCAGAAAGGGAACGGTGATTTATGTCGAAGGGACAAAAGTTTGGACGTTTTGCCGTAACATCTCTCGGCGTCGCGATGCTTGCACTGTTGTTTCAGCCAATTGCCAAAGCCGACAGTTCGAAGGAGGAAGCACGAGTCATAGACGCGGGCCATGTCATGAAGGACCTGACGACGAGTTCCAACGGGATCCCGATGGGCATCCTGAAGAAGTCGGAATGCGTCATCGTATTGCCGGCCGTTAAGAAGGTCGGCTTCATCGTTGGGGCATCGTATGGCCGAGGCGTGATGACATGCCGGACAGGATCGAACTTCACGGGTCCATGGAGCGCACCCACGATGATGCAATCTACCGGCGGCAGCTTTGGCCTGCAGGCGGGTGGCCAGTCCACGGACTTCGTCATCCTGGTAGTGAATGACGCGGGCGCACGGGCTCTTCTCAAGGGCAAGCTCAAGCTCGGCGCAGACGCCAGCGTTGCCGCGGGTCCGGTCGGTCGTAACGCTGAGGCATCTACGAACGCAGTGATGAGCGCGGAAATGCTCTCCTACTCCCGTGCTCAGGGTGTTTTTGCCGGCGTTTCCTTGTCCGGCGCGACCCTGGGACCCGACAGCGGCGCAAATGAGAACTTCTACGGCAAAAAGGTGTCCGCAGTGGACATCGTTCAAAAGCACGCGGTTCCTGTACCGGCTTCTGCCCACGAATTGCTAGCGGTCTTAACAGCGAAGTCGCCAGGCAATCGTTCCCGGGCAAAGTAACCGCTGCGCCGAATACAGCGATCGGCAACTACGGAATCCGCACCTTCTGTCAGGTTGGTAATGCTGAACCTTGCACCGGTGCGGTTTTCGATGACGGCTCGCTTCTCCCACCGAGCCTCACCTTCCACCAGCCACTCAAATTCAAAGCAATTTTCGAGAGGTCGGAAAATATGTTGACACTACGAAGCGCGAGGCCTGCCATCGGGCGCACCATGAGACCAATCGCTCTTTCTCTCACAACCCTGTTCATGTCCGCCATGCTGCTGCCATCTGCCGCACGCGCTCAAGCTCCTGTTTTCGATGTCACACCCGAAACCAGCCAAATTAAGTTCCATGTTCAGTCTTCAATGGATCTCACGGGCAATTTCGACAAATGGAAATCCTCATTGACCTTCATCTCGCCCGACCTTTCCACGGGTGTCCTGGATATCGAAATCGAGGCTGACAGCGTCAATACCGGAAGCGGAATGAAGAATGGAAAGTTGAAGGACAAGGACTTCTTCGACGTCAAAGAGTATCCAGAGATCTCATTTAAGTCGACGAAAGTCGTGCAGACAGGCGATACCACGTTTGATATTCCAGGAGTCTTCACCATTCGCGGAGTTTCAAAACCGGAGACTCTGACGCTCACCGTTTCCGGCGTCGGAACAGGTTCCGGCAAAATCCTCGGGACCATGGCTTTCGATCGCAAGGACTACGGGATGAACAAGAATATTCCATTCATGAAGATTGCCAACCGGGTCGAGGTAACCGTTAATCTGCAAGTAAAGCGCGTCAGCGGACCACCGGTAGCGTTAAAGAAGTTCTGAACAGAAGCCTTCTCGCGGAGTACAAGTGGAACATGTCGGTCCTATCAAGAAAATGGACACAAGGTGCGCGGAGTTCCGATGATCGGGCACCATGCTCTTCTGGTGCAGCCGAGCAAAACATTGGCAAGCGAAGCCGTCGTTTTGCTCGTTCAGGTGGATCTGTCCCTGCTCCGGAAGATGGCAGGCACATTGGAGTGCTCGGAATGATCCCGGCTGCGCAAAGATAATTTCTGAATCATTGAAAACAGAACCGCGGTCGAAAGCCCAAATAACAGGAGTCCATTCAACGCCTCAATCGCTCCCAACATATACCAATGCGCTTCCAAATCCAGGCCCGTATGTCCGGAGGTCGTCATGGCACCCAGCGAATACAACATGGCGGACTTGAATTCTGGCAGCGCCCCTGTCAGGCAATAAGCATACCCCCAGATCGCTGCTTCAAACCCATGCAGCGCAATGGCTGCAAACGTGGTCAGCCCCATGACCACAACGAAAGCCGCGTACGGGCGACGTTGAATAAATTGGCCGTAGCGGTCTAATAGCCGTTCGCTGCTAATCAGCGAGAGCCCGAACACATGCATCATGACGGTCAATAACACCAGAGGTATGCCCCACATCCAGTCGATGTACCACGGCGCATAGTGACCGATAGGCAGCATGATCGAGAGAGACGCTGTACTCATCTTGACCCTTTCTTCATGGTTTCGTGTGCCGTGCAAAGATCCCGCGCATCGGATAGGCCTCCGCCTCTAAGACCTGGGAGGTTCGCCGTCGTCGTTTCCAAATGGTGCGAAGTGTCTTGGAAACAATTAGCAACCCACAGGCCAAAGACAAAACACAGTCCGGATTCGCCAAATTGCAGCGTGGATTGCGTTTGCAGGACCTTCAAAGCAATCCGCTTCGGCCTGCAAACTCCGGCATTTTGGAGCCTCCCCCACATATCGGAGTCAGCCCGGTTTTCAGACAAGCCATCCAAGTGTCGCAGAACAAGTCGAAGGCCATGGAGTTCTAAAATTTCAGCCCAAAACCCGCTTGCCATTTCCGAATATGAGGCGCATAAGACACTGCATATGCAGCCGCTTCCGGTCTGCAGAATCCGTAGGCTCCAATCCTTGTCTTAGGGTCGCTCAGCCCGCGTTCGAACCTGTGCCGCGATTGGCAACCAGCGTGCAGTTATGGAATCCATGATTTCAACGTGAGCAACAAGCTTGGTGTTGGGGCGCGCAAAATTCTGTGATCGGCTGCCAAGACGATCCAGACATAAAGGCGGATTGCAAGGAGAATGGAATGAGGGAACACTGGAATCTTTACCTGACTTTGTTTGGAGCGGCCACCATGGCACTCATGTTTTCGCCGCTGGCGCTTGCAGAGGACAGCCCCGCGCCTCAACCTCTGGCTGTGAATGCGGAATCCTCATCGATCGATGCACCTTCTCCCTCTCCCACCGCTGCGCCCGCTCCAGCGCCCCAAGCCGGTGCCAGTGACTCCGATGACGTTTGGCATTTCGGCATCGCCCCATATATTTGGTTTGCGGGAATGCACGGGACGGTGGGAGCGCGCGGCTATGAATCGAGCGTCCATGCCAGCTTCGGCGACATCTTCAGTTATCTGAACTTTGGAATCATGGTTGCCGCCGAGCCCCGCTACAAGAAATTCTCTGCGCCCGTCGACTTTATGTGGATGAAGCTTTCTGACGACAAAGCACTCCCGTTTGAACAAGGGCCAACCTCCATCAAGGTCAAGCTCAACGAGGACCTTCTGACTCCCAAAGGCGCCTATCGCCTGGTCGACGGCAAGATGATCAAAGTGGACGGAAACCTGGGCATCCGCTATTTCCATCTGGGTACGACATTGAACCTTGTGCCCGGTACCTATGCGCCTTCCGCTTACCAATCTGCGAACTGGGTCGATGTGGTGTCCGGTGCAAGGATTCAGGCGGCGCTTTCTCCCAAGATGAAAGTGACCATACTCGGGGATGCGGGTGCCGGTGGAGCCAACCTGGATTATCAGCTGGGCGCTTTCCTGGGGTACAAAGTCAAAAAGAATATCAATCTGCAAGCGGGGTGGCGTTATCTGGCCGTGAATTACCGCCCCAAGTCCACGTTCGTCTATGACACGGTCACCAGCGGACTTTTGCTCGGCGCGGTGATCGCCCTGAAGTAAGCTCTAACGATCTGCTTACTACAGATGCCCGTCAGGCCGAGGAGTTGGAGAGCAGCCGCTCCCCGGTGTACTATCGTCCGCGCCCGGTCTCCGACTCGGACCTGATGCTGATGCGGCGCATCGACGAGCTGTACATGAACTATCCGTTCGCAGGCAGCCGCATGTTGCGCGACATGCTCCACCAGCTGGGTCTGGAAGTAGGCCGCCGCCACATGCGCGCTGATGCGGCGGATGGCGATCGAGGCCATCTATCGCAGGCCCAACACCTCCAAACCCGCGCCGGGGCACAGGATTTATCCCTACCTGCTGCGCGGCCTCTCGATGACGCGGCCCAATCAAGTCTCGGCCATGGATATCACTTTTATCCCGAGGGCGCGGCTTCGTCTATCCGTATCCGTTCGGGCAAGGCCATACTTTTGCAGGCGTAGATTCACGCCTGCTGTATGTCGCATGCGCGGAGAAAGTTCATCGACGCGCTGAAGGTGCGCGAGAAAGCCGGAGCTACGCTCAAGCGATACGGGCGCGGCACAGCCCAGATCCAGAATGCGGCTGAGGCTCTCGATCTTGCCCAACTGATGACGGCATGGGACGAGGCGGCCAAGCGCATGGAAGCTGGACTGGAGAATCTTACGCCGGAGGGTTTCAACAAGCTTGCTCCCTGGTCTCCAAGGAACGATCCAGAGGAAACGGTCAGCTCGCTTTTGTCGATCGTGTTCTTCCACCAGGCCTACCACGCGGGGCAAACGGGCCTGCTGCGCAGGATGGCAGGCAAAGAGGGAGCGTTGCGCTGAGTAATTGATTGGGGGTACAGACGTAGATGCTGAAACAGCAGACCCCTCCACTGCAGTCGCCGCGACGACGACCTTTGGCCGGGACGGCAGATTTTTTGTTGTGCGCGGTGTTCATCGGGTGAGATGAAAGGGATTGATTTGGGTGAGACATGAAAAGTCTTTTTGAAGCGGCGAGGCTGGAAGAAGTGAAACAGCGGATGGCGCAACTGAGGTCGGATAGCGAGCGACAGTGGGGAAAAATGAATCCGGCGCAGGCGCTAGCGCATTGCTCCTTGGGATCGAGATGGCGACGGGCAAGATATCTCCGCCGCGAATCCTGATTGGACGACTGCTGGGGCCGTGGGTGAAGAAGTCGATGATCGTGAACGGGGAACCGATGCGTCGCAATTCTCCAACCGACAAGAGCGTCCTGGTGACAGATGAACGAGACTTCGCGATAGAGAGGCAACGACTGCTCGAATCGATCGATCGCTTTGCAGGGGGCGGCCCTGCAATATGCACGAAGCATCCGCACTTCTTTTTTGGGCGGCTGACTCCGGTGGAATGGGCAGCGTTGCAGTATCAGCATCTGGATCATCATCTGCGGCAATTTGGGGTTTAGTGAAGTGCAGGGATACTCGTCAGCATAGTTTTATAGTTGATCAACAAAGCAAAGGCCCTGCATCGCTGCAGGGCCTTTGGGTTTGCGCCGGAGGCGCAGTTCGCTGGACGCGCAGTCCCGCGGAGTTTAGTACATGCCTTCCATGCCGCCGCCGTGGCCGCCACCCTGGGGAGCTTCCTTCTTCTCCGGAATGTCGGCCACCATGGCTTCAGTCGTCAGCATCAAGCCGGCGATGGAAGCCGCGTTCAGCAGCGCGGTGCGGGTGACCTTGGTGGGATCGATGACGCCGGCTTTCACCAGGTCTTCGAACTTGTTGGTCGCGGCGTTGTAGCCGTAATTGGGGTCCTTGCTCTCGAGAACCTTGCCGATCACCACAGCACCCTCTTCGCCAGCATTCCCAACGATAAGACGCAGCGGCTCTTCGATGGCGCGACGAATGATTTGTGCGCCGATTTTCTCGTCGCCTTCGAGGGTCTTGATCAGGTCCTCAACGTCCTTCGCACACCGAACCAAGACCACTCCGCCGCCGGGGACAATGCCTTCCTCGACTGCGGCGCGGGTTGCGTGCATGGCGTCTTCCACGCGCGCTTTCTTTTCCTTCATCTCGGTTTCAGTGGCTGCACCGACCTTGATGATGGCAACGCCGCCGACCAGCTTGGCCAACCGCTCCTGCAACTTCTCGCGGTCGTAGTCGCTGGTGGTCTTGTCGATCTGGTTGCGGATTTCCTTGACGCGGCCCTGGATTTCTTCCGCCTTGCCGGCTCCGTCGACGATGGTGGTGTTGTCCTTGTCGATGGTGATGCGCTTGGCGCGGCCCAGGTCTTCCAGCTTCACGTTCTCCAGCTTGACGCCGATATCTTCGGTGATGGCCTTACCGCCGGTCAGCTTGGCAATATCTTCCAGCATCGCTTTGCGGCGATCGCCGAAGCCAGGCGCCTTGACGGCGGCGACACTGAGGGTGCCGCGCAGTTTGTTGACAACCAGGGTTGCCAGCGCTTCGCCATCGACATCTTCCGCGATGATGACGAGCGGCTTGGCATTGCGGGCCACCTGCTCCAGCAAGGGAAGCAGGTCCTTCATGGTGCTGATCTTCTTTTCGTGGATCAGAATGTAGGCGTCTTCGAGAGCCACTTCCATACGATCCGGATCGGTGACGAAATAGGGGCTGAGATAGCCGCGGTCGAACTGCATGCCGTCGACGGTCTCCAGGTGGGTCTGCATGGTCTTCGATTCCTCGACCGTGATGACGCCGTCCTTGCCGACCTTCTCCATGGCCTGGGCAATGATGGAGCCGATTTCCTGATCGCCATTGGCGGAGATGGTCCCGACCTGGGCAATCATGTCGCCGGAGACGGGCTTGGAGAACTTGCCGAGCGCGCCGGTGTGCTCAAAAGCGCCGTCCTTGTCGCGCTTGCCGACAATCTTCTCGACAGCCTTGTCGATGCCGCGCTTCAGGGCCATCGGGTTGGCTCCTGCAGCGACCGTCTTGACGCCTTCGCGATAGATGGCCTGGGCCAGAACGGTCGCGGTGGTGGTGCCGTCGCCGGCAACGTCAGAGGTCTTGGAGGCCACTTCGCGCACCATCTGCGCACCCATGTTTTCCAGCGAATTGCTGAGTTCAATTTCCTTGGCGACCGTGACGCCATCCTTGGTGATGGTCGGGGAACCGAATTTCTTTTCAATCACGACGTTGCGGCCCTTGGGGCCGAGCGTCACCTTGACAGCATCTGCCAGCGTATTGACGCCGCGCAGAATTGCCTGCCGCGAATCTTCACCGTGCAAAATTTGCTTTGCCATAATCCTGTTTCTCCTGATTCATTTTTCAGTGGCCCGCTGTGGCGGGCAAAAATTTGATGGAACGCTTTGCTGCAAAAATTGCATAAAAAAAGCGGGGCAAAGGCGCCACGCTTACTTCTTGTGCAGAATGCCGAGGACTTCTTCTTCCCGCATAATGAGGAAATCTTCGCCATCGATTTTGATTTCCGTTCCGGAATACTTTCCGAACAGAACATGATCGCCGGCCTTGACGTCCAAGGGGAAAACTTTGCCTTCATCGTTGGATTTGCCTTTACCGACGGCGATAATTTCGCCTTCCTGGGGCTTTTCTTTGGCGGAGTCGGGGATGATGATGCCACCACGGACGGTTTCGCCTTCCTCAATGCGACGGACTACGACACGATCATGCAGCGGCGTCAGCGACGTAGCTACCGTAGATTTTGTACCTGCCATAATACATTTCTCCTTAATTCTGAACAATTTGCGTTGCGAAGCGTGCGGATAGACCCGGCAAGGTGCAAAGGCGCGGGTCCTTCAGGCGTCCGGCAATTAGCACTCTTTGCCTTCGAGTGCTAGATTAGGCTGTTAGCGCGAGGATTGTCAAGCGCTTCTCGTTAATATTAGTGTAAAACACTCATATTACTTTCGCGCCATGCTGATATAGGGAAAAGGCCCAGAATTTGGGTGGGCGCGGAGTCTGGAACCGGTACTTGCGGGTTTGGCGAATCGGTGAGGCCGAGGAGATTTGGCGGCAAAATGTCAGTCTGCGAGTTCCGATTGCGCCAATCATAGAAGCTAGCGGGCTCGCCATTTTTTGTCGGCGCTCAACGGAGTTAGAATCAACGCATGCGTAGATTTCAGCACCGTTCCAATGGGGTCATGATGGTTCTGGCGGCGGTCTTGCTGGCAGCTCCGTTCAGTCATGCAGACCGTCACAGAAAATACAAGCCGCCACCGCCAATGTCGAAAGTGACCGTGACGGTGTTGCGGGCCGCAGACGGCAAGCCCTTGAAAAATGCGGCCGTGGTCTTTCATCCCGCGCTGGGCGATACGCAGGAAGGGAACATGGAGCTGAAGACCAACGATGAGGGCGTGGCGACGCTGAGTATTGTTCCTACTGGCTCGCAGGTGCTGGTGCAGGTGATCATGCAGGGCTATCGGACCTTCGGGCAGAAGTACGATGTTCCCGACAGCGAGAAGTCAATCACGATCAAGCTGCTGCCGCCGGACCAGCAATACTCCATTTATAGGAAAAACAATCCGAATGCCGACATCCAGGACAATACCCCGAAAACACAAATGGGCCACGCGGAGCCGACCGACAGCCCGTTGTTGCAGCCTGCTCCTAAGAAGAAAGACTAACCGGGCAGGCAGGCGCGGCTGTGAAACGACGGTGACGTTCGGATGAGTTCATCATTGCATTTGTTACATGGCAAAGTCGCATTGGTTACGGGAGCGGCGCGGAAGATTGGCCGGGTGCTGGCCCATACCCTGGCCGATGCCGGGGCGGATGTTGCCATTACCTATCGCCAATCCGACACGGCGGCCCAGCAGACACTGCTGGAGTTGGGAGAAGCCGGACAGCGGTCGATGGCGCTGCGCTGCGATGTACGGGACCCTGCCTCGGTGCGCGCCGCGGTGACGGCGGTGATCGACGAGTTCGGGCGGCTGGATCTGCTGGTCAACAATGCAGGCATGTTTGCGACGGCACCGCTTGAGTCCATCACGGTCGAGCAGTGGGACGAGATGTTCGAAACCAACACGCGTGGCGCATTCCTGATGGCGCAGGCCGCGCATCCCCACTTGAAGGCCAATCACGGCCGCATCATCAATATCGGTTCCCTGGGCGGCTTGCATCCATGGGCGACGCATGCGCACTATTCCACATCGAAGGCGGCGCTGCATATGCTGACGCAGACGATGTCCAAAGCGTTTGCGCCGGAGATCAGCGTGAATTGCGTTGCGCCTGGCATGATTACCAACGGAGAAGTGCATCCGGACTACGAGCATTTCGCCGCCAAAACTCCCATGCGACGGAACGGAAAGCCGGAGGAAGTGGCGGCCGCGGTTCTGTTCTTCGCCACTGGACCCCACTTCATTACGGGACAGATTCTCGGTGTCGACGGCGGACTCGGCCTGTAGCGCTCGCAATCGGGGCGGTTGGGCCTATTGCGGGGCCAGATCCAGATCCCTGGCATCTTCCAAATGTTGCTCAAACTTGGGGAGCAGTTCCTGCGCCATCCGCGTCAACTCCTCATTCGCGTCGGGCTGTTCGATGTAGTCCTGGTACATCCGGATGGTGGACGAATAGGATGACATCATCTCATTCCGAAACGTGGCATCGACGTTTTTCGAATTTTTCAACGCGTTCAACTGCCGCTGACCCGTGGGCGACAGACCGCTGGGAAGCTTCATGGTGGAATTCTGGTCCGCGACAGTGGATTGAAGCTGACCGGTTTCCTCTGTCTGAGCGTTGGCGATATCTATCGCATATCGCCGATACTCCGGATTACTGCTGTACTTGTTGGCGAGCAGGGCCGCTTCAATCTGAAAGTTGTTGGCCTGGGCGGCATTCATCACAAACGTCCTGTCGCGACTTGAAAGCTGTCCGAAAGCCGTGGGAACAAGTCCCGCGATGCATGCTGCAACCAGAAAGCATCTACCTGCCATATTGTTCAATCTCCCTTGCTTCACTTGGAGCCGGGGCAAAAACATACGGTTGCCCTGAAACTCGGATCGTTCGCTATGCTCAGGATATCGAACTGTTTGGGATGGCGCCTTACCCTCCGTTAAGGCCTGACCGTATCCTGTTGCTACTGAAGCGGCTGCCTACTGTTTGGGAAGTTTCTTCGCGGCATCCCAATGCTTCTGCACGACTGGCTGCAAGTTTGAAATGACCCCCTTGATGGAAGCATTGTTATTTGCGCCCTGCAAATAGTCCTGGAAAAAGCTGTGCAGCGTTGCGTGGCTCTGGATCATCTGCTGCCGATATTTCACGTCGAAATAATTCTTTGCGTTCTTCAGTGTGTCGAGCTTCGTCTGGTCCGCAGGAGAGACGTCGGTTGGCAACTGAAAGGACGGATCGGCTTGCGAGACTGCGGCCTCAAGTTGCTGCGCAGCCTGGGTGTGGTCGTCAATCATCATCTGGGCATAGGTTTTATATGCATCGTTGGTGCTCATGGATTGAGCAAGTTTCCCAGCCTGGATCTCATAGTTATTGGCTCTTGCGGTTTTGTTGAGAAATGACTTATCGGTGCCTGAGAGCTGGGCGAAAGCCATGGGAATCATTCCCGCGATGAGAGCTGCGACCATAAACGTTCTACGTACCATGCGGTTCTCCCTTTCTAACTATGAGCCGCGACTGGATGGGGCGGTTGCCCGAGCATGGAAGATTCCGATTCAATCCGGCGCGAAGCACCCCGGCAGCAACTCTATTGGGAAGCAAGCAAAGGTGATAATGGATGTGAGGTATTTCATGCCCAAAACCGCTATTTTGCTGATCGACTGTCCGGACAGGAAAGGCCTAGTGGCTGCCGTTGCGAATTTTCTGCTGCAGGAATATGACGCCAACGTGCTGAATGCGGATCAACACCAGGATGTCGAGCTGGGATTGTTTTTTATGAGGGTGGAGTTCAGCACCGAAAAAGCAGACTGCGATGCGGCCCAGTTTCAGCAGGCGTTCGGTCCGTTGGCGGAACAGCTGCGACTGAATTGGCGGCTGCATTTCGCGGAGGCTCCGGAAAACGTGGCGATCTTCGTGTCGCAGTATCTGCATTGCCTGGCGGATCTGCTGTATCGCCATCAGAACGGAGAGTTTCACAGCCAGATCTCGATGATCGTGAGCAACCATGAAAACGCGAAAGCGCTGGCGGAGTTTTACCAGGTCCCGTTTCACTACCTGCCGACACATGCCGGGATACGAGAGCAGGTGGAAGAGCAACAGATGAAACTGCTGGCAGAAAACAATGTGGATCTGGTGGTGCTGGCGCGCTACATGCAAGTGCTGTCGCCGAAGTTTGTAGCGGCCTACCCGCAGAAGATCATCAATGTGCATCACTCCTTTTTGCCGGCATTCACGGGCGCAAAACCGTATCATGCGGCGTTTGCGCGAGGAGTGAAACTGATTGGCGCCACCAGCCATTACGTGACGGAGATTCTGGACGATGGGCCGATCATTGAGCAGGATGTCGCGCGGGTGTCGCAGAACGATCAACTGCCGGGCTTGATCCAAAAAGGGCGCGATCTGGAGCGGATGGTTTTGTCGCGGGCGGTGCAGTGGCATCTGGCGCGCCGAATCCTTTGCTACGCCAACAAGACGGTTATCTTCGCTTGAATTGAAGCCGCTCCTTCATCGAGGGCGCAGGTTGGCAGAATTGCGTCCTCGGCTACGGCAACAGTGGCACGATGTTGGGTGTCAGCGTGTTCGGACTACATTCCAGAATTCCGAGAGTGGCTGGGAGGGAGAAGCGGCGTGGGCCTGCGCTTCCCGGATTGAAGTAGAGGACGCCGTTGGACCAGGAAATCTCGGGCTGATGGGAGTGGCCGAAGATGACGGCAGTCATGCCGGCGGCGTGGGGATGCAGGTCCAGATCCTCGCGGGCGTGAATCATGTAGATCAGTTTTCCATCGAGCTCAATGGTTTCAGCGGCAGGTAGTTTGCCGCAGGCTCCGACGTGGTCGACGTTGCCGCGAATCGCCGTGAGTGGCGCGATGGTTCGCAGACGGTCGAGGATGGCGTCGTCGCCGACATCGCCAGCGTGCAGGATGTGATCGCAGCCGGCGAGAGCCCGCACGGCTTCCGGACGCAAAAGCCCGTGGGTGTCGGAAATGACGCCGATGCGCATGTTAGTAGTTTGTACCGACGCCGACGGCAACACGGGTGCGTGGATCGAGCTGGTCGCGCAGACTGTCGCCGATAAAGTTGAAGGACAAAACCGCCAGCATGATGGCGATGGCGGGAAAGATGACCATGTGGGGCGCGTCAAATAAATGGGCGCGCGCATCGTTCAACATGACGCCCCAGCTGGGCATGGGCGGCGGCACGCCAAGGCCAAGAAAGCTGAGTGTAGCTTCGGCCAGGATTGTGCCGGCCATGCCGATGGCGGCCTGCACCATCACTGGCTGAATAATGTTCGGCAAAATGTGGCGGGTGATGATTCGTAGATTTGTCGCTCCCATGGCGCGGGCGGCCTCGACGAATTCTCGCTCGCGCACGGCCAACACCTGGGCACGGACAAGGCGCGCGTAACCCACCCACCCGGTAATCGAGAGGGCCAGAATCAAGTTGGTCATGCCGGGGCCGAGGAAGGCAACCAGGGCGATGGCGATCAAAATTCCGGGCAGCGCCATGAACGTGTTCATGACCAAAATGTTCAAAAACGCGTCGAGCCAGCCTCCATAAAAACCGGCGATGGAGCCGAAAATCACGCCGAAGAACAGCGCGATCGAGACGACGGATGTTGCAACGAACAGCGAAATTCGGGTGCCGTAGATGACGCGGGAGAGGATGTCCCGGCCCAATTCATCGGTGCCAAACCAGTGGGCGGCGGAAGGGGATTGCAGGCGCGCATGCAGTTGGATCGCGGCAGGATCGAACGGGGCGATCCAGGGGGCGAAAATGGCGAGCGCGACAAAGATCGTTAACAGAATGATGCCGAGGATCGCGAGCGGCTGGAAACGCAGGGACTGCATCCAAGTGATTGTAATTGACCGCTCCAGCCCGTCGACGATTTCCACGCAACTGAATGGAAGCAGACGTGTTCTTAAAGCAATAAGAACCGCGGAATGCTGGAGTCCGGTGGTATCGTAGCAAATAGCTATTTCTTGAGGTGGATGGAGCCGCAAGAGGCAGCCAGACCGCCTCATGAATGCATCTCTGTGTTTCCAATACCCGCGCAGATGGAGCAAGCCGGCCACTGTGCGGCGCTGAACGTGTGGATGGACCCTACAGGACGCGCGTGTGATCGACTGGCAACAACAGATTCTTATCGTCTCCCCCTTCTTTTACCCAGAATTGATTTCTACGGGAAAGGCGAATCAGCACCTTGCGGAGGCGTTTGTCGCGGAGGGCCATGGGGTCATCGTGGTCTGCTCCCATCCGCTGTATCCGTCGTGGGTGCCGGTGCGCAGTAGCGCCAGAATCCCGGGAATGACGATCGTGCGCGGCGGCGCGGGTGTTCGCTATCCCAAGGCGATGCCGTTGCGGCGATTGAAGCTGGAAGCGTGGTTTGCATTCTTTGCGGCCCGCAGCGTTTGGCGACGAAGAAAAAAGACAGACGTGGTGGTCAGCATTCTTCCGCCCAGCCTGTTTATCTTGTTTTTGAATCGCATTTTGCCGAAGCGCGTGCGGCGGGTGGCGGTGGTGCACGATCTGCAGGGCGTTCTGGCGGCACAGGAAAACGGATTTGTGCGCCGCGCCATCATTCACATGATCCATGCGGTCGAAAGCCGCGTGTTTCGGTCGCAGGATTTGTGCATATTTTTTTCCGAGGATATGGCGCGGATTGCGCAGCAATCGTACGGCCTGGATTCGGCGAAAATTGCGGTGCAATATCCATCGATTACGCTGCCGGCAAGCTATAGCGCGATTGCGGCTGCTTCGAGCGCGCATCATCTCGACGCGCTGTTTCCACCTGACAAGTTGCACGTGGTGTATTCTGGGGCGCTTGGCTACAAGCAGAACTCGCAGCAACTGGTCGCGCTGATGCAGGCGGCCGCGGAGTGTCATCCGGAAGTGCAGTTCCACGTACTTTCCGGCGGTCCTTTTTTTGAAGGCCTGCGAACTGAATACGAGCGGCGGCCCGGACCTCGGGTGCAGTTTCATCCACTGGTTGCGGAGCAGGACCTGGCGGAGTTGTATGCGCGCTCGGCCATCCAGATTATTCCTCAGGCGGAGGGAACTGAAAGCGCTGCGTTGCCGTCGAAGCTGCCCAATCTGTTGGCGGCGGGGGTGCATTTGCTGGCCATCTGCAGTTCCGGCAGTGAAGTGGAACGCATGATTCAGCTGGCAGGCACGGGCTCCATTGCGACGCGATGGGACGAGGATTTGTTCCTGATGCGATTGCAAGAGGCGCTGGAGATTGTGCGGCGGGAATCAGCTTCCGCGCGGCGTGCCCGGGTGGAGCCGATCCTCGATCGGTTTTCCATTACGAATATGGTGCGGCTGGCGACCGGGGAAAAGGTGGCACCGGAAGACTCCCGACCGAAGAAGCGCGAACCGGTGCGGGAAACGACGGCAGCCCAAAGCGAGGCTCGCTAGATGAAGGTTGGAGCGCCTGCATGAACCTTCGCACCTGCGTGATTTTTGGTGGCACCGGATGTATCGGGACACATATCGCCAAGCATCTGCTGCAGCACACCGAGGTGGAACGAATTTATCTTGCCGACATTCGTCCGCCTCGCCAGGAAGGCTACGTGAAGCCGCTGCTGCGCTGGATGGAGTCGACGGATGGAACTCTGCCGCGTGTTGTGTACGTTCCGTGCGATGTGCGGTTGCCGCTGGATGCAGTGCAGTTGCCGCAGCAGGCAGACCTGATCATCAACCTGGCCGCGGTGCATCGCGAACCGGGTCACGAGCCGAATGAATATTACGAAACGAACCTGCCGGGCGCGGAACATATTTGCGCCTACGCGACGCATGCTGGGTGTTTTCGGCTCGTGTTTACCAGCAGCATTTCTCCCTATGGTTCGAGCGATGCAGCGAGAAATGAAGATTCGCTTCCAAATCCCGAGACGGCGTACGGTGGTTCAAAGCTGGTGGCGGAAAAGATTCATATCGCATGGCAGCACGCCAATCCAAACCGGCGATTGATTGTGCTGCGACCCGGCGTTGTGTTCGGGCCAGGAGAACATGCCAACGTTGCGCGCTTGGTTCGCAGCCTGGCTCGCGGATATTTTCTCTACATGGGCAACCGAGGGACGCGCAAGGCGGGCGTGTATGTGAAGGAGCTGTGCGGCGTGCTGCAGTTTGCGCTGGAGCACCAGGAGAAAACCGGGGAGCCGGTATTGTTGTGGAATGTCTCGATGGATCCGCCACCCACGCTGGAGGATTTTGTGAATGCAATTTGCGCGGCGACAAACTATCGCCATCCACGTTTGTCGGTACCGCGAAGTCTGCTGGTGGCCGCGTCCTATCCCGTGGCCGGCATCGCGCAACTGTTTGGTATTCACACATCAGTCAATCCGGTGCGGATGCGGAAACTTTCGCAGTCTACTTATATAGAGCCACTTCGTCTGCGCGAGGCGGGCTACAGATACCACTACACGTTGGAACAGGCGATGGTGGACTGGAAGCAGGACGTCCCGGAGGATTTTGTCGGGGCGGAGACGGCCGCGCTGGAAGCTTCCGAGAAAGTGTCGCAAAAATCATGATGCATGCGTCGACAGGCGGGCATGGGATGCAGCCAGGGTCGCGAGTCTTTGTCGCTGGGCATCGCGGGCTGGTTGGTTCCGCGGTTTGTCGCCATCTGGCAGCGGCAGGCTATGAGCGGTTGTTGTTGCGAACCAGCACGGAGCTGGATCTGACGGACCGAAACGCGGTGTGGGATTTCTTCAAGAATCAGCGTCCGGAATACGTGGTGCTGGCGGCGGCGAAGGTGGGTGGAATCCAGGCCAACAGCAAATATCCGGTGGAGTTTATTCGCGATAATCTGCTGATCCAGACCAACGTGATCGATGCTTGTTACGAATTTGGAGTGAAGCGGCTGCTGTTTCTTGGCTCCAGCTGTATCTATCCAAAGCTATGTCCGCAGCCGATTCGCGAAGAGTATTTGCTGACCGGGCCGCTGGAGCCGACGAATCGTCCATACGCTGTGGCGAAGATTGCCGGAATTGAGCAGTGCTGGGCCTACAACCGCGAATATGGAACCCGATTCCTGGCGGCGATGCCGACCAATCTGTATGGGCCCGAAGATAATTTCGATTTGGCGAACTCGCACGTGTTGCCCGCGTTGCTGCGCAAAATTGCGACCGCGAAAGCCGAGGGAGCTGGCCAAGTCGAGGTGTGGGGTACAGGCACACCGCGCAGAGAATTTCTGTATAGCGACGATCTGGCCGAGGCGTGCGTTTTTCTGCTGCAGCTTCCCGAGGGGAAACTCGACACGCTGCTGCAGGCTGATGGGCCGCCGCTGATCAACATTGGCGTTGGCGAGGACATCAGCATTCGCGAACTGGCGGAGTTGATTGGGCGCCTGCTGGGATACACCGGCGAGTTGACGTTCAACACCGCGCAGCCGGATGGTACACCGCAGAAACTGCTTGATGTGGGTCGCATTCGTTCGCTGGGCTGGAGCGCGAAGACCAGCCTGGAAGAAGGGATTCGACGTACGTATGCCGCGGCGAAAGACAGTCCTGGCTCGGGTGTAGTGTAGGGCGGCGGATTGCGGCAACAAGAAATCTCACAGGTGAACGATGAGGAGGAGTGCCATGCGTTGCAGGATGCGGGTTCTATTGCTGACGATCTTTGTTGTGACGTGGACGTTGGCCGCCCGTGCCCAGCGGTCCTCCATGAACGGGATGGAGCGGAGTGCCGCCGCTGACCTGGTGCAGGCTGCAAATCAAGATCGATCTTCGCGCGGGCTGCCGCCGGTGCATGCAGATCGAGCCTTGACCCAAGCGGCGTGGGAGCACGCGCAGCGCATGGTGGCATCGGGAACGTTGTCGCATCAGCTGCCGGGTGAGCCGGATATTATTGTGCGTGCACGGCAGGTGGGATTGCATTGCAGCACGGTAGCGGAGAATGTTGCAGAAGCTCCCACAGCCGGGCAGATCAACGATGAGTGGATGCATTCGCCGCCGCATCGCGCGAACCTGCTGGATCCGCGAGTGAACACGGTGGGCATCGCGGTTGTGCAACGCCGGGGAGAACTGTACGCGGTGGAGGATTTTGCCCGTGTAGTGCCATCGATGTCGCGTCCGCAGCAGGAAGAACAAGTCGCCTCGCAACTGGCGCGGTACGGCGTGCGTGTGCAATCTGGAGATGGTCGGGCGACAGGCTATTGCGATGGGGAACCGCGACCGCAACGGCCGCTGCCCAGGCTGATCATGCGCTACAGCACGGTAGATCTGAGCCAGTTGCCGAACCGGGTAAAACAGGGAATGGCCGCTGGCGCGTATCGCAGCGCGATCGTGGGGGCGTGCCGGCCTGCGAATCAGAACGGCTTTACGGCCTATCAGATTGTGATCCTTTTATTTTGAGCTGCCGCCACCTTACGATGCCGGCGCAGTCGGCTCCATATCCAGCAGATTGTTAAACCGGTTGAAGTAGTTGAATAATCCGATCGCCGCCATCAGTTCCACGACCTCGCCCTCGGAGTACACATCGCGAACCTGTTGCCATTGTTCTTCGGTGAGCGGACCTTCGTTGCGCGTCATCCACTCCGCCAGTTGCAGCGCCACTTTTTCCTGATGCGAAAAGTCGCTTCGGCTGGCATAGTCGGCGAGGTTTACCAACTGGTCGTCGCTCCATCCCAGCTTGCTGCAAATCCGTGAATGCGATGCCAGGCAGTAGGTGCACTGGTTCAACTGCGAGGTGCGCACGATGGCCAGTTCCTTCAGCTTGAGCGGCAAGGTGCCGGCGTGCAGGATGGCTTCAAAATGCGCGATCATGGTCTGAAAAATCTCGGGTCGATGCGCGACCGTGCGAAACATGTTGGGCACATTTCCGCGTTGCTGCAGGTATCGATCGTAGATAGCGCCCGTCTCGGCCGTGACCTGGTCGCGGTCCAACCGCGAAATTCTGGGGGTGATGGTTTCCATAATCTTCTCCGGCTTCGATGATAGCAATCGAGGATATCGCAGGTCACTGGCGCGTCGGAAAGCCGTTACGAAGGATGAAAAATGTTGGGCGATCGCTTTGACGATGGATCGGCGATTTGTTACCTTACGACATAGACGAATCCCATCGCGTCCCCACTCCTCAGTAGCTCAATGGCAGAGCATTCGGCTGTTAACCGAAGGGTTGTAGGTTCGAGTCCTACCTGAGGAGCCAATTCTTTTCAATAGTTTACGACTCCTGACAACTCCCCGATGACCCTCAAAAACACCCGACTGTGGGGACTTTTGTGGGTACTCCCCTTCAAAATGCAGCGTATTTGTGGGTAATTCTGAGCACTGCTCTTCTGCCTTGTTCGCCACGATGGATTTCTCGATCTTTGGTGTCGTCTGCTTTCTGTTCTGGCGCTTGCTTCCATTCTGCAACCCATGTGGGGACTTTTGTGGGTACCCCGGACCTTTCACATGGGACTGAGCTGCCTCCCCGTTGTCTGCGGGCTTGCTCACAATCGACTCCAACGCAGTGCGCTTGGCTTCCATCCGAATATGGCTGTAGTGCTTTAGCATCTGTTTCGATACGTGCCCAGCGATATCCATGATGGTCTGGTCGCCTGCGCCGCTTTCCGCAAGATCCGTGATGAGTGTGTGCCGGTTGTCATGCCAACGCCCTGTCACTTTGGCGTTTTTGCGGACGTTGTTCCATGCCGTCTTGAGGGTGGTGACGGGACGGGTAGGGTCACTTGGATTCGGTTTTCCAAACGGAAAGACATACCACTCCGTTCGCGTCTCACCGAATTTGTCACGATACCATTCGGCATAATTTGACAGCACCTCGAAGAGGGATGAGTTCAATGGGATGGTGCGGCCTTCACCGGCCTCCGTCTTGCTGCGTCCGACTGCGAGGAATTTCTTCGTGAAGTGGACCTGCTCCCAAGTCAAGGTCTTGATCTCGGCGTCGCGCATCCCGGCGTTGAGCGCCAGTGTCAACGCCGGATAAATATGGGGTGATCGCGCCCTGCGCGCTTCGTCCAGCATCCGAACCTTTTCTTCTGGGGTATACGCTTTTCCTACTGTCCGCCGGACCTTCAACTTGAGCATTTTCTTCTTGCGTAACCGAGCGCGCAGCAGATCCCCCGGTTCGCCCATGATGCGCAGCAGAAAGCCTACTTCCTCGTTGATGGTCTTCGGAGCTGCACCCTCATCCAGGCGATCATTCTGATACTTGATGACAACTGCTTCATTGAAATCGACCAGCATCCTGCTGCCGACCAGCCGCTTCAAATGGTCGATGGCATAATCCGCAAAAACAGCCGACTGCGGAAGACGCAACTTGTAGCCATTGAAAAACTCATCCGCCAGGGCGCTAAAGGTACGAATTCTCTCGTGACGTACATCTGTGAAGTTGTTGAAACCTTCTTGCAGTTCGCGCTTGCGTGTCTGCTCTGCTCCCTTCGCCACTGTCTTGGAAGCCGATTTTGAGGATTCGCGAATGCGGCGTCCCGCAAACCAGAACTCGTACCACCAAATCTCCCCGCGCCGAAAGAGTGCCATGTCGAATTACCTCCGTACTTCCGAACGGCCAGCTTCCGCTGGTTCGGGGCAGCCCATCGCAATTTTGACCAGGGCCGCCAATTTGCATATTTTCAGGTTGGAAAGCGCCCGTTGTCCTGGCCCCGGCTCTAGCAAGCCGGCGCGAAGCACAACGGCAATGTTGTCCGCTTGGGCAGCACAATCCATCCGAAGTCCTGTCTCTCCTGCCGACAGCAGCATATGCGCCGGTCCAAGTTTATGCACTGAAGTTGACAGGGGAATGACCAGAACCGTCGTTGCCCGCTCATGACGGTTCCGCGTGTCCGGGGACACAATGATAACGGGCCGCCGCCCCTTCTCAGGCGGATCGGTATGGAAGTTCGTCCACCAGACTTCTCCTCGAAGCGGGAATCGCTGGATAGCCATCAGGTTTATCGCACTCCGTTCACAAGTTGCGTCTCAGCGAATGCTCCCCAGGCACGCTCTTCTGCGACTTCTTCCTCAGTCAGGGAGTCGTAATAATCGGAATAAGCAGCTTCGATCGCGTGTTGTTGTCGAATCGCCATGAGTTCTCTCAGGAGCACGTCCAAGGTCTCCGACTCAGACTTTGTCCGGCGCTCTTTGCTCATTCTGCGGATGAAAAAGTCCGACTCGGGAGAAATGCTGAAACTCTTTTTGATCTTTCGACCTTGTTTTGAAATAGTAGTAGGCATATTCGCACCATTGTTAGTATATATGGTCATCAAAACGGGCGATATAGCCGATTTATTTGATCTCGGATTCATCCGGACTTTCTGACCTGAGATCGGGGCCGCTCTGCTGCCGGTTGGATACGGCCGGAATCGCTGCCGCCAGTCGGTTGCGCCTCCTCCCAGCCCATCAAGTCCTCCTCTCCGTATCGGACAAGGGATCCAAACTTGTGAAACTTTGGCCCTTTATTTTCCAGTCGCCAGCGGCGTAAGGTTGCGAGACTGACATGCGTGCGCTCGGATACTTCGGTCTCGGTGAAGAATCGTGTACTCATTGCGACTTCACCCCACTTCCATTCTCTGAAACGTCGTTACGATCTGTTCAAACGGGTTGAATCAGGCTCCCCGTGTACGCAGCCTGGATATCCTTTCAATAAACCTGCATCGAGAGTAGTGATCGCGTCCAATAACCTTTTGGAATTAGGCGATAACTTTTTGGATTTGCGGAAACGGCCCAATTTATCGGTGGCTTAGAGCAAAACTTTAGGAATTTCATTGAAGTGGTGTAAACAAAACATGTCTTCCGGCATCTTGTGGGGTCTACCCAATTCCGATAGTTCTCGTCCATAGAATGCCGAGGTAGTTGGCTGTTCAACTTAAGTATGCACAGGAGTGGGAAATTGCAGAGGTGCATGGGCGATGTCGGGTCACATCAAAATTCGAGACCTCGAATTGGTTGTCGCCCTGCACGAAGAGAGCAACTTGACTCAAGCGGCAGAGCGAGTCGGCATCACTGAACCGGCGTTCAGTAAAAGACTGCGAGTGATCGAGCGGCGTGTAAAAGCAAAACTATTTACCAGAGGCCCTGGCGGCACTGTGGTCACGGACTCAGGACGATCCTTCGTGGAACGGGTGCAAATAAGTATTCAGTCGTACTATCAAGGCGTTCATGATGCACAAGAGGCAAAATATGGCGAGCATCACAAGCTGAGAATAGGTGCATCCGCGTTCTTATCCCCACACCTGATCGAACTGCTCCATTCAACTGAGTTGCGTCTGTATCGTAATCTCTCCCGCGAAATCACTACAGCATACTCCTGCGAGATTCTACAGCAGTTGCAACATCATCAAGTTGACCTTGCTTTGATCACCTCACCGCCTCCAAGCGCGTCCATAACAAGCGTGCGGGTAGCGACTGAGCCCTTCATCATCATGGTTCGCCCAAAACATCCGCTCGCGGCGAAGAGCATTGTCAGGTTGAATGAAGTGGCGAAATATCCCTGGGTGTTCTTCAATCGCCACGTACATCCTCCGCTTCACGACCTGATTTTGCAGCGAATGGAAATTGAACGACAAACACCGAATATTGCTCACCAAGTCAGCCAGTCCGACCAAGCCGCCGCGTTGCTGACGGACAACGCTCTGCTCGCTTGGTTCACGCCCGCTGGGGCTGACCGAGTTGTGCGTGATGGTCTTATCCGTATACCCCTATTGGACGAACACCTCCATCTCGAAATACATCTCGCCACCTTAGTTAGCAATGAATCGCGGCTGGTCAGCGAATTCGTTCGCAGTTTCATGAAACAAATCGAAGAGGAGAGATCACCGACACAAATGAAACTGCCGATGACTTGAGAACCTCTGGTTTGATTCTGACGAGTCATCGTCAGAATCAAAGCGGTCAGCCCGTCGGGTTGGGCAAAACGGGCCTGGCGCGAAGCGGCAGCACGCTGGAGGGCGGGAATCGACGGGCGGGCATAAAAAACGGAGCCTGTGGTTACAGGCCCCGTCAAGGTTGATTGTTGGGATTATGCAGCGGCAGTTTTCTTCGCTTGCTTCGACTGCGCTTTCGGGCTAACCTTCTTTGCAGCTTGCGTCTTTGTTTTCGCAGTGAACTCCTGTTTCACCTTGAGGGCGATGGCGTCAATATCCACCTTGTAATGCTCGGCTGCTTCCTTGAGCACCTTGCCGCCGTCCGGTTGGGTACGTGCTGTGTGGAGAATGACCATCTCTACCAGCATCCGTCCGAGTTCGCCTTCCTCGGCTTTACGGATGTAGGCAGATAGCAGCTTCGGAATCGAATCGCTGTCCTTTGCTTTCTTGATACCGCGATTGCGGGCGACAATTTCCAGCCGCCGTTCGTCCAGCATGGTCGCAACCCGTTCCACGATGAAAAGCAGGTCGCGTTTCATCAGCCGCACGGGAACGGCGGCGATGATGGCATTCAGGACGCGCAAGCCCGTTGCCTGGGCCAGTGCTTCCTCGCGGCGCTGCTTCTCCTGTTCGGCCTTCCCATTGGCATCTGGGGTTGGCTTCTGCTTCTTGGGATGGTGAACCGGGCAGTTGGGGTCGGCACAGATTTTGCGAAGTTCGCCTTTCTCTGTGCCTTCCGTGATGATGGCCTCAGTGGTCGATTTGCAGGTCTTGTACTCCGGCCAGTCGCGCTGTTTGTTGTTCTGCGGCTTCTCCTGTTTGATCTCGATGTACTTGTTGCGCGGGATTGCCGTGCTGCCTGCTGCGGGTTGACCGTAAGCAGCGGAGATTTGTACCAGTTTCGGCTTGGTTGCAATGGTCTTCGCAACGTGCGCGTCTACCTTGATTTGATAGCAGCCGGGATCGGTACAAGCGTCCTGCCGAACGTCAGCAAAAAGCAGTTTGTTATGACCTGTTCGTTTTGGGCAATCGCGGCAACTGCCAGCTTGCGGGTTGAGGGTCGCGTCACTTTTTGAAAATGGCGCGTCTTTCAGGATGAGCAAAATATTGTGCTCGATCCATTGCTGGAGATTGCGGACGGGCAGCACGATACGTTTGCTCTTGCTGCTCCCTCCCCAGTCCTCGCGGAAACAAGCGGTGAGAGCTTGCTCCTGCTCGGCTGGCTGGAGTTTCGCCAGCAGCAGCGCGTGGCCTACGCCGATTTCGTCCTTGTAAAATGCTTCTACCACTGCCGGAGAGAGTTCCGTCAGCTTGAGACGTTGCGCGACATAAGCGGGCGATTTTCCCGTCTTTGCCGCGATCTGTTCGATGGAGTATTTCGGCTCCTCCAGATTGAGCAAAGCGCGGAAGCCCTGCGCTTCCTCCAGTGGATGCACGTCTCGCCGCTGGAGATTCTCGATCAACTGTGCCTCCAGTGCTTCCGCGTCGGTAAGGTTGACGATGCGGACGGGGATGGTTTCAGACTCGGCCAGTTGCGCGGCGCGGTAACGACGCGCTCCGGCGACGATCTCAAAGCTGCGCTCGGTCAAAGGCCGCACAAGTAAGGGCGAGAGAACGCCCTGACTGCGGATGCTGGCAGCGAGTTCCTTCAAGGCCGCATCGTCAAAGATGCGGCGCGGGTTGGTTTTCGATTCGGTCAATACGGCGAGTGGAAGGTTGCGGTATTCGGTGTTTGCGATTGAGGTAGACATGATGCGTTTCTCCTATGGGTGGACGTGCGTGGAGTGGGAGAGCGGACAGCCGATGCCGTCCGCCCGTTGGTTGCGGTGGACTAGCTGGCGGTTGCCATTGCATCTGTTGGCCGCTGTTCCTCCTTCTCCGGCTTCGTTTCGAGTGCTGCCAGAATGACGGCGGAGGCTTTCTGGATGACTTCGAGGCTTTCCGCCAGCAGCGATGCGTTGCCGTGGTAAAGCTGGATGTAATCGGCGGATGCGGTTCCCGTCTGTAGCCCTACGGCCTTGCTCACCACGAACGCGATGGCCTCCGCTTCGGTTTCGCGGACGGTTTTGGTGGTCTGGGTGCGGCGTTCTGCTTTGTGTAACATCTCGTGCGCCAGTTCATGCACAAGGGTTGCGAACTCTTCGGCCTTCGACTGACCGGGAAGCAAAACAATCTTGCCGCCGTAGCTCATGCCCATTGCTGGCGTGATGTGCTCGTTGAACTCAAGCTCGATACCTTGAGCGGTGATGAAGTCAATCAAGCGGTCGCGGTGTTCTCCGACTTCGCCCTTTACACCGTCCATGCCGGGAAGCTCCTTGCCTTCGGTCTGCGATACATCGAAGACGTACACGGCACGAAAGCCTACCAATACCGGGACATTTTGTTTTGTGATGTCCTGCTCTGCCTCGGCATCTTTCTTGCGCTTGACGCCGATCATGGGCGCGAGAATCTGGATTCCTTTCTCACCTTTCTTCACGCGACGGCCAAGCTGGTTCCACGCATACAGCCCGGCAACGTGGGTTGCATCGGGCCTCTGACGTGCAATCTGCAAGATGTTTCCAAAACTGTAATTGTGAAAGTGGCTCATGGCGGTGAGATAAGCCGTGAGTGCATCGCTGCGTCCCGCCTCAAGCTGCTCGATGAGGAAGTCCACATTTTCGCGAATGAGTTTCTGCGTCGCGTTTTCATTGCGCGGCGTGCCTGTGCCGTTGCTGCTGCGGTTGTTGTTGATTGATAACATTGTTTTTCTCCTTGGTGTCCCGTTTGGGAGTGGTTTGTCCTTCACAAAGCGCAGCGGACAAACCCGGACAAACGGACACCAAGGCAGAACGAGGGCAGCGGAGGTGGGAGGCTGGAGGGTGGGCGCGGCAAGTGCCAAACACGTACCATCGTTTGGCGCGCAGACGGCGCTGGCCCGAACGGACTCAGATAGGCCCGTTCAGCGCGGCTTCATGCGCTGGGCCGCCACCGGCGCGGCGCGAAGTGAAAAAAAGGCGCGCGCAGCGCTTACCGAGGGTTGTATTAGGATTTGCTCTGAGGTTGACCGTATGCAAGCTGCTTTGTTGAGAGATGGAAGGCAGCATCACCTCCTCCATTCTTAAGGGTTTCAGAAAGACCCCAAGTTTTGTATCATTTTCCTTATGTTCGATAGCCATTTCCAGAACGGCGGGCCGTGGCTGATTGCAGAGGCATTATTTTGTCGAAGCCTTGTGGGAGATGGTGTAACGGGTGGGAGACTTTTTACTAGGCGGTGCAGTCAAATCTCAATTGCCGAGGTTTATGCGGGCCGCCGAGAGTAGAACCCATCGCATAAACAATTTGGGGGCATAAAATCTGCGAGACTGAGGAAGCTCGAGGCGTCTCTGCGAACTTGTATGAAGTGGCTCACCGTGGTCGATGCGGACCGGCAACTGATCCTGGCGCAAAGCGCACGACAGGCCCCCTGGAATGACTGCGCGAACCCGCTCGCAGCGGATCAGATGACGCCCATCGGCTGTGCGCTGGCCGACGCAGAGTTTGATTCCGAATGCAACCACAGGTTTTGCCGCGAGCAACTGAAGACGAAGAGCATCATCCCTGCCAAACGCGGCAAGAAGACTTGAAAGATTGGCTCTGCGCAAGAAACTGTAAGACCACCCATTTTTGCTGGCTTTTTGAAGATGGGGGACTCCGGCTTCGCGTTCGGTTGAACCTATCCCATGCCTCAAACGCCACTGTTGACGGGCGATCCATAGAGAGTCTTGGTCCAATTGGAAGGCAAAACTGATGTCGCAGATACGGTGCCGCCGAAGGGGCGGATTTCCGGCGAGGAGCGAATGGCAGCGTCGTCCGGCTCGCCCTTCGATCTCCGAGGAGGTCAGAGACCATCGCCCTCTAAAGAGTTTTCCACGAGCTGGCACAAACCATCAACTCGCATAGAATGATACAGTTGCGCGGACTCAACAGTGCCAACCACACCGAAGAGCAACGACCTCCCACAGCAGGCTATTGGCTCTCGCGCCTCTGCCCGGACACCTGCCACCTCCCGGCCTCAGCAGCCAAGACTGCCGGAACCCGCCAAGTGGCTCAAATCCAGAAACCCGCGTAAAACGCACACTTTTACAGATTCTCGACAAGAGCCGAAAGATTCAGGGTGTGCGTGCTGAAATGCGCCATCGTTTTCCGAAGAAAGAATATGGCCGAAGATCGATGGCGGAGACAGTCTTCTCAACCACCAAGCGTAAACTTAGCTGCCGCGCGCCGGGAAGATCCCTCGCTACGCGAGTCCGCCAGGCGCTGCTGCTCGGACTCGCCTATAACCTTTGCCGTCTCTGATGTCCCCAAACATCCGGAGATTGAGGAGTCAACAAAGCCAGATGGCGTGTAGTTAGCGACAAGACATTGGTACTTGATTTCCGTTACTATCAAAACAGCTTTCATTTAAACTTACCCACGACCGGGTAAATGGAACTTTATGCTGAACGGTAAGCGCCTCATCGTTGTCCTTCCTGCGTATAATGCCGAGAAGACCCTTCGAGCTACGGTTCAAGAAATTCCAGACATCGTTGACGAAATTATTCTTGTGGACGACCACAGCTCGGATCGAACAGCCTCGGTGGCAAGGCGTCTGGGCTTGACTGTCGTGGAGCATGACTGCAACCTGGGATATGGCGGAAACCAGAAGACATGCTATGCCAGCGCTTTGGAACGCGGCGCCGACATCGTCGTGATGATCCACCCGGATTACCAATACTCTCCCTTGCTGATTACTCCGATCGCCAGCATGGTTGCTTTCGGTGCCTACGATCTAGTCCTCGGGTCGCGCATGCTGGGCGACGGGGCCATCAGCGGTGGTATGCCACGCTACAAATATGTAGCAAATCGCGCGTTGACTATGTTCCAGAATTTCTTCCTGCGCGCCCATCTCTCCGAATATCACACAGGATTTCGAGCGTTCAGTGCTGAGCTGCTTCGCTTGCTGCCCTTGCAGCACAATTCAGATGACTTCGTTTTCGATAATCAAGTGTTGGCGCAATGCATTCTGTTGAACGCCAGGATTGGCGAAATTTCCTGCCCCACCCGCTATTTTGAAGAAGCGTCCTCCATCAATTTTTCTCGCAGCGTTCGCTATGGTTTCGGCGTTCTCAAAACTACCATGCAATGCGTAGCCGCAAAATGGGGCCTCACACGCCGTCCTAGGTTCAACGCGGAAGATTGGGGTTCCCTCGAGGATGCACCACCGGAACTTCCAAGCTTTCTGGAGGAAGCAAGTAAGTGATGTGGGACCGGCCTCTGCGCCATTACTTCGGACTCCTTCTGCTAACACTTTTTGCAGTCCTTGTTCATGGCTATCATCTCGGAACAGATGACGCTGCGATTTACATTCCAGCCATCAAAAAGGCATTCGACCCACAACTCTATCCCTTCGGCTCCGAGTTTTTTATGGAGCACGGTCGACTATCAATTTTTTCGCCACTAGTGGCCATATCGGCCCATCTGTTTCATCTCCCCATCGATGTCGCGATCTTTCTCTGGTATGTCTTTGGGATTTTTCTTCTGCTGATGGCCGGATGGCGCATTGCATGTCTCTGCTTCTCTTCCATGCATGCACGATGGGCCGCCGTACTGCTGCTGGCTGCGCTGTTGACCGTTCCTATTGCCGGCACAGCGCTCGTCATCGCAGATCCCTACCTCACAGCCCGTTCGCTTTCCACCCCAGCCACAATCTTTGCCATCGACAACTTCCTGCGCGGAAAGAAAACCGGGACCTTTCTATGGATTGTGCTGACTGCTCTCGTCCATCCGCAGATGGCCGTTTTTGCCATTGGCTTTCTTTTGTTTTTGTATTGGACTCAAAGCGCACCGCCGGCAGCGAATCAAGCGCCGTCTGCATCCATCGCTGCGATAACGACATACCCCAGCCGTTGGCCGCAAGGGTTCAACTGCCACCCACCGCAAGGCACTTATCGGGACGTGCTGTACTCGCGGACATTCTTTTTTGCGGCCCTGTGGCATTGGTACGAGTGGCTCGGCGTGGTGTTTCCGGTGCTGATTCTCTATCTCTTGACGCACGTTCAACCGCGCGCAACTCTGCCCGCTTTCCACAGAATTTGCCGAGCGCTTGTCCCATTCGGAATCGTGTCTACGCTCGCCTTTCTGGTCTTGAGCTCAACTCGATATCTCGCGAATTTCGTGCGCCTGCAGCCGATGCGCTCTTTCCATTTGCTCTACGTTCTCTTCTATCTTTTAGTTGGGGGATTGCTCGGTGAGTACGTACTGAAACATCGTGCTTGGCTGTGGTTCGCATTGTTCGCATCGCTGGCTGTTGGTATGTCTGCCGTCAACTGGAGCATGTTTCCACATAGCCGCCCCATAGAATGGCCAATCGCCCGCAGTCAAAATGCGTGGGTTTCCGCCTTTCTTTGGATACGCAACAACACGGGCGAAGACGCTGTCTTCGCCCTCAATCCTCATTACATGACGTTGGATGGCGAAGACCAGCACGGGTTTCGCGCGATTGCGGAACGGAGCATGCTTGCCGACGCCGACAAGGATAGCGGTGCCGTGTCGCTGTTTCCACAGCTCACCTCTGACTGGGAAAATCAGCAGCGCGCGCAGAGTGGCTGGACTCATTTTCGCGCCGCGGATTTTATCCGTCTAGCTCACGAATATCCCGTCACCTGGGTAGTAGTGCAATCGCCTGCTTCGAATGGTTTATTGTGCCCGTATCAGAATTCTGCGGTCGCAGTTTGCCGTATTCCGGTCACGCTTTCGGCAAAATGACCCATGGATGTAATGCTTCGATTGCACGCAGATCATCATTTGACGAACAGGAGAGTCGGGTAAACTCGATCAGCACACTGCATGGCGCATCAATCTCTTGATGAGGGCTGGCTTTCCACTTTTAGCCCACGACACTTCCCTGCAACGCGCCTTTCCAACCCGCTTACAGACCCAGCCAAACGCGGCGTCGCCCAACCAAGTTGTGGGCGGAACGGGTACATTCTGAGAATTAGAAATTTATTGACTGCAAAGGCTAACGTACAGAAAAATCACGAGTCTAACGATCATGAACTCCACAAATTTTCCTTCTCACCCTGTGGGCAACCATAGAAAGAGTTGGTGCCTGCTGGCAGTTATTGGTTGTTGCGCAGGGCTTGGCTGCAACAGTTCGGTTTCGTCGCCCGGCGCATCTCTTCGCACGGTCACTTTCCCCAGCGCGTCCTCGCAGCAATGGGTCAAACAATCCAGTGTTGGCACATCGCCCTCTGGAACAGCCGTAAACGACTTCACAACGAATATTTCCCTGTCTTCTCAGGGCAGTAACATTACCGCCCTCGGCAGGGCCGTTCCCAATCCGTTGCCGGAGAACAATGCCCCTCCCATTCAGGAGCAAGAATTTCTGGCCAGCTTTGACGCCAGTGGCAACAGCGTAGGCTCGACTCCAATTGGCCAAGGCGTACTGGTGACAACTGCGACACTCGCCACGGGCACACCCGATGGAAACTATGCGGCGGCATCGAATCCGGCAACTGTTGCAAATTCGCCCACGCTGCTTCCGCTGAACGTTGAAAAATTCAGCTCCACGGGCGCAACGATATGGACTGCAACTTTGCCCACCACCAGCCAGTTCATCCAATTTCGGCCGAATGCTATCGTCGCGGATGCAAGCGGGGATATCTACGTTGCGGGCTCCGTCAACGGACCAACCGATGGTCTATGGGGTGTCTTCTTCGCAAAATTCGACGGAAATTCCGGCAGTCTCGTATGGCAGGATGAATACCCTTCCATTGACGACGGCATGGTAAATAATCTTGCTGCAGACGCGAACGGAAATCTCTACGTTGTTGGAATAGGGAACGGTAAATTCACATCGTCATCGAATGGGACATCGAGCTTTTTAGCAAAGCTTGACAGTGGAACAGGCAAGACAATCTGGTCCCTGCCAGCGCCGTCGGGAATATCGTTTATGGGCGCTGCCGTCAATTCCGCCGGGAATGGATACATCGTCGGCAAATTTGGGACGAAGCAACGAATTGGTTATCTTGCCGGTTTCTCCACGCAAAGCGGCGCGTTGACCTGGCAGGAACAGTTTGGCGGCGGTACGCTGCTGCCGTCGAACGTCTCTGTCGACGCGAGTGGCGATGCTATATTCGTTGGCGGAGTTTCAGGCGCCTCGAACAGCACGGCGCAAGATCTCTTCGTTGCAAAAATCGACACTGGCGGCCAGCCTGTCTGGATGCAAAAATTTGGCGCCGGGCAAGAGGATCGCTCCGCCGACTCGGAGGCTCCGTTATCTCCGTACGTTGTCACCGATGGGCAGAGCAATATATATGTGGCGGGCATAACCGCCGGAGCGTTTCCCGGGTTCCAGAATCCATCCGGGTTAGGCGAGGCGTTTGTTGCAAAATTTGCTGCGCAGTAGTTGGACCTATTTCTTCATCGGTCAATCTCAGAGGTGGCCTGATTGAGCGTACAGCCGATTCTGAACCCTGGTTTTGTTCGATCGCATGATCCAAGAACGGCTGTTGTGCCTGTGCGTTTTCCTGTCATTGAGGAAGACGCACAGGTCCAGGGCAGTCCGTGGTCACGATCCTATAGAAAGCGCCTATTCGATTTGAGTTGTGTTGTTCCAGCGCTACTTTTTCTGTGGCCCATGATGTTACTAGTGGCCCTGATCGTCCGGCTCGATTCAAAGGGACCGGTTCTCTTTCGGCAGAAACGTGTAGGGCTCTATCGCCAAACATTTACCATTTACAAATTCCGCACGATGTTCCATGACAGGATGCGCCGAGGGTCATGTGTCACCAAGGCAGGAGACATGCGATTCACCGCCGTTGGGCGGTTCCTGCGTACATACAAACTGGATGAGCTTCCGCAGCTATACAACGTTTTACGCGGGGACATGAGCTTGGTCGGGCCGCGCCCGAAGTTGCCGCAACACGAACATCTTGCCATGCACTATCGTCCTGGAATCACCGGGGCGGCGACGCTGGCTTTTGTCCAGGAAGAACATCTGTTAAAAACGATTCCGGATGAGAAGCTGGAAGAGTTCCACGTTCATGTGGTTTCTCCAATTAAAAAGCTGTTGGACCAGCAGTATCAAGAAACGGCCACCTTTTTCAGCGATCTGTCGTTGCTAATGAACACAATCCTACGACAGCGCCGGCGTCTGGACATGCAAACTCTATTAGCTTGGCATACACATACATCCCGAACACGGGAGTAATACTCATGGGGTGGAGGAATACAAATATCTTCGATACGCGTTGTCCTTTTTTTAGCATCGCGCTGATGGTTTCTAAAGCTCCATTGCGACCCTAACGCTCGACGCCGAGATCAACTCAAGCATCAGCAATACCAAAGTAAATTGCAACAACTTATCCAACCCAAGCTCCGGGGATTTGAGGAGCTGTAAAATCAAAATACTGCGTAACTCTCCTTAACTCTGAGGACGAGTGGTTGGTAACACGAAGTCCATACCAGTTATCTCCTCTCCTCTTTTAACCATAATTGTTTCCGCCGCTGTTGGATTGTACACATTACCCAGATATACATGCGGCTCTTTCATGTCTGGCATTTCGGGGGCATGCGCTTCCAGCGTAAACTTCCCACCACCGAGCCCTGCAAATCGGTAGTTACCTCTATCATCGGTCGTAGCGGTAAGACCGGCGTTGATAAACTTCCCTCCTACACCTACTTCCCAAGCGGAAATAACGATTTCCGCTGCTGGCGTCCCGTCGTCATACTCCGCATCTCCAGAAATGGCGGCCCCTCGATATGCCGTCACCTTCACAGATGAAGTTTGACCGGCGACAACGTCAACCGGTGTCAGCATGTCCCGCAAAGATGCCTCATCCTGTTCCGAGAGACCGAGAGCTCTAGCCCTCATCAACTGCTCTAAAGGATGAAAATATCCAATCATGGTCACGTCTACATAATAATCTCCTGGTGAAACGGATGTGAGGGTAAAGCGACCATTTAGATCGGCAGTAGATCTCGCTGAGGTGCCTTCGCCAAGCACTGTCGCTTGCGCTTTGTAAAGCCTCACCACAGCAAAATGTGCTGGCCGTCCGGTGTCAGCGCAAAAGACAGTACCAGATACCGAACCATTTGATTTTTGCGCGAGTACGGTAGATGTTGTAGTTAGAAACAAAACGGCAACTGATCTTAGAATCGACCGGATCTTCATATCGCCAGACCCCCATTGAAAATAACGACCAATGATTTTTTCCAAAGCAAAATACCGATTAAACTCATTTTTGTGCCAATGCTTCTTGACAATGGCATACAATGCTGGCAGCGGTCCCATAAATGTCTGAGCAGATGGAGGGACGCCAAATGCGGGGTGTCGGGAAGTTTTTCGATGTGGTACTCCCAGCGGTAGACGCCGCACCGAAACGTAAGCATCCCAGCAAACATTTGCTCCGCCTTTCAGCATCCCACTGTGCGCCCGCTGTTGGAACTTTCGATAACCGCTCTAGTCCGGCGGCGATACCCCGTCAGTTCCAGTTCCTACGCTCCCATGCCCAGAACCCGAGCACATCTTGCAGCACGATGCGGGTTTTATGCCGAATCCTACTACCGTGGACTGTACGCCGTTGTGGGCAAAGCACCAACTCATCACCGTCCACTGTTCGTCGGTTAGTACCCAACGTTTTCCCATCGGCGCATTCGGATATCCAGAGTACCCCGGGATCGCACGATTTCGCCCCTCACCTATTTGCGAGATTCGTTCCATCACAATCTCCAGCGTAGGGTCGTGTCGCTTATGAAAGCTATTGACTCGTTCGCCGAATCGGAAAATCATTTCGCCTCTACGAAATGTGAGGCAACATTCCTCAAAAGCATATTCGCTCTTTGCCTCGCCTTCACCATGGTGGGGATCCTGATGCAACATTATCGACCGGAACTTTTCGCGAAAGTGTTTTGGTGGTGCTATGGATTCCTTCAATAAGAAGGATAGCGACTAACCGCACCTTGGCCGATATCCTTCTTTATCAGAGGCAGTAAGAGAGGACCACAACCACGATAGCGGCTGCGGTCCTTTCTTACATAAACAATAATCCCGACACCTACTTCAGCACAGATCCTGGCTATGGGGCATGTGTCGTGAACATATAATGATACGAATTATTCTGCCTAAATACTACAAACAAATCACCTGATAAGGTAGAGCAGCAAGCGAACGTTGGTGTAACTGCGGAGGGAGGCCCTCCCATCGTGATGCTAACTTCGATCGGGGACACAAAAGTAGTTCCGTTCGTCGAATATGTATAGTAAATTCGATCACCGGTGGAATTCTGTCTGAATATAATATATAAGATTCCGTTGTGAACGGTAATTGAAGGGGCAGTGCTCGTGTGCGACGAATTGGGAGAGCTGTTTGTAGTGAAGTTAACCCCATTTGTCGACGTAGCTACCCAAACATAATGATCGCCTCCATTGTTGTGATATGCAACGTAGAGCGTATTGTTAAAGACCGTGAGGGATGGGCTATCGCCAAGCAAAATAGGGGATTCGTCGGTACAACTTGTAGTCGTAGAGCAGACCATCAAGGCATGATCAGACGATCTCACGTAGGCAAGATATAAATTGCCGTTATAAGCTACGAGGCTTGGAGAGAAGAGTGCGCCATCGAGAACGGTACCTGCACCATAAAAGTTCACTCCGTCTCCCGTATAGGCAAGCTGCGGGTTTCCATTGGAGTCAATCCATGCAATGTAGAGTGCGCCATTGTAAACAGCTAGTGCTGGATTGCTAACGCTATTAGTCGTCAGGTCGACAAGCTGAGAAGCTGAAAATGTAGTTCCATCGGTTGTATAGGTAAGGTATAAGTCGCCATTACCGCTATTGTCGGTATACGCAACGTACAGACCGTTATTCCAGGCTGCAGTCCCAACCCCACCTAGACCGCTAGCTTGCCCTCCGATCAAAATGTTGCTGTATTCGGTTGGTGGATCACTGAAACTGAGAGTCTGTGCAAATGCACCTGGTATGCAAAGCAGAATCATGCACAGAGCAGAGAATGTTATAGCGAGTGAAATTGCGCTCGTTACCATGGTAAATCGGTTGACTACACTGAACAACGTATTTTTCAGCATGACACGATCTCCTAAAGGTTGTGAGGCATTGAGAAGCAACTCCTTGCAAGAGAAATCTACCTGATGGCTGACGAGTGTACTCTGATGTTTGTGAGATGGCACATTAAAATGTGAATGTTGTTTTAGTGAGAACCCTATGGGTGTAGAGAGCTACCTTAATACGGAGGGAGTTCATCGGCTTTGCCAGTGAGACAATTACTTTGTTATTATGCTCTCAAAAACTTGTGTGGGCCGATGTGAGTGCTAATGAGACACATTAAACTGTGTCTCATTAGGGAGTTATACTTATGGTCGCGCATTATATGTTTATTAGCTCTTTGTAACTATCTATATTACCGAAGTAATAAGCCCTATCCAGCCTAGAACTAAGCTGGCTATGTCGACATCGCCAAGGGCGCGCACACCCTGCGCGTTCATCGAGCGTCAGCGAACACCCTTGACGGGTTCCGACCGGCTCTGCCATAAAGCCGCATGAAGCGGGGGCACTGAAATAAAAGAAGAAATTTCGATCTACTTCCGCATTGCCTTCAGGGTCGCGTCGCGGCAGGAACAGGCCGCGGAGGTGGGAAGCGGAGAACACGCAGGCGTTCGCAGCGAGGGCAGGAGACATCCTCCCCAAAAAGATTGGGAGATTTGGAAATCTCCACTCGATTTGACAAGTGTAAGGCTACGGGCTACAGTAGGTCAGATGAGAATACGCAACTTCGTCCATAAGGGCTTGAAGAGGCTTTACGAGGATGATGTTACGAAGGGTGTCCCACCGGATACGGGAGACAAGCTCCGCAAGATGCTTGCCTTTCTGGACGATATGGAAGACCCGGAAGAGTTGCGAGCGCTGCCGTCGTGGAAGGTTCATACGTTGACCGGCGACCGTAAAGGCACATGGAGCCTGAGCGTCACAGCCAACCGGAGACTGACGTTTCGTATCGATGCCGCCGAACGCGAGATTTGTGACGTGAATTTAGAGGATTACCATTAGGAGAAAAATATGCCGCTGAAGAACCCGCCACACCCCGGAGATTTCATTCGGACGGAGATTATCGAGGTCGCAGGGCTGACGGTGACGGCAGCCGCGAAAGCACTGCGCGTCTCGCGGCCTACGCTCTCCAGTCTGCTCAATGGCAAAGCCGATCTCTCCGGGGACATGGCGCTCCGCATCGAAAAAGCCTTTGGAGTCAAGATGGATACGCTGATGCGGATGCAATCATCGTATGACATCGCCCAAACCCGCAAGCGAGAGAAACAAATCCGTGTGCCGCGCGTTTCATTATTGGCGGCTACTCATTAACCGTAAGAACGAGTCACAGTGGAGGAACCATGCTGATACTCGTGCCATTCAAGCCCATCGCTATTGTGCTTGGCTGCCTGAGCGCGTTGATTCTCGGCAGCTATTTTGTTTCGTGCTGGATGGAGCATAAAAGCCCATTTCTGACGTATCACCCAACACAGATCAGAGAAACTACGACGGTTGCGCATCCGCTTCCGCAACACAGGCATCCCTACAAAGCGACTCCGCAGGGGAGCCAGTAAGGATTATCCAGCACGCGGCACTCAGAGAGCCAAGCCGAGGCCCGTGTCCTGCGTCTTTGCTTGCCCCGCACTATGCTCCATGCCTCGTTGTACGGCGATGTCGTGCTCTTTGCTGAAATTGACAGCAGACGTTTTGGTAACGTCGTGGCCGAGACTTTCTGCAAGCGAAGCGGCATGGTTGGTGTAGATGTGGGCCTCGTGTGAAGCCCGCGACACGGAAACATAAGCAAAGCGGCTGTTGATGAGTTCCGGGTGAACCTCGGTATCCATATTGACCAGTACGCGCTCGAAAGTAAGCCCCTGGGAACTGTGTGAGGTCACGGCATAACCGTGGTCGAAGTGGCGCATTTCGTTGGCATCGAATACAACCGCTTTGCCGTTCTCCATGCGGACGGAGAACTGCCCATCGTGGCTGATGTGCTCGATGGTGCCGAGGTCGCGGTTGGCAATATGCAGCGCACGATTGGGTGCGGTAAATTGAATCCGGTCCCCGACGGCAAACTCTCCCTCTATTTCGCGGTAGGCGCTGATGCCGCGCAGCCGCGATGGGTCGTAGGTGACTTGTTCTCCATCCGGTTTCTGTATGGTGACAAGATTCTCTTTCGAGTTCGCTGTGACGACCTGGGCGTAGCTGCCGCGTTCGATGCCAAGCTCCTTGCTTCCACGGATGTAATGCAGCACATCGCCCGCCTGATAGTGCGCGGCCCAGGCACGCTCCGCGCCGGTCATGTCGTTGCGCGGCGTCAACACTCGCATGGTGTGGTCGGCAGACTGCACTACACCCAATACTTGCAACTCTTGACGCACGGCCTGATTGATCTCGTGGCGCGAAGCATTGTCGGGTGAGACGATTAGGGCATTTTCAGGATGGGCAGCGTAGCTTTTGGCAATCGCCTCGATGCGCTGCTGCGGATCAACGATTTCCGTGATGCGGCCCTGTTGTTCCAACGCGGCGATGGCCGGAACAATCTCACCTTTCGACAGATGTTCGACGGCCCGCAATAACTCCGGGTCTTTCTGACGCACGATTTGGTTAAGCTGCGCGGTGTGCATCCCGGCCTGCTGCAACTGCTCGAAGGGCTTTCCCGCATCGACGGCCTGGTGCTGGCGGGTGTCTCCGATAAGAAGTACGCGATCCTCGAAGCCGATCTTTTCCAAAAAGTCGCGTACCTGTTTTGTGCTGGCGAGGCTCGATTCATCGACGACATAGAGATGGCGGCTGCCGGTTCCGCCGGCGGACGCCTCTTGTGTGGACCGCGCCAGAAAAGCCTGCAAGGTATCGGCAGACATGCCCGCATCGCGAAGCTGCTGCGCGGCGCGGGATGTTGGGGCGAAGCCTTCCACCACATAACCCTGTTGCTCGGCTCCTTCGCGGATGGCGGTAAGAGCACTGGTTTTTCCCACACCCGCGCTGCCTTGCAATCCCTGTATCGTATCGCGTGAAATCAACACCTGTTCGATGGCGGCGCGCTGCCCGGTATTGAGTTGTGGGCGGGTATCGATGAGCGCCACGGCCTCCTGAATGGACAGGATCGGCGCGGCTTGATTCTGTCCTTGCTGCATCCGGTGAATCACATCCTGTTCGGCCCGCATGGTGAGTTGGGTGGTGAACTGCCGCCCGGTATCATGTTTCTGCCCCGGCATTTCCTGAAACTCCCCGGACGCAATCCGCGCCTCGAAGCTGGCGCGGACCTGCGGATAAGTGACTTCACCCATGCCGCGCCGGAGCGCGTCCCGAAAGATGGCACGTTCATCACTGACAGCCTCGCGCTCAAAGAGTCTGTTCCGCGCCCAGGTGATCGTTTCTCCCGCGCTCATTTGTTTGCTTTCCCGCTGTTCCAATGCGCGGGCGCGAGCCTCGGCCACAACCTTGTCGGGCTGGTGGCCGAACTCTGTGGCAAGCTGGCGGTGGGCCGCAAACACTTCCGCAGGAGAGAGAATTTCTTTTTTGTCGCGGGTCAAGTGCGCTGCGATCTGCGCGGCCTCCGGCCCCTCGTGGCCGAACTTTTCAAGGTACTCGCGTATCTGCTGGCTGCGCGGGCTGGAGGCATCCAGATATTCCTGGGAGTAGCCCTTGATTTCGGGAGCGCCGCTGCGTCCCGGCTCGATCTCGTAGCCGAGATTGCGAAGCCGGTACATCAATTCCGACTGATAGACGGCGGTGGCGAACTGCTGGCTGTCGAATAACCCCTGCGGCTGGAGAGCGCGAAAGCTCCCATCTTCTCGCTCGGTCATATTGAAGACCACGACATGCGTGTGAAGCTGCGGTGCGGCGTAGCCGTCCACTGGCCGCGCCGTGTCGTGCTCGAACTTGGCGGCAACGAACTGGCAGGTTGTCTCTGCCGGATGATTGCCGCCGATGCGGGCCTGCGTATGCCGCTCCAACTCGTTCAGGGCGGCGTTGACAGCTCCGCAGTGGGCCTCGCGCACCCGGTCATCGCCGCCGACAAGCGCGGTGAGCGAAACAGATTTGGGAGCGGAAAAGGTAGCATCCCATCCGGCACGATGCTCTACGGACGTGACGGTTTTCCCCTCGGCGTTCTGGTAAGTGTGGGATTGGCGATGCTGGACAAGCTGCTCGGCGGTTGCCGGATGCTGGCCTTCTGAGAGACGCGCAAACTCTTTCGCGCCCACGGCTCCGGGGAGGCCGAATTTCTCCGCCAACTTTCCATGCCAATGCCCCTGTATGGTCTGCCCCTGATTCCAATAGCTCTGGTCGGGAGAGGTGAACTCCTTTTCATGGTAGGTCTGGGCCTGCGATGCGGAGAGCGGTTTCGAGATGGTCAGCATGGCTAGACTCCGAGGGAGAAGCGGCCCTGCGCCTGAGCGTGGGCGTCGTCTTCGGCCTCATCCGTTGTGGCTTCCGTTTCCTGCTCGACGGGTTCCGGTTTCCGCGCCTGGAGCGTGGCAGGGTCAAAGCGAAGCTCGTCATCTTCGAGCAGGCGCGGCTCAAAGGCGGGCTGCATCTTCGGCAGGTCGCAATAGGAAAACGAGAAGCGGGCGACATAGTTTCCCAACTTCAAAAAGGCGTGCATCGGGTCCAGACCGGAAATTTCGGAGTCCATGACCAGAGGCTCGGCCTGACGGTCGAGCGCGAAGTTTCTGCCCGCGCGGAAGCCATCGAAATGCGTCTCCCGCATTCGCTCGATCTCAATTTTGCCGATGGCGGCGCTGACCCATTCGGCGGCCTTCGGCTCCGTGGTTTTGAGAAAGATTTTGGTGGCAGGCTGCGACAGCATGACCTCGGCAATGTGGCCGTAGATGACCTCTAATTGGGCTTTACCCTGGAAGCCCAGCACCAGCGGGTTTTTCGATTTCCGGTTCTCCGTGATGGCCGTATGCAACTGCGGAAGCCGTTGCAGGCTCGCCAGCTCGTCCAGGACAAACCAGACCGGGCGCTGGTTCTCTGTCGGCGCGTTCAGCAGCCGCAAGACGAGCAAGTCAATCCAGAGACTATTGAGCGGACGCAATGCCTCACGCTCACTTGGCTGCGAGGTAATGAAGATCCAGCCCTGACGTTCTTTGGCCCATTCGGTCGCGCTCCATGCGCGTTTCGCGTGCTCCTTCTTGGGCAGCATCCGCAGGCTGTCCGCGATCAATCCAAGCGAGGCGAGGACACCGTTGCGCTGCTGCTGCGCACCTTTAGCAATCATCATCGCCATCTCCGTTCCCTGGACCCTGCGGTCGATCTCATCCGGGTTCGACATCCACGCAACAAGCTCCTGGGGCGACGGGCCGAAGGTGAGCAGGTGGGCAAATATCTTCTGCGGCGTCTCGACGAAAAACTCTCCCTTCTTGTCGGTCGTCGGCTGGTAGAGGGACGCAGCCACGGCCTTTGCTTCGGCCTTGCGCCGCAACTCTTCGGCTGGCCCCCAATACGGGCAGCGCCGGTCCAGAGGATTCAGGATAATGTCGCCGCGCTCCGGCCTGTAAAATCGCTGAACGAACTCGCAGGCCGGGTCATAGACGATGGCCGAGTGGCCCCGGCTCTGCACTTGCCGGAGTATCTGCATTATCAGGCTGGTCTTGCCCGATCCGGTGTCGCCCATCAACTCGATGTGCTGATCTTCGACCCGTTGCGGAATCCGCATCATTTTGTCGTAATCGTCGGTTTTGATCCCGATGCCGTCGCCTTGTACGGCCTTGTTGAAGCCTTTGGCCGAGACAAGGAACGGGCCTTTCAGCCGCCGCCCGTATTTCATTTGCCTGCCGCGGCGAATGTCTTTGGTAATCGAAAACGGGAGCTGCAAGCCAAGTGCCAGCACGCCGAAAAGCAAGGGCGTCTCAAAGATATTCCAAAGGCTTTCGCCGTCATAAACAGTGCTCTGGAACCAGGCATGGAGTGGCTTATCGAGATAGGAAACCTGCGGCCCGCGATAGAGGAATCGCAGGCCAGCGGCGCGAGCCTGCGATGAAAGCTGGAGGGGCAATGTCTTTCCAGTGGTCTGCGGTGTAGACCCCTTCTGCACGTTTTCCTCAGTCGCAACGCGGGCGTGCCGCTCGCTGTCGGAGACGATGAGAAGCTGGTATTTGTCCGTTTTGTGCATGACGCCTGCGACCTGAGTTCGGAGGTAGTAAGGCAAATAAAACTGCTGCAATGGCGTCAGCGCGAAGCTGAATCGGAGATAGAGAAACAGCCCTGCCGCAACGATGGACAGGAAGACCGCGCCCCAGGTATAAATCGGAGTCTGCGGCGGCCAGATGATCGTCTCTTTGCGTCCCCATTGTGTCGTTGCCATGACTACTCCCCTGCGCTGTTCCGGTAGGTGTCCATGAGTTCGGCGGCTACCCGTTGCTTATTGGATTTCACATATCGGAGCATTTCCTTGAACTGGTCCGCGGTCCACTGCTCGCCACGCAGAAGCGGCTCAAGAGCGTTGATGAGGACGAGGCGGAGCGCCTGAATCTCGACCATGAGCGGGCTGGCTCCATGCTCGGCGGCAGGCTCTTTCAGTTCCCGCAGTACAAGCTCCCGTACCCATTCTCCAAAGGCGATGGCATGGGCCTCGCAATACTTTTCGACCGCTGCAAACTCTGCCTCGGTCAGCTTGGTATTGAGAGTCATATTGCGCTTCTCTCGGCCTCGTACCCGCCGCTGTTCTGTTTGTGTCTGCGTGGACAATAAGGCCATAACGTGACCTCCATTTCATTGCCAGGAGTGGAAACTTATGAGTTTCCGCTATTTCGTTATTCGCTGATGAATCAGCGAGTAACTGTTGAGTTTCCCAGGAAACTCAACAGCTCCCTTTCAGGGGTGGAGTGTCGAAATAAACCCGGTGCGCAGCACCGTCTGTGCTCCACCACGGATTCCGATGGAGGTTCATGCCTTCAACACCCGCACAGATTCCGTGGACTCCACCCCGGCAGCAGGCTTCCTTGGGGCCTGTTCAACCGCATCGGGAGCGGCGGTTCTACGAATGCGAAGCGTAGGCGTCACCTTCTGCGCTTGCGGCGTCTTCAGGAACTCCTGAAAGTCTCTGTCCTTGGAGAAGACATAGTTCAACGCTTTATCGACGACATCGTCTGCCGATGCGTGGATGAAAGCGGCGTACTGATCGACCTGCGCGGCGGTGGCTTCGTCCAGTCGCACAGATGCGCTGACCTGGCGACTTTGGATGACTTCAAGTAAGGGCATATCACTTCTCCTTTAGTAGTGGTGA
Source organism: Acidobacteriaceae bacterium (assembly GCA_049692235.1). Lineage (GTDB taxonomy): Bacteria > Acidobacteriota > Terriglobia > Terriglobales > Acidobacteriaceae > JAKAAZ01. Next base: position 1,494 of record JBAVOQ010000106.1, on the reverse strand, counting down.
ATCAAGCAATCTTTTTGCGCGCAATCATCCGCTGCGCTGTAAAGGCAATCTCCCGCGCGCGAGTGGAGCAAAGGGCGGTGGGGATCTCGAAACGGCGGCGGACTTCCAGCATGGTGATAACGTCGTCTATTGGAATACCTTCGATGAGCCAGAATGTGGCCGATGCAACATCGACCGTCCGCTGGGCGTAGTAGAGAGGATTGGGCTTATCGGGGCGACGCGAAGCCAGCGCGCGCGTGAACTTCGCGGCGTCTTTTCCGCTCGCAAGTTCGTGCAGAATCCATGCCCAATCCTGCTCTGAATTCGTGCGCTTTCTTGGGTGCTTTTGCAAAGGGATTGCGCGGGACGAAAACATGACATCCGGTGCTGGAGTATCCAGCCGGAAGTCGGAAGGACTCCAAATGGAATCGCAGAGATATTCGACGGTGACGGGATACGCGGGATCGTACTTGCAATTCAGAAATCCCGGCAGGCGGAGAACCCGGTTGCAATCCGTGCAAGCGGGATCGCCGCCGAACGCAATGGCGAGCAACTTGAGAGTGCCTTCCTGTGGCTCAAAGGTGAAATCATTGACGCGCCAAAGCACCTGATACTTGCCGGGAGATGTGGAAAGGATAGCGTTCGGCGTGGGGACAGCATCGGAGGCCCGGAGCGCAGCGAGCCGGGCCTCTCCATCTGTGTCGATATCTATATAGAGATGACGCATTGCTGCGACGTTCTCTTTGGTGCGTTTGCGGCTGCCCGAGCGAAGCGGATTCGCGGCCATGTAGATATTTGTGCCGGTCGAGTTCTCGTGCGCGAGCCAGCCGAGATAACGAGGCGCAAGCGCACGCTCTAGCGGAATGATTCTCTGAAGCGTTGTGCTGGGAGACTCACGCTTTAGCAGGAGAGCAATCGTTTCACCCTGAGCAAAGCAATGGGTGAGAAAGTCTGCGGCAATGTGCTTGGCTAGTTCCTGTTTACGCTGCGCCATGGCCCACCTCGAACACTGGCTCGATGAGGAAGTGCTTGACATCGCGGTCGTAGCCGCGTAACGCAAGCACTTCGCGGATGGCGCGGCGGCCCGGCTGCCGCTCGACATGGACAACGAAATCGACGGCCTCTCCGATCTCCGCTTCCGTATCGGAGAAGGTCGTCTGTGCATGGTTGCGCATGACCAGATTGGCGAAGCGATGAAGGGCCTTTTCCGCCGAATTCGCGTGGATCGTAGCCAGCGAACCGGCATGGCCGGTATTGAAAGAATCGAGCAGCGTGCGTGCCTCGATTCCGCGCACTTCGCCAAGAATGATCCGGTCCGGTCTCCAGCGGAGAGCGGACTTCAAAAGTTCGTCGAAAGAGATGTTGGCTTTGTATGTATCCGTCTGACATTCGTACGCGTCCGGGGAAGGCCATGGTTGACGGGGCTGGGCAGCCGGGGATAGGCTACTTTGCCATCTTGGCGGCGTAGGCAGCCGGGGTGAGTTCGGTCAGGGAGTGGATGGAGCGGTCGGCCAG
>JBAVOQ010000105.1:0-2289 GCA_049692235.1 Acidobacteriaceae bacterium | reverse complement strand
CCTCCGCCATGCGTCCTCGGTAGGTTGGTTCATCGCGTAAGCAGGTCCGCGCCCGTAGACGTACTTCACCAATCTTGCCTCAGCACGACGGTAGCGTCATTTGCCAAGACTCATCGGCTCTGCGCGTTGATCTGGATCAAAAGGGGCACGGAAATCTTTTTGTGGGCTGGGCAGCACGGCGGATTGATCTGCGTCAATGAGTGGCGGCCGGAGCTGCCGGCCTAATGCATGGGCAGGGCACGACTGCTACGTGCTGCAATTCATGCACTGCCGCAACCGAGGTGAACATCCATGCCAGCGCAATTTGAGCAGGCGGAAAGAACTAACGACGAAGACGAGTCCGTGCTCACAATCTCGCCGGAGAAAGTCTGCTTCATTATCATCAAGGCCAAGGAATTCGACGCCAAGGATGAGGTGACCGAGCCCGATCCGGGATCGAACCCATCGGATGACAAGGACGCCGCAGTTCTCGAAGATCACGAGGACGATCCCGTCGTCGAGGAGCTCACATCGCTGATCAACTCCTTGTCGGAAGACGAGCAGATCGATCTTGTTGCCTTGGCTTGGCTGGGGCGAGACGACTATTCCGCTAGTGATTGGCCAACAGTGCGCGAGGAAGCCGCCCGCGCGCACAATCAGCGCACGGCTGAATACCTGCTTGGTACGCCGCTTGTGGGCGACTTTTTGGAGGAAGGCCTATCGATGCTCGGCTATTCCTGCGAGGAATTCGAAATCGAGCGGCTATGATCACGTTGGAGAGGTGCGGCTGAATCGCAGGCATCGCTCACTAGTAGGTATCGTCCATTACAATCCTGTAGCTTGACCGGGATTTTAGGCAGAGTAGCCTCGGCAGCCTAAAATTCTCACTGGCGGCCAAGGTGGCAACAAAGAACCAGGGGGTTGAACTAACGTTTCTCGGCACGCGCGGCGAGATCAAGGTGCGCTCGCGTCGGCACCACCGCCATAGCGCGTTGCTCATTGAGCACGGGGACGCTCGGATCATGATTGATTGTGGCGCGGATTGGCTCGGCCGACTGCATGGCATTGCGCCGACCGCAATTGTGCTGACCCACGCTCACGTCGACCATGCCGGAGGGCTCGCTCAGGGCGCACCCTGCCTCGTGTATGCCACCAGCGAAACACTGCACTTGCTGCGTCGCTTTCCCATTCGCGATCGACGCAGAATGCCGTTGAAAAAATCAGTTACAATTGGCGGAATAAGGTTCACGGCGTATCCGGTTCAGCATTCCATTCGCGCCCCTGCTGTCGGATATCGTGTATCGGCCGAGGCCGGTTCCTTTTTCTACTTGCCCGACGTCGCCAAGCTTTCGAACGCTCCGGATGCACTGCGCGGCGTCCGTGTCTATATCGGTGATGGCGCCACGGTGCGACGTTCGATGGTGCGCGTAAAGGGCGGGAAGTTGATCGGCCACGCCGCCATTACGACTCAACTCGATTGGTGCGCCAAGGCGAAGGTGCATCGAGCGATTTTCACCCATTGCGGCTCACCGATCGTGCGCGGCGATCCGCGCGCGTCGAGTGCGACAGTCCGGAGGCTTGGTCGTGAACGCGGCATTGATGCACGCCTCGCCCGCGATGGTGATCGGCTGTCTTTTCCCGGGATCGATTAAGGCAACGGACCGAGCGGAGACACGAATTGCCGTCCGCTCATGGGGACTAACGCTGAATGCCGGTCCGTGACGCGGCAATCGTCACGCCATCACAAGGAGAGGTCGGCTTCGTAAAGCCCTTTTGCAAGGTGGTCATGGAGATCAGCATCATCGATGATCGCAGCAGTGATCGCGTCCTGGCCAAGCGTCTCGGCTTCAGACAGCCCATGATGCCACTTCTTGGCCGCAAGATGGCCCTGACCGATGCGCATCAGCGCGTATAACTCCTGACATGCTGTCCCCGACAGCGAAGCGATTGCTTCGCGAAGTGCAGCTGTCTGCGGACCTTCGGCCGATAGCGGCTCAAATCCGAGTTCAGCAGCAGGATTATGCTCACCCCGTCCAGGCGGCACCCCGCCAAGATCCTCCTCCGCCACGTTTCCGAGCAATGCGTCACGTTGCATGCGTGCAGTCTTTGCAAGGAGCGCGATGAAGCGTGCTTGGTCCGCATTCAGGTCTCTAAGCACGTTTGTATTTTATGGTCGTCAGCGTCTCGCTCATTGATTTGGATCAATGGCGCGGCGTTTCGAAGTAAGACATTGAAGCAATTTCTGGATAATTAACATATCAGTGACTTCTTGTTATGTTGTCTGTCCCTCTTCCGAACCGTGTTCTTAGC
>JBAVOQ010000104.1:0-5326 GCA_049692235.1 Acidobacteriaceae bacterium | reverse complement strand
TCTCCGCCCTCTCGATCATCCCCACGTCGTGTTCGACGGGGCTGCCTGGGACCGCCTCAAATACCAGCTTGATTGTCCATTTCATCCTCAGAGATTAACCCAGCCCACAACTTTGCACACTCTCCTCCAGTCCCCGGCAGAGCCGGTGGAACTCCCCTTTGGATTAGGTGAGATTTTCGCGAGTCACGTCGCCATCCATCATGCGAAGGATGCCGCGAGGGTTGCTATTGTGAAGTTCGTCCGGCAGTGCCTGGTCGGGGAAGTTCTGGTAGCAGACAGGTCTGGCGAAGCGAAAGATGGCCTGGCTACCAACCGAGGTGGAACGGCCATCGGAAGTGGCGGGGTAGGGACCGCCATGGACCATGGCGTGGGAGACTTCCACTCCCGTGGGATAGCCGTTGAAAATTAACCGGCCGACTTTCCGTTCCAGGATTGCAACCAGATCCCGGTTCTGATTGAAGTCTTCCGCTGTTCCGTGGATCGTGGCGGTCAAATGGCCTTGCAGTGATTCTGCGGCGCGCAGTGTCTGTTCGCGATTCGTGCAGGAAACGAGAAGCGCAGATGGACCAAAGATCTCTTCGCCCAAGTTGGGCTGCGCTTCAAGCGATGCTGCATCTGTAATTAGCAATGTGGCATGAGTTGTGAATGGATGACCCGCATCTGTCTCGTCTGACGTCGAGTGACATTGCACGTGGCCGGACTTTCTCCTGTCCGCAACGGTCCTGGAGAATTGCGCAGCGATACCTTGGGTCAACATGGTAAATGGGGTGGATTGTTGGACGAATTGCTGAAGTTGATCGAGCATTCCATCAGCTTCGCTGTGCGGGAGAAATACCAGACCAGGCTTGGTACAGAACTGGCCTGCGCCCAGGGTGATGGAGCTATATAAATCCTTCGCGATCTGTTCTCGGCGTTCGCGCAACGCGTGGGGAAGAAGAAATGTAGGATTGGTGCTGCTCATTTCCGCGAAACACGGAATGGGATTTGGGCGCGCTGCGGCGATATCCATCAGCGCGCGGCCTGCGGCGAGCGAGCCGGTAAAACCCACAGCCTTCATTCGAGGATGCCTCACCAACGCTGTTCCTACGCTGGTTCCCTTGTCAAAGAGCAGCGAAAAAACGCCGGCCGGCAGGCCGACTGCGCGAACGCAGGAAGCGATCACCTGGCCAACAAGTTCGCCGGTCCCGGGATGTGCCGGATGTGCCTTGACGATGACGGGATTGCCTGCCGCCAAGGCGGAAGCTGTATCACCGCCTGCAACAGAAAAAGCGAGAGGGAAATTGCTGGCTCCAAATATCACAACGGGGCCAAGCGGCCGGAGCATGGATCGCAAATCGGGCTTGGGCAAAGGTGTGCGCAAGGGCAGTGCGCGATCGATGCGCGCCATAACCCACGAGCCCTCCTCCACAACTTCGGCAAACAAGCGAAGCTGGTTCGCTGTGCGAGCCACTTCGCCTTGAAGTCGGGGGACAGGCAGCGCAGTTTCCAGATTTGCGCGTTCGACCAGGGAATCTCGGATGACCTCAAGTTCCTTCGCGATCTCTCGAAGTAGTACCGCCTTCTCCGTGCCGGAGAGTCGGCTATATACGGGAAATGCCTGCTCCGCCGCGGCTGTGGCGCGTTCCACATCTTCCGTGGAAGCAGAAATATATTCCGGATCGAGGAGTTGTCCGGTCGCAGGATTGATGGCCTTGAAGCTGGCATCGTGATCGGTTCCACTCTGTTGTCCATGATTCGCGGACACCTCTCCGATAATGGATCGGCCGGTGAGCGTCATGTTAGGCGACCTCGTTGATCAGCGTCCCGATGGGCGGGATCGTGATCCGTATTTCATCTCTGCTCTGGAGTGTAAAAGAATCTGGCGGAACAATGCCTGTGCCGGTCAGCAGAAAGCAGCCATGCGGAAAGCTATTGTCGCGAAACAGATACTCGACCAGCGTGGCGGGATCGCGCTTCATATCGGCCAGCGTTACCGACGCCGAAAATTCCACATTCGTGTCGCGCAGGATTTCGAGACTGATCTGCGTGGACATTGGTAGCGGCTCTTGAGCAATCAGAATACCGGGGCCGAGAGCACAGCTTTGGTCATATACCTTGGCCTGCGGCAAATATAAAGGGTTCGCGCCTTCGATGTCCCGCGAACTCATGTCATTGCCTATGGTGTAGCCAACGATCTTCGCTTTTGAGTTGATGCAAAGGGTTAGCTCCGGTTCGGGCACAGTCCAGGTCGCGTCCTTGCGAATCCTCACCTTACCGTTTGGGCCCGCGGCCCGGTGCGAGGTCGCCTTGAAAAACAGTTCAGGGCGATCCGCGAGATACACGCGGTCGTAGAAGTCGCCTCCGCCCGCATCTTTCGATTCTTCTATCCGTGCGCTGCGGCTGCGATAGTAGGTGACGCCGGCGGCCCATACTTCCTGGTTCTCAATGGGAGCCTCCGGCGCGCACGGCAGCGTATAGCCGATGGGCGAGTTCTTCCTGATAATTTCGGATAGATATTCGTATAATTCCTGTCGCATCAGCAATGCGTCCCAGGAGGTATCTTCGAGCCGAAAATACTGGCCGACATGTTCGAGGTAGTGACCCTGCATGGTCCGGTAAAGAATCAATTGTGTTCCACCTTTCAGTTCGACTGTTGTCCTCGTTCCAAAACAGCGAGAATCGTGTTCACGTCATACACGCAGCCGCCCCAGACGCCGCCGCTGGTCTGCACCAGCGCGGCCCACAGGCGAGTATCGTCGGGCAGATCGGGATGCGGTTTGAGATCGTCGCGAGAGGGACGTTCGTGTAGTCGGCGGCTTCCCTCTTCGGCGCCAAAGATTTCCTGCGCATCGCCAATCAAGTTCACGCTACCAACCAAGTTCGCGCGGTCGATGACAATCTCAATTCGGTCGCCATCCTGAATTTTTCCAATCGCGCCTCCCGCCAGTGCCTCCGGCGAAATGTGCCCGATGCAGGCTCCCGTGGAAACGCCGCTGAAACGCGCGTCCGTGAGGACAGCAACATGCTTGCCCCAGGGAAGAAATTTCAGCGCGGCGGTGACCTGATAAATCTCCTGCATGCCTGCCCCCGCCGGTCCGCTGCAAATCAGAACCAGTACATCCCCCTCCACAACGCGATGGTGCTTGATGGCTTCCATGGCCGACGCTTCGGAGATGAAGACTTTTGCCGGTCCCTGGTGCCAATAGACGCCGTCGGCGTCCACGAGTGTCGGATCGATGGCCGTGCTTTTCACCACAGAGCCCTCGGGAGCGAGATTTCCCATGGGAAAACATACCGTCGGCGTCAGTCCGCGCGCTTTGGCTCGATCGGGATTCAGGATGACATTGTCCGCATCGATACCGTCTTGTTCGCGCAAAAGTTTTCTCAACTGGTGGCGGCGTGGACTCTGCTGCCACCAGTTGAGGCACGCATCCAGCGTGTCGCCAGAGACTGTACGGACGCTTGTATCTAGCAGCCCCGCGCGTCGCAGATGCAGCATGACTTCCGGCACGCCTCCGGCTAGAAAGACCTGCACCGTCGCATAATTGCCGGGGCCGTTGGGCAACGCATCCACTAGCCGAGGGACCTGCCGGTTGACATGCGCCCAGTCCGCGGCGACAGGCCGTTTCAGTTTGGCCGCATGCGCAATTGCAGGCAGATGCAGCAGCAGATTGGTCGAGCCGCCAAAGGCTGCGTGCACCACCATGGCATTCCTGATCGAGGACTGCGTCAATATATCGGATGTCCCGATGCGCAGCTGGTGCATCCGCATCATGGCCAGAGCGGAACGCCGCGCAGCATCCAGCCAGACAGGCTGTCCGGAAGGGGCCAGCGCCGTGTGCGGCAACGCCAGACCAAGCGCCTCGGCAATCACCTGCGAGGTGGCGGCTGTTCCGAGAAACTGGCACCCGCCGCCAGGGCTGGCGCAGGCGTGACAGCCAACATCCGCAGCCTCTTCCAAACTGATCTGGTTCTGCGCGAACCGCGCGCCGATGGTCTGCACCTTGCCCGCGTCTTCTCCCGATTTCGGCAAGAGGCTTACGCCTCCCGGAACCAGCACGGTGGGAATTTTCCCCGCGGAGGCAAGAGCCATCATCATGGCGGGCAGTCCCTTGTCGCAGGTGGCAACTCCAATGACACCCGCGCGGGTTGGCAGGGAGCGCATCAGCCTGCGCAGCACAATCGCCGCATCGTTGCGAAATGGCAGCGAGTCGAGCATGCCGCTGGTTCCTTGGGTGCGTCCGTCGCAGGGATCGGTACAAGCAGCGGCGAATGGGATCGCCCGGTGGGTCTTCAACTCCCGCGCGGCTTCGGCCACCAGGAGACCCACCTCCCAATGTCCGGTGTGTAGCCCGAGTGCAATTGGTCTTCCATCGTCGGCTCGCAGCCCACCATGGGTGCTCAGGATCAGTACTTGGGGACCGAGGAGGTCCTTGGGGTCCCAACCCATCCCTGCGTTTTGGCTCAGCCCAAAGAGGTTTCCAGAGGGCTCGGTCAGCAACATCTCCGAGGTAACGGGCAACACGCCTTTTGGGCCAGGTGCGTGGGTCGTAACTTGGTCAAACCTGAGACTGCGGCTTTCGAGTATGGATGACAGAGATATTTGTTGAATAACACAACCTCGCAGAAGAAATTGAATTTTATCGTGCTAAACCCGCTATTCTTGCCAAAGCGAGATTTGAATTTGCGTCTCACCGCCGGCAGCAATTCAGAGGATGTGCTGCACCGCTACTGCAGCGCAGGCAACTATTGCCCCTTCGTCACGCGAAGTGAGCCCACCGCCGAGCTGGTCAATTCTCCAATACCGATTCATTGTGCTGCGGCCTGTTCGTCGATTCCAAGCCCAATGCCGTAAAGATCTAGACTTCAATCGTGATGCCGCTCGCAGAGAAAAGGAATTCACGCTGCTACGGTCAGGTTTAGCAAGCAACTCATCGGAACTGCCAGTTGATTTTCGCATCCAATAAATGGCTTCGCCAAGTAAAAGCATGTGGCGTTTTTAGAATTAACGTTAAAGATTCTCTTTAAATGCATGATCGCTTGCAGGCTGGCCACGTCCTCGTACAAGCCTATGGATTGCAAGGTAGGATATATGGCTACCGCGCTTTATTGCCAAATTCCCCCTTCTCCTTGCTCCCCAGGGGGACTCGTTAGAGGCTGGAAACCCTATAAGTTGAGCTGCCCAGGGCTTTTTGAGCAGAATCGCTAACCGTGGCCCCGGGAGAGTGTGCAAAGTTGTGGGCTGGTCATGCTGACAGAACCTGTTGGGTTTGGTCAGCGACAGGCCGGAAGCCTTGGTGCCAATGACGGAATGCGCCTTCCAAAGTGCCATTGAGCACATGAACGC
>JBAVOQ010000103.1:0-1587 GCA_049692235.1 Acidobacteriaceae bacterium | reverse complement strand
ACTTACCAATCTGTCACCGGCGCAGGACAGAAAGGCATCGACCAGCTGGACGAAGAACTTGGCAAGAAACAGGGGAACACTCAAAAATTTCCACATAAGATTGCATTCAATTGTCTTCCGCACATCGACGTATTCCGGGAAGACGGCTATACGAAGGAAGAATTCAAGATGATCTTTGAAACGGCAAAGATTATGGGGGACGACTCGATAAAAGTGAGCCCGACTTGCGTCCGCGTACCGGTATTCGGCGGGCATAGCGAGAGTGTGAATATTGAGATGGAAAAGAGTTACGAGCTTGAAGATGTTTTTAAACTCCTGAAGAAATCGCCGGGAATAATTGTGGAGGACGATCCGTCGAAAAATATTTACCCGATGCCGCTGAACGCTTACGACAAAGACGAAGTATTCGTTGGGAGAATCCGGCGCGACGAGAGTGCGCCGAACACGATCAACATGTGGATCGTCTCCGACAACATCAGGAAAGGTGCAGCCACTAACGCAGTCCAGATCGCCGAAGAGTTGATAAAGGGAAGAGACTGAAATAGCTGTCGGCTTTTAGCGATCAGCATTCAGCTAAAAGCGTCGGTCTCAGAAGCGACCGACCTAATGCCTAGGACAACGAGACTTGTCGATTTCCGAAGGACTTGACGGTTTTTTAGGTTGGAAACCTTAGCAACATCACGCCCCTTCAATATTCAGACTTTATTACCTTATGTAATTCAGAGAGGGTAATTCACTCCATGATAAGGTAATAAGGTTAATTGAGCGGTTGGTTGTCGTGGTTACTAAGGTTTGGATGAAGTGGTTCGGTAAGTTCGGCGACAGTCGAACTGTCGCGAGGTTTTTGTGCAGGAGTTCAACTCCTGCACAGCGGCGGATAGTGACAGGATAATCCACTGAACGATAGTATTAGTTATTCTTTTTCATCGATGCTCTCCGAGTTCTTTCAATGGTTCAAGCGGGTCGTGAAGATAACGATGCTGGCTACAGATGCACTTTATGCTCCCTCGAGTTCCTTTTTTATTTCGGGATGCTTCTGAAGTACCTTTACGAGGAGTAGGACTGGCGCTGGTACAAGGCTCCGCCCGATTTCCCATCCCTGAAGAGTTCTGACGCTTACGTGTATGGCTTGGGCAAGTTCAACCTGAGACATCTTGAGTTCTCTAGATCGCAGCGTTCGGAGTGCAGCTGCTCTCTTTTTTCTAAAGTCTTCGATGCCAGTGTGTGAAAGTGTCCTCTCACCGGTTCTCTTGTTCACCGTCCATGTGCGAAGCTTGACTTTGCCGGCTTTGAAATCTTCCCAACCTTTCAAAATGTCGTTTCCATTATTATTATTTTTCATAGCTTGATCCTTTTATTTCATCGATAACAACGGCAATCTGCTTTTTTTCTTTCGCCGTCAACTCTGCCTTCACATTCTTCGCATAGGCTTTGATAAGCCAGATCACGCCTTCTTCATCCTGCCAATAGTAAACAACTCGAGCGCCTCCGCTTTTCCCCTTTCCCGGCCTGCGCATCCGGACTTTCCGCGCACCTCCTGTTCCTTTGATGAGATCGCCCTTCTCAGGATTTTTGCAAAGTTCCAAC
>JBAVOQ010000102.1:0-158150 GCA_049692235.1 Acidobacteriaceae bacterium | reverse complement strand
CCAAAACGGCACAGAAAGCTTGCTATAACCCACCCACGGATTACTGCTTCCGCGCCCAAGTTTGAACACCGCCATGCTAATCACTGAATCGGCCCTGGCAAAACGCTATGCCCGACACACACCTAGTGGCTGGCTGGCGCGGGCGTTGCGGAAGTTTGTGATTCGGGGTGAGAGACGCCCTGGGCATCTTTCTGTGCAGCTTCGCGGGCTAACTTCTCCGCCTTCTTTCGCTTATAGTGACCGGCGATATCGGGCCAGAATTCGATGAGTTCAGCACCGACCGCGCCTTCAATGGTGACCGTAACCCCACGTTGAATGGTGTCTCCGACGGAACGTTCCGCGGCGGGATAGTACACGTTGGAAATGGCGGCGCCGATCAGGTTTCCCGTCACATTTGCATAGTTCGGACCCCAGGTTCCGTCATCACGCTTGCACCATCCCGTACTTCCAGCCGCCCACAGGGCGCGGGTAATGAATTTGCCTTTGCCTCTCTGGTAATAGCGCGGATCTTCATGGAGAAGGCTGGGTAGAACAGCATTGCCGAAGAAGTTGCCCGTGAAGTAGTCGGTATAGGCAGCGCCATATCGTTTGGCATAGCCTTGCATACCCTGTCCGTAGGCACCGAAATCGTCGTCGGCCTGTGATATACCGGCAACCACGGCCGTCAGGGCGAAGGGCCAGGGATCGGTCACGCTCTTGAAGAACAGTTGATACTTTTGGCGAGGGCTGAGAGGCAGCGCGTCGTGATTCTGGGTGGTGTTAAACGTCGCCATCACACCCAGGATTCGCTGTTTTTCCTGCTGCTTTAATTGTTCCGCAGCGGTCTGCGGCGATTTTGCCGGGGACGTTTTCGTCGAGCTGCTCTGATCCGCAGGCGCAGCGCCGCTTGTCTGCTGTGCGGGAGCATTCGGAGAATCGCTTTGTTGCAGGATTGGGGACGGATTGTCGGGCAAGGTCAGGGAAGCGTCTGCCGATTGGGATCGTGCCACGGGGACCGAAAGAAAGAAGAGTATGGCCATTGAGGCAGCCGCCAACCGACCAGTCTGAGCCAACCTATACCTCTATCTTGCGAAAAAGTATGGCCTCTCTCGGCCAAGTCCAGGTCATTCCCCGGCAAATCGGCGGAATGGAGCCGCGCCGACTCAATCTCGAGCGAAACGTTCATGCAGGCAACTCGCATTCGAGCGAAGCAAGCTGCCCACGATGCAAACCCGGCAACGAGACAATTGTTTCTATTTTAAATTAGATTTGTGGCGCGCCGTAGAGGGTTGGTGCGTATCCCGAAAGGATCAGGCGGAAAGCGCCTGACCTGCGCAGAAGCCCGATGCCCAGGCCCACTGAAAGTTGAAGCCACCCAGATGACCGGTGACGTCGACCACTTCACCGATAAAAAATAGCCCTGGCAGGTTTCGGCACTCCATCGTCTTTGCGGACAGCTCATTGGTGTCGATGCCGCCCGCAGTGACTTCCGCTTTCGCATATCCTTCTGTGCCCGTAGGCCAAATTGTCCAGTGATGCAGCTGACGTTCCCACGCGCGCAGAGAGCGATTGGTCCATTCTTCCGGTAGATGCAAAGCGAGCCAGCGATCGGCAAGACGATGGGGTAGTGTAGCGCACAACAGCTGTTTTGCCGTCGTCAGATTTCGCGAAAGGTTCGGATCGTGCCATGGCCGCGTCCATTCATCGCCGGGAGCCAGATCGATCTCCACTGCGTCGCCAGGCTTCCAATAGGAAGAGATTTGTAAGATGGCTGGGCCACTCAGACCGCGATGTGTGAACAGCAGGTTCTCGCGAAATTGTCCCGCGCCGCAACGGACCAGGACGGAAGTCGCAACTCCCGCCAAATCGCCATAGTCGGCCAGATCGTTGCTCGAAAATAGCAACGGCACCAAAGCGGGGCGACAGGGTTGAATGGCGATTCCAAATTGTTTGGCCAGTTCGTAACCGAAGGATGTTGCGCCCATTTTAGGAATGGAAAGACCACCGGTTGCTATGACTAATGCCGCGCAAGAGAAAACTGCATCCTGCGTGTGAATTTCAAAGCCGTTCGTGTGGTCCACTTTCCCCACATGGGCGTTCAAGAAGATTTGCACTCCCGCCTCGCGGCATTCCTCTTCGAGCAACGTTACGATGTCGCGCGCGGAACGATCGCAAAAGAGTTGGCCGAGTGTCTTCTCGTGATAGGGAATTTGATGTTTACAGACCAACGCAAGAAAATCCTGCGGCGTGTAACGGGCAAGCGCGGACTTGCAGAAATGTGGGTTCGCGGAGATGAAATTTTCCGGCCTGCAATGAATGTTGGTAAAGTTGCAGCGGCCACCGCCGGAGATGAGAATCTTTTTCCCGATTTTGTCTGCGTGGTCCAGCACGGCCACCCGCTTGCCGTATTTTCCGGCCTCGATGGCGCACATCAGGCCTGCCGCACCAGCGCCGAGAATGAGGACATCAAAAACGTGGTTCACTTTGGATGGGCCGAGGCAGAGAACTTCTCCATTATGCCTTGCTTGTCTGCTTCACGCGGAGAGAGACTGAACTACTCTGGACTCATGGCGCAAGCAAAACCGTCTGCGATCGTCGGTTTTCACCAGGACGAACACGAGGACTGGGTCGCAGAATTATCCTGCGGCCACGCGCAACATGTGCGCCACCGGCCGCCTTGGATACTGCGGCCCTGGGTAGTAACGGAAGAAGGCCGCAAACAGCACCTCAACACAACATTGCTGTGCAAAGAATGTGCTCCTCTGAGCGACAACTAGGCGGCGCTGGGCGCCGATGGCGGGAAATTTCTTCCGGTCGGCTTGCGTGTCAGCAGATAGATCATTCCAAAAATGACAAGGATCGTGAAGCACGCAGCGAAGGCTAGTACACGCAGAATAGAAACCGTGTATCGACCGGAGGACGGATTGTAATTGCAGCAATAGAGCAGAAACAAATCCGCCGCAGTACCAATCTTACGATTCGACGCGTCGACCATCGCCAGGCGCAAATCGCGCGGCTCATATTGAATGCCGGAAAAATACTTTGAGAGTCGGCCATCCGGGGTCGCCACCATCACAACGCTGGAGTGGGCGAATTGATCCATCTTGCCATCGGGGCCGGGAACCCGCACATAATGAAAACCGGTTGCGTCACTCAATGCATCGATCGACGGTTGTTGACCGGTGAGGAAGTGCACGCCCGAAGCAGCCCCCGGATCGCCGAGCCAGCTGAGGAATAATTGTTTTTCGCTGGCCGCCTGCTGCGCCGTGTCTTTGGGATCGAAGCTGGCGATGACAATCTCATAATCCTTGCCCGCCTTCAGGCCGGTCTGCCTCAGTGCATCCGCAGCGCCGTGCATCACCTGCGGGCACAGCATTCCGCAGCTGAAGTAGACCTCCGCCAGAACGACAGGCCGCTTGCCGAAGTAGTCTCCCAGCGCGACGGGCTTTCCGGTGGAGTCGACATAGGCCGCACTCAACGGCAATTTGCGATTCAAATTTTGCGCGATGCCGGCATGTTTTAAATAGGTCGGCAGACCGTTCGACATGGTGCCCATGGAGGGGTTGCGCGCGCCTCCATATTGCGCCTGGCAGAGCGGACTGAAACACGCGAGCAGCAGCGCCGCAAGAGATGCAGCGAGACGCAGACTGAAACCACATGAGTAGGAAAGAGTGTGTTGGCGAATCGTGCGTAGGTTGAATGCTGGCACATCTTCCATCCTAGATGAGTTTGCGGATGTCGTGTAGCGCAACGCGCTCGTTATGGCATTCGCCGATCAAAATGCTCCGAGTTTGCCTCCGGACGTAACCTGGCGGCAGCAGAAATGGAGTGGTAGCCTGATCAAGGATAAACCGTTTACAAATTGGAGATGGTACGCAATGCAGGCAAGTTATAGTGGCGTCGAGCTGCCCAAAGACGGCAAGCCGATCGAATATTCCAACGGAACGTATCAAGTACCCGACAATCCCATCATTCCTTACATTGAAGGCGACGGAACAGGTCGCGATATTTGGCGCGCATCGCAACGTGTATTCGATGCCGCTGTAGCCAAAGCCTACGGCGGAAAACGCGCGGTCAAGTGGTTTGAAATATTTGCAGGAGAGAAGGCCTTCGCCCGTTTCCAGAACTGGCTTCCGGACGATACGGTGCAAGCGGCACGCGATTTGCGGGTTTCGATTAAAGGGCCTCTGACCACGCCGGTCGGAGGAGGCATTCGTTCGTTGAATGTGACGCTGCGGCAGATGCTGGATTTGTATTCCTGCATTCGTCCCGTGCGCTATTACCAGGGCGTTCCCAGCCCGGTGAAGCATCCGGAAAAACTGGACATCGTGATCTTCCGGGAGAATACGGAAGACGTATACGCGGGCATTGAGTTTAAAGAAGGAACTCCGGAAGCGAAAAAAATTCTGGACTTCCTGAACAACACCATGCTGGCTGGTACCAAGAAAAAGATTCGCGAAGATTCCGGTATTGGAATCAAACCGATCTCGATCACAGGGACCAAACGGCTGGTGCGAGTTGCGATTGCGTTCGCGCTGAAGCACAGCCGCAAGTCGGTCACGCTGATGCACAAGGGAAATATTCAGAAGTTTACTGAGGGCGCATTTCGCGAGTGGGGGTACGAAGTCGCAGTCGATGAATTCAGGGATTCGATTGTAACCGAGCGCGAGAGCTGGATTCTCGGCAACCTGGAATCGAAGCCGGGGCTGACAGTGGAGCAGAATGCTGCCATGATCGAACCAGGTCTGGAGCATGCCCCGCAAAAGTTCCGCGACGAGGTGTATGCGGAAGTGAAGCAGGTCATCGACAGCATTGGCGTCAGTCATGGGCAGGGAAAATGGAAGAAGAAGCTGCTGGTCAACGACCGCATTGCGGATTCCATCTTTCAGCAGGTGATCGTTCGCCCCGATGAATACAGTGTGTTGGCGACTCCGAACCTGAACGGCGATTACATTTCCGATGCATGCGCTGCGCAGGTTGGCGGCTTGGGAATTGCACCGGGCGCCAATGTCGGCGACGGCTATGCGGTGTTTGAAGCCACCCACGGAACAGCGCCGAAGTACGCGGATAAGGATGTGATCAACCCTGGTTCCGTCATGCTGTCGGGCGTGATGCTGTTTGATTTTATTGGCTGGATTGAGGCCGCTCGCCTGATCGAAAACTCCCTGGAACGGACGATTCAGCAAAAATTTGTCACCTACGATTTTGAGCGACAGATGCAGGGTGCCACCAAGGTGGGAACCAGCGAATTTGCAACTCGAATGATTGAAAACATGGACGCGGTCGCGATGACGCGCTAATTGCCATTGAAGAAAGTTTTGTAAAGGAGAAATATGCGGAAGAAAGTTTCGATTGTGGGCGCGGGCAACGTGGGAGCCACGACTGCGCATTGGATTGCCGCCAAAGAGTTGGCGGACATTGTGCTGGTGGATGTAGTGGAAGGTGTTCCGCAAGGGAAGGCGCTGGATTTGATGGAGGCGATGCCGATTGAAAAGCGTGATGTCCACGCCGTCGGCTCCAACGATTACGCAGCCACGGCCAACTCCGATGTGGTTGTGATTACGGCGGGGATTCCTCGCAAGCCCGGCATGAGCCGCGACGACTTGTTGCATACCAACTTCAAGATCATGTCGGACGTCGTCAGCAAAGTGGCGGCAGCATCGCCGGACTGCTTCCTGGTGATTGTTTCCAATCCGCTGGATGCGATGGCGCAGGCTGCCTACAAGCTTTCCAAGTTCAATCGCGAGCGCGTGATTGGCATGGCGGGAGTTCTGGACTCAGCGCGATTCCGCACATTTATTGCAGACGAGTTAAAGGTAAGCGTGGAAAATGTGACCGCGTTCGTGCTGGGAGGTCATGGCGATACCATGGTGCCGCTGGCGCGCTACTCCACCGTCGCTGGAATCCCGATTACAGAGCTGATGGATGCGGCCACGATTGAGCGGCTAATTCAGCGCACCCGCGATGGTGGTGCTGAGATTGTGAAGTATCTGAAGACGGGAAGCGCCTTCTACGCTCCCTCAGCCGCCGCCGTTGAAATGGTGGAGGCGATCCTGAAGGACAAGAAGAAGATTCTGCCGTGCGCGGCCTATCTTGAAGGCGAGTATGGCATTCAGGGCCTGTTCATCGGCGTTCCGTGCAAGTTGGGCGCGCGCGGTCTGGAGGAGATTATCCAGATCAAGTTGACCGACGAAGAGCAGGCGGGTCTCCAGAAAAGTGCAAATTCTGTAAAGGAACTCTGCAGCGTGATCGGCGTCTAGAATTTTCGGTTGGAAAAAAGAAGAGACCCGCACCGCGCGGGTCTTTATCTTTTTGGATTCCGGTCGAACTCTCAGCCGTCTACCAGGGCAGCGTCTTCCCCAGGTGAATGAAGGCCCCAGTCGGTCCATCGGATGCCAAGGTTGCCAAGGCCACGGATGTCTTCGCTCCGTCGACAATTTCCATAGGAGCGGCGTCGGTGCCCATATCCGTTTTGACCCACCCTGGATGGGCGGAATTCACTTTAATGTTGGTGTTCTGCAGTTCATGCGCCAGATGAATCGTAAACGCATTCAGCGCAGACTTCGACGCGTCGTACGCAAAGGCTTTGCTGTTATAGATGGGGGACTTAGGATCGCTGTGCAGGGTGTTTGAAGCCAGGATGCTGGACAGATTGACGATGCGCCCTCCGGGGCTTTTGCGGATCAAGGGTAGCAGAGCCTGGGTCAATGCGACCGGAGCGAACAAATTGGTGTCAAAGGTCTTTTGCAGTATCTCTGCCGAGGTGCTGCTGGTCGTGTTCTTGCCCCAGCCTTCTTCCGCGATGCCTGCGTTGTTGATGAGGATGTCGAGTTTGCCGAATTTCTCCTGGAAAAACTTCACGGCTGCATCGCGGTCTTTCGCCTGCGTTACATCCAGCTTCAACGGTTGCGCGTCGATGCCTTCTGCGCGAAGCTTTTCAGCAGCGGCATCGCCCTTGACGGCGTCCCGCGAACCCAGAACAACCAGGATGCCCAGCTTCCCCAGCTGGCGTGCGGTTTCAAATCCAATTCCCTTGTTGGCGCCTGTGATCAGCGCAACTTGCTTCTTTTCGCTCATGTTTTCCTCCTGAATCCCTTCCTCATAACTTAGATCAATGCCAAGACGAAAAGGATTCAGGAGGGGAATCGGATAACAAGTGAGATCTATGCAACACGCTCGATGGTGACACTTTCAAGGACCACGGGAGTGCGGGGCTTATCGGACCGGTCGCGATCCAGTTCAGAGATCTTATCCACGATATCCTGGCCTTCGATCACCTCACCGAAAATCGTGTGATTCCCTGTCAGCCACGGAGTCGCAGCTACCGTAACAAAAAACTGCGAACCGTTCGTATTCGGTCCCGAGTTTGCCATAGCCAGCTTGCCCGGCTTATTAAAGCTGTGCGGCGAACCCTTGGTCTCATCCTCAAACTTGTAGCCCGGGCCACCAAATCCGGTGCCGGCAGGATCGCCGCCCTGGATCATAAACTTCGGAATAACGCGGTGAAAAATTGTCCCGTCAAATAGTTTGTCTTTGGATTTTTTGTTGTTGATCGGATGCGTCCACTCGCGATTGCCTTCAGCGAGATCGATAAAGTTGGCTACGGTTTTCGGCGCTTCTTTTTCGTGGAGGCGGCATACGATCTTGCCCTGGGATGTCTGGAAGATGGCGTAGGTTCCGGGTGTTTGAGTCATGATGGGCGAACTCCTCTTGAAAGGTAGAAAAATCGTCAAACAATATTGTTCAGATCGGTATCGGTTGAGAGTTCAAATACGTGAAGGATCAAGGCTGGCTCGGCGCCGGCGTTGGGGCGGTCGCGGCGGCTGGAGGCGTCGATGGTGCTGGAGCGGGCGGCAGTGGCTGTCCCGGCTGCACAATCGTGACCTTGTTGAGATACACCGAATCGAGCGGCTTATCCTGTGAGTCTCGCGGCACCTGCGTGATCGATTCGGCGACTAGAACGCTGGCCGGATCGCATTGGCCGAAGATGGTGTAGTGCTGATCGAGAGAGGGTTGCGGACCTACAGTAATGAAAAACTGGGAGCCGTTTGTGTTGGCGCCGGCATTCGCCATCGCCAGTTGGCCAGCCACATTAAAGGTCAGGTTTGGATCGATCTCATCGTTGAAAAAATAGCCGGCATCCCCCATTCCGGTGCCCGTAGGATCTCCACCCTGAACCATGAATCCCGGAATCACGCGATGAAACGTGGTGCCGTTGTAGAAGGGCTTGCCATGCACCTTCTTGTGGGTGACGGGATCGGTGAATGCCTTGGCGCCCGTTGCCAGTCCGATAAAGTTTGCAACCGCGATCGGCGCTTCTTTGGTGTAGAGCCCGCACGTCATCCGGCCCATCGTTGTATCGAAGACAGCGGTTGGACCGTCGGGAGCGATCGGCGCCTCAATGTGAGCCGTCGTTGCAGGATCGTCGGGCAAGGAATCGGATGCGGCTGGAGCGGACTGCTGAGATTGTGCGGCAGAGTCATTCGATTGTTGCTGTTGCTGCGGCACCCTTGAATTGCCGCCAATGGGAGCGGCGTATATCTGTCCGTAGACGACAAGGCTGAAAAGGGCGATTGGATATAGGAGAGGGAGTCGAAAGCTTGAACGAACCATCACTCCGTATTGTAACGGTTCGCGCAGGCATGTGAAGCGGACGACGACCCGGCGCACATGGGTTGGCGTGTTGAAGCGCAACAGCGACCGACTGCTTCTTAAGACGGCCGCTGAAGTGAAAATTCTTCGAATCAGAATGCGCTTGGGTTCGCATGGTTGCGTGTAAAAAGTACCCGATATGGAATCTATTGCCGACCCGTAACATTCCCAAAATGGGAATCATTCCTACTTTAGTAACATAAAAGTAACCATCAATTTACTCGTTGTCTCACGCTAAGAGTAATTTACGAACGAGGGGTTCTGTTACTCCACAAACGGCGAAGTCGACGCCAGTTGTGGCATGCTGCGTGCTGAATCAGTGGCAAGATCACCCCAGAATAGGTAAGCTTTACAAACGAATTGGAGAACCGATGCGCCCTTGGATCCCCACCGCGTGCGTAGTAACACTGCTGTGTCTTGCTTCATTTGGATGTGCTGGCGGTGCCCCCTCGAACGCGGGCTCAACTTTGAGCTCCCCCACCACTCCGGTTACCTCGCCGGTTACTAATCCAGTTACTACACCGGTCACGAACGGCGCTGCTGTGAGTATTGTGATCAGTGACCCTGCAGCCTGCAAAGCATCCGGTGGTCCGTTTACCCATGTGTACGTCACCCTTGCGGACGTGCAGGCGAGCACGAATGCCGATGCTGCCGCGAACGATCCAAGTTTCGTTGACTTGACCCCTGGACTCTCCGCGGCTCCGCAACAGGTGGACCTGTTGGGGCAGGCCAACAGCAAATGCTTCTTGGCTTCGCTGGGCGTGGGGCAGCAAGTGGCGGCTGGAAACTACCAGCAGGTGCGTATCTTTCTCGCACCGGATTCGCGGGCGTCCAGCGTTTCGAACAATGCGTGCGGCGCCTCTTACGCCAATTGCCTGGTGCGGACTGACAACAGCCTGCACGATTTGATGCTTCCGGCAGCGGCGAGTCAGGGAATTCAACTGGCAGCGAACCACATTATTAACGGGAGTATTGCATTCAACGCCGGGGATGAGCCGTATATCGATTTGAATATCGATGTGTGCTCGTCCATCCTGGCGACAGCCGACGGTCAATACGAATTCAATCCGATCGTCCATGCGGGGTTGATTCCATCGGCGGGCAGCACGATCAGCGGCACGGTTGTCAGCTCGAAAACGGGACAGCCACTGTCGGGAGGCAATGTCGTAGTGGCGTTGGAACAGAAGGACGCGGCGACGGGGATTGACAGGATCTTGATGCGGACCGCTGCCGGCAGCGACGGCACCTTCGTTTTGTGCCCTGTGCCTCAGGGAACGTATGATCTGGTCGCGGTCGGCGTTGACGGAGCGAGTGTTTCCTATTCCGCGGGCGTAGAGACGGGCATTCAGTCTGGACAGTTGGCGGGTAAAATTCCGCTGGTGCCCGGATCGCAGCAGGGTACCTTGGAAGGCTCGATTACGACTCAGGGTACGGGCATGAACCCGCTCGGCGTTTCGCTGGCGGTGCAGGCAGACGCGCTGCAGCAGATTGCGACGAACGGGACCACGATCACTGTGCCGTTGTTGCCCAGCCAGAGCCCGTACAACGAAGCCATGTTGACAATGAATGGATCCAATTGCGCAACCGGTGCGGATTGCGCGCCGTTTGCCATGCAGCTACCCTCATCGACACCGAATGTAGTCGCGTGCTCAGAACAAACCGCCCAGTTCAAGCAGCAGGGCAGCACACCCGGATATACCGCGGAGTCAGTCGCCGCAATACCCGGCACGGACAGTGCAGCTGCGTGTTCGGTGGGGAGTCTGCAAGCACCGAATGGACCGGTAGCGGTCGCGTCGGGCGAAACTGCGATGACCTCGGCAATCAGTTTTACGCAGTGCCAGTAAGACACGCGCGAGTACGTTGGGATGACGTCTGAAGTGGAGCGCAATGGAGAGAAGATCCGCGGAATTGGCCGTCGATCTTCGACTCGCGACGGAGTAAGGACAACCCGGGATACCGCAATTTCATATTCTACCTAACAGGAAGGTGGAATGATGACAGATCTTCGTGAATTGAATAAGGACACTCCTGCAGTAGGGAAAAACGATCCTGGTTCGGCAACCGATGACGCTGCACAAGCGCATCGCAGAGTGGAACGCGAAGCAGATAAAATTGCCGAGCGCGGCAAGGAGCGGCAGAAAAACGACGACCCGGGTGAATTCAGCAATGTGGGTCCCGTATAAGCTGCCGGTTTCAAAAAGTAGGAAGCAACGCACTACGAAGTCGCAAAGGCTGATCACACGATAGCCCTCCCCCCCAGTCTCGCATTGGTCTCTTAAGGAATTGAGAGACTCATGCGAGACTTCCCATTTCAGCGCCCAACCGAAGTCGGCCTTGTCGGCCGTCCAGCGATGAATTTCCTCCCAGAAAACTATGGGCGGGTCGAAGATACGCCACAACAACCGACTGCCTTCCTTGACGGTGGCCCTATCGCGCTCCAATAATAGAAGTTGACTCTTCCGTGTCCCTTCCTGCCGGTTTCAATGGCGGTTTCTACGCAGACTGCGTGGACGGCCGTGTTCGCTCAACGGTGTCCGGTCGCGCAGCCAGCGCATCGAATCCACCGTCTCGAGCATCAGGATAAGGGGCATACAGAATCCTGAACCAAACCCACGGTCTGGAGCTTCATGAACTACTTCGACGAGGTTGGAAAAATTTCATGAGCGCAACGATGAGCGCAGAGGTTCGCCCGCGCAGAAATCGTGCGGTCACATTTTGGCAATCCACGAACGGGAAGAAAGTTGTCATGGCAGTCACGGGCGCCATGATGTTTCTATTTGTGGTTGGCCATCTCCTTGGCAATCTTCAGGTGTTTGAAGGGCCAGAAAAAATCAATGCATACGGCCACTTTTTGCACAGCATTGGTGAAGTGTTATGGATTGTCCGCGGGACATTGATCCTTGCGATCGTCCTGCATATTATCGCGACGGTTCAACTGGCGACGCGCAACTGGAAGGCGCGACCGATCGGCTACTCCCGCAAAGAGGCCATCAATTCTTCGTATGCCTCGCGCACCATGTATTGGAGCGGGCCCATCGTTCTGGTGTTCATCATCTTCCATCTGCTGCAGTTCACTGCCGGCTATATTCACCCCGAGGCGCGGTTTATTGAAGGCGATGTCTATCATAATCTGGTGTCGGGTTTTCAGGTTTGGTGGGTTTCAGCATGGTACATCTTCGCAATTACGCTCCTGGGTTTCCATTTGCGCCATGGCATCTGGAGCATGTTTCAGTCGGTGGGAATCGCCCATCCTCGCCACACGCAGACCATGAAACGCGCTGCGCTCTTGATTGCAACTCTGATTGTCCTGGGATACATATCGATCCCGATTAGCATTCTGCTTGGACTCGTGAGATAACATGACACTCGACGCAAGAATCCCTTCCGGTCCGATTGAACAACAATGGGCCAAGGCCCGCTTCGACATGAAGCTGGTCAATCCCGCCAACAAGCGCAAGCATTCCCTGATCGTGGTTGGTTCCGGCCTGGCGGGAGCCTCCGCATCGGCATCGCTCGGCGAGCTGGGCTATAACGTCAAATGCTTCTGCTTTCAGGACTCGCCCCGTCGCGCGCACTCCATCGCCGCGCAGGGCGGTATCAACGCGGCTAAAAACTATCCCAATGACGGCGAGAGCATCCACCGGCTTTTCTATGACACGGTGAAGGGCGGCGATTTTCGTGCACGGGAAGGCAATATTTATCGGTTGGCGGAAATCAGCAACCACATCATCGATCAGTGTGTCGCCCAGGGTGTCCCATTTGCTCGGGAATATGGTGGAACGCTGACGAACCGCTCCTTCGGCGGCGCGCAGGTATCGCGCACTTTCTACGCGCGAGGCCAGACAGGTCAGCAGCTACTTCTAGGTGCATATCAGGCGCTGGAACGCCAGGTGCATGCCGGGACTGTGACGATGATTCCGCGCACCGAAATGCTCGATTTGATTGTGATCGATGGACATGCAAGAGGGATCGTCACTCGCAACCTGGTGACGGGGAAATTTGACGTCCATCTGGCTGATGCTGTGATCCTGGCGACCGGCGGCTACGGGAACGTCTACTATCTGTCTACGAACGCCAAGGGCTCGAATGCCACCGCCATCTGGCGCGCTTACAAGCGTGGTGCGCTGTTCGCCAATCCATGCTTCACGCAGATTCATCCCACCTGTATTCCGGTCTCGGGCGAGTATCAATCGAAGCTGACGCTGATGAGCGAGTCTCTGCGCAACGACGGACGCATCTGGGTGCCAAAGATGAAAGGCGACAAGCGGCCACCCAACGAAATCCCGGAAGGCGAGCGCGATTATTACCTGGAGCGGCGTTATCCCAGCTTCGGGAATCTGGTTCCGCGCGATGTGGCTTCGCGCAATGCCAAAGCCGTTTGTGATGAAGGGCGCGGAGTAGGGAAGACCGGGCTCGGCGTCTATCTGGATTTCTCGGAGGCCATCGCGCGCCTGGGCGAAAAGACAATTCGTGAGCGCTACGGAAATTTGTTCGACATGTACCAGCGCATCACAGATGAGGATCCCTACAAGGTGCCGATGCGCATCTACCCGGCGATCCACTACACCATGGGCGGCCTGTGGGTGGACTATCAACTTCAGAGCACGATCCCAGGATTGTTTGTCCTCGGCGAGGCGAATTTTTCCGATCACGGCGCCAACCGCCTGGGTGCCAGCGCGCTGATGCAGGGACTTTCGGACGGCTACTTCATCATTCCTTACACTGTGGGGAATTATCTGGCGACCAACAAGTTCGTCAAGGTGGATGAATCCCGCGCCGAAGTGCAAGGCGCACTGAACGAAGCCCAGCAAAAGGTGGAGAGGCTGCTCGCGATCAAAGGAAAGCGCACGGTCGATTCTTTCCATCGCGAGCTAGGCAAAATTGTCTGGGACTATTGCGGTATGGCGCGCACGGCGGAGGGACTTGAAACTGCTATCGGAAAGATTCGCGCGTTGCGTCAAGAATATTGGCAGAACGTCACGGTTCCTGGCAGCGGAGATGATCTGAATCAGAGTCTTGAGAAGGCCGGACGCGTGGCCGATTTCTTTGAGTTGGCGGAGTTGATGTGCATCGACGCTCGCGACCGGAATGAATCCTGCGGCGGCCACTTCCGCGAGGAATATCAGACGCCGGAAGGCGAGGCCCAGCGCGACGATGAGCACTATTCCTACGTCGCCGCCTGGGGCTATCGCGGCCGCGATGCCGCTCCTGAATTGACGAAGGAACCGCTCGAGTTCCATTACGTTCATCCGAGCCAGAGGAGCTACAAGTAATGAAACTGACATTGAAAATCTGGCGGCAGAAGAATTGTAAAGAGAAGGGCAAGTTCGTGACCTATGCGGTCGACAATGTCGATCCCGAAATGTCGATGCTGGAATGTCTCGACGTCCTGAATGAATCGCTGATCGAGCGCGGCGAAGAGCCGGTGGCATTTGAGCATGATTGCCGCGAAGGCATCTGCGGTTCCTGCGGCTTCATGATCAACGGTGTGGCCCATGGCCCGGAACGCGCAACCACAGTATGCCAGTTGACCATGCGGCATTTTAAAGACGGCGATGAGTTGGTGATTGAGCCCTGGCGTGCGCTGGCGTTCCCACTGATCAAAGACCTGGTGGTCGAGCGTCGCGCCTTCGATCACATTATCGAGGCGGGAGGCTACATCTCGGTTTCAACCGGTCAAGCGCCCGATGGCAATACCTTGCTGGTGGGCAAGGAGACGGCGGATCAAGCGATGGACGCGGCATCCTGCATTGGCTGCGGCGCCTGCGTGGCGGCCTGTCCGAACGCTTCGGCGGCGCTGTTTACCGGAGCGAAGATTGCGCACCTGGGCACTCTTCCGCAGGGCGGTCCCGAGCGTGATCGTCGCGCCTTGCGCATGGTGGCGCAAATGAACGCAGAGGCCTTCGGCAATTGCACCAGCATTGGCGAGTGTACCGGTGTATGTCCCAAAGAAATCCCGCTGGAGGTGATCGCCACCATGAATCGCGACTATCTTTGCGCCAGCGTGAAAAAGCGTGAGGATACCGAGGTCGATATCTCTCCCGTGGCTGAACTTACGGCGAAGGGTTAGCCTCGACTCTGCCTATAGATTTATCGCTTCGCGCGGGCTCGGAATCAGTTGTGTCAGCAGACGGCGCAGGGCATGCCCGCGATGGCTGATTTTATATTTTTCTTCAAGGCTGATTTCCGCCATCGTCTGATGCAACTCCGGCACGTAAAAAAGAGGATCGTAGCCAAATCCTCCGCTTCCTTGTGGAGTTTCGAGGATGGTGCCTTCCACGGTGCCGTGTGCGATCGCGATGCATTCGCCGTCGCGAGCCGCGGCTAGCACACAGCGGTACCGCGCAGTCCGCCGCGAGGGTTGAACGCCGCGCATATTTTCCAACAACAACGCATTGTTGCGCATGTCTTCGTCGGTTCGATCGTATGGCTCGGGATGAAAGCCTGCGTCGGCTGCATAGCGTGCGGAACGTACACCCGGCGCACCGTGCAATGCATCTACCTCCAAGCCGGAATCGTCGGCCAGCACGATTGAGCCCGGTGCATGGCGGCTATATTCGATCGCTTTGATGCGGGCATTCTCTTCAAACGTAGCGCCGTCTTCGGGTGGGGGCTCGATCATCTCCATTCCCGGAAGACGGGCAAAAGCAACTTCGCGCGCATGCGGCTTGGCGGCTACGTCGAAGTCACGAAGTTTTCCCGGATTTGTCGTCGCGACGTGGAGTAGAAGTGGCATCGTTGGAATCGATCGGTTGGCGAACATGCGGCCGAGGTCGATCGCACTTGTTGAAGACTTTCCGATCACGCAGAGAGAGATGCGCCGGTCTACTTGCCAGGTGCCACAGTGACGACTTGCACTGTCATGCCGGATACGATGCCTTTGACCACGGCGGGCGCGCCGGCAAGCGCATACAGCTCCTTCTTGACTTGAGGGTTGGCCTGCAGCGTATATACCTTGTCTCCGACGACGAGCGCATACGGAGAGCCCATACCCACGCATTCGCGTGTACATTTTTGCGCGCTGGCCCCGGCCATCATGTGGTGCGCACCGCACATCTGATCGCTGACGATGCCTTTGAGTGTCGTGGTCTGGGCGCTGGCAGCGCCGGCGGACAAGATGGCCACGATAGCGAGCACTCCAGACATGTGAGAGATTTTCATACGAATTTCCTTTCAGATGGGGATCAATTCTGCCGGTGAATCCTTCCAGCCGGAACCTTCAGTATAGCGGCTTCGAGTTCGTGTCCGGAAGAAAGGGCTGCAATGGACATCCTTCACATCGTGGAGTGGTGCCGCAATGGCGCTTGCCAACTTCGACAATCAGCGCATGCAGTTCGTTGGCGTGCCGCGCTGTTTCTTCGCGCGTTAGGCTGGCAATCGCGCCGTCTCCCAGCGCCTGCAAGTCCGCATAGCGCGCATTGGCGGGAAGAAGCTCATGCCGAGTGACCACGCGCCGAAGATATTCGTCCACCACAAATACAGGATGTTCGAGTGCGTACAACAGAATGGCATCTGCGGTCTCCGGGCCAACCCCAGGCAGCGCCAGCAACTGTGTGCGGAGCTCAGCGGTGGGTTCCTCCGCCATTTGTTCCAGAGAACCGCCGTACTGTTCATCCAAGAATTGAACAAAAGCTTTGATGGAGGAGGCTTTGCGAAGAACAAAGCCAGAAGGCCGAATCAGCTCGCGCAATCTGCCTTCGGAAACTCCGCGAATACCTTCGATGCTGAGCGTGCCAGCCTCGCGCAGGTTCGCGATGGAGTGCTCGACGCTGCGCCACGCCGTCGCCTGGGTTAAAAAAGCACCGATCACCACCTCAAATGCGGTCTCAGCAGGCCACCACTTGCGGGTTCCATAGGCGTCTAGCAGAGCCGTGTACATGTTGCGCAATTGCAGCTCGGATTGCGAACCTTCGGACGTGCGTGATGATTCGTGATGGTGGCGGCTCATAGAGTTTTCGATGTGCTGGCAGCGTTCCAGCTCTCCTCAGTATCCTATGTCTCATGAAGGTACATACGGAATACCTGAATATGCAGACGTCCCAGCGGCGTGAAATTGTCCACATCACACCGCAGGTGGAAGAGATTGTTCGTCGCAGTGGAATCCAGGATGGATTATGCTTCGTGTCGCCGATGCACATTACTGCCGCAGTCTACGTCAACGACCTGGAAGAAGGGCTGATCGAAGACATCATGGAATGGCTGGACAAGCTGGCGCCAGTGGGTCCGGATTATAGCCATCATCAGACCGGTGAAGATAACGGGGATGCTCATCTGAAGTCGTTGCTGTTGCATCATGAAACCACGCTGCCTATCACTGGCGGCAAGCTTGATTTGGGGCGCTGGCAGCGAGTCTTCTATGCCGAGTTCGACGGTCAGCGCCGCAAGCGCGTCATCGTGAAAGCGATTGGCGTCACAGAAAAGGGCTAGGGTGCAGTGTTGTATTTTGTTTGCGGACAGCCAGAGAACGATGCAGAAGTGCGGCCCAGTTGATTTTGCCGTTCGATTGCGTCCGATTTAGCCTGCTTTATTGCGGGGCGATTCTCAGTCATACTAGGTTCCATGTCCGCCAACGACAGCGAACTCGCCCGTTTGGTCGAGGAGTTGAACCGGTCTGTCAACCGTGCGCCACGTGTCAGCGAAAAAACCGGCGCCAGCCCGCGCGACCTCGATCAGCTTCTCGCTCTTGCCGCTCAACGGCAGGCGTCCGACCTGTTGCTGGTTGCCAACTCTCCCATCGCATTTCGCATTAACGGAGCTCTGGCTACCGCCAGCAGCAGCCTCACTTCCTCCGAGGAAGTGCGCAGCTATCTGCAACCGCTGCTGACCGGCACGTTGTCGCAGGAGCTTGAGAGGAATCGCTCCGTCGATTTCTGTTTTATGCGCCCCAATATCGGCCGATTTCGCGCGAATGTTCACTATCAGCGAGGGAGCTTGGCAGCCGCGATCCGCCTGCTTCCTGCGCAAATCCCTTCGCTCGATTCGCTTCATCTTCCCGCTATCCTGTCTACACTCGCCGAGCGCCGCCAGGGTTTTGTCCTCTTCACCGGCCCTACCGGTTGCGGAAAGACATCCTCCCTCGCTGCGCTCATTGATCTGATCAACGCTCGGCGCCATGACCACATCATCACCATCGAAGACCCTATCGAGTATGAGCATCCCAACCGCAGCTCCATTGTGGAACAGGTCGAGGTGGGTACCGATGCGCGAGGATTTGCGGAAGCGGTGCGTTCGGTTTTGCGGCAAAATCCAGATGTGATTTTGATTGGTGAAATTCGCGACGCAGAAACCATGACGGCTGCCCTGACGGCTGCCGAAACTGGTCACCTGGTGCTTTCTTCGCTGCACACGAATGACACTGCCCAGACCATCAGCCGCATTCTCGACGTTTTTCCGACGGGACACCAGCAGCAAATTCGGCAGCAGCTATCGTTGGCTTTGCTCGCCATTATCGCGCAGCAATTGGTCCCTGCGTCGGACGGAACTGGGCGTTATCCTGCAACCGAGGTGATGCTCGCGAACTTCGCCATGCGCAACCTGATCCGGCAAGGCCACGACCACCAGATTCGATCGCAAATCATGATCGCTCGCGGCGAAGGCATGATGACGATGGATCAGTCATTGGCCGACCTCGTCCGGGCGAATCGTATCTCGCGCGAGACTGCGTTTGCCCACTGTCATCAGCCGGATGATCTACGAAGGCAACTTGACTCGGCGGTTTTGTAGAGAAACGCGGGACGCGGAGTAGGGGAGGACGATTGCTACGCAGGGATCGAAGCAGGGGCGGCATCAGCTGACGACGGAAAGCTCTTCTTCCAGCATTTGTTTTTCGTGCAGCTGAGTGTAGTAGCCGTTGCGGGCGACCAGTTCGTCATGCGTTCCCAATTCGACAATAGAGCCGTCGACGAGCACGGCAATCTGGTCGGCATGGCGCACGGTGGAAACGCGGTGGGAGATGAAGATCGTGGTGCGACCGCGCATGGCGTTCGCCAGCCCCTGAAGAATTCGTTCTTCAGTGAATGTATCGACGCTGGATAGTGCGTCATCGAGGATCAAGATGCGAGGGTCGCGTACCAGTGCGCGGGCAATTGCTGTGCGCTGCTTCTGACCGCCGGAAAGCGTGACACCGCGTTCGCCGACGAGAGTATTGAATCCTTTGGGAAACTCCAGAATTTCATCACGGATATGAGCAGTTGCAGCTGCGTCAAGAATTTCCTTCTCGGTTGCAGCCGGAGCCCCAAAGGCGACATTTTCGCGAATCGATTCGCTGAAGAGAAACGTTTCCTGCGGAACGAATCCGATGGCTTCCCGCAGTTTTGCCAGCGGATAGTTCATGACGGAATGGCCATCCACCACCAGCATGCCTCGTTGCGTTTCAAGCAATCGTGGAATCAGACGTACCAGCGTGGTTTTGCCGGAGCCGGTGGGACCAACAATCGCGAAGCTGCTACCTGCGGGAATTCGCAGATTGATATCCCGCAGGACTGGTGCTGTGGAGTTGTCGTAAGCGAAACTGAGATTGCGGAATTCGATGTCACCGCGAACTTCTGTTGTGATGGGGCCGGTCACGGGCAATGTGGCGTCGGAAATCGACGGCTCTGCGATCAAAATTTCATGAATGCGGGTGACGGATGCCGTGCCGCGCTGCACCAGGTTGACCACCCATCCGAGGGCGATCACCGGCCAGGTCAACATCACCATATATGTGGTGAATGCAACGAACGCGCCCACAGAGATTTTGGCGTTGACGACTTGGTGTCCTCCCACCAGCAGCACGACAACGAGAGACAGTCCGAGCATGAATTCCAGAGTGGGCCACAACATTCCCATCAGACGAACCAGGCGCAGGGCGCGACGAACATACTCCGCGTTGGCGCGTTCGAAGGCGGAAATTTCAGACTCTTCCTGCGCGAAAGCGCGGACCAGGCGGGCTCCCGAAACATTCTCCTGCACTTGCGCGGAAATGTCGGAGTACATCGCCTGAATGCGCTCAAACCGCTCATGAATTTTACGTCCAAAGTACTGGACCAGAATGCTGGCGGCGGGTAGCGGCACAAATGCCAACAGCGTCAACCAGGGGCTGATGCGGATCATAAAAGCGAGCGCACCCACCGTGAACAGCAGCGTGTTAGCGCTGTACATGATGGCAGGACCGAGCAACATGCGAACCGCGTTGAGGTCGTTGGTCGCTCGCGCCATAATATCGCCAGTGCGATTTTCCTGGAAGTACGAAGGAGCTTGCCGTTCCAGCACGCGGAACAAATCATTGCGCAGGTCATACTCAATGTCGCGCGAGATGCCAATGAGAACCCATCGGGTCAGGAAGAGGAAGACACCCTTCGATAGGGCTACGGCAACCAGAATTCCGGCGTAGAAAAGAATGCCTCGATAACTCAGATGCTTGGTCATGTCGTCGATTGCGCGACGAATGACCTCCGGAAACAAGACCCAGATGGCATTGCTGCAAACAGCGAAGCAGCCACCCAGCAGAAATCCGCGGCGGTAGCGTCGCATGTATGGAAACAGTGGGCGCAGATTTTCGAGCAGAGTCAAAGGGATGCCTTCTTACATTTGATTGTAGCCAAGTCGGATAGTTGCGGAAATCGGAGACTGTTCACTCCTTCGACGCGCTTTACGTTGGCGTACGCAGCAGCAAATATCCCCCAACTAACCCAAAAAGCAGGTCGGGCGACCAGGCGGCCAGCACGGCGGGTAGAGTATTGACGTTGCCCATAGCCTCAAACAGACCTGCAGCCACCCAATAGGCGATGGCCACGCCGATAGCGACAGCAACTCCCGTCAACGATCCGCGTCGTCCCATGGACAGCGAGAACGGGACCGCCAGAATTGCCATCACCAGGGTGACAAGAGGGTACGCGATTTTCTTATTGAGTTGCACCCGCAAGGGAAGGGTGTCGAAGCCGCTCTGGCTCAGGTCATGGATGTAGTGGGCGAGTTCCGCGAACGTCATCTCTGAAGACTGCAGGTCTTCTTTCTTAAAGTAGCCCGGTGGTTCCGTGATGTCAGAAAATATTTCACTGTTGAATTTGCGATAGGAGGAAATGGTGCCGCCCTGGAAAGTTCGTTCCCAGCCATCTTCGAATGACCATTCATGTTGCTGTGGATCCCAGACAACGTTCGAGGCGAAAATGCGCCCCGCGAGCACGAAGCTGTTGGGCTGAAACTCCAACACCGTCAAGTTGGCAAAGCGATTGTTGGCTGAGTCGAAATACTCATAATAAAAAATGCGCGCGCCTTCATTCGGCTTCGTTCTACCAAACACCCATTCGCGGTCGGGACGAAGAAAGGTGCGGGGCGGCTTGCCTTTGATTTCGCTCCGCAGCGCCTCCTGCTTGCGGTTCGCATTGGGTAGGTAAAACTGATCGAAGGTGAACATCACGACCGAAAGGACGCCAGCGATCATGAAAATCGGCACCACAGCGCGATACAGGCTGATACCGGTGGCCTTCATCGCCGTCAGTTCACTGGATCGATTCAGCGTTCCGATTGTCACCAGGACAGCGATCAACACACTGAGGGGTGTGATCGTATAAATCATGCTTGGCGTCAGGTTCAGCAGATATTCACCGACAACCTCCAGTGCCGCGTGATTGCGGATGATATCGCTGAGCAGTTCGAACAAGGAGAAGACCAGCGACAGCATCACGAAGCTGATCTCGACCAGAAGGAAGCTGCCAACAAATGAGCGCAGCACGTAGTCGTCCAGAATCAGTGGAAAGCCCTCATACAGGGTGCCTCGCGGCAGAGCGTCGAACACGGCTCCCGGAGAGGGCTCCCCTCCGCGGCGAAGGATCTTGCGCAGCTTTTCGCCGACCCGCGGCATTGGGAAACGAACCGTCCCACGCGACATTTGGTACAGCAGCAGCATACCGGCCATGCCGAACAACAGGTTGGCTCCCCACACGCCGAGCAGGACGGGAATTTTTTGTTGCTTGGCCAGTGCCATTCCGGTGGACGAAAGGAAGTAGTACACAAAGACGAGGAAAATCGTCAGCACGAAGCCCATGCTCTTACCGCCGCGCCGTGACGACAATCCCAACGGGATGCCAACCAACATCAACACCATGCATGCGGTGGGATAGGCATAGCGCTTCTGCAATTCAATCTGATACCAGCGGCCGTCGGCGGAATGGGCTCGCTTGTACAATTGGCGATTCGACATAGCCAGAATCGGCACGTCGCTGTGGCCGATGCGCGTGGTTTCCTGTCCGCTGCTGATCTGGATCGGGAGGTCCGTCTGCGCAAAAGTGGAGATGCTGTACGCTCCGGGATCGTTCGGGGGCATTTCATGCTGCTCGCCATTGCGCAGGCGCATACGCAGATCATGGTGCTGTCCGCCAACTACGGTGGCCTGCTCGGCTAATGTAATTTTCGGGGAGCGAGGATCGCTGATATCCGCCAAAAACACGTGCGACCAAACGGAAGCGTGACGACCGATCCGGACATCCTGCACATACAGAATAGAATTCCGGAAATCTTCATAGAAAACTCTTGGTTGAACTTGAAACGTAGCCTGCGAATCTCGAAGCGAGTTTACCACCCGTAACATCGCGGTGGTTGCCTTCGGTGCAAGATACAGCGAATTGAATAATCCCAGAAACCATGCCGCCACGCCGACCATGGCGACGATGCGAACAAACTGAAACACGCCGAAGCCGCAGGCCCGCATCGCCGTGACTTCGCTATCGGCAGCCAACCGGCTGAGCCCAAGCAAGACGCCGACGAGCAGCGCCATCGGGATGGTGACCGTTAAAGAATTGGGCAGCGTGAACAGCACCAATTTCAGAACGCTCATCGGAGAGGCGCCGTCCTGCACCACGAGCTCCAGAATCTGGACCAGCTGGGGCATGAACAGCACAAACGTAAACAGCCCAATGCCCACTAAAGTGTGGGAGAGAACTTCGCCGAGAATGTAGCGTGTCAGGATGCGCACGGTGGTCGTCTTAGGCCCTCGTCATCGGTCGACGGAATTCATCGAGCATGAATCTTCAGTGTAGCTCCCGGGTCGTCGCGGTCGCCCCGAAACTTCGCGGTAATTTCGTTCGTGCTACCCTGATCGGTGCCCAGTAAGTGGTTGCATCTGCTAAGGGTTGTCAAACTGTTACGGCGGACTCAAGGAGAGCATTCGCATGAGATTTCGTTCCTTTCTAAATTTTATCGTTACGACCGCTGCCTGCATGATTCTTGTACCGACATGGCTGCCAGCCCATGCGCAAAAGGGCGAGAATCCGCCGCAGCAGGAATCGCATGGCATCAACGTTGCCAACATGGATCGGTCGGTGATGCCGGGCGACAATTTCTATTTGTATGCCAATGGCGACTGGATTAAGCAGACGGTGATTCCTGCCGACCGCGCCGGCATTGGCGTTTTCTTCACGCTGGATGATACGGCCAACAAGAATACCGCGGCCTTGATTCAGGAAGCGGCAAAAGCGAATGCTCCGGCTGGGTCGAACGCGCGCAAGATCGCAGACCTCTATAACTCCTACATGAACGAGTCGGCAATTGAGGCGAAAGGGCTGACACCGTTACGCTCGCAACTGGCCGCCATCGCCGCGATCCATAACCAACGCGACCTGGCTCGCGCTCTCGGAGAAAGCCTGCGGGCGGATGTCGATCCGCTCAACAACACCAACTTCCATACGGCAAATCTATTTGGACTGTGGGTCGCGCCAGGATTTCACGATCCGGAACATTACCATCCGTATCTGCTGCAAGGTGGAATTGAGCTGCCTGATCGCGAGTATTACCTGGGCGACAGCGCTCACATGAAGGAGATCCAGGCGAAATATCAGACCCATGTGGCTGCGATGTTTCGGCTGGCCGGTTTCGACGATTCAGATGCGCGCGCCACGCGAGTCATCGCGTTGGAAAAGGCGATTGCGCAGACCCACACCAGTTTGGCCGGCGATGAAGACATTCATAATGCCGACAATACCTGGAAGCGCTCTGAATTTGCCGCCAAGGCTCCGGGGCTGGATTGGACGGAATATTTTCGCGCCGCAAAGCTGGCGGATCAGGACAGTTTCATCGTCTGGCAGCCGAGTGCGTTTACCGCCGAAGCGGCACTGGTGGCGTCGACGCCAGTGAACACATGGAAAGACTGGCTGGCGTATCACTTTATTGAAGAGTATGCGGGAGTGCTGCCCAAGGCGCTTGCGGATGAGCGGTTCGATTTCTTTGGGAAGACTTTAGTCGGCGTGCCGCAACAGCGCCCTCGCGCACAGCGCGGAGTTTTCGTCGTCGACGGTCTGCTAGGGGACGCGGTCGGAAAGATCTACGCGCAGCGCTACTTCTCTCCGGAAGCGAAGGCGGCGGCCCAGACTATGGTCGCCAACCTCATCGCGGCGTACCGGGTGCGGATTGAAGCGCTGACGTGGATGGCGCCTGCCACCAAGGCAGAGGCTGAGGCCAAACTGAATGCGCTCTACGTCGGGGTTGGCTATCCGGAGACCTGGCATAGCTACGATGGCTACGTCGTCAAGCCGGATGATATTTTCGGCAACATCTGGCGCGCAGGAACGTTCCGCTACCATCAGCAGATCGATCGTCTGGGCAAGAATGTCGACCGCAAGGAATGGTCGATGACACCACAAACGGTCGACGCGGTGAATCTGCCGTTGCAGGACGCGCTGAACTTCCCAGCAGCGATTCTGCAACCGCCCTTCTTCGATGCGAAAGCGCCCGCCGCCGCCAACTACGGTGCCATCGGGTCGATCATCGGACATGAAATCAGTCACACCTTCGACACAGAAGGCAGCACGTTCGACGCCACAGGCCGTCTACGCGATTGGTGGACGCCAGCGGACCTGGCGCATTTCGATGCAGCCACAGCCAAGTTGGCCGCCCAGTACGATACCTATATGCCGTTCCCTGATCTCCATGTGAATGGCAAACAGACTCTGGCGGAAGACATTGCGGATGTCGCGGGAATTTCCGCAGCGTACGACGGCTATCACGCGTCGCTCGGCGGCAAAACTGCGCCGGAACAAGATGGCTTTTCCGGCGACCAGCAGTTCTTCATTGCGTTCGGTCAGAATTGGGGATTGAAGGGTCGGCCAGCCGCGCTGCGCCGCCAGGTAATGACCGATCCACATGCACCGGCGGAATACCGTGCGGACACGGTGCGCAACATCGACGCCTGGTATACAGCCTTCGATGTGAAACCAGGACAGAAGCTGTACCTGGCTCCGCCGGATCGTGTTCGCATCTGGTAAAGCGCAATCCAAATTGCTGCCGCTCGATCAGTTCCAGTTCTTGACGTTCGGCCAATAGGCGGAGAGGGGAACCTTTCCGCCGCGGCAGAGATAGATGGGTCCATTTTCATACGGCATAGCAAGCGGATTGTCGACTTCTCCGGCCTGCTGCACGGAATCACAGTACTGCTCGACATCGGATTTGGATTCGCCAAGGACAATCAATACGTCACCGGAGTAGCCACGCGGTCCCCAGAAGTAATAATTCTGGTGGCCGCTGATCGCCGGCGGAAGCCCATACTTCGGTCCGAACAAATCGATCGCGCCGGCCTCGCCATAGTTGTTGCAGAAGATTCCCGCTTTGGCCCGATCGGCAGGCGTCAAAGAGTTGTAGATCCGCGCAACCTCGGCCACCAGGCCATGCCAACCAAATCGGTCCGCATAGAACTGTGGCAGCGGACCCGTCTTTGCCGTTTCAGTATTCTGGCTGGTCATGTGCAGCGCTCGCGTGTAGCGAATCCAACTATACGGCGGCATGACCGGTATTCCCATGGGTAGCGTGGGGGTGCCGAGAATCACCATCACGGAGCACCAGGCTGGCAGCAGCCACGCGGTTTTTCGAGACGCTGAAAAGAGATTTTGCCAGGCCAGTGCACCCGCAGCGAAGAGA
This sequence comes from Acidobacteriaceae bacterium, assembly GCA_049692235.1. Taxonomy (GTDB): domain Bacteria; phylum Acidobacteriota; class Terriglobia; order Terriglobales; family Acidobacteriaceae; genus JAKAAZ01. Next base: position 132,635 of record JBAVOQ010000102.1, on the reverse strand, counting down.
ACCGGATAGACTGGCGCAACATAGTAATCCTTGGCAAACAGGTGGATCATGATGGCCAGCAGCACGACGTACATCAGGCCAATCCATCGGAAGCGACAGGCCGCTTTCGCAAATAACAGCCAAATCAATCCCGGCAGTAGTAGGAAAATGCTGATCGGATTCAGCATCATGACTTGCGCGCCGAGGAATGGAAGTGGTCCCAGCTTGACGTTCTTGTGGCTGTGATTCACGTTGTTTAGCCACACCAGCGTTGGCCACTGGTGATGAATTTGCCACAACAGGTATGGCAGCGAGATCAGGGCGGTGAGTCCGATCGCCGCCAGAGTCCAGCGGCTCCAAAGAATCCGGCGTTGCGGAGTCAGCAGAAGTCCGATCAGCAGGGCCACCAGGAAAAAAGCCATGGACGGCTTGTTCAGCAAGCCCAGGCCACCAAGGATGCCGAACAGGACCCACCATTTCGGACTGTTTCCGGCAACCATGACAAGCAGCGCGACCATGCATCCCATCCAGAAGACCGGCTCGAACGAATTCATAGAAAGAAAGCTGTCGATTCCTAGGTAAACTGGCGCAATCAGGACGGCGATCATCGCCATCACTTGAGCGATCCGCATGCCGCCTAATTGCCACGCCAAAATCCCCGTCAGGAAGACTTTGACGGCGCCGGCCAATGCCGAGAAGCTGCGAAAGAGGGCCAGATGATGGAAGCCAAATAACATTTCAGCGATGCGCGCCTGCAGCGCGACCATGGGCGCCTGATCGACATAGCCCCAGGCAAGGTGCCGCCCGCAGACGATGTAGTACATTTCGTCGCGAAAAATTCCATAGCCAAAATGCTGTGCCAGCAGATTTCCAATGAACTCAATCGCGAATTTGATCGCCGCGAATGCGACAGCCAGCTGAACGGCAGGTTTCCAGGATTCCGCAGTGGATGTTTGAATTCTCATGGATTCTCCGAGTCACATAGTAGAGCATGGCTCCGCTGCGACAGCGAATAAATTTGAATACGGAGAAAGAGGAGAAAAGTTCCCGCGCGACAACGTCGGCTGCATTACGGCCCGCGAAGTGCGGAAACGGGGCGCTATTCTGGCGGCTCGCCTGCGGGAATCGAAGTCTGGAAATGGGCGCAGATGGCTTCCGCCACTTTGCGCGACACGACCGACTGCAGCGCTTCGAGAGATGCGGACTGGATGGCTCGCAGGCTGCCGAAATGAGTGATAAGGCGGGTGCGGGTTTGCGCGCCGACGCCGGGGATGCGAAGCAGATCGGAGTCGCGGTCGCGCATTTCTCGCCGCTTGCGATGATAGGTGATAGCGAATCGATGCGACTCATCGCGGATCCGCTGCACCAGGTGCAGTACCGGGGAGTGACGGTCAAGCACCACCGGATCGTCCTCCTGCCCATACACGTAAATGATTTCTTCCCGTTTCGCGATGGCTGCCAATGGCTGGCTGGTAAAGCTCAACTCCTCCAGCGCTGCAGCTGCGGCGTGCAACTGGCCCAATCCTCCGTCAATCAAAATAAGGCTTGGCATGGGACGATGTTCCTCTTGCAGGCGACGATACCGCCGGATAATGACCTCTCGCATGCTCGCAAAATCGTCGACGCCCTCGACCGACTTGACCTGAAATTTGCGATATTCCGATTTGTTCATCGCGCCTTTTTCCCACACCACCATGGAGGCCACGGTTTCTGCACCTTGAATGTGGGAAATATCGAAACACTCGATGCGCTCCGGAAGCGCAGGCAGATTGAGCGCATCCTGCAGCGTCTCCTGAATCACGCGAATGCTGGGTTGCAGCACGCGGAAGCGTTGATCGTAGGATTGCTTGGCATTCTGGCCGGCCAGGTCCAGCAGGGAACGCTTCTCACCACGCTGCGGCACCGCGATTTCAACTTTGTGCCCGGTGTGCTCGCACAGCAATTCTGCCAACGGCGCACGATCTGCAAAGTCAACGGGTACGTAAATATTTCGTGGAACATATTGCTGGTCGATATATAGCTGCTTCAGCAATGCGGAGAAAAAAATCGCGGGAACAAAGGTTTCGGCCAGGGAAGATTCCTCCGACTTGATGTTGGCTGGCGTGTCGCCCGCTTCGGCCAGCGAATCGATTCCAGCGGCTTCGGTTTCGCCAGCTAGTGAGATCGCCTCAGAACGTGGAGCCTCGAGAACCCGCGCTTCAGGAAATTCCGGTAGGTCTTCCCAGAAGAATTCGCGGCGATCGACGATGCGGCCATTGCGAATGTGGAACAGATTCGCCGCCAGCATTCCTTTCTCGTAATGGAAGCCGAAGACATCGGCATCGTCATCCGAGGCGGCGGCGATGCGCTGTTTTTCCTGTAATTGATGCAGCGTGATTACCAGGTCGCGATAACGTCCCGCCAGTTCAAATTGCTCGTTCGCGGCTGCGGTTTGCATTCTCTGTTCCAGCGACTTCTCCAACTCATCGGCATGGCCTTCCAGCATCAAGCGCACATCGCGAACCGCCTCGGCGTAGATGTCTGGAGTCGTGAGGCTCTCAACGCACGGGCCCAGGCAGCGGTGAATGTAGTACTGCAGACACGGGCGCGCATGGTATCGCGACAGATCGACCTTGCAACTGGGAATGAGAAATGTGCGGTGGATCAGGTCGACAATGCGATAGGCAAGGTTTCCGGGGAAGTAGGGACCATAGTAGATGGCGCCGTCTTTGCGGACTCGTCGCGTCACCAGTACCTTGGGATAGCGATCCCCGAGCGTGAGTTTTACATACGGATAAGTCTTGTCATCTCGCAGCAGCACATTGAAGCGAGGTTTGCGCTGCTTGATCAGATTATTTTCCAGCGCCAGCGCTTCGTGCTCGTTCGCGACCAGAATATATTCCAGGTCGACCGCTTCCCGCATCAGGGAGCCGGTTTTTGCATTCGCCTGCGCCGCCTCAAGGAAATACGAACGCACCCGCGAACGCAGATTCTTGGCTTTGCCGACGTAAATCACCTTTCCGTCGGCATCTTGAAACAGATAGACGCCAGGGCCAGCCGGAAGCGTGCGGATTTTCTCGTGTAAATCCATGAAAGAGGGCGCCATTACCAGTTTATGCGTTTCGCGCGTAGTTTCGGAATTGCCGCCGGGGAAGGTATCGTCGCATGTAAAAATTGCCGTTTGCGCTTCGATCCTGGAATTTGAAGCTTCATAAAATCGTCGTAACAATAAGCAAAATAATGCCTTACGTAAAAGCTTCGATTGGCTGATGGATTGCATCATACCTAAAAGACGCCGAACTCTTTTGCGTCACTACTAGGGAGAAGCTGGCTATGACACGGAGTGCTAGAAGTTCAAAAATTTACCTTGGGGGAGCATCCATTCTCATCTTGACCTTTGCGGGCTGCGCAACCAAGAATTACGTTCGCACACAAACCACCCCTCTGATCCAGCATACGAACGAACTGGAAGATCAGACGGCTGCCAATCATCGCAGCATTCAGGACGTAGATTCCCGTGCCTCACAGGGCATTCAGCAGGCACAAACCTCCGCTACCGCTGCCGATCAGAAGGCGTTGGCCGCGGGCCAAGCTGCCACCCAGGCACAGCAGTCTGCGCAGGAAGCCATGAACCATGCCGACACCCTGGAGAGTGTAGTCAAAAATATAGACACCTATCACCAGGTGGCTGATACGAACGTGCATTTTGCCTTTGACAAGGCGGCCCTGACCAAGCACGACAAAGAGGATCTGGATACCTTCGCCAGCCAACTGGGAAACACCAAGTCATACATTCTGGAAATTACCGGCGGTACCGATTCCACCGGCAACAAGGATTACAACTACCAGCTGAGCGAGCGGCGCGCAGAAACCGTCGCGCAATACCTGGCGGAGAAATATAACGTTCCGGCGCACAAGTTTTATCTGATCGGCATCGGAAAAGACGTGGAAGTTGCCAGCAACAGCAGTGCCAGCGGCCGCGCGAAGAATCGTCGCGTAGAGATCCAGCTTTTGTCCAACGCGCAAAATGCGAATGGCCAACCGGATGCAAATACCCAAGGCAATTCGCAGGGTGCTATCAACTCCACGCCGGCAACGACGGGGCAGTCGAATCCTCCTGCAACAAATCAAGCCAACGCGGGCTCGGCGCAGCAGTAGCGCGGAGTGTGCTTGTTTCTACTTGTCGTACAGAACGGGGTTCAGATCAGGATCGTTATACATTTTCAGCTGGCGGTAGATCTGAAAACGCAATTCGCCACATAGTACGCGTTGCCACAGCCGATCCAGGCATCTGGCCAGATCGTTTCGCTGATTCTCAAGTATCGCCAAGCGTCGCAGATTGCGCTCGCGATGACCCGGAGGAGATGGAATTCGTTCTGTCTCCTCACGCGTGTGATAGATCTTCAGGCTCACAATCGATAGTCGATCCAACATCATCCCGGGGGTCTCAGAATGCATCTCCGCCTGGGAATTCGGTAGCTTTTGCGCGGACAATCCTTCCAGTAAAAGTTCATCGCAGCGTTCGATCTGATCATTGCGGCGCTGATTGATCGAGTCAATCGCGCGCTTTGCGGCCGCAATGGCGGCGTCTCCGGAGTAGACATCTCGCGCTTTATCTTCCTGGTGCCAAAGTTCAAAATTTGCGCGATGCAATTCCTCGACCGCGGCATTGAAGTCGTCCGGCGGTTTCTGCGCGAACGGACTCTGATGCCAGCGCACGGTCCATTCATCGAACACCTGTAGAATTTGTGTTCCGCCTATCGATCGCGCAGACGCCATAGGCAATATCATACTGATCTTGCTCCGGCTCTTTGCAATTCACATTCATCGCCCCTGGTTGTTTCCGGACTTTTCGTCTCACCCTTATGGCACAGCAGACAGAATCGCTTCGTCCAACCTTCCGTATGGAGCTATACTTGCGCCCATGACGATGCATCGCACGGATGGAGAGATCATCTTATGCATGGCTGTCAGCCCCACTGGCCATCGGTTTCTTGAGGAGTTGGCGAACCTTGGTTGCCGGGTGGTTCTGTTGACCCTCGACGAGCACCGGAATGCCGGGTGGCCGTCGGATGCAATCAGCGAATTACACAGCATGCCTGCCGGCATGACCTTGCAGCAAATTACAAATACAGTCACGTATCTTGCCCGGTCTCGCAAATTCGTACGCATCATCGCACTCGACAATTTCAACGTCGAAAACGCAGCCGCGTTTCGGGAGCATCTGCGAATTCCTGGCATGGGTGTCACGACGGCCCGGTATTTCAGCGATAGGCTGGCCGCGCGCATGAAAGCTGCGCACATGGGAATAACGGTCCCCGCATTTACGTCGGTCGCGAATTACGACGAATTGCGCCACTTCATGCAGGCGGTTCCAGCACCGTGGTTGTTGACGCCGCGAAGCGCCTCGTGTGGTTCCGAGAGCCGGCAACTACATGAGTCGGAGCAGGTATGGCGTGCTCTCGATGCCCTGGGCGATCATCAGAGTGGTTTTCTGCTGGAGCAATCGATCGAGGGTACCCGGTTGCACGTGGATAGCCTCACCGCAGACGGAATGGTGGTGTTCTCTGCCGTATCCCCCTATCGGGTGGCATCTTCAGAAGGGCCCGAGGCGGGTGAACTGGTGCTCACAGCTCAGAAAACCAGCACGACAGAGGATATCGAACGACTCAGGCGCGCGAACACAGCGCTGCTGTCCAGTATGAGAATGGCGCGCGGGGTCACGCATACGGAATTTCTGCGCTCGAATGCCGGCAAAGATTTTTACTTCATGGAAACCGCGGCGAGTGTCGATGATAGCTGCATCGCTGACATGATGAAAAAGACTCACGGGCTGAATCTGTGGGTGGAGTGGGCCAGGTTGGAAGTCGCGGCCATGCGCGGCGAGCGATATGCGCTGCCCTCGACCAGGAGTGATCGGAAGGCATTGGCTGCGAGCACCGATGTCCAACATCGATTAGCATGAGGAGGGACGTTTCGACCCACCTTCTATGCCGCCATCCACCTGGCTCCAAGTTCCACATCGCCGCTTCAATCCGCTGACGCAAAAGTGGGTACTGGTATCGCCGCATCGCACCCAGCGTCCCTGGCAGGGCGAGGTTGCGAAGGCTGAAAGCGCTCCGGCGATCCACTACGATCCCACCTGCTATTTATGTCCCGGGAATACTCGCGCGGGTGGCCATCAAAACCCCGAGTACGAAGATGTGTTCGTATTCGACAACGATTATGCCGCGTTGCTTCCCGATGTTCCTCCGCTGACAGGTGCGCCTCAAGACGATTTATTTCGGGCCGAGCGAGAGCTGGGAATCTGCCGCGTGATCTGCTTCCATTCTGACCACGATTTGACGCTGGCCCGAATGCAGCCGCAGGAGATTGAACGCGTCGTGGAAGCATGGGATGCGCAGTGTCAGGATTTAGGTCAAAGGCCCGAGATCAACTACGTTCAGATTTTTGAAAATCGCGGGCCGATGATGGGTGCCAGCAACCCGCATCCGCATTGCCAGGTCTGGTCTACGGAGCATATTCCGGATGAACCTCTGGCGGAGCAGGCCGCGCAGCTGGCGTATCTGGATTCGCATGGCAGTTGCATGCTTTGCGATACGGTTGCGCACGAGGTGCAATCGGCGGAGCGAATCGTCTGCGAGAATCAGGAGTTCGTCGCCTTGGTGCCGTTCTGGGCGGTCTGGCCCTTTGAAACGCTCGTGCTGAGCCGGCGCCACCTTGGCACATTCACGGAGATGGATGTCGCGCAGAAGGTGGGCCTGGCGGATATTTTGAAACAAGTCACCACGCGCTACGACAATCTATTTCAAACAAGCTTTCCGTACACCATGGGATTTCACCAGAGTCCGACCGATTCGAAATCGCACCCCGAGTGGCACTTTCATGCGCATTTCTACCCGCCCCTGCTGCGATCGGCCACCATTCGAAAATTCATGGTCGGATTTGAAATGCTGGGAATGCCGCAGCGCGACATCACGCCAGAAAGCGCGGCTGAGAGACTACGCGCCGTGAGCAATCGACACTACACCCTGGAAAAATAAAAGAGGCGAACCCATTGAGTTCCTCATCGCTGGCATTGAACGGACAGCCTCTGACCCTGGAAGAGCTTGCGGCCGTGGCCTACGCAAAAATACCGGTAGTGCTGCATCCGGAGGCACGGCGGCGAATGGAGGCGTCCCGCGCGGTGGTGGAACGCTATCTTGCTGAAGGGGCAACGATCTACGGCATCAACACTGGCTTCGGCAAAATGTCGGAGGTATCGATTCCTCCCGATCAGCTGGCCGATCTTCAATTGAACCTTGTCCGTAGCCATGCTTGCGGCGTGGGCGAATCCCTGGCAGAAGCGGAGATTCGCGGCATGATTCTTTTGCGGGCGAATGTGCTGGCCAAGGGAACCAGTGGCGTGCGCGTACTGGTGGCGGAACACCTGCTCACCATGCTTGAAAAGAACGTATGCCCGGTGGTGCCGGCTCGAGGCTCTGTCGGGGCAAGTGGCGACCTGGCACCGCTGGCCCATCTCGCGTTGGGGATGATTGGCGAAGGGGAAGTTTTCTACCAGGGAAAACGTGTTCTCGCACAAGAGGCTTTGAGCGCAGCCGGGATGAAGCCGTTGCGGCTCGCACCCAAGGAGGGCCTCGCTTTGCTGAATGGCACGCAGGCGATGGCGGCTGTGGGCGGTCTGGCGCTGTTGCGTGCCGAACGGGTCGCTCGTCTAGCTGACCTGGCTGGCGCGATGACGCTGGAAGCGTTGAAGGGAACACCGACAGCGTTCGATGAAAGGATTCACGCCGCACGTCCGCATCCCGGCCAGATGGAGGTCGCGCGGCATCTGCGGTCGTTGTTGGCGCAGAGCGAGATTCGAGAATCGCATCGCGACCACGATCCGCGCGTACAAGATGCGTACTGCCTACGTTGCATGCCACAGGTCCACGGTGCAGTCTTGGATGGATTGGCGCAGGGAAGGCGCGTGCTTGAAATCGAAATGGGTTCCGCGACCGACAATCCCTTGGTCTTTGTTGCGGACACGAAAGCAGGCTCCGCAGAAAACGAGATTCTTTCAGGCGGCAATTTTCACGGCGCGCCATTGGCCTATGTTTTCGATTACGCGGCCATCGTGATGGTGGACCTGATGAGCATTTGCGAGCGCCGCATCGATCGCCTGGTAAATCCCGACTTGAACGAGGGCCTGCCGCCTTTTCTTACGCCGCATGCCGGCGTTTCCTCCGGCTATATGGTGGCGCATGTGGCCGCTGCCGCTCTGCTTGCTGAGGCACGAGTGCTCGCCCACCCGGCTTCCGTCGATAGCGTTCCAACCTCCGGTGGTAAGGAGGATCACGTATCGATGGGCATGACAGCCGCGTGGAAGTTACGGCAGGTCGTCGAGAATGCGGAGTCGGTATTGGCCATTGAATTGATGGCTGCCGCCGAGGGTCTGGAATATCGCCGACCTCTCAGGCCGGCGCAATGTGTGGAAGCCGCATGGAATCAAGTGCGCAGTGTTGTCGCCAAGCTCGAACGCGACCGGACGTTACATCCGGACATCGCGAACCTGCGTGCAGCCATTCTCAATGGGACGTTGGATGCCTGGACGCATTAGGCAGCCAGAAAGCATCGACCAGCTTGCAGATCACAGTTGAAGGCGAATTCTCATACGAGTCAACACGGCCGAGACAGCCAGGATAGCAAAGGTGAAGAGGATTGCGCCGAGAACTCCTGAAGCCCCAGTCTGGAAGTATCGATCGAGATAGGTAAACCCGACAAACGCTGTGAGAAAGTCGTAGATATCGGGCAGCAAATATGTCAGCAGAGTATTCTCGCCGGCAGGCTTCAAAAAAAATGCCCAACGAGTTTTCCCCCTCACATCGCAGATCCAGTAGAGCAGCATGAAGCAAAGCACACTGGCACTCACGCTTGCCAGGCACCATGTGGGCGTAGCTCTAATTTTTGAAATGCCAAGCGGAGCCAGTATCCACGCCGCCGCCAGCGTGACGACAGCAAACCCCAGAGCCAGCCACATTCTCTGGCGGAGACGCTGCCAGCGATGTTTGCCGAGGAAGATGATCGAGGTCACCACACCTGCCATGACGATTGAAGTCGAAGCACCCTGGCCGAACGGCCAGATGTAGAGCGGTAAGTGTCGCGGTAGGCGGATGATATGCGCCGTCGCGAGCGCACAGAATGCGGTCAGCGCAACAAACCATGCCAGCGGAGCCCACAGCCATCGACGTGTGGAGACATACAGCAGGGCCACTGCGAAATAGGCGAATCCGATCAAGCCAAGGATCTCCGGGTAAGAGAAATCGATCCAGGCAGTCGTGCCGTGCGTTGTTCGCCGAAAGATTGCAAACACGCCGATGATCACAAGGAAGCCCACAATCCGCAGGCCGACAAAGATGCGTGCGTGCCGTGTGTTGCGACTCGGGACCAGCCAGAAGAGAATGGCGCCTGCTAGCCCGATCAGCGCCCAGGCAGCTGTCGATAGTCCCATGCGAACCGGATCGCCCTTTTCGGCATTCGCCAGAATCAATCCAAGGACAACCAGGCCGATGGAACGCGAGAGAATATGCTGCCAAAGAGCAACGTAGGACTGGTTGCGCTTCAGTCTTCCCGCGATTGCAATCGGCATCGACATGCCAACGATGAACAGGAAGAACGGAAATACCATGTCCACATACGTCATGGCGTCTTGTTGCATATGCGCATGGTAGGTCCACCACGGAAGACCACGGACACCGGCAAGATCGTTGACAAAGATCATGACCATCATCGTCAGGCCGCGAAACACGTCGATCGATGCGACGCGAACGGCCGGTGCGGTTATGGTCGAGGGAGTGGCGACAAGGGTCGGTGATGCGCTCATTTTGCTTCCGCCTGTTGCGCTGCTGAATGACTCACACCTAATCCTCGGTCAATCGCGTCCAGCAATTTGCCCGATGGATCGCTTCCGTATTCCCAGAACATCATTCCGGCCAGATGGTGATCGATGACGTACTTGCATTTCAGCGCCAATGATTCCGGGTCTTCGTAGGAAACAAAAATCTGCTTCTGAGAGTTGTAGAGGTAGGGCACGGAGGCCTTTGCATCCCAGTAGCGAGTAAATCCCTGGCTGGTTATATCCTGAGTCAGTTTGCCGTAGTTGGAGTAGGCATTGGGCACCGGATCTCCGGGCTGAAACAGTCCATTGTTGGTGGCGGAAACATGGCCCCAAACATGTCCGTAAAAGGGAACACCCAGGACGATCTTGTTTGCCGGAACGCCGGCGGACTCAAATTCCTTCACGGACTTGTCGGAAGAAACTCCCTTGGGATCGGCCGGATCGACGAAGAGAGGAGCATGATTGCCGGTGATCTTGTCGTCGCCGGGTTCGTAGTAGTCGTAGGCCATCAGGTTGACCGTGTCGACATACTTCTGCACCTTGTCCATCTCTGTGTGCTCAAGAAATTCTGCAGACGATCCTGCGGCGATGGTGATGTAGAGATGGCGATGCAGCGGTTTCTGCATCTTCTTAAAGCGCTCACGCAGCTCTTTCAGCAGCAGAGTGTAATTCTGCTTATCTTCCGGACGAAATACATTTCCAGCGGCGCCCGCCATGGCAGGATACTCCCAATCGATGTCGAGCCCATCCAGGTTGTAGCGAGTGATAAAGTCGGCGACGCTGTCAATAAATTTGGCTCGGCTGGCAGGGGTTAACGCCACATCGGAGAACCGGCCAGACCACAGCCAGCCCCCCACCGACACAAGTACGGTCAAGTCAGGATTTTCTTTTTTCAGCCCGACCATCATCGCCAGATTGGCTGCATCGGACGGGTCGCCTTCCACGATGCGTCCCTGGTCGATATTCGCGAATGCGAAGTTGATGCGCGTCAGTTTTTTGGCGGCGACCTGGTTCGATGTAAGAACCATGTTGCGAGGGAACACATAAGCGGCAATTACATATTTATCGGTCTTGGCCAGCGCGGTCGCCGACAGAAAGGCCAGCGGAAGTGCCAACACAAGGAAAAACTGCAGGGAACTTCTTACCGCCTGAGATCCGCAAAATGCGTGCCTCGACCAAAATCCATGCTTCTGCAATTGAATGGTTGCGCTCATAGGCCCTCCTCCTGCATTCTAATCATTGTTAAGAAACGCAGGGAGAGAAATCGAATGCGACCCAATATCCTTTCAGATAGTCTGCACCGGGATTTCAAAACCAAAACTTCTTCCCTGCGGTTTCTCATCGCCTGCGCTGTGGCGCTGATCGCACCTGCATGCGTGGCGCAGATGCATATTGTGGTGGACCAGGTGGGCTACGAGACAAGTGCATCGAAGAAAGCACTGGTGGTGTCTGACAGCACACAGGATAGCCAGGACGCACCCGAAACCTTTACGCTGACGGATGCGGACACCGGCAAGGCTGTATTGACAGGGCACTTTAAAGCAGCCGGTCAGGTGGATCAATGGGGGCGCTTGTTCTGGGTGGCCGATTTCTCTTCCGTTCAGAAGCCGGGTCGCTACAAAATCTCCGCGACTACGAAAACCGGTGCCATCACGTCATGCGCGTTCTCAATCAACCACAATGTTCTGGAGCGTAATACTCTTTCCAACATCGTTTTCTATTTCAAGGGGCAGCGTGCGAGCGGCGACATGAACCGGGCGGATGAACATTTGCGCCTGCCGGACGGCAGTGGATTTGCCGACATGCGAGGCGGCTGGTACGACGCGACCGGGGATTACGGGATTCACCTTTCGCACCAAAATCCGACTTCATACTTCAATCCGCAGCAAGTGCCTCTGGTCGCATGGTCGTGCCTCGAAAGCTACCGCACTCTGGTGGCTCGCCATGACGATAATTTCACCGAGTATGAACGCCGTTTGCTGGATGAAGGGTTGTTTGGCGCGGATTTTCTGGTGCGCATGAAGCGGCCCGGCGGCTCTTTCTTCGAATCCATTTCTGCGCCCGGAAAAGACAAGCTCGCGAAGGATCGAATGATCGGCAATCCCAACACGCGGACAAAGATTAAGACCAGCGCTTCGGACAGTACCGAGAAAATTGGCGCGGCGGAAGGCCCGCACGCGTATGAGGCCAGCTTCCGTTCCGGTGGGGGCTTGTCGATTGCAGCTCTTGCCCTGGCCAGCACGATGCCAATCAGCGGCGATATGGATCACGCAGCGTACCTGAAGGCTGCTGAGGATGCATTTGACTTCCTCTCCGCGCACAACCGCGAACTGCTGAACGACGGCAAAGAGAATATTTTGGACGATTACTGCGCGCTGATGGCGGCGACGGAACTCTATCGGGCCACCCATAATGTGACGTATCTTCAAGCCGCGGATCAACGAGCCAACCATCTGATGGCTCGCCTTATTTCGGTCGGGAAATACCATAATTACTGGCGGGCCGATGATGGCACTCGTCCGTTCTTTCACCCATCGGACGCGGGATTGCCGGTTGTCAGCCTGCTCGAATATGCCCAGGTTGCAAGTCCAGCCCAGCAGGCACGGGTTCGCGATGTGGTGTGGCGTTCGTTACATTTCGAACTCTGGATTACGTCTGAGACGAACAATCCGTTTGGATATGCACGACAACTCGTTCGCATGGGCGACGGCACGGTTCGTAGCGCGTACTTCTTTCCGCACGACACGGAAGCTGCACCCTGGTGGCAGGGTGAAGACGCAAGGCTGGCTTCGCTCGCTGCCGCGGCACGCTTGGCTGCGCCCCTCTACAAGGATGACCCGGCATTTCAGCGCCAACTGCAAACCTACGCATGGAACCAATTGCACTGGATTTTGGGACGAAATCCCTTCGACGCAAGTATGCTGATGGGAAGCGGTCACGGCAATGCTCCGTACATGTTCTTCCGCTCGTACAAGTACACTAGTGCTCCGGGCGCGATTGTCAACGGCGTCACCGCCGGTTTTAATAATGAGGACGGAATTGCATTCAATGAAGGTTTCGCCCGGACCGGTGCGGATGAAGACTGGCGTTGGACGGAGGAGTGGTTGCCTCACGCTGCCTGGTATCTGTACGCCGTAAGCCTGCCGCATCATTAGAAACTGTAGTGAGTCTCGATCTGTACGACATCGATCGCTGAATGAATTTTGTTGTTCCGGTCGCGCGGACTGCCTTGACCGATGGTGCCACGCGAATCCACGCCTTCTGTACGCAACCTCAAGGAAGCGATGTGAGTTGAAAATGCAGAATGAAAATCGCGCGACAGCGCCGAAAGCTTGTTCTAATCGCCTCCTCAGCGATCCAATCACCCGAAATATGTGGATGCTGCGATGGGCGATGCCCGTGTTGTTCCTTTTGCTGTCGATGCAAGTAACGGCGCAACAGGCAACTTCACCGGATTTCAGCAGTATTGATCGCATCATGACCGCCGCGCTCGAGTCACATACGGTGCCTGGAGCGGTGGTTTTTGTCGGCCATGACGGCCATGTCGTGTTTCACAAAGCCTATGGCAATCGCTTCACGATTCCAGCGCCCAACGCCATGACGGAAGACACCATCTTCGATATGGCGTCATTGACCAAGGTGATCGCCACCACCACGGCTGTGATGCAGCTCTACCAGCAGGGCCGATTTCGACTGAACGATCCGTTGTCGAAATACATTCCAGAGTTTGCTGCCAACGGGAAGAGTGATATCACAATCCGGCAGATTATGACGCATTACTCCGGGTTGCCGCCGGACCTGGACCTGTCCTACCCGTGGACCGGCAAGCAGACGGCGTATGACATGGCGTTTGCCGTCAAGCCTGAACGTCCGCCCGGGACTGCGTTTCGCTACAGCGACATCAACTTCATCATGATGGGGGCGCTGGTCGAAAAACTCAGTGGCATGACGCTCGATGAATACACCGCGAAGTATGTGTTCGCGCCGATGGGAATGGATCACACGCGCTTCCTGCCTCCCGATTCGTGGCGCGCCGACATCGCACCGACGCAATACGACGAAGATCATCACCTGCTCCAGGGCGTGGTGAACGACCCCACATCGAGAAGAATGGGTGGCGTCGCCGGTCATGCCGGTCTATTCAGCAGCGCCAACGATCTGTCGATCTTTGCTCAGAATTTGCTGGATCTACTGGCTGGCAGGCCGAGTAAGTTTCCGCTGAACCGCCTGACCGCTGAGAAGATGACGACCCCACAGAACCCTGCGACCGCCGTTGCTCTTCGCGGCCTGGGCTGGGACATTGAAAGTCCGTTCTCAGGCAATCGCGGCGAATTGTTTCCAGTAGGTAGCTTCGGCCATACCGGATGGACCGGAACGGACATCTGGATGGATCCGTGGAGCGATAGCTATGTGATTTTTCTCAGCAATCGCAACTATCCCGACCGCCGCCCGAACACCATTCCGCTGGAAGGGAAGCTCGCCAACGCTGCCGCCCAAGCGCTGGATGTTCAAATTCCAGAGTCGGGGCGCGAAATCTCCCGTCTTACCGGATACAACGAGTCTCTGACCGATATGCGAAGGTGGCCAAATCGCAACGGCACCGTGGAAACGGGCATCGACGTATTGGAACAGGAAAATTTTGCTCCGTTGGCGGAGTTGGAGAAAAAGCACGGCGGACATTTGCGTGTGGGCGTGCTGAGCAATCAGACCGGGTTGGATAGCCATGGCCAACGCACGATCGATGTTCTGTTTCATGACGCGCCAGCGATGGTTCCTGGCTTGAAAGTGACAACGCTTTTCAGCCCGGAACACGGAATCACTGGAAAGATGGATACTACCGACATTTCCGGCAGCACGGATAAAGCGACGGGATTGCCAGTGGTCAGCATGTATGGCGCTACAGTAGCCGAACGCCATCCTTCAATAAAAAAACTGCGCCATTTGGATGCGGTTGTCATCGATTTGCGAGACGCCGGGGTGCGTTTCTATACGTATGAGACGGCTGTTGCCTATTTTCTTCAGGCGGCGGCGCATACAGGAACAGATATCGTGATCCTCGATCGACCAGATCCCATCAATGGCTCATTTGTTCAAGGGCCAGTCTCCGATGCCGGTCACTCCAGTTACACCGGCTTCATGCCGTTGCCGGTTCGACACGGCATGACGATGGGAGAATTGGCGCGTTACTTTAATGGCGAGGGCCATCTGGGAGCTTCGCTCACCGTTATCGCAATCAAAGGATGGCAGCGTGGCGATTGGTACGATTCGACCTCGCTGCTCTGGGTGAATCCATCGCCCAACCTGCATAACCTGAACGAGGCAACTCTGTATCCGGGAATAGGAATGATTGAGTCGTCGAATATCTCCGTGGGCCGCGGCACGGATACTCCGTTCGGCTGGATCGGCGCGCCATGGATCGACGCGACACAATTTGCGGCCGCAATGAATCACCGCATGATCCCGGGGATTCGCTTCGTCCCGGTTGAGTTCACTCCGCAAGCGCCATATCCCTATGCAGGGGAAGTCTGCAAGGGCGTGCAGTTCGTCATCACAAACCGCAATGAGCTGAACGTGCCTGAGATGGGCATAGAGATTGCGTCGATGTTGTACAAGATGTATCCAACCCAGTATCACCTGGATGCAATTGCGCCGCTGCTGGCGAATCAGGCGACGCTCAAGGCACTCGAAGATCACGAAGATCCGGAATCCATTGCCGATACCTGGCGCGACAGCGTGGACCAATTCGTGGAGCGCCGCAAGGCGTACCTGATCTATCCGAGCGAATAAGTGGTGGGAACCGTTAACGGGCTACGGAGCGGACCAGTGTCGTAAGGATTGGAGCCTTGGGTCGACAGGCGAAGCGATGGCGAACATCCTGACGGGGCTGCAATCGCGTGTGATTGCAGCAAATCTGGTGAGCGCGCTGGGACTCGAACCCAGGACCCACGCATTAAAAGTGCGTTGCTCTACCACCTGAGCTACGCGCTCTCACCTTGATTCAAATTATCACAGTGAGCCGCCTCCTCCTAAGTCGCGGCGCGATCCAACTGCAGAAGCAACCGCTTCAATATTTGAAGCGATTCCGTCCAATCTCGTTCGGCCGTCTTGGCGCACGATCTGGGGGTGAACGTGTGCCCGCGCCGCTGGTGTAGCCTCAGATGATAGCGAGCATGGTGCATCTGCGCTATTTTTCGGCAGGAAGGCACAATTTTTTGTTCTGTGCGATCAAAATCTTTGCTACTCTCGGTGAAAGTTCAGACCATCCACATTGTTTTACGCCGCTCCAGCGGCTTGTGTATTTGTGTCTTTTGACTGCTCGGCTCTGCATCCTCTTCGGCCTATCTTTCGCCGACACGCACAACAAATTTGTCTGGCCGCATTTGCATTTGCGATTGCGAGCCCTCCTGTTGGTTGGGCGGCAGGATGGCGTCGTTCACGATTGGTGATTGGTCCGCCCCTTACTGAGAGTCGCAAGGAGGAGTTGCATGGCCCGCCGAACCTACAAATTCATGCTGAAGAATGCGAAGGAAATTTCTTTTGTCGGCACGCGATATTACCCGGTGGAGGTGGACCCCAACCTCTCTCCGTATACCACGGTGCTGGCGACCATATGGGATGAAGAACACATGGTCGGCCAGGTGAACCAGACGGAAATTCTGGCGTGGTGGTCGGAGGTGTATCAGGAGCCACAGCGGGGAGTCACTGGTGAGTGTGACAAGGCAGCGTCAGAAGACACCAGCACGGCTCAACCTGAAAAGCCTGGCGGAGTGTTGCTCTCCAGCGAGAATTAGAGGATCCATCAGCGTACGAAGGTGTGTGTTGCCGCGCCATCCATCAGTACTTGTCGATGCCCTGATAAACTGAACCAGTTTGCTAGGAACCCGCCGATGAGTGCGACAAAAATGACGAACGCGACCAATCTAAAACCGCGTGCCAATGCAGAGCCCTTTCGACACACGGCTGCCGACACCATGGAGCTGGTGGGAAACACGCCGATTGTGCACCTGGGTCGAATTTCGCCCGAGAACGGCGCCGCGATTTACGCCAAGCTGGAATTTCTGAACCCTGGCGGCAGCATTAAGGATCGCGCCGCGTTGGGTTTGATACTCGACGCCGAGCAGCGCGGTGTGTTGCAACCCGGCGGAACGGTTGTCGAAGCGACCGCGGGCAACACTGGAGTGGGCCTGGCGTTTATCGGAGTTCGCCGCGGCTATAAAGTCTCGCTTTTCGTGCCGGAAGGATTTGCAGAAGAAAAATGCATCCTGATGCGCGGCTTTGGCGCGACCGTCGAACGCACTCCTGAAGACGAGGGCATGCAGGGCGCGATTCGCAGAGCGCTCGATTTTGCTCGCGCCATCCCTGGTGCATGGATGGCGCGCCAGTTCGACAACCCCGCCAATCCTGACTTTCATTTTCGTACCACAGCGCAGGAAATTCTCGATCAGATGGAGAATCGCATCGACGGATTTGTCGCTGGGGTCGGAACCGGTGGAACCTTCACCGGAATTGCGCGAAGACTGCGGCAGGACCTGGGTGCCGTCAAGACGGTGGCGGTCGAAACTGAGGGCTCCGTCTTGCAGGGCGGAACTCCCGGGAAACATAAGGTGGAGGGAATTGGCGTCAGCTTTATTCCGAAGACATTCGACGGATCGCTGTGCGACTTGATCGTGC
The DNA here is from genome assembly GCA_049692235.1 of Acidobacteriaceae bacterium. Taxonomy (GTDB): domain Bacteria; phylum Acidobacteriota; class Terriglobia; order Terriglobales; family Acidobacteriaceae; genus JAKAAZ01. The sequence continues at coordinate 115,129 of JBAVOQ010000102.1, read as the reverse complement.
GGGTGACAGACCGCGATGCTTTTGCAATGGTGAAAAGGCTGGCCACAGAAGAGGGCGTTCTCGGTGGCTCCAGTGCAGGCGCGAACGTCTTCGCCTCGTTGGAACTGGCGCGCACCATGCGACCGGGGCAACGGATCATCACCATCATTCCAGACTCTGCCGAGCGATATCTATCGAAGAAAATTTTCGATGGCGGCCTTTGAGTTTTTGACGTCGGATTTTCTGATCTCCACGCCAATCGATCCATTCAGAAACACATAAGGGAACATGAAAATGGCAGAAAAGAAGAAAGGTTTTTCGACCCGCGCAATTCACGATGGGCAGGCACCGGATTCCGATACAGGCGCGGTCAATGTTCCTATTTATGCCAGTTCTACCTATGTGCAGCAGGAGATTGGCAAAAACAAAGGCTATGAATATTCCCGGGTCTCCAATCCGACGCGGACGGCGCTGGAGGAAAATTTCGCGTCGCTGGAAAGCGGAACTTCAGCCCATGTTTTTGCCAGTGGAATGGCAGCCATCACCGCGCTCTGCACCATGATGAAGAGCGGCGACCACATTGTTTGCAGCGACAATATGTACGGTGGAACGACGCGGCTGTTCAACCAGGTACTGACCCGGTACGGACTTGAGTTCACCTACGTCAACACGTCCGACGCGAACAATGTCGACAAGGCAATTCGAGCCACTACCAAACTGGTGCATATCGAAACGCCCACGAATCCAATGCTGGCGCTCACCGACATTGCAGCCGTCGCAGACATTTGTCACAGTCACGGTGTCGAATTAAGCGTCGACAACACGTTCATGTCTCCGTACTTTCAGCGACCCATTGAATTTGGCGCAGACATTGTCATGCATTCGACGACCAAATTTCTGAATGGACATTCCGACGGTCTGGGTGGAGTGCTGATCGGTACCAAGCCTGAGCATGCCGAGACGTTCGCCTTCGTTCAAAAATGCACCGGTGGCATTCTGTCGCCATTTGAGGCATGGTTGCTGTTGCGTGGAGTCAAGACGCTGGCGGTACGGATGCGCCAGCATGATGCCAATGGCCGCATCGTTGCGGAGTGGCTACACAAACACCCAGGAGTGCGCGGCGTCTATTATCCGGGGCTGCCGGATCATCCCCAATATGCACTGGCCAAGCGGCAGATGTCCGGCTTCGGATCGATGCTAAGTTTTGACTTGGGATCGCTCGAAGCGGCGAATCGGATGTTGCGGAAGGTTGAGGTATGTAGCCTGGCAGAGTCGTTGGGCGGAGTGGAGACGCTGATCTCTCACCCGGCTTCGATGACTCATGCTGCGATTGGCGCGGAAGGCCGGCGCAAGCTTGGAATTACGGATGGACTGGTGCGCATCTCGGTCGGAATTGAAGATGTTGAAGATATCATCGCCGACCTGGAACAGGCCCTTACCGCAGTCTGAAGTAAGCCAGCCCCAAAGATGGGGCCGGGTAAGGAATCAGTCCTTGAGCTTCTTTCGTATCTCGATATTCAACCGCTTGATTTTTTGATTCAGCGTGGAGAGAGGAATTCGAAAGGCTTCCGCCGCTTCGGTCTGGTTCCAGTTACAGTGTTCCAGCCGGTCTGTGATGATGTGTTTTTCGATCTCTTCCAAAATCTCAAATAACGATGCATCTGGATTATGCTCCAGCAGGCTGGCTTCGTAGCTACGGCCGGTCAGATGATCAGGCAACAGATCCTTTGGAATCGTCTGGTCTGTGGAAAGAACAACGCAGCGCTCGATCACATTTTCCAGCTCTCGCACATTTCCCGGCCAGGAATAGTCAATCAACGCACGCATCGTTTCCGGCGATATGGTGCGCAGCGGGAGCTGATTTTCTTCGCAAAAACGCTTCAAGCAATGCGCGACCAGTAGCGGGATATCTTCTTTTCGAGTCCGCAGCGGAGGCAGGTCGATCGTAATTACGTTCAGCCGATAAAAGAGATCCTCCCGAAATCGTCCCTCGCGCACAGCAAGACGGAGGTCGGCATTGGTCGCCGCAACAATACGCACGTCGACCTGAAGCTCCTGCACGCCGCCAACCAGCATGAACTTCCGATCCTGCAGGACTCGTAATAATTTTGCCTGGGTGTCCAGCGCCATGGTGCCGATTTCATCCAGAAACAGCGTGCCCCCGTTGGCAATTTCAAACAGCCCCTTCTTCGACGCGATGGCGGAGGTGAAGGCGCCTTTGACATGGCCGAACAGGGTACTCTCCAGCAGATCAGATGGCACAGCTCCCGTATGGACGGGGACAAAGGGCTTATCGCGGCGCGGTGAATGGGAGTGGATCGCTTTGGCGATCAGCTCCTTGCCCGTGCCGCTTTCGCCCTGTACCAGCACAGTGGAGCGGCTGGGGGCCACTTGGCCCACCAGGTCAAGCACGGCTTGCATGGGTTCACTTTTGCCGATGATGTTTTCGAAACTATAGCGCTGCTTCAGGGCGCGCTTCAGCTGAATGTTTTCTGTTTCCGCGCGATGCTGCCCGATGGCGCCTCGAATGTCGGCCAGCAATTTTTCATTGTCCCAGGGTTTCTGGATGAAATTGTTGGCGCCGAAATGCATGGCCTCGACGACATTCTGCACGGTGCCGTACGCCGTAATCATGATGACCGGCAGATTTGCATGCCGGGCGCGAATCGCCTGGAGAATTTCAAATCCACTCTGACCGGGTAGCGCAAGATCGAGCAATACCAAGTCGAACACCGACTCTTCCAGGGCCTTCAAACCCTTCGCTCCATCCGGCGCAGTCGCAACCTCAAAGCCCTCCAGTTCCAGCAGCAGCTGCAGCGATTCACGAATGGCGGCTTCATCGTCAATGATGATGATGCGGAGCGGAAGGGTGCTGTCGGTTTCAGGAGAAGTATTTTCGTGTACAACCTCAGGCATGAACGGGCTTCCTCAATTTAGGGAATTGCAGATGGAACGTTGTGCCGCGACCCACTTTGCTGTCCACCTGAATCTTGCCGGCGTGTTCCTGAATAATGCCGTAGCTTACAGAGAGGCCGAGACCTGTCCCACGTCTCTGGCCCTCAACAACAGCGGTTTTGGTGGTGAAGAACGGATCGTAGATGCGGCGCAGATTTTCTGCCGCAATGCCTGACCCGGTGTCGCCGATGATCACCTCGACTTGTCCATTGTCGATGGTTTCCACGCGCAGTATGCCACCCTCGGTCATGGCGTCTTTTGCGTTCAGAAACAGGTTCAGAAATACCTGCTGCAGTTTTCCCATGTTGCCCAGGATGTCCGGCAATTCCGGCTGCAGCGCCAGGTCGATCGTAATGTTTGCGCTGTTGAACTGGTGCTGCAATAGAGCCAGCGTCTCTCGCAAGACGTGATTTACGCTGACTGCTTTGAACTCGATGGTGCTGGTGCGCGAAAAATTCAGCAGGCTGTTGACAATTTCTGACGCGCGAAAAGTCTGCTGTGTAATTTTGTCCAGCAATGGCGCGGTCCGGTCGTCGCTACGAATTTGCTTGGCCATCATCTGGGTGTAGGAAGAAATCACCGCCAAAGGAGTGTTCACTTCGTGGGCGATGCCCGCTGCCAACAATCCGATCGAAGATAGCTTGTCAGCCTGCATCAACTGGCTTTCCAGCTGCACTCGCTCCGTGATGTCATCGACCAGGATGATGCGGCCGACGGTGGTAAAGTCCTTATCCACAAGCGGAGCGATGGTGATATTGGCGTTGCGAATTTCTCCGGCACGAGTGGCGAGTTGGAATTTGTAGAGATTGTGCACGCCGTTTTCGTGTTTCACACGGTCGTATTCAGCCAGAAAATCTGCCGGGAATAAACTCGCCAGCGGCTGATTCAACGCTTCCAATCTGGGTACGGCATACATGGATTCCATCTGCGCATTCCAGCTGTCAATGCGGTCGGCAAGGTCGACGGCCAGGATGCCGATATTGATCGACTCGACGATATTTTCGTTGAACTCTTTCAGCTGCTCGTACTCGGCAATCTTCTCCTCAAGCTTGGCGTAGAGGCGTGCGTTCTGGATTGCAATGCCGACATAGCTGGCCAGCGTTTCCAGCAGCTCGACGTCCTCGCTGGAAAGGAAATCTCCGTTCGTGGTGCGGCCCAGCCCCAGCACCGCAATGGTGCGCTGCTGCACGCGGCAGGGAAGATAGTAGTTCAGGTCTAACAAGGCGACCGTGCGCTGCTGGCTTTCGGTCAGGTGCGGCGCATTCTGCGTGCTTTCCAGGAAAATGTGCGAGCCGTCCTCGCGGCCATCAAAGCGAAGAAATCCCGTCTCCAGATTTTCCGTATGGTTCAGCGCCAGTGCAGGAATTCCGTGACTGGCCGCCAGTCGGAATGTGGTCAGGCGGTCGTCACGTTCGTCATCGAGGAAGACGCCCACCCGGGCGACCTGCAAAATACGAGGCAGTCGATCGACCAGGGCATTCAGCAGCGCCCGCAAATCGGTTTGAGTATTCAGGCTGCGGGCAAACTCAACCAGGGTCGCGCGAGAGTCAAGCCGCTTGCGATCGAAGACGCGATCCACGCGGTCCTGGATGGCGCGCTTGATGGGATCGAAGACCAGGGCCGCAATAATAATCGCGGTGGCAAGTCCCCATCCTCCAGCCGCCGGCAGTCTCTTGTGCACCACTTCACCGGCAAACGCGACCGCGCCAAAGTAGATGGCGACCAGGGTTCCAGTCGCCAGCGTATAGGTGACGCCGCGCTTGAAGATCAGATCGACGTCCATCAGGCGGTAGCGCACAATCGCATAACTGAACGTCAATGGAAGAAAGACCAGGCACAAAACGCCGATCTGGCTCAGCAGCGTCGGCGCAGACGCCTGCGCCAGCAAATAAGGAAGCGCATAGAGTAGGGTAAACGGCGTGACCGCAAGCAGCGTGCCGCGCGTCAGCCATTTCAGCTGCTGGCGCGTCAGCGGGTTATCGGCTCGGCGATAGTTGATGAAGAAAACCAACGCCGCGGCCACGTAATACGCCGTCATGTAGCCGATTGCAACCTGGTTCAAGCGGTGGTACAGCAGGTCCGTGGCAGACCAGAGGCGAATGGCCGTGACGAACAGGCCAACCAGGGCAATTCCCGGCAGATAGAGCAGCCATGCCATGCGACGGCGACGCATGGTCGGGTTATGCTCTGGAAACGTGAAAGCGAAGTGCAGAAAAAGTGCGGGCTGGGCGGCACTTGCTGCGACACCGCCCCAAAAAATGAACCAATCGAACAGGTTCAGCTTTCCTGTGTAGTTGAAGGCGTACAGAACAAAGGACGCCAGACAAAAGATATAGAAGTGAACCGAGCGCGGCGCCGTCCAGCGGCGAAACAGAATGTACAGGCCGATCAGCAGGTACACCAGCGCGATCAGGCGCAGACCGATATCGATGTCCCGGTCCATCGGCACCAAAATCACCGGAATCTCAAGCCGGATGCCAGCCCGGGTCACGGAGTAGGTTGCCTTGCTCCAAATGCCGGTCGAGAACAATTGCCGTTGCTGCGATGTGAGGCGGGGTGTGCGATGGTTATTAACGGCCGTCAGCAAATCGCCGGCTTCAATGCCTGCGCGGTCTCCGGGGCCATGGGCCAGCACTTTTTGCGCGATCAGGCCACCGGGAGCCTCGGCCCACCAAACCTGGTCCGTCGGAATCTGAAATTGGCTCTCGTGGCTATAGTTGATTGATGCCAGAATCACTGCGGCAAGCGTTAAAGTTGCCAGTACGACAGCGGCGATTCGGAATGGAATGTTCCGTGGCATTTCGAGGCTTATCTTTCCGCGTCAGAATGCCAAGGCTAATTGTGCGGTTTCTGATGCAGTATAGTACTGTCGTGCAACTTGCGTGCCAGACTTACAAAGCCCAGCTTTTGGGAATCTACGCCTTGCAGCTGCCAGCACTTAAAGTAAATTGCTAGTGTCTTTTCGAGCCTCAGTGTTGCGATTGGTGCGCGTCGTCTCGTTGCGGACTGTCTTTTGCTTCGAGTTGCAGCCTATCGCGGCAAATTTCCATCGCGCCGCCAATGAGTGCCTGCCAGCGAGAAGCTCGGTCGTTCGCGTGTGGAGCCCTATAACTTATTCGTAAGCTATCCACAATTCTAAATCGAAATATATGGTTTATGGAATTTCCGGGCCAACTCCCGATGCCACTGGTGTTTGCGGAGGTCCCGCGATCAGGATCCTTAAATCGCGAAGATTGTTTCCTGAAGGGCCGATGACGATTCCCGCTCCTCGACTGGAAAGGAAAGAATAGGCATCGAATGCTTCCAACGCGTGCAATGCCTGGGAGAGCGCATGGGCTGCGACCGTCTCGCGATCCGCGACAGCTCCGGCGGCGGGACTATTTCCGTCGATGCCATCCGATCCAGCGGAGAGAATGGCCACGAGGTCGTCTTCCGGGCCGAGCAGCGTGGCGGCGTAGAGAGCCAATTGCTGATTGCGTCCTCCGACGCCGATCGTTCCCACGGTGTCGCTACTCGCCGGTAAAGTCACACTGACTTCGCCCGTCGATATCACGCATGCGCCAGGGTGATTGGCGCGGAGAGTTCGCAGTCGATCGAGCAAATGTCGAGCCGCAGCTTTGTACTCCCATTCATCGCAACTGTTGTCAATGACAGCGAAATAACCGAGCGCTCTTGCGTTGTTTGCCGCGGCTTCGGCAAGGGTTTGCGCGCTCAACAGGACCGACGCCCGAGCCTGCAGCATCCCCGGCTTCGGCGTTTCCACTAAGTCCTCCGATTCGAAGAATCGCCGCACAGCAATAGGGAAATGAGCCAGCAAATGATAGCGCTGAAGAACCTCTCTGCATTCCTCGATGGTGGAAGAGTCGGGCATGGTCGGACCCGAACCCAACGCGTCCTCGCGCCCGACGGGCACGTCGGAGAGCAGCAGCGATCGGCACATCGCGTTTCCGGCGGCTTGCGCGAGGCGGCCACCCTTCACGGCGGAAAAATGTTTTCGGACGCAATTAATTTCCGTAATGGAAGCACCGCTGCCGACCAGCGCGCGGTGAAAGCTCGCCGTATCAACCCGGGAGATCGAGGAGTCCAGCGGAAGCTCCATCATCGCCGACGCTCCGCCGCTGATCAGGAAGAAGCACAGCGAATTGTCTCCCGTGTCTTGCGGCAATTCTCTCAACATTGTCAGGGCTGCTTGGGCGCCGGCGAATGAGGCTGGATTCGGTGAAGGGTGGCCGCCTGCGAAGAATTGAATCTCGCCTGGAAGTTTTTTTGCACCGCTTTGTGATTCCTCCGGCGCGATCAACACGCCCGCTAGATCGTATTGGCCAGGTAAGTTCAGCTGTCGTAGCAGTGAAACAAGCATGGTGCGGGCGGCTTTTCCGACGGCCACAATTCGCACTCGCTGCACCTGCCCAAGATCGATCGTCTCTTCGCCTATCTGCAAGGTCTCCCCGCGCACAGACACGTGGCGCGCCACCGCCTGCTCCACGCTGCAGTCGGAGAGGGACTGATCGAAGATCGTTCGGGCTATGTCCCGCAAATTCGTCATGCTTTCATCCACTCACGAAGCTATTTTCAACGGCTGCCTGCGAGGAAGTTGTACCTCACCCATCGGATAATGTCGGCCTGAACCTGGTCCAGCTTGCCCACAAAAAAGTGGTCCGCATCTTGGATCCATACCAACTGTTTTGGTTCGGGAGCGGTCGCGACCACCGCCTGAACTTCGGCGATAGGGCCGTACGGGTCGTGGTCGCCGCTGATGAAGAGCTTGGGTTGGCTGCAACTGGGCAGATAACGGTAAGAGTAATGCCGGCCCTCGGCTACGACCGGCAGGCCAAGCGCAATCAATCCGGGAACTCGCGGATCGCCGCAGCACGCTCGCATGCCGACATTCGCGCCAAAGGAAAATCCGGCAAACAGAATGGGACGGTGAAATTCATGTTCCATCCAATCAAGTGCGGCGCGCACATCGTCCTGCTCGCCGTGGCCGTTGTCGTGCACTCCCGCGCTTCGCCCAACGCCGCGAAAGTTGAAGCGCAAAACTGGAAATCCCAAGCTGTGCAGCGCCTTCATCGCGCGATAGACCACCTTGTTGTGCAGCGTGCCGCCGCCCATCGGATGGGGATGACAGACCAGGGCGCAGTAGGGCGCGTCATCCCGGCCACGATTCAGCAGCGCCTCCAGGGCGCCTGCGGGGCCGGGCAGATCGAAGGATCGAATGGATGGAGGAACGGCTGAGGATTCCATAGGTCGGCAGTAGAGATATTTTACGTGCTTCCTGGAAGGTCCACGCTACGCGCGAGCCACCGACATGCTGGCGCACAGTTTCTCCCTTTGCCGAGACGACTTCGATATCTCCCCTGGACGGCATCGGACGTCGTGGATCACTCCGCTAGCGGTATGCTGGAAATGCATGCCTACAGACCCCGTTGCCCTCACACGCCAGTTGGTGGATATCGAATCCATCAGTGAAAACGAAGCCGCGGTCGGCCATTTCCTCTCGCGATATCTTCGAGAGCAAGGTTTTCAGGTAGAAACAACGCCTGTTCCGCACAGCGTGGGGCGCGAACGTTTCAACGTATATGCCGGAATTTCCAACGACCCACCGGACGTCGTGCTCTCAACCCACATGGATACAGTGCCGCCGTTTTTCCCCAGCCGCGAAGATGATCAATATATATATGGGCGTGGCAGCAGTGATGCCAAGGGCATCATCGCCGCACAGATCGTCGCAGCGGAACGGTTGCGCGCCATGGGTGTGCGAGTGGGTCTCTTGTTCCTTGTGGGCGAAGAAAACGGCAGTCATGGCGCCAAGATCGCCAACCTGCACCCCAAGGGCAGCCGGTTCCTCATCAATGGAGAGCCGACGGACAACCGACTGGCGCTGGCATCCAAAGGCGTGTTGAACGCGGTGATTCGCGCCCGCGGGAAAATGGCGCACTCGGCCTACCCGGAATTAGGCGACTCCGCAATCCATAAGCTGGTTTCCGTTCTGGAGCGGCTGCTGCACATGCCGCTGCCTTCCGATCCTGAGGTCGGACCTTCCACGTTGAACATTGGATTGATTCAAGGCGGGCATGCACCCAATGTCATCGCCGATGAAGCCTCGGCAACGATTCTTGTGCGTCTGGTCGGACCGTCCGACAAGATTCGCGCCTCCTTGCAGGACGTGATCGGTGGGGATGCGGAGTTGGCAGTCGCCCTGGAAATTCCGTTTCAGAGATTGAAGTGCATTGAGGGCCTCTCCACCATGATCGCTGCGTTCACGACGGACGTTCCCGCGTTGTCGAACTGGGGCGAGCCGTTACTGTTCGGGCCGGGATCGATCCACGTGGCGCATACGCCCAACGAACGGCTTGCCAAGCAGGAACAGTTAGAGGCGATCGATCTGTATGTCCAGGTGGCGCATCGACTGGTCCAACGATCCTTCGCATCTAACTAGCAGGACGATTCAGAACGGAAGGGCAGCGCAGGATGGCAGATCAGCAGGAACTCGCGAACGAAACTCCCCAGCCAGGGAAAAAGGCTGATGCCGCAAGCGAGCAACCCAGGGAAGAACGCTTGAACGGTTTGGCCAGGGCGTCGTCCTCCTATCTGCGTTCTGCCATGCATCAACCGGTCGACTGGCAGGAGTGGGGCGATGCCGCATTCGCACGAGCCCAGAGCGAGAACAAACCAGTTCTGTTGGATATCGGCGCGGTGTGGTGCCACTGGTGTCATGTGATGGATCGCGAATCCTACGAAGATCCCGAGATAGCCGAAATCATCAATGGACACTTTATCGCTGTGAAGGTGGATCGCGATGAACGGCTCGATGTGGACACGCGGTATCAAGCGGCCGTGCAGGCGATGAGCGGGCAGGGTGGCTGGCCATTGACCGTAATTTTGACGCCGGAGGGCAAGCCATTCTTTGGCGGAACGTATTTTCCCAAGGACGAACGATATGGACGCCCCGGGTTTGGTCACGTGCTACTGACCATGGCCCATGCCTACCGTGATCGCCATGAAGAAGTACTGGAGTCTGCTGATAGCGTGGTGGCGGCCATCGAATACAATGAATCATTTTCCGGCCGCTCCGCGGATTTGCATGCCGGCATTGTCGACAAGCTGGTGCAGTCCGCGTTGCAGCAGTTCGATAAACACAACGGCGGCTTCGGAACGCAACCGAAATTCCCTCATCCATCCATTCTGGATTTATTGCTCGACCACGCAACCCGTAGCGCGGATCAAGGTGCGCACAACGTGGCCCGGCTGACGTTGGACAAAATGGCGAGCGGTGGAATGTACGACCATCTTGCCGGAGGATTCCATCGCTATTCTGTCGATGAGCACTGGATTGTTCCGCACTTCGAAAAGATGTCGTACGACAATTCGGAACTGTTAAAGAATTACGTGCACAGCTTTCAAAGTTTCGTGGAGCCTGAACACGCACGTGTTGCATTGGAAGTGATTCATTGGATGGATACCGTGTTGAGTGATCGCCAGCGCGGCGGTTTCTATGCGTCGCAGGATGCAGACGAATCCCTTGACGACGATGGGGATTACTTTACCTGGACGCGCGATGAAGCCGCTGCCGTGCTGACCCTTGAGGAGATGGATGTCGCCGCCGCCTACTACGATATTGGCGAGCTGGGAGACATGCACCACAATCCGCAGAAGAACACGCTGCACATTGACCATTCAATGGCAGAGGTTGCGCGGCGGTCTGCGATTACTGTGGATCAGGCAACTGAACGGCTGCAGTCTGCCAAGAAAAAACTGTACGCAGCACGTTTGCAGCGGCCGACACCCTTCGTGGACAAGACGGTCTACGTGAACTGGAATGGGCTCGCGATCTCTGCATACCTCGACGCGGCCCGCGTTCTGGAGCTCGATGTGCCGCGCCGATTCGCGCTATTTTCGCTGGACAGAATTTTGCGGGAATCGTGGCATGTGGATGGCAGCCTGGATCGCGTCGTGGCCTATGCGGATGGGAAATCGCCGTCGACGCCGGTGGCCGGAATGCTCGACGATTACGCGGCGCTGGGACTGGCGTGTCTCGACGCATGGGAGTCGACCGTGCATCTGCATTATTACCAGCAGGCGGAACGGATTGCCGATGCGATGATTGCGCGTTTCTATGATGCGACCAATGGCGGATTCTTCGATACCCCACAGAACTCCTATGCGCCCGCGCCGTTGGGAGTGCTTGCGGCACGCCGCAAGCCATTGCAAGACTCACCGACACCGGCAGGGAATTCGCTGGCGGCCATGTTGCTGCTCCGTCTATCAGAGCTGAACGGGAGCAATGATTTACGAGAAAAATCGGAAGATACACTTGAAGCGTTTGCCGGAGTTGCGGAGCAATTTGGCTTGTACGCCGGTGCCTACGGCCTGGCGCTGCAGCGATACCTGCTGCCGCCGGTGCAGGTTTGCATCATTGGCGATGACGAAGAAGCGCGACGCTTATCCGTGATTGCGACGGCGCGCTACGCCGTGAATAAGACCGTGCTGAAATTTTCTCGATCCGCGGTTGAGGCGCACGCGCTGCCGCCTTCGCTGGCGGAGACACTGCCGCATCTGCCGGAGCTGCATGGGGACAGAAGCTTTGCGGTGGTCTGCAGCGGAACAAGCTGCCAGCCACCTGTCGATGAAGCCGAAGCGCTGATCGAACTGCTGCATCGGATGTTAGAACCGAGCGGTAAGGAAATTGAAAAGTAATCTGCAGACAAGACTTGGACGCACATCGCGAGGCTGAAATGGCTAAGAAATTGAAGACAACAATCGATGCGAAAGATTTTCTGCTCCCTCCAGGTAAAAAGGTCAGCCTGAAAGAATGGCCCACTTTGGTGAAGCCTGTGTATTCAACCAAGGAGGCCTATCGGGAAATTCTCGAAGATCACGTGGCGAAGATGAGCTCGTTACAGGAGCTCCTCTACGCTTGCAATCGTTATGCGCTGCTATTGATTTTCCAAGGATTGGATTCCGCGGGCAAGGACGGCGCCATTAGTCACGTGCTGTCTGGCATTAATCCCGAAGGCTGCCAGGTGTTCAGTTTCAAGCAGCCGAGCGCGGAAGAACTGAAGCATGACTTTTTGTGGCGTACGAATTGCCGATTGCCGGAGCGAGGAATGATCGGCATCTTCAATCGATCCTATTATGAGGAAGTGCTAGTTGTGCGTGTGCATCCGGAGATGCTGAGAAATGAAGGGCTGCCAAACGCTCATAAGGGAAAAACCCTGTGGAAAGAGCGCTATCGCTCCATCGTGGACTCAGAGGAACATCTCCACCGGAACGGAACGCGAATTGTAAAAATATTTCTTCACCTTTCCAAGGACGAGCAGCGCAAGCGCTTCCTTTCACGCATCGATGACTCGGAGAAGAATTGGAAACTCAGCATGGCGGACATTCACGAACGGGAGTACTGGAAGAATTACCAGACAGCGTACGAGGATTGTCTGCACGCAACCGCGACTCGTGACGCGCCATGGTACGTTGTGCCGGCGGATGACAAGGAGAATGCGAGATTGATCGTTTCGCAGATCGTGCTCGACGCGCTGACTTCATTGAAAATTGGCTATCCCAAAACCACCGAAACGCGCCGTGCGGAACTGGAATCCATTCGTAAATTGCTGGAAAAATAATGAATTAATTCCGGTATACCGATAGGTTGTCGAACTGTCCATGATTCCAGCCGGTGCCGAGGCCAAACATTCCATGGGCGTGAGTCGTGTTTGTCACGCTCGTCACCTGTTTTCCATCGAGAGAAACCGCGATCTCGCTTCCATGAAATCCCAGATCGACGTGATGCCACTGCAACGTCGATAACTCAATGTGTCCGTGGGAAAGGACCACTGGAGCTGCTTTGTCCGTAGTGGAAAGCAACTCCCAGGCGCCATCGGGATGAAGGCGAAATACATAGCCTCCGGGATAGATGCCTTCATGGAAAGAGCTGGCGGAATCGATGCGACCGAGCAGCGTGACAGGGCCCGTTTCACTTACCAGCACATCGGTCGCGAGATGATAATCCGTCCACGATTCGTCTCCCGCCAGCGTCCATGGGTCAGAGAGGTGGCTCCATGGGATCGGCTTTGCCATGATCACCTGTTCCAAACACCGACCAGAACGATACAGGCACGGATGCACTTCGAAGGCTCCATCCTGATCTGATAAATATTTCGGGACTCGATTCAGCGCGGTTGTCTCAAAGTCGTCGCGGTAGGGAAGAGGGAACGGTTTTTGGGGCGGTGGCGCGGCAGTGCCTTTCGCTTGACCGGTGGTTGTTGTCAGCGAGTATAGGGACCCCGGTTCAAACGTGTAAGTGAAGTGAGAATGAATTGGTGTGACGTCTGCGACGTGCTCAAACGTGCGAGTTTGATTCGTCTCCCAAATGTGGATGGACGAAGTTGCCAAGTTGCCTGTCAGCGAGAATGTGACTGGCTGTGCAACTTTTGCATCTACCGTTTCAAGAATGATGCTCCAATTGTTTCCGTCGGTAGCCTTCAGGGTGACATAACTTCCACCCCGCGCAAGATGGCCTGAAGATGCATCTAAATATTTCCAACCCTGCTTGGCAAATTGAGTTGTATGCGCGGTCACCCAGATGGCACTTTGTACGTTATAGTGGCCGGACCATGGGGTGTTGGCATACATCAAGCCGGAGTTGGGTGCGGGTAGCAGGTCGTAGTAGGAGGTCACCGGGCTCCAGATTTCTGTCTTCGTAAAATGACCTTCCAGATAATTGCGGTTCAAGCGCTTCGCCCAGATTTTGCCGCCCGCATCCCAATCTCGCGAAAGGATCGGACCACCGCCGCTATTGGGTTGATCTTCGCTCGACCAAAGCGGTTTCCCTATCGCATCGGCTTCCGCCGGAGTTGCGACTTTTCCGTCGACCCATGGATAGTGAACTCCGACGACAGCAACCGCGTTGTTGAGCGCTGGATTCGATCGCATCGCCGACAAAATGCTCCACTGACCGAGACCTTCTCCTGGATACTCGTCGCAGCAAACTATTTTTGTATCCAACCCATGCTTCTTCAGCGTCCGGTAGAGCGCTTCAACATAATTCGCATCGAACTGCTTCTCATTCCAGATGCCGGTGTACGCGATGTTCAGATGATGGTGGGTCTTTGCGCCCGTCAGAAAATCGGCGATATACTCGGCCATATCGTTCGAGTAAAAATGTCCTTCTCCGACCCATCCGGGAGCGCCCCACGGAAGCGTATCCAAAATGATGGACGGGTTGCGTTTGCGCGCTTCTTCCATCAGCCACCACTCATATCCTCGATCGTAGTTGTGGTCCGTGCGGAATCGCATCGAACTTGGCTCGGAGCCATCGGTAGAGTTCACGTCGGCTCCAATCTCTACTTTCAAGTGCTGTAGCGAGGCTCCATAGTTCGGCTTGAACAGGTAGTCGAGGATTTGGCTTCGATAGGGTTCGGGATAATCGACGAGTAAACGCGAGGAGGCCCCGGCGCTTAGGGCGCCAACCCCCTCGAACATTCTCCCTTTGCTGTTTCCGTCCAAAGTGACGGTCTGGTTGACAGCGAAGCAGGGAGCGACGAGGAGAATCATCATCAGTGAGATCGCAACTCTGTATGTGCGATAAGCGCTCATGGCAGAAAAGAACTCCGGGACTCAGGTTACTCGGTATCCTCTTTGGGATCGGGGACAAAGCGATAGCCGATGCCACGCACGGTTTGCAAGTGAAGCGGATGAACAGCGTCGTCTTCAAGGTAACGTCGTAGTCGGACGATGAAGTTGTCGATCGCGCGCGTATCCGTATCCTGATGCAGATGCCAAACCTTATCGAGAATCTCATTGCGAGAGATGGCGCGACCTGGGTTGTGGACAAGATAGCGAAGCAGTTCAACCTCCATCATCGTCAACCGAACTTGCTTGTCGGCGGCACGCACCTCCAGCAAACCAAAGTCGATTGTCTTGCCCGCAAACGTGTATTCATCCAACGTTGGAGGTTCCTGTTCAGCCTCGCGAGGGCGAAGCCACCGGGAGCGGCGCAGTAAGCCATTCAGGCGCGCCAACAAAATCGACAGCTCAAATGGCTTGGGCAAGTAGTCGTCGGCTCCGGCAGCGAAGCCTTCTAAAACATCCTCTGGTCTGCCGCGGGCAGTCAGCATCAGCACAGGGGTGTAATTTTGCGCGGCGCGCATGGCGCGGGCGACGGCAAATCCATCCATTCCGGGAAGCATCACATCTAGTACAACCGCATCGAAGGGTACTGACTGTTTCAAGAGCAGTTCGACTGCGGTCTCACCATCTCCAGCAACCACGGCCTCGTGCCCCTCAGCTTGAAGATTGAATAGCAGCCCCTGGGCGAGATGCGCTTCGTCCTCGACAATCAGAATGCGGCTGCCGCTCCGCTCGTTCGATTTGCGGGCGGGCGTGCCGCGCGGGTTCACTCCATCCTTGCTCACGTCTCTCCTTGCGCTTATGAATGCAGCAGCCGTGGCAACTGAACCGTGATGGTCGCTCCACGGCCTTCGCCCTCGCTGGTGGCGCTGGCATCGCCGCCATGTTGGCGAGCAATGGTTCGCACCAGGAAAAGTCCCAGTCCGGTTCCTTTGGTGCGCAACACGGTCAAGCTAGGCACACGGTAGAATCTTTTGAAAATTCGCTTCAGGTGAACATCTGAAATGCCGATCCCATTGTCAGTCACTCGAAGGACCACCCACGCATCGTGTTCAACGGTTAGCTGAACGCGAATTTTCGGATCTTTCGGAGAATACTTCACGGCGTTATCGAGCACATTCATAATCGCCGCGCGCAAATCTTCCGGGTTGCCGACAACCACAGTAGAGATGCCGCGAGTTTCGTCCAGAAACTCCATTGCCTCGGGAGGCAAATGATTTCGGAGCGTCACCACCTGGCAGGAGTCCTCCACCATCTCTCGAATGTCTACGCGGATGCTGATGTCATCTGCTCCGCGTTGGCCGACCTCGCCGGCTTTGAGCACCTGCTCCACCGTGGCCAGCAGGCGCTCGCTGTCATTGAGCATCACGCGGTAAAATTCCTGGCGTTTCTCTTCGCTCAGGTCGCGGCGCTGCAGCGTTTCAAGATAAAGGCGGATGGAAGCGATCGGAGTTTTCAGCTCATGGGTGACAGCGTTCAGGAAGCTGTCGTGGCGTTCGTTGCGCCGGATTTCGCGTACCAGGAAGATGGTGTTCAACACCACGCCGGCGATCAAAATTCCAAAGAAAAAAACGCCGAGAACCAGCGGAACAATTTCATGCCAGTTGAGGATGACCCAGCGGACATTCAAAGCAATCGCCAGCGCCACCAGGCATGCGCCCAGCGTGATGAAGAAAGCAATGGCTCCGCGACGGCGGGTGATCTTCTGCATATGTGTCGAAGTGCGTTTGGGCAAACGAAAAGCCTGACGGCAGTATAGAGCGGATTTCCTTTGAGAAATCGCTCCAGCCGTCAGGCTTAAGGGCAGGAGTAGGGACGACGAACTTTATGAGCCCTGTACGCCTGCAGGACGCGGATCGTTTGGATCGAATTGCGCCACCTTGATCTGTCGCGCAAGGCCAAGCTTTTTCAGCAACCAGATGCCGTAGTAATTGGGATCGAATTCGTACCAAGTTAGCCCGTGGCGAGCCGACACCGGATGGGCATGATGATTGTTGTGCCATCCCTCGCCACCGGTCAGCAGCGCAACCCACCAGCTGTTGCGAGAATCATCGCGGGTTTGAAAGCGGCGAGAGCCCCACAGGTGAGTCGCGGAATTGACCAGCCAAGTGGCATGCAGTCCAATGGTGACGCGAAGAAAAATTCCCCACAGAACCCACTGCCATCCCCCAATCGCCAGCAGGAGGAGGCCTTCAATGGTCAACGGCACCCAGTGGTATTTGCTGAGTACGACATAAAAGCGATTTTTCGCAAGATCGGGAGCGTAACGGGCCAGCATCGCGGTCTCGGTATGCAGCGCCTTGCCTTTTAAAATCCATCCAGCATGAGCCCACCAGCCGCCTTCCGTAGGCGTGTGTGGATCTCCGACATGGTCGCTGTATTGGTGATGGACGCGGTGGGTGGCGACCCAGAACATCGGTCCACCTTCCAGGGCTGTCGTGGCGAAGATCGCCATCGCATACTCTACCGACTTCGGAACTTTGTAGCCGCGATGCGTCAGCAGGCGGTGGTAGCACATCCCGATGCCCACGTTGATCGCCAACATATAGGTAACGACGAAAACGGCCAGAGCGCTCCAGCTAAAGTAGAAGAACGCGGCAATCGCTCCGACATGAAAAATGGCCAGAAAAATCGCGGTCGTCCATGTTACGCCGTTGTCCTGCGTTGCGCGGCCCAGCACCGGAAGAGTTGGCTTGGCGGATGCAGTGGAGGGAGCTTTGTACACAGGAACAGCGACAGGAGTGCCCACGAAGGAGGCTTCTGCGGTTTCAATCGTCGTGGGGTGAAGAGGAGAAGTCTCGATGGTGTTCATCTCGACGGCTTCATTGGATATGGGAGCCACGCATTACCTCAAGAAAAAGAATGAAATTACTGCTACATCAAGGCTAGCAGCGGGGAAGAAGGCCGAGTGTAAGACTTTTGTAATTGCCCTTGGCAAACTTGCTTCTGGCTGGCGGAATACCTCGCGGGATCGCATTTGGCACTTGTCTGTCTCGATGACAATGTGCTGCATTGTCGCTGAATTGAAGACACCTGCGACGGGATTTGATACGTTGGAATGGCCGTGATATTTTCGCCATGGATCCACCGTGCCTCCCTCCCAACATTGTTGGCAATCATCCCCGTTTCAGGGTCGATGCTAGCGCAGAGCGCCCCTCCTGTGGCGCGAACCATTCCGCTGCCCAGCAGCAAAATGTTGATTGAGCCTGTGCCTGGCGCTCCACAAAAGACGAATAGTCTGCCCATGGCGATGGCGATTTCCCCGGACGGCCGCTATGTTGCAGTCGTGAATGCCGGCTACGGAACCGCAGAATCGAAAGGCGAGCAGTCCATCGCGATTCTGGATGCAAAATCACATCGGCTGCTGGATTTTCCCAATCCTCATACGCGCGAGAGCGCGCTGCAAACGCTGTACTCCGGTATCGCGTTCGGTAGCGATGGGCAGCATCTCTACGTCAGCATCGCCTCTCTGACGCATCCGTCGCCAGACGGAAAAAATGCGGTGGGGAACGGCATTCTTGTGTATCGCTGTGTCGATGGCCGGGTGACGGAAGAGAAAATCCTGCCCATCCCGTTGCAACAACTGGCAGACGGAAAACAGCAGAACAGAATGGGCACGCATCCACTCCCTGCAGGCAAGGCGAATCCGTATCCATCGGGATTGACCGTCGTTCATGGAAGGGATGGCGACCGGCTTTTGATTGCGGACAACCTCTCCGACGATGCGTTGCTGATGGAGGCGACGAGTGGCAGGATTCTGTATCGCTTCGATCTCTCCACCAGCCATACCATTCCTGCTTCATATCCGATTGCGGCGGTTGTGACGCGGGATGGCAAGCGTGGGTTCGTCGCGCTTTGGAACGCTTCTGAAGTTGCCGAATTGGATCTTGTGCATGGGAAGGTGGTGCAGATGCTGCCGCTGTTGCCGCCTCGTGATCCGATCGATCCCAGCTCGCATCCGGCGGCTTTGGTGCTGAATGAGAAAAAGCGAATCCTCTACGTGGCGTTGGCGAATCGAGATTCAGTGGCTGCGGTGGCGATTGGCCGGCACGCTGGCAAACATGGCAGCATGCACACGCTGGGATTTTTCGACACGCGATTGCCCGGGCAAACCTACTTTGGCGCGTTTCCAGATGCGTTGGCTCTCTCGCCTGACGGCAACCGACTGTACGCGGCGGATGCAAGCCTGGATGCCGTTGCCGTCTTCAACCCTCATGCGCTGAAACGGAATGCAAACGATCCCATCCATCCGCACGGATTCATTCCCACCGAGTGGTATCCAACAGTCCTGGCAGCGACCTCGGATGAACTTTATGTGGCGACCGGGAAAGGCCAGGGAACAGGCCCAAACGATTTCGCGCCAAAATATGTGACTCCAAGCCCCGCTCACAAGAAGCTGCCTTCGCCTCCGCACACCTACATTGCGTCACTTCTGTATGGTTCGCTGGCGGCGATGGATCGCGCCAGTGTGGATCAACAGCTGGAGCAGCTCAGCAGCCAGGTGATGGAAAGCAACCGCATGCACGCGGCGCAGCAACAGATTCTTTTTCGCGCCGGCGGCAATCCGATCCGCCACATTATTTACATCATCAAAGAAAATCGTTCCTACGATCAGGTCTTCGGCGATTTGAATGCAGGAGATCGCGATCCCAGCCTTACCATGTACGGCTGGTCCATCACTCCGAACCAACACAAGCTGGCCGAGCAATTTGGCATTCTCGATAACTTCTACGACTCTGGCGAAGTTTCCGGTGACGGACACGTCTGGTCTACGGCTGCCATCACCAGTGACTACACCGAGAAGACATGGCAGCAAAGTTATCGTGGGGCAGAGCGGACGTACGACTACGAAGGCATCGTTGCCAATGGATATCCGCTGCAGGAAAATATTTCCGATGTCGACGAGCCGGCCAGCGGATATCTATGGACGAACCTGGCCAAGCACGGCAAAACTTATTACCACTTTGGGGAATTCGTCGCCACCGAGTTTTGCAGTGAAGCGGCGCCGCCGAAAAAACCCGCGAATCCGCTGCAAGGAACTCCGGAACCCACGCCGCAGGTGTGTGCGCGCAATTCGATTCACAAGGGAGAACCGATACCCGCGAATTATGGAGGAGGCATCAGCCAGTACCCGTGGAGAATTCCGCTGATTGCGCGGGACATTCCCACAAAGCCGGAGCTGGTGGGTCATTTCGATCCGCAATTTCATGACTTTGAGCTCAGCGTGCCGGATCAGTTCCGGGTCGCAGAGTTTCTCACGCATTTCAATCCGTGGGTAGCCGATCGCGAACACGGGAAGGACACCATGCCTGCCTTTGTGATGCTGCGCCTGCCCGACGACCACACCGCGGGCACCAGCCCAGGCATGCCGCGCCCGGAAGCATCGATTGCCGACAACGATCTTGCGGTGGGAAGAGCTGTGGACGCTGTTTCGCACAGTCCGTTCTGGGACGACACGGCGTTTTTCATCCTTGAGGATGATGCGCAAGACGGGGCCGATCACGTGGACGCGCATCGCAGCATTATGCTGGTGGTCAGCAAGTATGCACCGCGCCCCGCGGCCGGCGGGACTCCGGTCGTCGATCATCACTTCTACACGACGGTCAGCGCGGTTCGAACGCTGGAAACCTTGTTGGGTCTGCCGCCGATGAATAACAACGATGCGTTTGCGCCGCTGACGGCGCCGGAGTTTTCCGGCGACGGCACACAGCCCGCCTTCAACGCGGATTACGTGAATCGCGATAACGACAGGATTTATGAAGCGAACACGGCGAAGAGTTATGGAGCCAAACAGTCGGCGAAGATGAATTTCAGCCAGGCCGACATGGCCGATACCGCGAAGCTGAATGTCATCCTGTGGCGCGATGAAATGGGAAGTCGACCGGTTCCGCAGCAGCTACTCACGCCGCATTCCCATCATCCGGATGCGGATGGTGACTGACGAAGCATTTCGCGGCTACTCGGCAAAATCAACGCGAACGGCTTGAGGGATGACCCCGCGCTCGTGGCCCATCTGAAGTAGTTTCCGGATTGCAGTTTTTCCGTCCTCGCCATAATCCAGTGTGCGTTCGTTCACATACATCCCGACAAAGCGACTGGCAGAAGGCGTATCCAGGTCGCGGGCATATTGCATGGCGTGCGCCAGGGCTTCTTCCCGATGATGCAGCGCGTAGTTGACGCTGTCGCGCAGCGCCTGATTCATCATGCGATGCACGGGCGCCCCCAGGTCGCGGCGAATGGCGTTGCCGCCTAGCGGCAATGGCAGACCAGTTTCTTCGCGCCACCACGTCCCCATGTCCAGAACGCATGTAAGCCCGTCGCGAGCGTAGGTCAGCTGGCCTTCGTGAATGATCAAGCCCGCATCAAATGTGCCGTCCAGTACCTGCGGAATGATTTGATCAAAGGGAACAACTTCCGTGCTGACTCCGGGCAATGCCATCTGCAAGACCAAGTTGGCTGTCGTCAACGTGCCTGGAATGGCAATGCGAACCTTTTTCACTTGATTCAGGGAGTAGCCGGGTTTGGCGACGATCATCGGACCGTAGCCCTCGCCGACGCTGCCGCCGCAGGGCATCAGGGCGTAGTTATCCTGAACGTAGGGATACGCGTGGAAGGAAATGGCGGTCACGTCGTAAAACGCCTCACGCATCGCTTTCTGATTCAGTGTCTCGATGTCGGTCAGCGTGTGCGTGAACTCATAACCGGGAACTGTAACTTTGCCGGTTGCCAATCCGTAAAACATGAACGCGTCGTCTGAGTCAGGACTGTGCGCGATGCTGATCTGCTGAACTGCCGTTGTCGTCTCCATTGCTGTCAATACTCTCCATATTCAGAGTAAAGCAATGGGAGCAGGGAATGCACATGAGCGGGCGAGGAGTGTGGCAGGTAGTTTTAGGATTGCGGAGATTTTATTTCTTGACTACGGTCGCTCCCCATTCGTCGGGGCGAAGGTCACGCGCATGTTGGGAGAAAAGCCAGTGATGTCCGTCGAGGTCGACGACGCCGTATTGCCGTTCGCCATAGGCCGTTTCGTGGAGGTCCTCCACTATTGCGGCGCCCTCCAATTTCGCTCGTTGGAAGTGAGCGTCGACATCTTCGACAAACACAGTAAGACTCTGCGTTCCATAGCCGAGATCCGAAGGTACAGAGCAACCTTCTGGCGCCCGTTTCAACATTATCCAGGCGTCACCAAGATGCATTTGCGCGCCGCTGATCATACCATCGGCATCATCGTAGTGGTAATGTTCGCGGAATCCGAACACCTGCGTGAGCCAGACGATTGCCTCTGCGACATCGCGATACAGGATGTGCGGCAGCACGGTATTCGTCGGCACCGAACGATTCTTTAGCATGGCTCAACATTCAGTCGGCAGCGTGCCAGCCCATCAAGAGCTATGGCGTGCTCCGGATTTATGCAACCTGATCGGAAGAATGCAGCGACCGCTGATACCGCCAGTTGCTTCTCTGCGTGCGAATCAAAACGAACACAGACACGCCCAGCAGCAGGCCTTCCAGCATGTAGTTGTATCCATGCGGCAGATGTTTCGCGAACCGTCCGCCGCGCTTTGCCTCTGGCTCCGCGACTACGTCGGCAGCTTCGACAAGGACTTCGGTCAGTGGAGGCGCCGGCGTTTCCATGGCCGCCTGCATCGGTCCCTGTATCTGAGCTTCGAATGGCGCAGCCATCGTCTCGTTTGCAACATTGCTCGCGGACGCCATCATCTCCAGCGCAATTGGGTCGAGGAGACTGGTGCTGATTTCGGCAACTTCCGGTTCAATGTCGAACTGCGCGATTTCCGCATAGTCGGTTTCGGTGTAGGAGTCGCTTCGGTCATTCGAGTCACGCAGGCTAATAAGCGAAAGTTGACCACTGGTGAGGGGCGAAGACCGCAAGATTCTGCGTGCGGTCCAAAGTAAAACGAGACATAGCATGAAGATTGCCGCCATAGCAGTACCGTATAGAATCTGCATCGCAACCACCTGGTAACCGAGAAAGTGAGTACTAAAGTGCAGTCATCATAGCAAACATGTTGTGTTCTTGACTGTCATTGCTGGATGAGGGAACCTACATGGCAACAATGCCAGCACCGGTTCACTTCATTTGGATGGGCGAGCGCAGTCGGCGCGTCTTCTTTTATTCTTCGCCCTGTTGCTTTGCAGGAAGACTCTTTAGGCCGCGCTTAGCCCAAGGCTCGGAGCCGTTGGCAGGCTTCGGTTAAGTCTTTCGGTTTCTTCGCATAGCAGAATCGCAGCAGATCTTCGCCTCGACCCTCGGTAAAGAAAGCCGTTCCGGCGATGGCGGCAACACCGGTTCGCGCCAGAATATTTCGCGCGCGTTCCTTCGCAGTCGCGCCGGGAAGTTGCGATGCGTCCGCAAGGATGTAGTACGCGCCGTCGGGAATCGAGGGCGTCATGCCCGCTGCAACCAGAGCTTCCACCAGTTCATCGCGTTTCTGCTCATATTCCTTGGCAAGCTCTACGTAATAGTCGTCCGGTAATTCCAGCAGACCCGCAACCGCGCCGTACTGCAGCGGCGAAGGAGCGCACACGTATGCAATATCGTGGAAATACCCAATGGCCGGAATCCATTTTGGATCCGCCGTTAAATAGCCAAGACGCCAGCCCGTAATGCTGAATGTCTTCGAGAATCCAGAGATGGTGATGGTACGCTCCGCCATGCCTGGGAGCGAGGCGAAGCTGATGTGTCGCGCGTCTCCACAGAGGAAGTATTCGTAGATCTCGTCCGTGATGACGAAAAGATTGTGCTGCTCTGCAACTCGCGCAATCGCCTCCAGCTCTTGCCGGCGAAATACTTTGCCCGAGGGATTGCACGGCGTATTAATCACAATCGCGCGTGTTTTCGGCGTGATCGCGTGCTCGAGACGATCAATGTCCAGGGTCCAACCGGGGGCGTCCAGCAGCACTGTGACCGGAGTGAGGCGCTGCGACAGAAGTGTATTCCGGTGGTAGCCGTAGAAGGGTTCGAACAGCAGAACCTCATCGCCGGGGTTAAAAAAGGCCATGCATGCGGCCAGAAAGGCTCCAGTGGCCCCCGCCGTCACCAGGACGCCTAATTCCGGATCGCTGCTGATTCCGTTGTAATCAAATAACTTTCGAGAAATCTCAGCTCGAAGGCGAAAAATGCCATCTAAGCGCGTGTAGATATTGTGCCCATTTTGGATCGCGGCGATGGCGGCCTGCACTACGGGCGCTGGCGGATCGATGTCGCAAACGCCCTGGGCGAGATTGATACCCTGGATGCGATCGCATTCGACCGACATGGCACGAATCTCGGACTGCAGGATGTCCGCCGAGATATCGCTCAACGCGAGTCTCGAGGCAGCAGAAGCGGTGCGCGTTACCATTGGTGTCGACATGAACTCTTGCAGTCTATCGATTTTGCCGGTGTCTCGCCAACTGACCTTTTGGGCCAGTCGCCGCCTTACGGAAAAACCCAACATTTCCCATGATTTGAGAGCAAATTCATCTTATTTTCACCTGAGTGCCTTAGAAGATAGTTGTGCCTCCGAAAAGCACAGGAGCGCCATGATGCAGTGGTGCTTGAAACTTTCGATCTCGATATTGAAGAGGGACTCTCAATGATTCGTCGACTTCTCGCATTGGCCCTGATCACGACTGCAAGCGCCTTTGCGCAGCAGATTTCGCTGACGGGCGCTGGCTCCACTTTTGCAAATCCACTGTATTCCAGCTGGTCCGGCCACTACCACGCACTCCATCCCAATGTTGAAGTCAATTATCAGTCCATCGGTTCGGGTGGAGGCATTCGCCAGTTGATTGCGGGCACAGTTGATTTTGGCGCGACTGACGGTCCCATGACCGACGCGCAACTGGCGGAAGCACAACAAAAACGCGGCACAGCCATCCTGCATTTTCCGACGGCGTTGGGAGCGGCGATGCCTTCCTACAATATTCCGGGTGTGACCGCCACACTGAAATTTACGCCTGCGGCCATCGCCGGCATCTATCTGGGGAAAATCACGAAATGGAATGACCCGGAGATTCAAGGGCCAAATCCAGGGGTCAAGCTGCCAGCCAACAACATCGTTGTGATTCACCGGTCGGACGGGTCAGGCACAACGTATACCTGGGCGGACTATCTGTCCAAGGTGAGCCCGGAGTGGAAGAGCAAAATCGGTGTGGGAACCTCAGTGAACTGGCCGGTCGGCTTGGGCGGCAAGGGAAATGAAGGCGTGGCGGGTTTGATTCAGCGAATTCCGAACTCGATCGGCTACATCGAATTGATCTACGCTGTGCAAAACCATATCCTTTATGGCGAAGTGAAGAATAGCTCCGGCAACTTCATCAAAGCCGATTTGAAATCTGTGACGGCCGCGGCCGCGGGCGCCACCAAGACGATGCCGGCCGACTTCCGTGTTTCGATTACAAATGCTCCCGGAGCGGATGCTTTTCCCATCTCGACCTACACGTGGCTCTTGATTCCAGAAAAAATGAGCGATATGACCAAGGCCAAGGCGCTGAAGGCATTCCTGCGTTGGGGATTGACGGATGGACAGCAATATTGTGGGCCGTTGACCTATGCTCCTCTACCAGCGGAAGTCGTACAAAAAGAATTGGTTCAAATGAAGAAACTGCAGTACTAGTTGAAACTTTCGGGAGCCATGAATGGCCAATGCTCTACTCACAACGTCTCAAGCTCCATTTGGATCCAGGGGCCTGGACACAAAGCAGACCTTGTGGGAACGCCTTCGCAAGGGGGATGAGGTTGCGCACCTTATCACCCTCGCGGGCGGTTGGTCGATCCTGATCATCACCGTCCTCCTGGTGCAACATCTTTGGGTCTTCTCCCGCCTTTCTCGACACGCTTTCGGCTGGCATTTTCTGGTCGACAGCATCTGGGATCCGGTCAATGGACATTTTGGTGCATGGCCTTTTGTCTATGGCACGGTTGTGACTTCCTTGCTGGCTCTGGCGATTTCCATCCCGATCGGGATCGGGTCCGCAATCTTTCTGGCGGAGCTGGCCCCACGTAAACTTTCCAACGGGCTGACTTTTCTGATTGAACTGCTGGCAGCGGTGCCCAGCGTGATCTACGGATTGATTGGCATCTTCCTGCTGATTCCGTTCCTGTTCAATGTGGTGCCAGGCTTCCAGAAATTCTTTGGCTGGATTCCTATCTTCAACGGCACCTTCTATGGTGTCAGTTATTTCTCCGCCTCGATCGTCCTTTCCATCATGGTCGTGCCGTTCATCATCTCGATTTCCCGCGAAGTGCTTATCGCCGTTCCGGTGTCCCAGCGCGAAGCCATGATGGCCCTGGGCGCGACCAAGTGGGATGTGACCTGGCGTGCCGTGGTGCCGTATGCGCGACAGGGGATCATGGGTTCCATTTTCCTATCGCTGGCGCGTGCCCTGGGCGAAACGATGGCGGTCACCATGGTGATCGGGAATGTAGCCCAGGTATCCGCGTCACTGATGGCACCTGGTTATACCATCGCCGCCGTCATCGCGAATGAATTTACAGAAGCGACCGGCGACCTGTACCTGCACGCGCTGATCGAGCTTGGCCTGGTGCTGTTCGTCGTGACCATGATTTTCAACGCGCTGGCCCGATTGTTGATGCTGACTATGAAGGGTCATGAGGTGGTTGGATGAGCGCTTCTTACCCACCCATGTCTCGCAAAATTACCAACGCCGTCATGTTGACGTTGACCGGTCTGTGTACGCTTCTG
Organism: Acidobacteriaceae bacterium; assembly: GCA_049692235.1. Taxonomy (GTDB): domain Bacteria; phylum Acidobacteriota; class Terriglobia; order Terriglobales; family Acidobacteriaceae; genus JAKAAZ01. The sequence goes on along the minus strand of JBAVOQ010000102.1, from coordinate 88,859 downwards.
GTCTTGTCTGTCCTGTTGACGATTTTGGGATATCTGCTCTGGAAGGGCGCCAGCTCTCTGAACTTCGATTTCTTTACCAAAATTCCCGCGCCGGTGGGTGAAGCGGGCGGCGGGGTCGCCAATGCCATCGTCGGAACGTTAAAGCTGTTGACGCTGGCCACGGCAATCGGCGTGCCGATCGGTCTGTTAGGCGGAATCTACCTGTCGGAGTTTGCTGGTGGATGGTCGGCATTTACCATTCGATACACGACGGATTTGCTGAACGGCGTGCCTTCGGTTGTAATGGGGATTTTCGTCTACACCCTGGTGGTGGTGCCGATGCATCATTTTTCCACCTTGGCGGGCGGAATTGCACTCGGCATCATGATGATTCCAATCGCTTTACGGAGCACCGAAGACTTCCTTCGAGCAGTTCCACGAAGCCTTCGGGAAGGCGGGCTGGCGCTGGGCGCCAGCAAGACGGAAACCATCGTGACGATCGTGATTCCTGCGGCTATTTATGGCATTTTGACTGGCATTATGCTCGACATCGCACGCGTTGCCGGGGAGACCGCGCCGCTCTTGTTTACCGCGTTCGGCAATCTTTTTAGCAGTCCTGGATGGTTGCAGCCATCCGCTTCGCTGCCTGTGATCATCTATACCTACGCCATTTCACCCTATGAAGAATGGCATAAGCAGGCGTGGGCAGCAGGCTTCGTGCTACTCTCAGGATTGCTGATCCTTAACATCATTTCCCGCCTAATTTTGGCGCGTGGCAAAAAAATATCGCATGGGTAATCAGTGATGACAACATCGATGAAACCATTTGACCTCAGCCAACTGTCCAAAGCCCACGAAGTGCGATTCGCGGAAGATGAGCCGTCAGATGAGAAATTACCCTGGCCCCAGTTTACTGTGGCGGACCTCAATTTCTATTACGGAACCCACCAGGCCTTGAAGGGAATCAACCTGATTGTTCCCAACAAGCGCGTGATGGCGTTTATCGGACCGTCCGGATGCGGCAAGACCACCCTTCTACGGACATTGAATCGAATGTATGAAACCGTCCCCGGTACGCGGGTGGAGGGTAGTATTCGCCTGGGCGACAGGGACCTCTTCAGTTTTCCTGCGACCAGGCTGCGTCGCGTGGTGGGCATGGTCTTTCAGAAACCATCCCCGTTTCCCAAGTCAATATTTGACAACGTCGCATATGGTTTGCGCCTCGATCCTTCCGTCCGCCGCAACGAGATCGCCGACAGGGTCGAGAAAAGCCTGTGCCGCGCTGCCCTTTGGGACGAAGTGAAAGATAAACTTCACCAGTCCGCCAACGGCATCTCCGGCGGCCAGCAGCAGCGTCTCTGCATTGCACGCGCGCTTGCGGTTGAACCTGAAGTGCTGTTGCTGGATGAGCCCTGCTCTGCCCTCGACCCTATCTCGACGGCGAAAATCGAAGATCTTCTATTTGAGATTAAAAACCTCTGCACCATCGTGATCGTCACCCACAACATGCTGCAGGCGGCTCGCGTTGCCGACTACGTTGGATTCTTCCTGAACGGGGAGCTGATTGAGTTGAATCGTGCCAAGCAGATCTTCCAGAATCCGGAAAATCAGCAGACGCAGGATTACGTCACCGGTCGATTTGGCTGATGCCCGTGCTCGACTGATACGCTAGAAGCAATGTCCGCGCAGTCGATTCAAGAAACCCACCACAAGCGTTTTGGCACCCACGGCACCGGGTATCAGGCGCCGGGTCGCGTCAACCTCATCGGCGAACACACAGACACCAGCGAGGGTTTTGTCATGCCCGCCGCGCTCGATCTGCGAACCCTGTCAGTTTTGAGCCCGCGAAGCGATACGACGGCGAATATTTACTCCGTCAATTTTGACGAGCAAATCAGTCTGGACCTGCAGCATCTGCCATCGCGCCGGCGCGGCCATTGGAGCGACTACCCGACCAGCGTCCTTTGGACTCTGGAGCAGCGAGGGATTCGCCCCAGGGGCTTTGACCTGACGCTGTCGGGGAACGTTCCGCTGGGCTCCGGGTTGAGTTCGTCCGCATCGGTCGAAGTGGCCGTTGCCGTCGCCGTTCTCGCCTACGCTGAGGTCACACTGACCAAACCGGAGATCGCGAAAATCTGCCAATTTTCTGAGAACAACTTTGTCGGCGCGCAGAGCGGTATCATGGACCCCTTTACATCCTGCTGCGGTGTCGACAATCACGCGCTGCTGATTGACTGCCGTTCGCTTGATTATGAAGCGCTGCCGCTTCCCAGCGAAGTGCTGTTGGTCATCTGCAATTCCATGGTGAAGCATTCGCTGGCCGGCGGCGGGGAATATAACGCGCGGCGTGCCGAGGTGCAGGCGGGCGTGCGAATTCTACAGCAGCACAATCCTGAAATCCGCACCTTGCGTGACGTGAGCGAGGAGGAATTACGACACTGCGAAAGCGAGATGCCGGAGGAGATCTTTCGTCGCTGCCTGCATGTCGTTACCGAGGACGCGAGAGTTCTTGGGGCCGCGGAGGCGCTGCGCAGCGGAGATTTTCACAGCTTTGGCCGCATCATGCACCAGGCGCACGTCAGCATGAGAGACAATTACGCGGCCAGTTGCATGGAGACGGATTTGCTGGTTGAATTGGCTGCGCGGCAGCCCGGCTGCTTCGGCGCTCGCATCACCGGCGGCGGATTTGGCGGTTGCACCATCAACCTGGTAGCGGCGGACCACGCCGACAACTTCGTCCGCAATGTTCGCGCGGGATACGAAGAAGCCACCGGAATCCATGCGGAAATCTATCTCAGCCGCGCCTCCGACGGCGCAGGCCCGCTGGCTTAGGATCGCACTTAGCATCGTTCCAGATTCATCGCTAGGCATCGTTCAAAGTGAACAGCCGGATCGGGATGCGATCCGGCTGTCTGCTTTGCGCCTGGCTGGCGCTCTTTAATTGGACTGAAATGGCGAGATTAGCCACGGGATCGTCGAGACCGACGGTCCGGAAGAAGTCGCGCATCCCCGGCTGCCAGGACCGGTGAGGCAGCCCCACCAGTTTTCCGTGGCATTGATCGGCGCTGTGCCGAGATTGTCGACACCGATGGCGCGCCTCTCGAAGTTGTTGAGGTGAACGCTGAGTTCACCGGCGGTTGCTTTGAACGCGACGTCGATAGCTTCGCTGTCGAACGTGTTCTGCGAGACAACAGTGCCCGTGATCGGCGCAACGCTGTAGATGTTGATGCCGACCGGTCCCGGAGTCGCAGCGTCGGCGCTATCGGCTCCATTGCCGGAGAAATGATTGCCCACGATGACATTGTCGTTGAGGTTGACACCAGGCGCTGGAGACGGAGCGAAGCCGTGGTTGTGCATCGCGACACCCGCGTTGCCATTGCCGACAAGTACGTTGTCGATCACCACGTTGCCGGAGTTCGAAGTGCCGGGCGAAGGAGCGAAGATTCCCACGCCCGCACCTGACCCGCTGATCCCGTTGCGTGCTGAGACATTATGAGAGATGGTGTTGTTCGATACACCGAACGAAATTTTGGCGCTCGGAATGACGGAAACCGCCGGCGGATGCGAAGCCATGGTGATGCCGCAATCCCAGACATTATCTTGAACGACGTTGCCGCTGACAAGATTGGCGTGATTCACGCCGGTCTCGTCAGTGATGAGAATTCCGCCTGCGTTGTGCTCCACGGTATTTTGAACCACGGAGGCGTGCTGGTCCGCCATCAGGTGGATACCCTCCCCGCAGTCCTCTCCCTCGCTGGTTTCAAAGTCGGGCAGGCCGGGGCAGGCACCGCCGGAAAGCGCTTTGTCGTTGTCGAGGACGTGATTGCCGGTCAGCGTGACATCGTATGCGTTCGCAACCAGAATGCCTTCAAAGTTCGCGTTCTTGACGGTAAAGCCCGAGACAACGACGCTGCTGATGCCGATAGCGGGCGCCGCGGACATGCCGTTGATGAAAATTCCGTTCGAGAGTCCAGCCGCATCGATCGTGGCTCCAGTACCGGGAAGCGCGACCAGGGAAAGCGATTTGGTGATGATGACATCCTCCCGATAGTTGCCCGGGGCGACCAGAATGGTATCGCCCCAGGAAGCAGCGGAAACTGCGGCGCCGATGGTGGTTGTACACCATGGGACTTTGTGCTGGCTCACGCATAAGGTAGCGGCGGAGGCCGCTCCGCAAGCGCTGAGGCAAAGGACGAGTGCGACCAGCCGCACCGTGGGTTGAGAATAGATTTTTCCGGTTGGGATACCGCGAAGGTCTTGCATGGCACTTCCTCCAGGCTGATGATGTGGGTTGATTTGTGCAGAGCAAGGTACGAGGGGGCGTGGATTGCAGAGCCCCCCAATCCTAGACCTCGAAGGGTGAAAATAGCAACCATTGAAGTTTCTGGTTTTGGCTCAATCGCGGTCGCGAAACCTGGGCAACCGAGTCTGCCGCCAGCCTGCGGCATTCTTCATTCGTCACAGAAAACGGCCTTCTCGTTCGAGAAGGCCGTTTGCATATCGAAGAAGGCGAATCAGGCTATTTCTGCGCCTGCCAGAAAGCCGACCCGCGGTTGGAATACTCCACCCGCACTGTGTTGATGGAATATTTTCCAACCGGCACTGTGAGGTGATCGCCCAAAACGGTCAGCGCAGTGCCTTCCGGCTTCTCCATCAGGTTAGTGACGGTTGCCGCGGAGGCTCCCGCAGGAACGGTGATGTCCGCGGTGGTTTGTTTGCCCGCCCATTCATAAAAGCGAAGGATCAGGCTGTTGCCGTCCTCGCTCTTCTTCATCGCGGTCAGCACCAGGTTTTCCGGTTTCACGGTGACGAAAGAATGCGTGGCAGGCAGCTCGCCGGTATGCGCGGCCACTTGCATGGCATGCAGCGGGATGTTGAAGTCGAAGCCATGCAGCACCGTGTTGGCTTCACCCCATCCACCCGCATGCGGATAGAGTGAATACTGAAAATGCTGCGGGCCGCGATCGGCATTTGGATCTGGCGATACCGGCGAACGCAGCAACGAAAGCCGCAGCGTATTGCCGATCACGTCGTAGCCGTATTTTGAATCATTGATGAGACTGAAGCCGTGCTGCCCGTCGCCCAGATCGCCCCATCGCTCCGCGGGAACCTCAAACTTGGCATCTTCCACGGAATTGTTGCGCGTGGTCGGACGTTCAATTGCGCCGTAGGGAATTTCAAACGTCGCCTTGGGTCCGCTGGCGGCCAGGGCAAACGCAGCCTTCAGCAGAATGTGAGTTTCGTGCCAATCCACATCGTTGACAACGTCGACACGATCCATCCCGGCGTAGAGTATAACGTTCTGCACGAAGGTCGATTTGTCCCAGTGCCGGGTCACACGAACCACGCTGCGCAGCGGCCCCTTTTCGACCAATTGCACGCTGTCAGCGGCAGTAATGTCTGTTTCATGCTTCACGAAATCAGCATCGATGTTCCAGGCATCGTATTCTTTCGGGTTGTCGGCAAAGGCTTCCAGTTGGTTGCCGCAGCTTCCGGAAGCGAGGCTCTCAAAATGGGACTGCTTCTCATAGAGACTATCGATGCAGCCGTTCTTCGGGTCGACGACCACACGCAGAACGGAGTTCTCCAGCGTGGTGCCATCTGCCTTCAAGTCACTGGCGATCTTGCGCGTGCCGGGAACCGCATGCAGCACGGTATACCCCACCGAGGGAACATCTTTCGGCTCCAATAACAGGTGATACGTGTGCGTGTCCTGATCGGTGGAAAGAATCTGCATCAACACAGGACGGCCTTCCGCGTCGAGCACCGAGATGCCATTCGTTTCTGCCTGCGGCATCTGCACCGTTGCTTGCACTACATCGGTCCGATTCCAACTCAACGGGTTCCACATCAGAATGGGAACGCCGGCATGCGCATCGGTGTCGATGTGGCGATCGATGTCTGCCAGCGCATTGTGGGTGGCATCTTTGGACGTCCAATGCACCACGTCAAACTGCTTCTGAGAGTCTTTGTAGATCACGCCAATGCCCGAACCTGCCGCCAGGTCGTGGAAGCCGTTGAACAATTGCAGTTTCCACGCGGCATTCAGTTGCGAACTGGGATAGTCCAGTCCGCCCAGCCAGGCCAGCGATGAATATTTTTCGGCGTTCAGCAACCATTCCGATCCGTGGCGCAGATTCCACTTGAGCTTCGCCTGGGTCGTGTAGGTGCCGCGATGAAATTCCAGATAGAGCTCGTCATTCCACACGGGAACGCTGATCTGTCCCGCAGGAGGAGCCGACAACTTTGTGTTGCCAGCGGCCAGCGTCTCATAGTTCCATGTAGGAGCATCTGTAGTATCGACGCGCTTGTCCATGCTCTCGAAGAAGGTCTGCGACGGTCCAAATTCCACATGCGGATAGACCTTGTTCGGTTCCATCCATCGCATGCCGCTGTCCAGCATGTCGCGCGTCGGGCCGCCGCCATGGTCGCCGATGCCGTACAGATGCATCAATTCCTTCTGGCCAGGATTCAAGTCGATGGCGCTCGCCAGATCGCTGGCCATGCGAACGGATTCAATCTGGTTGACATAGTCATGCGGAAAATATGTCAGGACGCGGCTGCCATCCGGAGATTGCCACCAGAATAATTTCAACGGAAGTTGATTCGTCTCGTTCCACGCCATCTTCTGGGTCACAAAATAATCGATGCCAGATTTTTTGTAGATTTGCGGCAACTGCCAGTTGTACCCGAAGGAATCCGGATTCCAGCCGACCTTCACATCCACTCCCAGGTTCTTTTGGAAGTAGCGCTTCGCTACGAGGATTTGCCGGACCGTCGATTCGCCATCGGGCAGATTCAGATCGGGTTCCACCCACATGCCACCCACGACTTCCCAACGGCCTTCTTTCACGCGCTGCTGAATCTGCTGGAAGATGTCTGGATATTTGTTCTGCATCCATGCATAGTATTGCGCTGCCGACTGGGAGTAGGTGTAGTCGGGATATTCGTTCATCAACTGCAAGGCCGTTGAAAATGTGCGCTTCACCACGTCGACGGTTTCGGTCCACGGCCACAACCACGCTGCATCAATGTGCGCGTTGCCGGTCATGTGGATGGTGTATTCCTGCAACGCGGGTCGCAGCGGGTCAAGCGCGGACTGCGCTTTCTTGAGCGAGGCATCGAATGCGGACTGATCGCCTTTGTCCAGCGCCATCAGATCGACTGAGGTGGCTGCTCCATCCAAGGTCTTTTCCTGTGAGGCAAGGGTCGCGGCGTCGGCCGTGATGGCGGGCAACAGGTGAGCAGCGGAAATCAACTCGTCGCGAAGGTTGGCAGGGTTGGGCCGGTTGCTGGAGAAAACAACATTCAGGTCGGCGGCGTGGATGTCCTTATCGTCCTGGGTCTGCAGTAGCTTTACGGCGATCAGCACCTTCTCTCCCGGCTTCGCCTCGTTGAAGAGCAACTGCTTTTCCAGGTCGTCTCCCAGCGCGATACGGCTGCCGTTGTAATAGAGAATCGTCGGCACAGGGCCATTCGCGCCGACCTGCATGTGGAACCAGATTTGCGATCCCGCCAGATCGTAGCCGTTCAACGTTTTCGGCACCTCCACCCAGCGCCGCAACCAGACCGCCCCATGCGGCGCCGTGAAGGGCAGATGCACGGTTTGCCATGCGCTGGTTTCGAGATCGGGTCGTTCCCCATGAGTGATGTCGCCGAGATGGTACTGCCACGTATCCGCGGGAATGGAGTCGAATGTGCCGAGGAGATCGATACCCTGTTTTGCTTGCGGCGAGAAGGCATAGGGCTTGACCTGTCCGGCTTGGGCAAGCACCTTGTTTGTCTGGAGAAGTACACCGAGGAGAACGATGCAGAACGCCAAGGAACAAAGAGGAAACAAGCTACGAGTAGGCTTCAAGACTCACTCCATCGGAGGGGATTTTTTCATTGCGTTACAAAAATAAACTGAAACCTTCGCTTCGATTGTTTCGCACAGCCCGAGTCATCGCACCCAGGTTTCATGTGCGCGATTTCTCCACCAGACAATAATTTGCAGTGAGCAGAACCAGAAAAATCCAGAACACATTGGCGCCCAACAAATGGAGAATCTGCAACCATGTCGGCTGGTGCCCCAATATATCGAATGCGCCGAGCAGGTATTGCAGAAGCAAGGTTAGAAGTACAGCCATGCCGAGGGTGCGCATCTTTGCCGGTGCATCGAGGCGGATAGCCCGCACCAGTAGCCATAGGATGAATGCTCCAGCGACAAAGGCGCTGGCCGGATGGATCCAGCGCAGGCGAAGAAGCAGCGGGGCAGTCGGAGAAAAATCTTGTCGAATTGCATCGAGCAGGGAGGAGGACGGGTACATCGTATCTCCCAACGCCACCAGCGAACCCGTTACGCCGACCAGTAGCGTCGCCACAATGCCCAGGGTGGGAAACACCAGGCGGCCTCGACGTAGCCTGGTGGTTGCGTCGAAGCGGGGATTCGAAAGAAACTCAGCCGTCAACGCGAGCGCCGCAACCAGCAACAGGGTGTTCGTCAAGTGGCAGGAGAAGAGAAGAACGCCGGTCGCGACGGAAGCGCTGTGCGCTGCAACAGTGACCAGCAGCGCGCCGAGAAACGCCTCATTCATCACCAGCACTAACGCCATGCCGGCAGTCCAACGCGCCAGATGTCCCTTGTGGGTGGCGCGCCATGTCCAGACTAGCAGTGCGAGAATCAGGATCAACGCGCCGCCGCTCATCAGGCGATGCGTGAATTCGATCAGTGTATGAAATTGTGGCGACTGCGGAATCGCCGCGCCATCGCACAGCGGCCATTGATCGCCGCAACCCGCGCCGGACCCGGTCGCCCGCACCACCCCTCCCCACAGAATGACGATGACGTTGTACACCAGGACAAACCACGCAAATCTTCGCAGCATGGCAGATGCACTTCGCGATTGAGTTCCGTGTTGCATACCGGCGGACATATTTGCGGAAGCAGCATGATCAATGGCGATCATCTTCGTCATGGGGCTCTCCAAGGGTCGCGGAAAACTACAGATAGTGCAACCCTGTATTGTAGGCCGAAGCGCCGGGTCGCCGCAGCCATTATCGGTTCAAGGGACGATCCGTCAATAACTCCTTGTCGGAAAGCTCCTGCACCAGGTACGCGCGATTCTTCAGCAAGGCTTCAACATGTTGCCGGTAATCGGGCGGAACAAACAAGAACTTGCGCGGTCCGTTGCCCCACATCGCAAGCAACTGTGCATCATCCAGGCAAACATGCGGAGCGTCGGGATAATCCGAGCCCCATAGCAGGGTCGTCTCACACCCATTCACCACGTAGGCGTGCCGCTGCGTATAAAAAATGATGGACGATCCGTACGATTGATCGCCGTAAAGAACGAGCGTGTCTTGTGGGCCCGCAATGGCATTGATGGTGTTGGCCATCGCCCGGGACGAAAGCATCGGCTGAAAGCGTACGAAGGCGATGTGAGCCGCGACCAGGAACATGGCCGCCGTCATGGCAGTGGTGAAGGTAGCGCTCAAATGTTGTCGACGTACGCGCATTCGCCACGCCAGCGTCGGTCCCACCAGCAACGTTACGGCAGCCAGAATCGCCGGCAAGCGCAATGCAGCAAACGAGGGCCCGGTCAGATCCATAAAGTGCGACATGGAGAGCGAGTACCCGCCGACGTCTCGATGCGCCAGCAAGGTTCCAATGTCGGCGACATACGGCAAATGTCGCGACGCCCACAACCCGTATGCCAGCATGGCCGCCGCGCCTGCGCCAACCAACGCGAACAACGCCTGGGCTCCCTGCAGCCAGCGCAGAACCGCGGACCGGCCGCTTGCCGAAGCGGTCATCGCATCCGTTTCCAGGCCGGCCAGAGCTGCGGCCGTGAGCAAGAGAAGCGGAAAGTATGCCGGATAGGTGTAGTACTCCTGATTGGTGGAGAGCGAGAAAAATAGCAGAATGAAACCGGCATAGAGCACTAGCAGCAGGGAAGTATTCCCACGGAAATCCAGTTGCCTCCACGCTTGCCAGTTGAAGCGGCGATCGGAACGGCGGTGTTTATGCCACGTCTCGTATATTGTTGCCGGCCAATAGAGGCTCCACGGGAACAACCACACCAGATGCAGGCTCCAGAAAAGATAGCCGGGCAGCTTGTTGTAATCGTGCGGATAGCGTTTGCCGAGGAAGCGCAGAACGTGTTCGTTGATGAAGTAGAAATAGAAGAATCCGTGTACGTTGTCCGGCGAAGGAATGTTGCCGATAGGATGTCCTTGGTCGGGGTTATGGAGTCCGGCAAGAACGTGCCACGGAGCGGCCACCAGCAGGAAAAGGAGTGTGCCCGCGAAGAGATGAAATTCTCTCCAGCGACGCCACTGTCCGGTCAACAGCAGATATGGAAGCACGCCGCCCAGAAAGAACACCGGCGCGATCAATCCCTTCGCCAGCATGGCCAGCGCCAGCAGAACATAGGTGCAATAGATGCGCGCGGGTTGGCGATCCTCCAATCCTGTCAGGAACAAATACAGTCCTAAGCCTATCAGCAGCGTCAGGATCGATTCAGGAATGAAGTAGCGGGTGAATAAAAATGTCCCGATGGAGGTAAGGAACGCCAGCGCAGCATAGAACGCAGCTCGCTCAGAGTAAGCCCGTCGACCCCACAGCAACGCCAGAATCGCACAGCCCAGAACCGCCAGCGCCTCCGGCAAATGGGTTGAGAAGGCATTGAAACCGAAAAGCTTGAAGTCGATGGCGACCAGCCAGTACGGCAGCGGCGGTTTTTCCAGATAGCGGATTCCATCCACCATCAACGTGACAATGTGGCCCGTCAGCGCCATGTGCTGCGCCGCCTGTGCATGGGTGGCATCGGCATCGTCCAGTAAAGACGGCGTGAACAGAGCCGCAAAATACACGGCGAGAAAGACGGCGAGAATCAATATCCACTCAGCACGGCGGGAGAGAGGAAACTCAGCGGCCGCATCGATGGCCTTGTCGTCGACGGCGTACTTTTGATGGGAAGAATTGGAAGATTGCATCTGCATATGGAGAAGCAAACTTAGAATAACAGTCCAATCTCCGCCACTTTTCCCAGGATTCGTGGCATTCTGCCAATGTGGGTACTGTTCGAGCAAAGGAAATGACGACATACGCGGCCGTCGACATCGGATCGAACTCCGTTCGGCTGAAGATTGCCGCCGTCCACAACCACCGTTTGAAAACGCTGCACGAGGATCGCGAAATTACGCGGCTGGGCGAAAGCGTGTTTGAGAGCGCTGTGGTTTCGCCGGAATCGATGGCCACTACGATCCGAGCGTTACGCAGATTTCATCGGGCGGTGCAGGCCCATGCGGTCGACAAGGTGCGCGTGGTGGCGACCAGCGCCATCCGCGATGCGCGCAACCAGCAGGCCTTTCTGGCGTGGGTGCATTCCGCTACCGGCTGGAAGGTCGAAATTATTTCCGGTCTCGAAGAAGGCCGTCTCATCCACCTGGGGGTTGTCTCCAACGAACCTGCGGCACGTGGCCGATGCTTGTTGGTCGACCTGGGCGGCGGCAGTTGTGAGGTGACTTTTTCCGACCATAGTGCGATTCGCCAGATCGTCAGTCTTCCGCTGGGCGCGGTCCGCTTGACCCGAGAATTTCTCCGCCATGATCCGCCGACTGCGGAAGAGATCGCGCGCATGCAGGGTTGGATTCGGCGGGAATTGTACCGCGCTGAACAACAGATTGGATGCGAACGGGTCAGCGTGTTCGCTACGTCTGGGACAGCTGCGGCGCTGGCTGCTGCCGCGCGAGCTGCGACCAAGTCCACCTTCAAGCCCGACGCAAAACCAGGCGTCCGAGCCTGGGACCGCACCCCGACGGCAGTGGTTCGCAAACTGGCGGACAAGCTGAAGCGCATGTCCGCCTCGCAACGCAGCGTCATCCGCGGCATCGGGCCCAGGCGTTCGGAAATCATTGTGGCTGGCGCGTATGTGTATGCGGATCTGCTGGAGCGTTTTCATCTGCCGGGCTTTCGCTACTCTCCCATGGGCCTGCGCGACGGCATTCTGGCTCTGATGCTGGCCGAAGGCGACACGCGAACTTCGGCCCATCAGCATTTTGAGGAGGAACGTTGGGCCAGCGTGCTGGAGTTGTGCCGTCACTACGGAATCGAGCCCAAGCGACAGGAACCTGTGGTCCGCGACGCAACCCAATTGTTCGATGATTTGAAAAGTGTCCATCATTTGTCGCCGGACTATAAGCTGTGGCTGGAATCGGCGGCCATGATGCATTCCGTTGGCAAATTCATGAACTACCAGGGCCATCACCGGCACACGCAGTACATCATCGCCAATTCAGAGTTATACGGATTCACGCCGGAGCAACGGCTCATCGTTTCTGCCATCTCGCGCTACTTGGGAAAATCCAGGCCAGCGCCCGGCGATCGGGTGCTGCGGTACATTCCCGTGGAACAGCATGTGAGTGTGAAGCACGCGGCTATGTTGCTACGCATGGCGGTCGCCTTGCACCAGAACCAGTCCACCGCGGTGGCACGCTTTCGCACCCGGGTTACTCCCAGGAAAGTCACCATTATGTTGATGCCGGGACGAAAAGGGGCGGACTTGGAATTGTGGGCTTTGCGGAAAGAGTCCGATTACTTTCGCGAGGTTTTTGCCCGCGATCTCTTGGTGTCTTTGGATTGAATCGCTCGTAGCAGCCGCGGATCGAGCAGCCATTGCAATCTGGCTGATCCGCGTTGTACGGTCAGCGCTGCGATCGCGCCCTTGCGAACTCGCGCAATAGGACTGGTCGCCGAGGGAGAAAGCAAGCGATTCAGATACACCGGCAGATTGGGATTATGACCGACCAGCAGCACCTCGTCCTGCTCCGCCACACTGTCGAGAATCCGCTGGAAATCGCTCCATGTTCCTTCCGGCGCCATCGCCTGCGATAGTTGAATTTTCTTTTCGTAGCCGGTTTCCGTCCCGACCAGGGCAGCGGTCTGCAGCGCGCGCTTCAACGGACTGGAAATGACGGAATCGAATTGGATCTTCATCGAATTCAGAGCCCGGCCCAACAGAATGCACTGCTGTTTTCCTTCTTTGTCGAGTGGTCGCTTATGATCAATAAGAGGATCCAATTTCCGTTGACCTGCGCTGCCGTGACGCAATAAATACAAATTCATACACCGTCCTAACGCTGCAATTTCTGTCGCGCCAGCTCCGCTTGAGATAAGGAGTCAATGCTCCCGATCCACCCTTGAGAAGGACTGGAAAATCCGGCGACGCTACAGGCTTGGATGCTGAAAGCACAAATGCGTCGCACACGGATGCCGCGGAAGCTGGCCTCTGGAACATGCGAAATTGTAGCAGTGGGAACTGCCCAGCGAGCAAAAATGCTCGTTAGACCGTCGTTCCCACGCTTCTGCGATCAACATTCCACCCAGATAGGCTGCTTTCTCGACCAGATGAAATCCGTTGTCATCGAAGGCCTTGGTGTAGTTCGGGAGGTGGCGAACACGCAGCCCGGTCAGGACGAAAAACGCATAATACAAGGAACGAATCACCATCCGCGCACCGAATCGCCGCCATCCCTTTTCAGGTACAGCAAATTCCGATACTAGCCAGATCGCATCCTGGGTCAGACGTGGGGAAAGCCGCTCGATCAGGGCTCTCACGTCGCCGTCCGTCAAACAGTCGAGAAAAAAGTGGGAGATGACAAGGTCGTAATCATTGCCCGTCGGGGTGAATCGGCGAAGATCAGCCTGGATTGTTTGGAGTCGGGTATCCGCATTCTGACAACTTTGTCGCACTCGCCCGCGCAAAACGGCGAGCATCGCCGTGCTCGCATCGACTGCGTCCACCTGCACCATGGGATTCGCTGCCAGGAGGCGGGCGGTGAAACGTCCATCTCCGTCGCCGAGGACCAGCGCATGGCGGGCGAGCGAACATCGCATCAAAAAGTGGAACCGGCAGCGCTCCAGCATACGTCCAAAGCTGAAATATTCCATCCAGCGATAGGCGCGGGCCACGGAATCGAAATTCGGTGTGTCGGGTTCCATTGAGTTGTAGTGAAAAAGGCGGCGCGGCTAACGTACGTGAAGAAAGAATAGTAGAGGCGTCAACAAGGCGCCATCGGCGAGGACGCGCAGTGAGAGTGCGCTCAATCGGACGGTGCGGTGAATCAGCGCGAGAAACACCAGACAACTGGCGGCGACCGCGATAAAGAGTGGCCAAACAATTCTTGCGATGGAGAAGCAGGCGATGGAAAGAGCCAGGGCTCCGATGCCCATGGCGAAGGCAGTCAAATGATTGCCCAGGAAATCTGTCAGGGCAGGGCGCGACGCCCTATTTTGTTGAACGCGGAGTTCACGCGTTCGACCCGCCGAAAAATGATTCTGCGCCCCTTCGCCCCTCGCCTCCGCATCTTCCCATGTCTGGATCGCAACGCAATTGAGCCAGCAAGCAGTTCCAAATGTACATATCGCCGCCAGCAACAACCCTCGGCCTTGGTGAAGGCGAGTCCAGGTGGGTACCGCGGTTGCGATGGAAAAAAGGAATCCAACAAATAATTCTTTCGAGAAGCGATCGCCCTCGGAACGATGATGGATCAACAGAAAATAACCGATGCCAATCAGACACAAAACAATATCGTCCGTCCGCACCGCCGGCTGCACGCGAAACAAGATCAGGTAGGCCAAAGGTAGGGCGGCTGCAATCCACGCAATCACAAACGGCTTGCGGTGTCGCAGATAAAACCAATGTCGGTCGCGTAGGTCGGTCATATCGACCGAACGCCAACCGTCGAGAAGGCGATCCGCGACATAGACGCACCAGGTTCCCAGCGCAAGCGTAACCAGCGCGGTCGGTGGAAGGCTCACGCCGAAAGCCGTAGCAAAAAACCAGCACCAGACAACCGCAACCGTTGGCGCGTCCAGACTCAGCAGATGCCACCAAACCCAGACTCGCCGAACCCGCAATACACCGAGCCCCTGTTCAGCCTCAGGGGTTCGAACTGCAGGAGCGCTGGTCAATGGGCTGGCTGACATGTCAATCCGTCACGGAAGAGGAAACGTTTGCGGCTGTCCAGCGATGCGGTGCCGCTCTACCTGTATTCGACGCGCTCCGCCACCCTCGCGTTTCCAATGCAACAGAATTCATTTCCAATAAGATGTTGAAACTCATTCGGTAGGTGCTGCTTTTTTTCGTTCGCGAGCGCGTTTGACAGTGCGGGATTTCTTTTCGCTCGCCGAAACTTTGCGTTTCGCTTTCGGCTGGCCATCTTCTGCGGGTTGGTCGTGCGCAGTTGGCGGAGGAGCACCGTCGGGTGTGGAGCCGGAGGCTTGTGGAGTGCTGATCGAGGCTGGCTCCGGCGGAATATCCCGGACGCTGGCTTTGTCCTCTGCCAGTCGAATCAGGAATTCCTGCGCATGAAAGAGAGGGCCCGTTCTGCCCGGCTGGTCTTTGGTGCGAACATACTCGCCGGATGGAAGCAGGAAGCGTGATTCGGCGGTATCGGCAAGATAGGCTCCCAGAATCTCGTCGCGAATGCGCTGGCGCAGTTGCGGGTCGAGCACCGGGAACACCACTTCGCATCGCTCGAATAAATTGCGCGGCATCCAATCCGCGCTTCCCGCGTAGATTTCCGCGTTGCCGCCATTCAGGAAATAGAAGATGCGGCTATGCTCCAGAAACCGGCCGACAATGGAGCGCACGCGAATATTTTCGCTCAGGCCCTTTACCCCCGGGCGCAATGCGCAAATGCCGCGAACAATCAAATCGATCGACACCCCGGCTTGCGAGGCAGCATAGAGGGCATCGATCACGCCCTGCTCCAGCAGGGAGTTCATTTTGGCAACGATGTGGGCCGGCTTTCCCTCGGCGGCATGTTTCGCCTCCCGATGAATGCGCTGGGCAAAGCCCTCCGCCAGGTTTAACGGTGCCACCAGCAACGGGGCGTAGTCGTCCGATTCAGAGTGTGCGGTCAGGTAATTGAATACGTTGTGCACCGCACTGGTCAGTGTTGGATTTGCAGTCAGCAGGCTCAGGTCGGTGTAGAACGACGCCGTCTCCACGTTGTAATTTCCGGTTCCCAGGTGGGCATACTGGCGCACCACACCGTCTTCCGGGTCGCGCCGGACGAGCAATGCCAGCTTGCAGTGTGTTTTCAGGCCGACAGTTCCATAAAAGACCTGGACTCCGGCATCCTCCAGATCGTGCGCCCAGCGTATGTTAGACGCCTCATCAAAGCGGGCCATCAGTTCGACGACCACGGTGACTTCTTTGGTTTGGGCAGCCTCGCGCAGGGCCTGGAAAATGGGCGAGTTGGCGCTGGTGCGATACAGGGTCTGTTTGATGGAAAGCACTGCCGGGTCTTCCGCGGCCGCGCGAATAAATTCAACCACGGCATTGTAGGAATCGTAGGGATGGTGCAGCAGAACGTCGCGGCGGCGAATTTCCGCAAACAGATTCGCCGATTCACGATGCAACCGCAGCCCGCGCGGTACAAACGGTGGATATTTCAGCTCCGGCTTGTCCGTTCTCGAATGCAGGTTCATCAGACGGGAGAGATTGACGGGCCCGTCGGTATAAAAAATCTGAAATTCCTCCAGCTCAAAGTTCGTCCGCAGGTGCTCCACGATTTCGGGAGCAGCATCGCTGGCAATCTCCAGCCGAACCGCATCTCCTTTACGGCGATTGTGCAGCTCGGACCGCACGCTTTCCAGCAGGCTGCGCGCCTCTTCTTCCTGCAGGTACAGATTGCTGTTTCGAGTGACGCGAAACGCCGCGCGAGACAAAAATTCGTAGCCGCGATACATCGCCGCGGCCTGAGATTCGATCAATTCATGCAGGAAAATATAGTCAAAGCAACCTGGAGCTGACGGCAGCGCCACCAAGCGCGGCAGCGCGCGTGGCACGGTCACTACCCCCAGCACCTGTGTCGACGCCGATTTGCGCTTGCGATGCAGCAATAATGCCAGGCAAAGCGCCTTGTTCAGCACGTGCGGAAACGGATGAGCGGGATCGATGGTGATCGGGGTCAGCAGTGGGTCCACTTCGCTTTGATAGAAGGCGATCGCAAATTTGCGCTGGTCTTCGGTCAGGTCTTTCCAGGCGCGCATGCGAATTCCAGCCGTGGCGAGGGCCGGCAATAGCTGTTTGTTCCAGCAGGTATATTGATCGGAGACGAAGGCATGCGTCTTTTGCGCCAGTGAGTCCAACGTCTGCTGCGGCGTCATCAGATCTGGACCCGGCTCGTTGTAGCCGTCCTCAATGCGCTGCAAAATTCCGGCGACGCGGACCTCGAAAAACTCGTCCAGATTGCTGGCCGTGATGGCGAGAAATTTCACCCGCTCCAGCAACGGATTGGAGTCATCTTGGGCTTCTTCCAGCACACGCCGGTTGAAATCCATCCAGGACTCGTCCCGGTTGAAGTAGTGCTTGGTCGTGAGCGGGGTTTCGCGGCTGTTTTTCAGTGCCATGCGTTCGTGGTCTTCTTCCGTTGAGGCAATCGCAACAACCTGGCGGGCGAAGTCGACTTTTCCAGTGTCTCAAATCCCTCCGTCCGAGGGTATCAGCGGGTGATGACGGTCACGTAAATCTCATTCAAGAACTGCAATCCGGTATCCTAAAGCAGAGAACTACGTTGTACAACCGGCTGCCGACACATGACGTGGCCAGCCATTCAACCGGCGACGGAAAAAAGATGCGCATGAGGGGAAAGAATTTGCACTCTTCTGCCCGTTTCATCATCTATTCTCTAGCACCTACAACACGGCAGTACTGCTCCGTACGCAAATCGTCTGATGAAAGAAATGCCAAAAACTTTTCCTAAAGTACGCTGCGGCTGTCTGCGATTTCTGTTTTTTGCGGCACTGGCCGTTGGTGTCGCCCATCCGCGCGCGCAGGCGCAGACGTCTGATTCCTATCGGGGCAGCGTCGTGCAACAAAAAGCGACCCCTGGGGTTTTGCCTCTATCGCTCGATGATGCCATCCAGATGGGTCTTAAGAACAATCTGGGCGCGATTCTGCAAAATACCAACGTTAAGTCCGAAGGCGGAGCGAAGCTGCAGCAATTGCAGACGCTGCTGCCGACCGTCACCGGCACCGCGCAAGCATCGGTGGCGCAGGTTAACCTGCAGGCGGAAGGATTGCGAATTCCCGGATTCCCGGCGGTGATCGGACCCTTCGGGTATACCGATTTTCGCGCCACGCTGAATCAAACGCTGCTAAACGTCTCTTCGCTACAAAACTACCTGGCGTCGAAACATAATTTCGAGTCGAGCAAACTTTCCGCCAAGGATTCGCAGGACCTGGTCGCCCTGACGGTAGGCAACGCATATTTGCTATGTCTGGCTGACGCGGCGCGCATTTCGGCTCTCGATGCCCAGGTGCAAACCTCCAAGGTCTCTCTCGACCAGGCGATTCAAAATCACCAAAGCGGAGTATCGCCTCGCCTGGACGAACTTCGCGCTCGCGTCGATTATCAGACCCAGGAACAATCGCTGATCGCGGCGACGGCGCAGGAAAAGAAAGATCGAATTGCCCTGGCTCGCGCCATTGGATTGCCGCTTGAACAGGAATTCAAGCTGACCGATCAGGTTCCCTACGCCCGGTTTGACGCTCCCACCATGGAGTCGGCAATGGCGGAAGCTTTGAAGAATCGCAGTGATCTGCAAGCCGCACAGCAGCAGGTAAAGGCTGCCGAGAAGACCTTATCAGCGGCCCACGCGGAGCGGTACCCGGCGCTCACTGCAGAAGTCGACTACGGCGAAATTGGAGTCAATCCGGGCAATTCCTACGCCACACTGAATGCTACCGGCAAGCTGAGTGGACCCATCTTCGAGGAGGGCAAATTGAGGGGCGATGCGCGAATTGCCGATGCCCAGTTGGAACAGGCTCGTGCCCAGCTGAACAACCTGGAGGGTCAGATCCGGGCCGATGTGAAGGATGCAATTCTGGATATTGAATCCTCGGAGAAGTTGGTCAGCGTGGCTAAAAGCAACGTCGACCTGGCAAGTGAAGCGCTGAAGGAAGCGCAAGAGCGGTTTCAAGCGGGAGTTTCGGACAACCTGGCGGTGTCACAGGCGCAGTCATCGGTGGCCCAGGCCAACGACCAGTATGTCAGCAGCCTATATCAGTTGAATGTGTCGAAGCTTTCATTGGCGCGCGCCGTAGGCCTTGCGCGCACCCAGTACAAGACTTATCTTGGAGGACAATAATCGTGGCGGAATCGAGACCCGAAGGAACCATGCAAGTCGACTCGGCCAACGGTCGACGGGAAGAGAATCAGCGGACAGGCGATCGCTCTTCTGCGCAGAACGGCCAGCGTTCGGATACGAACAGCAATCCAAAGGATGCGTTGCCGGAAGACACAGAGCTCCATCACGAAGCGCCGCCTGCACGGAAGAGATTTTTTATTATTGGTGCCGTCGTGCTGGTCCTGCTGGGTGTCGCGCTGTACTGGTGGCACTCCACCTATTACGAGAGCACGGATGATGCGCAGATCGATGGGAATCTGGTGCAGATCAGCGCCCGCATCAAGGGATACGTCTCCAAGGTGAACGTTCAGGACAACCAGCAGGTGGAGCAGGGGCAGGTACTGGTAGAAATCGACCCGCGCGATGCGCAGGCGGCTCTCGATCAGGGAGAGGCGGCCCTGGCCACCGCGAAGGCGAATTATGAAGCTGCGCTGGCGAATGTGCCCATCACCAGCACTTCTACCGGCGCTACGCTGAGTTCGGCCGCTGCCGGGGTGCAAGTCGCATTGTCCACGATTGCGGGGGCAGAGAAGCAGTTGGATGCGGCACAAGCGCAACTCCTGTCGGCCCAGGCAGACAACACCAAGGCCCAGCTCGATCTGCAGCGCTATACCCCGCTGGTGCAGCACGATGTCGTATCCAAGCAGCAGTATGATGCGGTTGTCGCGACGGCTGCCAGCGCCAAAGCGCAGGTAGCTGCGGCGGAAGCAAATTTGCAAGGCGCTCGCGATCAGGTGCGTGTTTCCAATGACAAACTCGCGGCAGCCCGCGCCGACTATAACTCCGCGCAGACCGGTCCCAAGCAGGTCGCGGCGCAGCGAGCAAAAGCCGACGCCGCAGCGGCCCAGGTACAGGCAGCCGAAGCAGAACTGGAAACGGATCGCCTGAATCTGAGCTACACGAAAATTACTGCTCCGGACTCAGGCATCGTGAACAAGAAGACCGTGCAGGTCGGTCAGAACGTCAGCGGGGGCCAGACGCTGATGACGCTGATTCCGCTCACCAACATTTGGGTGACGGCAAACTTCAAGGAAACGCAGCTGGATCATATGCGGATTGGACAACCCGCAACATTTAGCGTGGATGCCTATGGCGGTCATACCTACCATGCCAAAGTCACCCAGATTGGTGGCGCCACTGGTTCGATGCTGAGCTTGTTTCCGCCGGAAAATGCGACCGGCAATTACGTGAAAGTTGTCCAGCGGATTCCAGTTCGCCTGGACCTGACCAATCCGCAGGAGGACAACGACCGTCTGCTGCGGCCCGGCATGTCCGTGACTCCTTCAGTGCGAGTCAAGAACTAGCGGCATGCCATTCGAGGAGTATCTTCGGTATCATACGTTCGTTGACCGTGAGAAAACCCTCCTCGAAGCAGTTTCACGCTGGGATTGTTGTGGTTCTGGGCGCCTGTTCGCTCGCACTGCTCATGCTGGCGGGATGTGAGTCTTCGCCCCGCTCCTCTCTTGGTGCCGTGACGCAGCAGGTTTCGACTTCGCAGATTGCAAATTCCACGCTGAATCCGCAATCCGTGAACGTGGTTCTGATCACGCTTGACACGGTGCGGGCGGACCACCTGCATTGCTATGGCGACAACAAAATCAAAACTCCGGTGATCGACGCCCTGGCACGTAATGGAGTTCTATTCGAGAGAGCAGTCACTCAAACGCCGCTGACCGGACCTTCCCATGCCAGCATTTTCACCGGCGAAAATCCGAATGTACATCATGTTCGCGATACCGGAGGATTCGAACTCCAGCCCTCGTCGGTCACTCTCTCGACCACGTTGCAGCGATCCGGATGGGATACCGCCGGTTTTATCAGCGCTGCGGTTTTGAGCCGGCAGTTTGGCTTCAATCAGGGCTTCGACAAGTATGACGATCAGATTCCAGAAGTCGTCGACAAGAACACCGGCGAGCTGGCTGCGGCGCGGCCGGCGAACGTAACCGTGGATCATGCCGTTCACTGGCTCAATCAGCAATCTGGCAAGCCGTTCTTCGTGTGGCTGCATCTGTATGACGCGCACCAGCCCTACAACCCGCCGCCGCAATTTCGCCGACAGTATCCAAACGACCCTTATGACGCGGAGATTGCGTTCGAGGACCAGGAGCTCGGACGATTTCTGGATGTGGTCCGCAAGAAATCTTCTGTGGGAAAGACTTTGATCCTGCTGCTTTCAGACCATGGCGAAGGACTTGGGCAACACGGGGAAGATGGCCACGGGATTTTTCTGTATGACTCCACGGTACGCATCGCGTGGATCATGGAGGGGCCCGGCGTTCCCGCCGGAGTTCGAGTGCAGCAGCAGGCGCGCGAGATTGATGCGTTGCCGACAGTGCTGAACCTTCTCGCTGGAAAGGCTTCCTCCGCCATTCAAGGAACCAGCATGGTGCCTGCTTTTTCCGGCAAGGCGGTGCCGACGACATACTCTTATGAAGAGACGCTGTATCCAAAAATCAACATGGGTTGGGCAGATCTGCGCGGGATTCACACTGCTCACTGGACGTATATTCGCGCGCCCAAACCGGAGCTGTACGATCTCGACAAAGACCCAGGTGAGTTGAACAATGTCATCGCCGCTGAGCCAAAAGAGTTTCGCGAGCTGGAAGCTCAGCTAAAAATTCTCAGCCGGCTTGGCAGCAATAATACTGAAACTGTTGTTACCCAGCGAATGGATCAGAAGACGATCGATCAATTGCGGTCGTTGGGATATGTCGGCGGATCTTCGGATAGCAATGTTGAACTGAACGGAAAGGGTGCGGATCCAAAAGATCGCATCGGCGTTTTGAAAATCTTCGAACAGGTCACAGGGCCAAGCGGCGCCAAATTGCCTCCGGCGCGCAAGATCGCGATGTTGCAGCAAGCGATTGCGCAGGATCCGACGAATCCATATCTCTACTCCACATTGGCCGAGCAATATCGCCAGACGGGTCAGAATGATCTGGCGATGCAGACGTGCCTCTCGGCGCTGCACCACGGCGTCCGCAATGGTGTCATTTTTTCGCTGCTTGGCACCCTCTACATGCACCAGGGAAATTCGAAGCAGGCGATTCTATTTCTGCAACAGGGCGTCAATATGGACCCGCTCAACCTGGAACGACAGGCAAATTTGGCTAGCGCACTGCGCCAGGATGGTCAACTGGATAAGGCCGAGGAGATTTTCCGGCACGTGAACGCAATCCAGCCGAACGCTCCGGCCTACAACGGGCTCGGCACCATCGAAATCAGTCGGCACAAGCTTCCCGCCGCGCGCGCTGACTTCGAGCGTGCGTTACAACTCGATCCGTTCAACATGGAGGCCGAATACAATCTCGGTCTCTACTGTGCGCAGACGCACGATTTTCCCTGCGTTGTGACCGCGTTCAAAACATTTCTCGCCAAGGCTTCTCCAGAGTACCGGGATGAAGTGCCGCAGGCCGAGTACGCTCTCGGTATGGCCTGTGCGGAAACGAAAGACATTCCGTGCGTGCGGTCTTCGCTGCAGGCGTTTGTCGTTGACACTCCACTGCAGTATCAAGCCATGGTACCGCAAGCGGAATACTATCTGGGCGTTGCCTGCGCGCGATTGCACGATGCTGTTTGTGCTCGCGCCGCGTTTCAAGCTTTTCTCGCCAAGGCGTCT
Source organism: Acidobacteriaceae bacterium (assembly GCA_049692235.1). GTDB lineage: Bacteria > Acidobacteriota > Terriglobia > Terriglobales > Acidobacteriaceae > JAKAAZ01. Next base: position 66,078 of record JBAVOQ010000102.1, on the reverse strand, counting down.
CCGGCGATGCAGAGCATTGTGCCTCTTGCCCAATACAATCTGGGTATGGCGTGTGCGCAAATCCACGACATTCCCTGCGCTCGCGCCGCATTTCAAGCCTTCCTGTCCAATGTTCCGTCAGCCTATGAAAGCCTGGTGCCTCAAGCGCAGACGAATTTAAACTCGATGCATTGATGGAAAGATGACCGCAGTCAGGGTCATGCTGTGCGCACCCCCGCCGATTCAGGCACCCTTATCTTCGAGACTGAAAAAATCGCCGCAGCCAGTCGCCGCACTCTTCTGCCAGGATGCCGCCCGTGACCGCGATTTGATGATTGAGTTGCGGGTGATTCAGCACGCTCAGGACGCTTCCTACCGCTCCCGCCTTGGGATCGAAGGCTCCAAACACCAGCCGGCCGATGCGCGCGTGAATCATGGCTCCCGCGCACATCGAGCAGGGCTCCAACGTGACATACAGCGTGCATTGTTCCAGGCGGTAATTTTTCAGAGCCAATCCCGCGCCGCGAAGGGCGACGATTTCCGCATGCGCCGTCGGATCATGATCGCGAATGACCCGATTCTGTCCCTGGGCGATCAGGGTTCCATCCGGTCCCAGAACAACAGCACCGATCGGCACCTCGCCGGCGGCCTCCGCGAGCTCCGCCTGCGCGAGCGCCATACGGATCCAGTCTTCGTCGGAGGCGGTCTGCGACAAATTTGTCATTCCGATCAGTGTAAGCAATTGGGGAGAAGCGAGGTTGGTCTCGCGCAGGGCGCATCCAGCACGCTGCGGAACAGGGCCTCTTCATAGGAGACGCACGCCGCCTGAAAATTGGAAGGCTTGACGATCCCGTTCGACCGCTTGGCGTGGAGCGCTACAGCCGCGTGGAACGCTCGATGCGCCGCGATCGCCTCGGAGCATAATTCTCCCACCCCGTTCATGCACCGTCCGATCTCACATTCTGTATCGGAATCGCAGTCCTGCATGTACTCCAGAAAGTCAGGGCGCTGCGGTAGAACTCGCGCAGCCGCGTCGAGACCGATCAATTGCAGGGCAACAACACCCAGCAGTGTCCTGGGTTTCGTCCACGGGACCGGCTTGTACGTTTGCAGCCAATCGGCCAGGTCGTCCACAGCCATCGGCATTGCAATTGCGTAGCCCTGAGCGAGGTTCACACCCATGGCCGCCAGCGCATCGCGGGAGGCGTCGCTTTCGACACCTTCGGCAACCAGGTCCACGCCTAGGGTTTGCGCCAGGTTCGCAAGGTTCATCAGGAACTTCAGTTCCTTCGGCCGGCGGTCCAACTCGGCCAGAAAACTGCGATCGAGCTTGATGATGTCGATCGGGAACTCCTTCATCCTCAACAATGAAGAGTACGCGCTTCCCACGTCGTCCAACGCGATCCTCGCGCCGCCGGCCTTAAGATCGCGCAGCGTCTTCCGGGCGGCGTTCATGGATTGGGTATCGGTGTGCTCCAGCAGTTCCAGCACGATTCGACTGGGGATCAGACCGCTGGTTTGGATCTGTCGATGTAAATCGCCGACGGCCTCGCGGTCGCTTAAGATCGTGGGATCCAAATTGATCCCCACGCCCAGCCTAAAGCCGGCTTCGTCCAGACGATGCAAGTCTGCAATGCTTTGGGCCAGCACCTGCGAGGTCAGGCTTGCAAGGTCGGCGGCGCCGAAGTGCTCCAGAAATTCCCCCGGCAACAGAATTTCGCCGTTGTTGTCGATCAATCGCGCCAGCGCTTCTGTCGCTATCGCCTTTCCCGTTTGCAAATCAATGATGGGCTGATAATGCACGCGCAGGTTTCCCTGACGGAACAGCCCGAGAACTGTCCTTCCACGGAGTTGTTTTTGTTCATCCGCCTCCTTCCGAAACAGCATCCATCGTGCCGCCGTCTCACCTCCGCTCTCTTTCAACGCGCAGAGCGCTCGGTCGGCGTGGCGCAACAGATGCTCCGGCGTGCAACGGTCTTGCGGATAGATTGTGACCCCAATGCTGGTCCAGACGATGGCCGTCTTCCCGCTCGCGAGGTGGATTGGACCTTCCACGGCTACCTGAATTTCCGGCAGCAGGACAGCAAGCCTTTCCTCGTCGACGTCTTCTAAAATCAATACGAATTCGTCTCCACCCAATCTTCCCGCCACATCGCCCGGCCTCAAAGATGTCCTCAGCCGATCGGCGACCGTACGCAACAAAAGATCGCATGCCGGATGACCGTGCAGCTCGTTGAGGACCCGGAATCCATTCAGGTCGATCAAGGCGATCGCCGTCGATCGGTTCTGCTGGTGTGAGCGGGCAATGGCCTCCTCCACACGTTCGATCAGTCCGCGGCGATTCAAAAGGTCCGTTAGAGGGTCGTGCCGCGCCAGCCATGCTTGATATTTGCGCTCCTCGTCCAAGGTGTGGCGAAGTTCGAGAGCATCGAGCCCGTGCCCGACCAGGCGTCCGATCCGTTCCATCAATTTCAGTAGTTCAGGACTAAAAATATCGGGTTCATTCGACAGCAAAGTTAACAATGCCCAAATTTCGTCGCCACGGTACAGGGGGACAACCGCTGCAGCGGAAGGATGATTTGTTTGCTCGGTATGCTGCAGAAGAGGCTCGTCCAGCCTGCAATCATTCGTGAATTGGAGCTGGCGAAGCCGCCATGCCCGCACCGTCAGATCATTGACCTCGTCGCCGGTAATTACATTAGGCAAGCGTGAGACATTATTCGATTCACCAAGGGGATTGCAGATGGATTCAATTTGCAAGTCACCGTCGAAATTGGGACGCCCAATCCAGACCTGCGAGAACAATTGGCTCTCGACTAGCAGATGGCACAGGCGGTCCAGCAATTGGGGCTCCGTTTGCGCGCCGATCACCAGTTCGACTGTACCCATCAAGGCGCGATAGAGCGCATTGGAGTGAATGCTTTCTTGCAGCAGAGTTTTGACTTCTGTAATGTCTTTTTGCACGCCGATGAAGTGCGTTGTCCGGCCCGTTTCATCCAGCACCGGGGCAATGCTCACCGAGTTCCAGAACATGGTGCCGTTCTTGCGATAATTTCGAAGCTCGACCGTGCACGATTGTCCCTGACTCAAGGCTTCGCGAATGGTTTCCATCTGCGGCTGGGCCGTATCTGTCCCCTGCAGAAAGCGGCAATTTCTCCCAATCGCTTCCTCCGCGCTGTAGCCGGTGATGCGTTCGAATGCGGGGTTTACATAGCAAATCGGCAGGTCTTTCTCTGCGGCTGCGATCAGAATGCCGTGCGTGGAAACATCCATCGCGCTTTTGTAGAGTCGGAGGGCTTGCTGACCGGTTTGTATGGCCTCCATCAGCCGCAGCCGCTCCAATGCAAAACCGAGCAGGCTATGCAACTGCAGCACAAATCGCCGTATATATTCTCTGCCAAAGAACTTCGGACGCTTGCTGTAGAGGATTAGAATGTCGCGTTTCCCGGACTCCCCAGCGATTGGGATCGCACAGGAAGACCGCCAGCCGAACTGCAGTCCTCGTTTCCGCCAAAAGTCGCCGGGAAGATGGTTCGACTGATCCGTCCAGTCGCTGGCAAATTGGGGCGTCCCGGTGCGCCAGGCACGGGCCAGGGGACTGTCGACGTTCTGGTCGATCAGGATGGTTTCAGCGTCGAGAAATTCGGCGACGCCGTCACCCGCCGAATAGTCGTACTGTACCTGCTCGTTTTCGTCCGGGGAGCCGAGCCACATCCCGTCGACTGCGACAGCCTGTAACAGGAATTCTCCCAGGCAGGAATAGAGCTCACTGACAGAATGCGAGGTCAGCAGGAGACGATCCAGCTGCTGCGGCAGGTCGCCACTCAGAAGGGCAGGCGTGCTCGCTACCCGGCTGTCGCCGAAGAACTCAACAAGTTGCGCCATAAAGGTTCGCCAACGTGTTCATGAATCATCGTGGTGCAATCGATATCGATTTTCAAGCAAATGCAAGGGCAGATAGTGTTATTGCAACAGGAAATTGTCGCGGCGGGTGGAATTTTTGCCCGATGCGTGTACGAAGGTAACCGTCGCGGGCCCCGGCTCGGTCGAATCGAAGCTTTGCATGTTGCAAATGGCGGATTGATCCGATGAACGTTGTCGCGACCCGGCGTTGCAATTTTTCGACCGCGTCAACGATGCTGGCACTGATCGCCCAACCCACCTTGACGATCACGCTCCATTCGGGCCATAGTATCCGTACACGGGAAAGGAGGGCGATCCAGAGAATGAAAAATATTGAAGGTAGTTGTAGCAAATCACGTGAGGTGACTGGGGCTTAGGCGTCCTACGCCAGTCCTGACGCAAGCACCACTATCGTCGAGGCCCACCTGCGGGGATGCCTCCGGTCAATCTAACCACTCACCGGCCACGGCCCGGCGTCTTATTGGAGACATCGGGCCGTTGGTTTTTCTGGCCACTTTTAGCAGTGCGGTTCTACTTCTTCGCGGCTTTATATCCGGCCTTTTGCGCATCTGCTTCGGTCATGAATTTTCCTTGCTTGGTATTGCCGTAATATCTTCCGTCCTTGTGGTACACCTTCGAGTCGGTGTTCACCCAGACCAGGCCTTTTGATTTCGCGCTCGCGATGTCACTCGAGGACACAGATGTGTTGGTCGGGGCTGCTTTTGCCTCGCTCTTGGAAGGTGCGGCTGCATATTGCGTGGTCGCGGCTGGGGCGGGTTTAGCCTCGGGAACTGCAGCCTTTGCCTCTACCGGCGCGGACTTTTTGCTTTCGCTCTTGGCGGCTTCTTGTTGGGTTTCTGCCGCTGTTGACTTGGCCGCCTTCTTGCTTTTCTTTGTGCCCTTCGATGTATCTGACGTGGCTGCTTCGGTTGTCGATTTCGCTGACTTCTTAGTTTCCTTTGCGGTCTTGCTCGTATCCGAAGCGGCTTCCTCTTTTGCTGCCTTGTCGGACTTCTTTTTCTTCTTCTTGGAAGTAGTTTTGTCCGTAGACGTGGCCGAATCCGTCGACTGGGTGGTGGCGCGGCCAGGATCGTTCTTTACGGGAGATGCGAAAGTTGAGCCGACCAGAACGAATCCGGCAAGGATGGGAGTCAATGTAGTCAGAAGTAATTTTCGACGATCGATCATGGTGCCCCAGATACGCGTTGAAATCAATTGCATTTACGTTTAGGCTGCGTGTACCAGCGTGTCAAGAAAAAACTTCTTCCACGGAGTAAAACAGTCGGAAGCCACTTTCCCTATTTCATGCCACGCCAGTTGTCGGGAATTGATATGGATTCCGTGCTATCAAGCCTACGAGCTTGTGACGAGCTGGCTCGCACTACAATAGGGCTATGGACACTCTTGTCATCGCTGGAAAGGCCTTCCAGTCGCGCCTGATCGTCGGCACAGGAAAATACAAGGACGGAGCCGAGACCCAGCGAGCCATCGAAGCTTCCGGTGCAGAAATGGTCACCGTTGCCGTGCGCCGCGTGAACCTCGATCGCAGCAAGGAAAGTTTGTTGGACTTCATCGATCCGCGACGCTATTTTCTGCTGCCGAATACGGCCGGATGTTACACCGCGGAGGAGGCGATTCGAGCCGCCCGACTGGGCAGGGAAGTCGGCCTATCCGACTGGGTGAAAATTGAAGTCATCGGCGACCAGGCCACCTTGTATCCCGATGTGTTGGCGACCATAGAAGCCACTCGAGTTCTGGTCAAGGAAGGCTTTACTGTTTTGCCGTATACATCAGATGATATTGTAGTTGCGAAGCGATTGATCGACGCGGGAGCGGCCGCCGTCATGCCGCTTGGAGCACCGATTGGAAGCGGTCTTGGAATCCAAAACGTCACCTCGCTGCGGATTCTGCGCGAACTCATCACCGAAGTCCCGTTGATCGTTGATGCGGGGGTGGGCACCGCCTCCGACGCCGCGCTGGCCATGGAGTTGGGCGCGGATGCGGTCTTGATGAACTCCGGGATCGCCGGCGCCGACAACCCTGTGTTGATGGCAGAGGCGATGCAACACGCGGTTCTTGCCGGTCGTCAGGCATTTCTTGCGGGTCGCATGCCCCGCAAACTATACGCGACCGCCTCGTCTCCGATGGAAGGCATTTCCCGTTAACGACTTCGAGATCAGATCGGAACCTACACGATGCGGGTCCTGGGAATTGATTGCGGCACCGAATGGACGGGGTACGGGGTCGTCGATACCAATCGCGCCGGTGAGCTCTATTCTGTGTGCCATGGGGCGATTCATCTTTCCAAACGCGACGGCCTGCCGCATCGGCTGACGATCATCTTCAACCGCCTGCTGGACCTGATCGCCGAACATCAGCCCGAAGTGGTCGCGGTCGAGGAGGTGTTTCATGCGGTCAACTCGCAAACTGCGCTGAAGTTGGGCCAGGTTCGGGGGGTAGCGCTGCTGGCCGCTGCAACCCGCAAGGTCGCAATTGCGGAATATTCTCCCCTTTCTGTGAAATCGGCGGTCTGTGGCTATGGAAGAGCCGATAAAGAGCAGGTGCAGTTTATGGTGACCCGCCTGTTGCGTCTGGCCGAGCCTCCGAAACCGACGGACGCCTCCGATGCGCTGGCGGTCGCGATTTGCCATATTCATAACGCCGAGACTACATTGGCCCAGGGAATAACCAAATAACCCTGATGGCGAGTTTCATTCCGCGCAATCGACCGCGAAAAGGCAGCAACTAAAGCGCCAAACTCGTGTCTAATAAAACAGGGTAAGGAGTGCGCCATGCGAACCTCGCAAGCCGAGCACGTTCAACCATCCACCATCCAAGTTGCAGCCGCCAAACCGTTGCGCGAATGGACGCGCATGGCAAGATTGACGCTGCTCGCCATGACCGCCACTCTCTTGTTTTTGGCATGCAGATGCCATGCCCTGGCGACCACGATCGATACGAATCCAAAGGCCGCCGTCGCGCAGGCGCCTAGCCAGGCGGCCGGTGTCGCCGCTCCCGGTGGCGTTGCGGACACGCAGAATGTTCGGGTGGTTCGTTTGAGCGATGTCGAGGGAACAGTGCAGATTGTGCGAAACAACCAGACGGAATTTTCGCACGCGGTGATGAATATGCCGCTGACCGAGGGAACTCAGATTCAAACCGGTCCAGACGGCCGCGCAGAGATTGAATTTGAAGACGGCAGCGTCACCCGCATCACGCCCAACAGCTCCCTGACCCTGGCAAAGTTGAGCACTTCGTCCACCGGAAGCTTGGAGACGACGCTGGATCAGCCGTCGGGTCTGGCGTATTACGAACTGCGCAGCGATCCTCGATCGGCTTTTACCGTGGCGTTTGGCGACAGCAAAGTGACGCCGGCCGTGAACAGCACATTCCGCGTAAACGTAGGATCGAACCCTGCAGAATTGGCCGTGATCGATGGGCGCGTGCAGGTCCTGGGGACAAACAGCGAAACCGCAACAGCCGTGCTTCAGGGCAAAACGATTGAATTTCGGCCTTCTGGCAGCGCTCCATACACCATTGCCGACGGCATTGTTCCCAACGGTTTTGACGAGTGGAACGATCAGCGTGACCAGGAAGCCGCCAAGGAAGCTGCCAATCAGACTCCAGCTCGTACCCAGCAGGGTGGCGGCAGCATGCTGGAGGGCGGTTGGGGTATGGGCTGGGGCAGTCTGGACAGCTACGGCGGCTGGTATCCCATGCCGGGATATGGCATGGTTTGGCAGCCCTTTGGTGTCGGGCCCGGCTTCGATCCGTATGGATATGGTTCCTGGGCGAATATGGGCGGACTTGGCGTGTCCTGGGTTTCCGGTTATCCGTGGGGCTGGCTCCCATTCCAGTGCGGAGGCTGGTCGTATATCGGCAGCTTCGGCTGGGGGTGGATGCCTGGCGGATGCGGCTTTGGCGGCATGGGTATGGGCTACGGCTATGGTTATGGCGGTTATTACGGCGGCGGCTATTGGCGCAATCGTCCGGGCGGGGGCCGTGGCACAGCCAGAATCTACTCGGCACCCGCCGGGTATCATATGCCCGTGCCACCGTCGGGTTTGCGCAGTGGTATGAACCGAGGTAGACCGGGCGAAAATATCGTTCACGTCGGCACCCCGGCGATGGTGCCGCATGGGTTCGCCAAGAGTGGCCACTACCCACTGAACCATGCTCGCGCGATCAATTTCAACGGAGCGAAGATTGAGCCGTTGCACAGTGTCGCGAGCGGAGCGAACATCCCGTTTCGAAACGCCGCCCTTATGAAGAGCGCTCCACCCAGCGTTTTGCGGGGCGGCATGCAGGGCGGATTCGCCGGACAGAATCGAGCGCTGGCGGGGAATCGAGCGCCGGTGGGTCGGGCTCCAAATGGAATACGGGGAGGGAGCGCATTCCACGGAACCTCAAGGCAGATGGGCGCTCCAGCGTTCAATAGCATGCGCGCTGCCAATGCGGCCGCATTTCAAAACCGCAGCGCGTTCGGAAACCATGCGACATTTGGGACTCATGGTAGCTCCCATGGAAGCGCCCCGTCCTTCGGCGGTGGCGGGGTCCGCGGAGGCTCCTTCGGCGGTGGACGCAGTTTCGCAGGCGGTGGCTTCCATAGCGGCGGTGGTGGTGGCGGCTTTCATGGTGGCGGTGGTGGCGGCGGCTTCCACGGTGGCGGAGGGTCGTTCGGCGGCGGTGGCGGCGGACACGCTGGCGGTGGCGGCGGTGGTGGTGGAGGCGGCGGCGGAGGCCATCACTAATCGAAATATTCAATTGAAGTCAGAAAGCCGGCGAACCATTCGCCGGTTTTCTTTTTTGCGCTCGCTTTGCATGGAGCTGGCGAAAGATGGAAGCCATCGCCTCCAGCGAAACTGCTTCCGCGCGCACATCCGGGTTCAGTCCGGCCTCTACAATCACGGCTTGGATATCGGCAGCTTGGGCGATCCCTGTGCTCTTTAAATTGTTGACGAGCGTTTTTCGTTTCTGGCGAAAACAGAGTTGCAGGAACCGCATGAATGCTGTTCGTTCCACCTGCAGTTCCTGAAAGCGAGGATGCATATCCAAACGCACCACGGCGGAGGATACGCCCGGCGCCGGAGTAAACGCTTCCGGCGGCAGCGAAAACAGTTTCTCCACGTGCCCGTGCATCTGCGCGGTTGCAGATAGTACTCCGTATGCACTGGTTCCGGCCGTCGCAGCCAACCTGTTGGCAACCTCTTCCTGCACCATCACGATCGCGCGCGAAATCGAGGCAGCCTGTGCGAACAGATGCAACAGAATGTCAGATGTAATGTAGTACGGCAGATTCCCGACCACGACTACGGGCGCATCGCCGGCGGTCCCGGTCATGGCACGCACTCTTGCTAAATCCAGCTCTAAAATATCCGCCTGCAGGATGGCAACATGGCTCGCGGATTTCCATATTTCGGTCAGCCGCGGCGCCAGCGCCCGATCCAGTTCGACGGCAATCAGCTGCTGCGCCCGCGTCGCCAGCAAATCGGTCAGCGCACCGCGACCCGGGCCAATCTCGAGTACGGTGCTGGAGGAAATATCACCGAGCGCTTCGACGATGCGCTGTCGCGCGTTGGGGTCGGTAAGAAAATTCTGGCCGAGCTTAGGTTTTTTCTGAGACATGCTGTGGAGAGCACCGCGTGATTGTTCGCCTGGTACCAGGTACGATCGAACTGCTCTAGAATAACCCTTCCTGGACTGCTGCAGGATTGTGCGAGTCGCGGCAGGCGCAGGGGCGCATCGAAGCTTTATAGGATGTCAGGAGAATTGAATTGCGAGTAGGTCTGATGACGCGCGAATATCCGCCCAACGTTTACGGGGGCGCCGGAGTGCATGTCGAGTATCTAAGCCGTGAGTTGGCGAAGAAAATTGAAGTTGAGGTGCATTGCTGGGGCAATCAACATCTCAACCAGGGCAGCCTGCATGTGCGTGGCGAGGAGCCGTGGGAAGCGCTGGCACAAGACACGCCGGAGAAATTCGATACGGCGCTGGCAGCGTTCAGCCTGAACCTGCTGCAGATGAAATCTCTGGCAAAGATCGATGTCATCCACACCCATACCTGGTACGTGTCGATGGCCGGGTTTTTGGCGAAGAAGCTATTCAAGATTCCGTTCGTTCTGACCACTCACAGCTTGGAACCGCTGCGCGCCTGGAAGGCTGAACAACTGGGCAGCGGCTATGCCATGAGCTCCTGGATGGAGCGCACCGCCATTCTGGACGCGGACGCGGTGATTGCCGTATCGCATGGCACCAAGGCGGACATTCTGCGCGTGTATCCTGAGTTGCAGCCGGAGAAAATCCACGTTATCTACAACGGCATCGACCTCGCTGAATATGACAAGACCAATGACACGAGCGCGCTGACCCAATACGGCGTCGATCCGTTGCGGCCTTATATTTTATTTGTTGGCCGCATCACGCGACAAAAGGGAGTCACCCATCTGGTGGAGGCGATTCGCTACTTGCCGCGTGATACCCAGGTGGTGCTGTGTGCCGGCGCGCCGGACACGCCCGACATTGCCGCAGAGATGCGCCAGAAAGTTGCCGAGGCCAAGGCCACCCATCCCCATGTTGTGTGGATTGAAAAGATGGTGACCAAGCCGGAAGTGATTCAACTCTACAGTCACGCGCGCGTCTTCTGCTGCCCGTCTGTGTACGAACCTTTCGGCATCATCAATCTGGAAGCGATGTCCTGCCATGCTCCAGTTGTGGCCAGCGCCATCGGAGGAATTCTTGAAGTCGTGGTCGACGGCGAGACAGGCTACCTTGTGCCATTTGCCGCGGATCCTGCCACAGGCTTCCCGTCTGACCCGGACCAATTTGCGCGCGACTTGGCTGCGAAGATTTCTGACCTGTTGCACGATCCGGAGAGATGCAGGCAATTTGGCGAAGCCGGACGCAGGCGCGTGGAAGAAAAGTTTGCCTGGTCTGCCATCGCCGATCAAACTATCCAGCTATACGAGCGGCTGATCGAGTCTCACAAGAAGTGAGCGTGTCCTGCGTCGAATTACTCACCTTCCCGATGCTTAGTAATTCTATTTTGCCGCCGGTATCGCATCCACACGTACATCGGTAGCCCCAGCGCGATGACCACCATCCCTCCGATGGAATTATGGAGATTACTGAGAAAAATATAGGTGATCACCAAAAGCGCCGCTGCCACAAAAACGCCGGGTAGGATGGGATAGCCAGGTACGCGGTACGGCCGTTCTCGGTCCGGTTCGCGGCGCCGAAAGACAAAAACTGTCGTCGCCGTCAGCATGTAGAACAGCCATTCTCCCAGCAACGCAAGCTCAAACAGGGCTTGGAATCGTCCCACCATCAATAACAGCACAGTGGACATGGCGGCCTGCACGTTTAGCGATACCGATGGGCTTTCAAACTTCGGATGAATGTGTGCCATCGAGCGAAAAAAGATTCCGTCGCGCGCCGCGGCAAAGGGAATGCGTGCCCCGGAAAGGACAGTTCCATTCAGCGAGGCGAGGATGCTGATCGCCATGCCAATCGAAACCAATCCCGCACCCCATGCGCCGACTGCAAGAAACATGGCATCGGCGGTCGGGCGCGGAGAGTTGGCAATCGCAGTTGCGGGCAGCAAATATCCGGTGGCGGCGGTCGTCAGCATATACAGCAACGCCACCAGCAAAACCCCCGCGATCAGCGCCAGTGGAATCGAACGTCCGGGCCGCTTGATTTCGCCGGCCACCATGTTCAGATCGTTCCAGCCGTCATAGGCCCACAGGGCCGCGATCATCGCCACGGTAAATCCAGCGATACCGCCGGTCGCTCCAGGGAAGATGGTCGTGAAATTTCCGCGATGGCCCAGCGAACTGTTGAAGCAAAAAAACACGATTGCCGCGATCAACGCGACCTTTAGTAGCGTGAAGATCAGTTGAAATTCCCCAGCGCGGCGCAGCCCCAGGTAGTTTAAGCCGGTGATGAGCCACACCACGCCGACGGCTACAATCTGCCCCCACTCCAACCGAAAGGGATGGAGCAGAAGCGGTTGGCCCAACCAGGTCAACAAAGAAAAAATCCCCAGCACTCGAACCAGTCCGATCGCGCTGCTGGCGATGGAGGCGGGCTTGGCCAGCGAGAACCACGTCCACATATATAGAAACGACGGCAGCTCCCCGTAGGCGTCGCGAAGATAGACGTATTCGCCCCCCGCGAACGGCCGCATCGCCGCCAGTTCCGCGTACGTCATGGCTCCAAAAAGTGAGAGAATACCGGCGGCGATCCACGCCACGTAGACCAGGGTGGAGGAGCCTGCGGCCCGCATCATTTCCCGTGGAACAAGAAAGATGCCGCTGCCGATAATGGTGCCCGCGACAATGGCCGTCGCCTGCCATGGGCCTAGCACCCGTGGCAGCGAGTGCACAGTATCGGTATTTTCATCGTGAGAGCGGCTGTTTCCCTCGACGGTGTGCATGCTGGTTACTGTACCTCACATCGAGACCGCATCGCGCTTCCAGAAAATTCGCAGGGGCAAAGATTCTCTACTTCTGCGGGGTGAGAACATTCTTTTCGAATGTCGAATTATGGATGCTCTGCGCGTTCCATCACTTGCGCCAGCAAGTGAAGTAGTCGCCACTCATCCCATAGGTTCGGCTTAGCGGTGTTGGTGCTGACGTGCGCAATCAGCGGACTGATCAGCACCTCCTTGAGAGTTCCGTGCGGCAAATCCTCTACCAGCCATTCCGTCTCGGCAAAGGGAATCAGCGTGTCCTCGCGCCCATGCAGCAAATAGACCGGTGCCCTCAGACCGGCAAGATGGCCAGCAGGAGATACCGCCGCCATTTCAGCCGCGTGTTTCTTGTTGGAGGCAAATAATGCGGCATCCTCTTTCCTGGGGTCGAGCAGCCGTTCATATTCGGACTTCTGTGCATCCGTCAGCTTCGCCAGTAAGGCTTTTTCCAGCGCCCAGTTTTCGTAGAGACGTGCGCGCAACACCGGGCGAATGGCAGCGACATCCGCCTCCGGCACAAAATCTTCGAGGTGCTCATATTCCAGCACCCAAGGGCCGTAGTTGTTCGGCTTGGCGCGTTCCACGTCGCCGTCGGGAAGGGGATCGGCCTCCGTTGCATAAAAGGTAGCCACGCGCAGCAGGTCGTCATGCGCGCCCACGGAAAAAACAAACGAAATTTCGTTTGAGAACGGAGGTGTCGCGGCCGCCATTAGCGCCAGTCCACCAGAAAAACTCAGGCCCATCAATCCCACCGGATGGCCTGTGGTGTTCTGCATCCATTGCACTGAATCACCAATTGCCTGAACGTCGGACGGTTGAATCCGGTAGTCGCGGCTATCGGGCAACTCCGGTGTCAACACTCGAAGGCCGCACGCGGACATGGACCGAGCGAAAGCCATCAGGCGAGGCTCGTCCATTCCCAGATAATGAATGCCCGGAATCAGGACTAGGCCCGGCGCGTTCGGCGCAGGAATCGGCGTGTATAGCCGCGCTTGCACGATGCCTGCAGCGGAGGGAAGGGTGAGTGTCCTGGTGGTCACCGGCATGGCGGCGATCGATTGCAGCAGGTGCGGCACAGGTTTGCCATCCAGCTGCTCGAGAATCGCCATCGCCTGCAAATGCGCTCGCGTCTTCGGCCAGAATAGGACCGGCAGCAGAAGAAGAAATATCAGGCATCCAGCAAGAATAAGAAATATGCGGCGAAAACTTGCGAAGGAGTGTTTGGAATCAGGCGAAGCGTTCACTCTTTCAGTTGTACCAAAGGTGCGCGAGGCGCTGGATCAGATCTCCAGGATCACCGGCATGATGAGCGGACGGCGACTGGTATTTTTCTGGATGTAGCGCTTCAGATCCTGGCGGATTTTTTCTTTAATGACGCCATAGTCGGCTTTCTCTTCGGCGCTGGAGGCCTCGAGCGTGGCTCCCACAACCTGGCGTGCCTGCTCAATCAGAGCTTCCTCACCGGCCGCAAAGCCGCGGGTCACAATTTCCGGCATGCTCTCGACGCGTCCTGTGGTTTGATTAATGGCAAGAATGGGGAGCACGATGCCGCCCTCACTCAAATGGCGCCGATCCCGCATCACCACATCCTCCACCACGCCGACGGTGGAACCGGCATCAATGCAGACCCGACCCACCGCGACCTTGCCATGTTTGCGCGCGGAGTCTTTGGTCAGTTCCATCACATCGCCATTTTCCAATAGCAGGATTTTCTCTACCACGCCCAGCTCCGCTGCCATCTCTGCGTGCAACTTCAGGTGGCGATAGTCGCCGTGCAGCGGAACAAAAAATTTCGGCTTCAGCAAATGCAACAGAAGCCGCAGTTCATCCTGGCTGGCGTGCCCGCTGACATGGATCAGTCCATTCGTCCCGTCGTCGTAGATGACGTGAGCGTCACGACGATACAAATGGTCAATCATGCGGAAGATACTTTTCTCATTGCCAGGAATCACGCGGGAACTCAGGACCACGGTGTCACCCGGCTCAATCTTGACCTGCCGGTGGTTGTCGACGGCTGCCCGGGTCAATGCCGACATGGGTTCGCCCTGGGTGCCACTGATGAAGACGCAAACCTTCTCCGGCGCAAAATCCTTGATCTGCCCTGCGGCAATCAGATTCGAATCCGATATATCCAGATAATTGAAATCCTGTGCGATCTCAACCGAATTCTGCATCGACCGGCCGACGATGGCGATTTTCCGGCCGTGCGCCACGGCTAGATCGGTGGCAATGCGCAGGCGATGGATCGAGGAGGAAAAGCAACTGAAGAAGAGCCGTTGTTTCGTGCGCGCAAACACTTCATCCAGAGCCGGCCGAACTGCGCGCTCGCTGGGAGTGTGCCCGTGTCGGTCAACATTCGTGGAATCCTGCAGAAAAGCCAGCACGCCGCGTTTTCCATATTCAGCGAAGGCGTGCAGATCAAAGGGCTGGCCGTCCGGAGGAGTCAAATCAATTTTAAAGTCGCCGGAGTGGATGACAATCCCGGCCGGCGTCTCAATGGCCAATGCCACGCAATCCACCAGGCTATGCGTCACGCGGATCGGTGTGATCTTGAAAATGCCGAGCGAAAACGGCTCACCGGGCACCATCTCGATCATTTCGGCGTCGTCGAGCAGGTTGTGCTCTTCCAGCTTGCCTTCGACGTAGGCCAGGGTAAACTCCGTGCCATACACCGGTACGTTCAGCTCCGACAAAATCCAGGGCAGCCCGCCAATGTGGTCCTCATGCCCATGCGTCAGGACAATGCCGCGCACACGCTCGCGGTTTTCAATTAAGTAGGTAATGTCAGGCACAACAACGTCGACGCCGAGCAACTCCTCGTCGGGAAACATCAGACCTGCGTCAATGACGAAGATGTCGTCTTGCCAGCGAATTGCCATGCAGTTCTTGCCGAATTCGCCGAGACCGCCAAGGGGAATAATCTGTAACTTGCCGTCAATCATAGGAAAGTCGATGCTAGCACGTTCTCGACCATGATTTCACTGTGTGGTCCGTTCCCTGGATCGCACGACGAAAATTGCATCCGGAAAATAAATGCGGAATCATACGTTTCAGGAGGGGGGAAATTCTGCCATGGAAGCTCGTCTGGACTACGCCAAGGCTTCGCCGGAAGCCTATAAAGCGATGTTGCAAATGGAAGGCGTCGTGCGCCGCAGCGGCATCGATCCCAAGCTGCTGGAGCTGATGAAGATTCGCGCCTCCCAATTGAATGGCTGCGCGTATTGCATCGACATGCACACGAAAGACGCGCGCCTCAAGGGCGAGACCGAGCAGCGCATTTACGCTCTGGATGCGTGGCGTGAAACGCCATTTTTCACAGAGAAAGAACGTGCCGCATTGGCCTGGACCGAGGCCATCAGCAACATCCAGGTCGGACACGCCCCCGATGCGGTGTATCAGGAACTGAGCAGAAATTTCAGCGAAGAGGAACGGGTGAATCTCACGCTCGCCATTACGACCATCAATGCCTGGAATCGTATCGCCATCGGGTTTAGATTAGTTCCGGGCAGCTATCAGCCAAACGCAGCCCACTGATCGCACTCGAAACATACGCAGCAAACATAAGTAGTTCGCGTCGTACCCGGAGTTTGGGATCGGCGCTTTGTCCCACAGAAAGCTCGCCAAACTAAACATTCTGTGTGATATAAAGCGCCCAGCACTGGTTTGTCTTTGGCTAGGAGCCAAAACGCATCCATGCGCGCATCGCGCTTGATTTCCGCCTGCTTTCTTCTCTCGCTTTTCTTTGGATCCTTCGCGCCAGGAATCTTCGCGACGCCCGCGCACGCCCAACGGCAGGTGGTTCTGGGGAACGCAACCACCGAGCTGAGTGGTGTGTGGAAGTTTCATACCGGCGATGATATGGCGTGGGCGAACCCAGGCTTTGACGATGCAGCCTGGGGCACCATGGACGTGACTCCGCCGCCAGGAACCTACGATCCTTTCTACGGTACAAGTGGCTTTGTGCCTGGATGGACGGCACGAGGCTATCCAGGCTACTCCGGCTTCGCGTGGTATCGGCTGCGAGTCAACGTTCAGAACAACATTGCAGGGTCATCCAATGGCGCGGCGGGACTTGCCATCAAAATGCCGGACAACTTCGACGACTCCTACCAATTGTTTGTCAACGGACAAATGGTCGGGCAGTTCGGCGAGTTCACGCCGAAGGGTATCGTTCAATATATCTCTCTGCCGCGAGCCTTTCGGCTGCCATCAAATCTTCGCAGTGGGCCAATGACGATTGCTGTCCGGATGTGGATGGCAACGTTTACGCCACTGATTGATCCGGACGCTGGGGGTCTGCACGCCCCGCCTGTGATGGGCCACGCCCCGGCCATCGACGCGTTACTCCAACTGGATTGGGACGCGACCAATCGCTCCCTGTACGGTGACTTTGTAGAGCTTGCCATCGTACTCCTGGCCCTGCAACTGGCCTTTGCCCTGTTCTGGCTGGATCGCGCTGAACCCGCGTATCTCTGGCTAGGGCTCACGTGTATTGCAATCCTCGCCCTCGTGATTCTGGCGCTGTTGTCGAACTACACTGTCCTGCTCAGTGGAACTTTGCTTTTCTTACTTCGGGATGCTGTTCTGACGCCGATCCACATTGGCCTGTGGGTCCTCTTCTGGGGATACTGGTTCCAGCTCGGTCGCATGGGCCGCCTGCACCGCACAGTGTGGGGGCTGGTTCTGCTGTTGGGCGTCAGCACCGCAATGTTGCGGGCGCCGTTCTATGGTGCGGTGGTTCCTGTTCACACCATTGTGTGGCTTTCGCCGCTCGGTCTGATCCTGAAGCTGTTGCTCGGCGTTCTGCTTCTTTGGGTCACTTATCGAGGCATCCTCAAGAACAAGGCGGAAGGCTGGCTCGCAATTCCTGCAGTGGTGCTGGTCGCAATCTCGGTCTACCAGGAAGAGTTGCTGGTGCTGCATGTGCCGGTGACATTTTTTCCGTTTGGCTTAGCCGTCTCGATCAGCCAGATTGCTGCTGTACTTTCGCTCGGTATCATTACGATCCTTCTGATACGGCGTTTCTTGCGATCCCAGCGCGAACGGGAACAGTGGAAGCAGGAGATGGAACAAGCGCGGCAGGTGCAGTCGCTTTTAATCCCCTCGACCACTCCCAGCACGCCGGGCTTCGCGGTGGAGAGTGTCTACCTTCCCGCCAGTAGAGTGGGCGGTGACTTCTTCCAGATCCGCCCCGGCGACGATGGATCCCTGCTGATTGTCGTAGGCGACGTCAGCGGAAAAGGGCTGAAGGCCGCCATGACGGTCAGCGCAATCGTGGGCGGACTGCGCGGCTGCACGTTGCACAGTCCGGCCGAAATGCTCGCCTATCTGAACCACATACTCCATGGACAGATCGGCGGATTCGTCACCTGCTGCGCAGCCGTGATTTCAAAGGATGGCAAACTCACGCTGGCGAATGCGGGGCATCCTTCCCCCTACCGAAATGGCGAAGAGCTGGCATCCGCAGGCGGACTTCCGCTGGGGATTGTCGATGAAGTCAGCTATGAGGAAACGTCGTACCAGCTTGCTCCCGCCGATCGGTTAACGTTTGTTTCCGATGGCGTCGTTGAAGCCACCGATGAAAATAGGGAACTGTTTGGCTTCGCCCGCACCCAGCAGATCAGCAATCAACCCGCCGCGACCATCGCCGAGACAGCGCAGAAGTTTGGTCAGGAAGATGACATCACGGTCGTCAGTGTCGTGCGTGTGGCGGAGGTAATGACTGCGGTGTAGAGCCGCGCAGCGTCATGCGTTAGACCTTGTCACCCGCCTTGCCTGATTGACCCGGGGATAGCGAACATTTCCAGCAGTATTTCAGCGGCCTCGTGTGCGTGGTGACTCTTGAAGTCAGCGCCCAACTGCAGCGTTTTAATGTTCGGAGCGACCGCTCGTAAAGACTGCGCCACGGTCTCCGATGAAAGCTGGGGCGTGCTGGGGCCGATCAGAATCACGTCGATATCGCCCACCTGCAGCAAGGTCTTGGCGTCGCGAACCAGGTTCGTCGACTTTACATCGAACCCGTGTTGGCTCAGCACGCTTCGGATGAACACGCAAAGATCCCCCGAGGAGTCCACAACCAGGATTCGCGGACCTCGACAATCCTGGGCGTTCTGCGCGGGCGTCTTCTTCGAGAAGGATGAGACCGCGTCTTGTTCCGTCGTGTATGCCTGGATCACTTCGGAAAGCATCGTCATCTCCAGCAGGTGAACAACAAATGCGGGCGGGGCCGCCAGCCGCAGATCTCCGCCGCGCTTGCGAAGATTGGTCACGTACCGTACCACCAAGCCGAGCCCAATGCTGTCCAGACGAGTGACTTCGTCCAGGGTCAGGACCACTTGGCCGCACTCGCGCACGCTCTGACCCAGCGCTGCTTCAAGAGAAGTAACTTCTTCACCCAAAACAATGCGACCGGTGCAGTGGATGATGTAGACATTTTCGAGAAACCGCGTTGTTAGGTTCAGCGGCATAATTTCCTCCAGTGGAATCGAAGGTGTTTTCAGGGATCTGGCGGGGGGATTTCAGGGTACATCACGCCTGCGTCTGTTGCACGGTCGGCCAGGGTAAGCGCGAAGTTAAGTTTGATGGAGCACACTGGCTTCACCGGAGTGAAGCCCGAGTGCGGGAAACGATCGGGGCCAGCGTTACCGCAGCAGGTCTTCCAGTTCCAGGGACAGTTCGGTCTTCTCGTCGCGATACTTCACAATCACCGGGGTGTAGAGGCTCAGTCCCCACTCCGCTGCCTTGCCGCGGGAGATGGCGCGCGCGCCCGCAACGACCACCGCATCCTCCGGAATCACCAGAGGGCTATCCTGAGCGGCCCGCAGAATTTCTCCACGCACAATGTCGTACACGGGGGTTGAGCGCGTCAGAATGACGCCAGCGCCCAGCACGGCCCGCTTGCGTACCAGCGTCCCTTCATAAACGCCGCAATTGCCGCCGACAAGCACGCCGTCCTCCAGGACCACCGGACTTGCGTTCACCGGCTCCAGAACGCCGCCGATCTGCGCTGCCGCACTCAGATGAACATTGCGTCCAATCTGCGCGCAGGAGCCGACCAGGGCGTGCGAGTCGATCATGGTCCCCTCATCAACATAGGCACCCACGTTGACATACATCGGCGGCATGCAGACCACGCCCGGGGCCAGGTAAGCGCCGGTGCGTACCGCGGAGCCCCCGGGCACGACACGAACGCGCTCTGCGGTCGCGAAATGCCGTGCGGGATAAGTGTGCTTGTCGACAAAAGACAAGTCTGTCCCGGATTCAACCAACTGCCCGATGCGAAATCCCAGTAGAATGCCCCGCTTCACCCATGCATTCACTCGCCAGCCATGGGGTTGCGTCGGGTCTGGCTCGGCGGCACGAATGGCTCCGCTGGTCAACGCATCGCGCAGCTCGTAAAATGCGGACTCGCTTTCGGCAGGATCGGCGGCCTGCGCGCCCTGCTGAAAGGCGGATTCAATGCGGGATGCGAGCGAGGCTTGAGACACAATTCGACGTCCTCTGGTTCTTCCGGGTTTTGATGTATTGCGACGATGACTTCGAAGTGGCGGCCTAGTGATGAGGAGTGGCAGCCGCAGCCACCGCTGGCTGCTTTCCTGCCGCAACCGGCTCCAGCAATCCCAGTTCGTGGACCAGCTTTTCCAGGTGCGCCTTGGTCTTCGGCACCACCGGCATCATGGGAAGGCGATACTCCTCCTGAATGCGTCCCATCAGCGCCAGAACACACTTGACCGGCTGCGGATTCGGCTCAATAAAGTTGCCGATAATCAACGGATAGTATTTGCGATACAGCTGCCGCGCCAGAGTCCAGTCGTGGTTGAGCGCCGCGTCCGTCATGCGCGTCATCTGCGCTGGGATGGCATTTGCCGCGACAGAAATTACGCCCACGCCACCGACGGAAAGGATGGGCAGCGCCAGGTTGTCATCGCCGGCGAACACTTTGAAATGGTCGGGAACAGCGTGGACGACTTCTGTAATCTGCTGCAGATTTCCGCTGGATTCCTTGATGCCGACGATGTTTGGAATTTCCGCGAGCCTGGCGGTTGTTTCCGGCAGCAGGTTGATTCCGGTGCGGCTGGGTATGTTGTAGAGCAGAACCTGCAGGTGCGTATTCTCCGCAATCGCGCGGAAGTGGAGGTACTGACCTTCCTGCGTGGGCTTGGTGTAATACGGATTGGCTGTCAGCACGCCGTCGACACCGGGGATGGCCTGCAATTTCTTGACGCGCGCAATCGCCTGCTGAGACGTGTTGTGGCTGCATCCGACAAAGATCGGCACGCGACCTTCCGCCGCCTCGACAACCACGCTCACGAGGCGCAGCCATTCCGACTCCAGCAAGGCGCAGGCCTCCCCCGTGGAACCGGTGGGGACAAGAAAATGGATGCCGCTTTCAATTTGCCAGCGAACCAGGCTTTGCAGTGCGTGCCAATCCACGTCGCCGTTGGAAAGAAACGGCGTGACCAATGCGGTACCGCATCCAGAGAGCTCCATATCTTCGCAGTCTACAACGAAGACACGGCCAGATACACCGTTGCGCACAAAACGTTGTGAATAAATGGGACGCTATTATGACCGCACAACGGGGAACGAAAACGTCAGGCGAGAATCTGCGGAAATACATCTTGAAAATCGAAACTGCCGGTACGCGTGGCCAGCCATTCCGCGCCGCGAACCGCTCCATAGGCGAAGCTGCGTCGCGACAGCGCTTGATGCTCCACGACAATCCGCTCGTTGTCGGAGCTGACTTCCAGCCGGTGCGTTCCCATGGCATCCTTCACGCGGTGCGCGTCGATGGTAGCCGACCCTCCAAAGGTCGTGGTCGAAAGAACTTTCTGTAGCGTTAGCGCAGTTCCGGAGGGAGAATCGAGTTTCTCCGTGTGATGGGTCTCGTCAATCTTGAACTGATAGCCACCCGCCTGATTTCCCAGGAGCTTCGCCAATTGATACAGCAACTGAACGCCGAAAGAAAAATTGGTGGAGTAGAGCAGGCCCGCATTCTTTCGCGCAGCCAGAGCACGCATGTCGTCCAGATACTGATACCAGCCCGTCGTGCCGACCACGACTTTGGCGCCATTCGCAAGGCAGGCGCGAAGATTCTTGACCGCCGCCTCCGGCGTGGTGAAATCGATCACGACGTCGAACGAGGCCAGGCTAGGTGCGGTGAGCGAGCCGGCATCCCTGTTTTCTTCTTCTTCCAGCGTCTGAACGCTATGACCGCGTTCTCGCGCGATCTCCGTGACCACACGCCCTGTTTTCCCCTGGCCGATGATCAGCATGCGCATGGCGCTAACTCCTTTTCGCGGCGACTGCGGTCGAAGTGGAAATATCGGCCAACGGTTCCCGCGCTTCCACGTCGAAAATCTCTGGATCTGGATCCTGGAAAAAATGCCGGTGCAGCGATCGAACCGCTTCTTCCACGTCGTCTTCCTCGATCATAAAACTCATGTTGATCTCCGAGGCTCCCTGGGAAATCATCCTGACATTCACGTGGCGGATGGCACTGAAAACCTGCGCGGCAATCCCTCGCTGACCGCGAATATTTTCGCCCACCATGCAGATCAGCGCCTTGCGGCCCTCATACTTCACATCCGCCAACTCGCTTAAATCGGCGGCGATAGCCGGCAGGCGATCGTTCGAATCGACAGAGAGCGAGACGCTGACCTCCGAAGTCGAAACCATATCGACGGCGCACTTGTGTTTGTCGAACACATCGAAGATCGCTTTCAGATAACCATGCGTCATCAACATGCGGCTGGCGACAACATCAATGATGGTGAGCTTGCGCTTGATCGCGATCGATTTAAACGGCGTACGCGAATGTCGCGCGATGGCGGTGATCTGAGTGCCTTGATTGCTAGGGTCTTTCGAATTCAGCACCCAGACCGGAATATTTTTCTGCACTGCAGGAAGAATCGTGGCCGGGTGCAGCACCTTGGCGCCAAAATAGGCGAGCTCCGAAGCCTCTTCAAAGCTGATTGTCTTGACTCGCAGCGCGTCGGAACACACCCGCGGGTCAGTGGTCATAATGCCGTTCACGTCCGTCCAGATTTCAATCGAGTGGGCGTTCAGGCCGCGTCCAATCAGCGCGCCGGTAAAGTCAGACCCGCCACGGCCCAGTGTCGTTGTGACCCCTTTCTCGGTGGCGCCAATAAATCCGCCAAGCACGGGAACATGGCCTTTTTCGAGTAGTGGTAGAACATGCTGCCGAAGCTGGTGTTCAATCTTTTCTTCCAGCGGCGTCGCCTTGCCGTGGTCGCCGTTGGTCACAATACAGGTGCGGGCGTCGACGTGGATGCCGTTCAGACTGGATTGCGCGTACAGCTCGCCGATCATGTGGCTCGACAACCGTTCGCCGTAGGAGGCGACCAGGTCGGTGGTGCGCGGCGTTAGCTCCTGCACGGCTGCTAGTCCGCGTAACAGGTCGTCGAGCGCCTCAAATTGCTCCTCTATCCACTTGTGGGTTGCGGCGACCGAATCGCCGGTCAACATTGCCGAGGCTGCATCGAGATGGCGGTTCCGCAGTCGGGAACTGATGGCCAGAGCGCCGGTGCGATCGCCGCGTTCGGCAGCGGCGGCGGCGGCCAGCAACTGGTCGGTTACCTTGGCCATGGCGCTGACAACAACCACGGGAGTGAGTCCACGCGCGCGACGGCTTTCGACAATCTCAGCTGTGCGCACAATCGCTGCCGCGTTCTCCACCGAGGTGCCACCGAACTTCATCACAACAATTTTCATGGCCCCGCTCATGGCTTCAATCCGGATGGCAACAGTTTGCCTTGCGACGCCAGCAGTTCCGCATTCAGCAGCGCTGCGCCTGCCGCGCCGCGAATCGTATTATGCGACAGCACAGTAAACTTCCAGTCCAGCAGGGAACAGGGCCTCAATCGACCCACTGTGGCTGCCATTCCTCGTCCGCGCATGCGGTCTAACCGAGGTTGCGGACGATCTTCCGCCGGGTTGTATTCCACCGGCTGCTCTGGCGCCGTCGGAAGATTCTGTCCGCGCAGCGGATGAAATTCTCTCCAGGCGGCGAGAATCTCTTCTCGGCTGGGCTTGCTGGCCAGCTCGATGCTGACGCTTTCCGTGTGACCATCTTCCACCGCCACGCGATTGCAGTGCGCGCTGATTTTTGCGTCCAGCAATGTGACTTGAGAATTTTCCAGCTTGCCGAGAAGCCGCCGTGTCTCAGCTTCCAGCTTCTCTTCTTCATTCTTAATGAAGGGAACTACGTTGCCCAGAATGTCGAGCGACGGCACACCCGGATATCCGGCGCCGCTGATTGCCTGCATAGTGCTGACAAATACAGAACGAAGCCCAAACCGCTCCGCCAGCGGTTTCAACGCCATCACCAGCCCGATCGCGGAACAATTCGGATTGGTGACGATGTAGCCGCGCTTCTGGCCGTCCATGTTCGACCCATTCCAGTTCTGTTGCGGAATCAGCGCTAAATGATCGGCGTTGACTTCTGGAATCACCAGCGGCACATCCGCCTGCATGCGAAATGCGCTGGAGTTCGAGATGACAGCGCACCCGGCCGCCGCAAACTTTGGTTCCAGTTCACGGGCAATATCGGTGTCAAGTGCGGCAAAAATAATTTCGGGAACGCCGTCCGGATTCTGTTCCGGCGTCGCCGGGGAAACCGTCAGTTTTGCCACAGAGGCTGGGATTGGCGTGTCCAGCTTCCATCGCACCGCATCGTCGTAGCGTTTGCCGCTGGAGCGATCGCTGGCCGCCAGCCATGTCACCTGGAACCACGGGTGGTTCTCCAGGAGTTGGATGAAACGTTGGCCGACCATCCCGGTCGCGCCCAGAATGCCTATCTTGTATGGAGTCTGCATTGAAAATAATTATTTCATTTTTAGCAGCCAAGTGCGCGTCAATGCGTCACTTGCTGAAGACAAAATTCGCCATCGACGCTTTGCGGCTTTGTACGGTGATGGTATGCGACTGCGTTCCCAGCTTTTCCTGCACGGCGACCAGCGTATAGGTTCCCGGCGGTAGCCCTTGGATCTCATACTTTCCATCCGCATCAGAGACTGCGAAGAATGGATTTTTGACGACGTTCAGGAACGCTTCCATCCATGGATGATTGTTGCAGCGGACGGGGATCATCAATCCCGCGGCACGGAAGACATGCTGCTCGGTGCCTGCCATCGGCGCCTGAGAAATGTCGAACCCGGCGCTGTCTTCGCTGCCTGGCGGAACGATGTGGATGTTGTGCATGGTTCGGTCGCTGTTGCGGAACTCGACAGGCTGCCCAATCATCGCGCCAATTACGTGCGGAATGTAACGGCAGCCTTTTTGGTCCAGCCCCACCGGCGTTTTCGTGGGCATATAGATCCGATTGCCCAGGCCGTCTTTGACATACACAAATGCATTCGCGAGACGGCCATCATGGACGACGTATTGCTCCGTCATGTTTGGAGTCTTCGAAGCCGCGCTACAGGCGAGGTCCTGTGCCATGTCAATCACAATCGGCGCCGGCGCTTTGCCGTTGAAACGGATTGTGCCGGACACCGAGCCCGCTATTGCTGGATCGATCTGCGCATTGGCCGTTGGGGTTGCGGGCGAGCTGGTGTTTCCGGCCGCCGCAGGATTTGATCCCGTGTGTTTGTTGCACCCTGCAATCGCAAGGGCTACCAGCGGAATGACCCAGAGTCCGACGCGCACTAGTGTTTTCCCAGCATGCTGAATGTCCTCATCCTCGCTTGCCGAACGAAGAGTGTCCCGCAGATTAGTTAGCCAGCGCTGCAATGACCGCATCGCCAAATTCATTCGTTCCAGCTGTGCCACCCACATCGCGCGTCAGCGATTGTTTGGATTCATAGACCTTCTCGATTGCTCGATGCACGCGGTCCGCAGCGTCCACCTCGTCGATGTGACGCAGCATCAACACTGCCGATTGCAGCAGCGCAGTTGGATTGGCCACATTCTTTCCGGCGATGTCGGGTGCGGATCCGTGAACCGCTTCGAAAATCGCGCAGTCCGTGCCGAGGTTCGCTCCTGGAACTAGGCCTAGGCCGCCAACAAATGCAGCGCACAAATCGCTGATGATGTCTCCGTACAGATTTTCCAACAGCAGCATGTCGTATTGATAGGGGTTCGTCACCAACTGCATGCAGGTGTTGTCGACCAGGTGCTCTCCGTAGATTACGTCGGCATAGCCCTTTGCGACATTGCGCGCGCAGCGAAGAAACAGGCCGTCCGACATCTTCATGATGTTGGCCTTGTGCACGGCGTGAATCTTCTTGCGGTGATGCTTGCGAGCGTACGCAAAGGCAAATTCCGCGATCCGGGTGGATGCCTTCTCCGTGATTATTTTGATGGACTCGACCACGCCCGGCACCACTTCGTGCTCAATGCCGACGTATTCGCCTTCTGTGTTTTCGCGAATGATGATCAGGTCGACGCCGGGGTAGTGGGTGGGCAGCCCGGGAAGATTCTGGATGGGACGAAAATTCGCGTACAGCTCAAAATGCTTGCGCAGGATCACATTGATGGACGAGAACCCGCCGCCAATCGGCGTCGTCACGGGTCCCTTCAATGCAACCCGGTTGCGCTCGATCGATTGATACAGCTCGCTCGGAATGTACTCCTGGTATCGCTCGTACGCCTCTGCGCCAGCCAGATGCTCTTCCCACTGAAACTTCACTCCGGTGGCTTCCAGAATTCGAACCACGACACGAGTAATCTCCGGCCCAATTCCATCGCCGGGAATCAGCGTAATCCTGTGCTCGGTTGCAGTCGATTGTGCAGTCATGAAGTTTTTTCTCCCGGATATTTGGGCTCGAGCTATGGTACGCGTGCGATTCGCTTACAGCGATTCCAACTCGGACTTGAATTCGTTGACGTCCTTAAAGTCCCGATGTACAGAGGCATAGCGGATGTATGCGACGGTGTCGAGGGCCTTCAGTTCGCGCATAATCACCTCGCCTACTTCCGCGGTGCTGCGCTCGCGTTCGGCGGAGTCCATCACGTAGCTCTCCACCTGGTTCACGATGGATTCCAGCTGCGCCGCCGGTACCGGACGTTTTTCGCAGGCGCGTAATAGCCCGCTGAGAACTTTCTGCCGGTCGAACTTCTCCCGGCGGCCATCTTTCTTGATGACCATGTAGGGAATTTCATCCAGACGTTCATAGGTGGTGAAGCGCTTTTCGCAACGCTCACATTCGCGTCGCCGCCGAATGGAATCGGCTTCCTTGCTTTCGCGCGAATCGACAACTCGGTCTTGCGTAAATCCACAATAGGGACACTTCATCGGTATAGTTTGATTCTATCAATCGCGGCGCTCTAAGGAGAATTCGCGCTCAGCCGAGCTTGACAGTTCGCAGCCGCAGAGCATTGGAGATCACCGACACTGAGCTCATGGTCATGGCGGCGCTGGCAATCATTGGGCTCAGCAGCAGCCCAAAGAATGGATACAGAATTCCGGCGGCGATGGGCACGCCGAGGGAGTTGTAGAGGAAGGCAAACCACAAATTCTGGCGGATATTTCGCATGGTGGCGCGGCTCAGGTTGCGGGCCCGCACAATGCCATGCAGATCGCCCTTGACCAGCACAATCCCCGCGCTTTCAATGGCGACATCCGTCCCGGTCCCCATGGCAATGCCAACGTCCGCCTGCGCCAGCGCCGGAGCGTCGTTGATTCCGTCGCCTGCCATCGCAACCCGCCGCGGCGGGCCCTCGGCCTGCAGCCGCTGAATGACCTGGGCTTTTTGTTGCGGCAACACGCCCGCTTCCACTTGATCGATGCCGAGCTGTCGGGCGACTGCTTCTGCGGTGGTCCGAGTATCGCCGGTCAACATTACAACGCGCAGGCCATCCCGGTGCAGTTGCCGCATGGCTTCTACAGCGGAGGGCTTGATTGGATCCGAAACCCCCAGCAGCGCCACCAACGCTCCATCGACAGCGGCGAATAAAACCGTCGTACCCTCGCGCTGCATTGTTTCGGCGCGCTCTTTGGCAGCACCCAGCGGAATACTCGCGGCTTCCATCTGCGCCGCATTGCCAATCACAATCGACTTGCCATCCACCTCGGCCCGAGCGCCTTTGCCGGTGGTGGACTGAAACGCAGTGGCCGCTGCCAGCCAAACATTTCGCTCCTTTGCCGCGCGAAGAATCGCTCCTGCCAGCGGATGTTCGCTGGCCTGTTCCAGGCTGGCCACCAGCCGGAGAACCTCGTTCTCCGCAAAGTTGCCCACCGTCTCAATTTGCGTCAGTTGCGGTTTCCCCTCGGTCAACGTGCCGGTTTTATCCACTACCAGGATGGTGACCTCGGAGAGCCTTTCCAGCGCCTCCGCGTTGCGCACCAGTACGCCGGACTGCGCTCCGCGTCCGGTCCCCACCATGATCGACATCGGTGTGGCCAGTCCTAGCGCGCACGGGCAGGCGATAATCAGCACCGCGACGCCGTTGACCAGCGCATGCGCCAGGTGCGGCTCCGGCCCCCACAGTCCCCAAATAATGGCGGTTAATACGGCGATCGCCACCACTGCGGGCACAAACCATCCCGCTGCCCGGTCGGCCAGCCGTTGGATGGGCGCACGAGTTCGCTGCGCGGCGCTGACCATCTGCACAATCTGGCTCAGCAGAGTTTCGCTGCCCACGCGCTCCGCGCGCATGCGGAAACTCCCCGTGGCGTTAACTGTTCCGCCCGTCACCTGGCTGCCTGCGGTCTTTTCCACTGGTAACGGCTCGCCCGTCACCATCGATTCGTCAACACTGCTGGCACCGTCGAGCACCACGCCGTCCACAGGGACTTTTTCGCCCGGCCGCACCCGCAGGGTGTCGCCGCCGACAACTGCATCCAGCGGACGATCTTCTTCACTCCCGTCAGGAAGCACCATGCGAGCCGTCTTCGGTGTCAGGCCCAGCAGGGCTTTCAATGCGCTCGATGTGCGGCTGCGCGCCTTCAATTCCAACACCTGTCCCAGCAGCACCAGCGCGGTGATGACGGCCGCTGGCTCGAAGTAGAGATTCACCCCGCCGTCCGCCGCCTTCAGTGTCGACGGAATATGATTCGCCCAAACCACGGAAGCGACCAGCGCACCCAGACTATAGAGGTAGCTCACGCCGACACCCAGGCCGATCAGCGTAAACATGTTCAGGTTCCAACTGCGCAGGGAATTCCATCCCCGTACCAGAAATGGCCAGCCGCACCACAGCACCACGGGAGTTGCCAGGGCAAACTCCACCCACCCCAGAGCAGTCGTCCCCAGCAGGCTCGCAATTGGATGGGTTGCGAGGAATCCATCTACCATGACCGCCAGCAGTGGAATCGTCAACGCTGTCGCGACCCAGAAGCGCCGCCGCATGTCGTCCAGCTCCGGATTCTTTTCCTCCACCATCACCGTGCGCGGTTCGAGTGCCATACCGCAGATGGGGCAGCTACCGGGCTCCGGACGCACAATTTCCGGATGCATCGGGCATGCGTACTCGGTGCGTGTGTTGCTCAGAGCGATCTGTGCGGGTTCCAATGCCATGCCGCAAATCGGGCACGCGCCGGGCTTGCTCTCGTGGACCTCGGGGTCCATCGGACAGATATATTCGACCGCATTGCTGGCTCCCACTTTGGGAGCAGGCGAGATGACTGCCGCAGCAGGCTTGGGCGTCCCCGTCAGTGTTACCAACGCGGGCGCAGACGGCTGCAGATATTTTTCCGGCGCCTGCAAAAATTTGTCATGACAGCCCTGGCAGCAAAAATAGTATGTCGCCCCGTTCTGCGCTGTGCTCGCTTTGGCCTTCTCCGGATCTACTTTCATGTGGCAGACCGGATCGGTCGCCAACGCAGGCTTCAAAAATGCGTCAGGGTCGGCGGTAAATTTTGCCAAGCACGATTTTCCGCAGAAGAAATACGTCTTGCCGCTGTGCTCGACCTGCCCTGCCGCACGCGCCGGCGCCACTTTCATCCCGCAGACAGGATCGATTTCCGTTGGCGTGTATTGCTCTGGATGTGAACGGAATTTCTCGGCACAGGAGTCGCAACAGAAGAAGTATTTTTTTTCGGAGTGCTCCACGGATGCGGCTGCCTTGTCGGGAGAAACTTGCATGCCGCAGACAGGGTCTTTCACCGTTCCTAATTGTGTCAGCTCAGCCATTTGCTCCCGTTCTGCAGCCACTCCGTCTGGTATGGAGGCCGCGTCTTCTGCGGAGGACATCGTCTCGCAGCCTGAACGACGTCGACCTGGACTTCGCGTGTTGTCCCGGACCCGCTATCCATTGGATGAGCAACTACTGTTGTGGTTGCTGATTCTGATTCGGACCCTGGTTCTTGTTCTTGTCGTCATCCTTGAAGACACCAAAGATCTTGCCAAAAAATCCCTTTTTCTTCTTTGCCGGCTCAGCCTGATTCTGGTTTTGTTGCCCATTCTGCGCATTCGCAGGGTTCTTTCCCTGCGCAGCTTTCGGCTGTACCACGTTTGCCGGGGGCGGAGAGATCAACGGCGGGTTGGTTCCTTTTTCTCCTAGCCCAAACATTTTTTGAAAAATGTTTCGCTGGTCGCCGTTGGGATGGTCGCAGGTCCCGGTCGGCTGCGTTCCATCCAGAAACGCCGCGGTATAGTCATCGGGGCACGATGCGTCCGCAATCAGGTTGGTCGCTTTATCCAGCGTCACTTCAGTGACGCCGGCAGGAGGATCAAAGAGTTGTGTGTCGGAATACTGCGGCAGCTTCACCGCGTTCTTCATGAACTCCGCCCACATGGGTACCGCCGCCTGCGCGCCTTCAAGTTTCAAATCTGTGTAATCGTCATTGCCGATCCAGATGACGCACAGCAGATTGCTGGTGAAACCGGCAAACCACGCGTCGTGCTCGGTCCCGGTTTTGCCGGCGGCAGGCGCGGTGAATCCCAGACCGCGCACCCGCTCGGCTGTGCCGTGGTTGATGACGTCCTCCATCAGGCTCAACGTCAAATACGCAACGCGCGGGTCCAGCACCGGTTTCGATATAGGAGCAAAATCGTCCACCACATCTCCGCCGGCTGTTCGAACGGAAGAGATCATGTTGGGCTCAATCCTTACTCCGTTGTTGGCGAAGACTGTGTAGGCACCCGCCAGTTGCAGCGGGGACGCACCATAGGTGCCAATCGCCATCGACGGAGTTGCCTCTACAGAGGGAAGGCCGGCCTGGTGTGCCAATGCAGCTACATTGTCGAAGCCGACCATCTCCCCCAGCGCTACGGTGGCAACGTTCTGCGACAGCATCAGCGCGGTGCGCGCCGGTATCATGCCCATCTCTTCATGCTTGTAGTTGTGGGGCGCATACTGCACGTTGCCGTTATCGAAATCGAAGGTCGTATCGGCGTCGTTCAACATGGTGACGGCGGTAAACACACCCTGCTGGCTGGGCAGCGCAACTCCTGTCAGGCTGCTGTTGAACGCGGTTGCGTACACAAACGGCTTGAACGACGATCCCATCGGCCTTTGGACGACGGCATGATTCAACTGGCTGGCGCCATAGTTGCGTCCTCCGACCAGCGCCAGCACCTGGCCAGTATGAGGATTGAGAGCAATCATCGCCACCTGCGGATATGTCAGGTGCTCATTGGGATCGGCCTTGGCGCCTTTGCGACTCAGACGCTCGTAGCGATGGCGCACCATTGCGTCAATGCTCTTCATGCCGTCTTCAACGGCCGCGGTGGCGATGCTCTGCAGGTCCGGATCCAGCGATGTATAGATGTGCAGCCCCTCGCCGTTAATGTCCCGATCCCCGTACCGCTCCGTCAGTTTTTTGCGCACCAGGTCGACAAAATACGGAGCCTCCCGCTCATCGACGCTGAACGGAGTCAGACTGAGAGTCGCTGCCTTGGCCTCGTTCGCTTGCCGGCGCGTAATGGAGTGGGTTTCCACCATGGCGTCCAGCACGATGTTGCGGCGTGCAATGGCGCGTTGTGGATAGCGATAGGGAGACAGGCGGCTGGGCCCCTGAATCATGCCCGCCAACAGCGCGCACTCCGGCAGCGTCAGGTCGCGAATATTCTTGCCGAAATAGGCCTGCGCTGCCTCCCCGAAGCCGTCAATCGCAAAACTTCCGCGTTGGCCCAACGGAATTTCATTGGCGTAGATCGTAAAGATTTGCTTCTTGGTGTAGTGATTCTCCAACTGAAATGCGATCGCGGTTTGAATAATTTTTCTTTTGAATCGCTTCTCCGGAGAGAGGAAGAAGAGCCGCGCCACCTGCATGGTCAGCGTGGAACTGCCCTCGCTATATCGATGCGACCGCAGGTCGGCGAAGGCAGCGCCAAAAACGCGTACATAGTCCACCGCGCCATGCTCAAAAAATCGGCGGTCTTCAATCGATGTGACGGCAGGAACAAGATATTTGGGCAGCTCGTCGTACGTGACCAGGCGTCGCTTGCCGCGATCTTTGTCGGAGAGTCCGGTAATCAGCTGCGGTTCCAGCTCGTAGGCACTCAATTGCTCGCCGTCATCCGCCTTGATCGCTTTCACCACGTCCTTCGCGGTATATACGGTCGCGCCATCCGGAGCATGGTAAGACTGCGGGCCGGGCTGAATGTGGATGCTGCTCTCTGTCAGCGCGTAGGTCCCCAATTGGGATGGATGGGATTGGCCCACCGGGCTGTATCCCGCCTGGTTTAACTCATGCGCGATTTCCTGCACGCTGTATTTCTGATCGGGCCGCACCTCAGCCGGAGCCGCATAGATCTTGGCTGTATTGGCAAACAGTGGCTGACGCAGGCGCTGTTCCACCACATGTTCGTACGCATGATAGTAGTAGGCGAAAACGATGCCGCCCACCGCGCAGACCAGTAGCACGCATGCCGCCAACGCCAGCAGTACCTTGACTCTCCAATCGGAGTGCCATTTTCTGCCGCCAATGCCGCTTCGACTGGAGCGAATGCGTGGGCGATTGCCGCCTCCGCTGCCGGCGCGTGCTCTGGCTGCGCTGCTGGAGGGGTTGGGCCGCGATGTTGTTCGCGGAGGTCTCTCGGTTCCTGCCATTGTTCCTCTCGACTATTGTTGCTCGGTCGACTGCTGTTGCCGGCCCCGCGTTCAGGGGCGTTTCATCGTATTCGCCGTCGCTTCGTTGGCCTACGTCAACGCGACCGGCGTGGCTGCCTGCACACGTTCGCGAATCTGTTTTGCGGCTGACTCAAGCGGGATATCCTCGCTGCACCTGCTGGACCGCGTAACCAACTCCACGATTCCGTCCGCGACTTTTTTCCCTACATTGATCCGGAAGGGAATCCCAACTAAATCCGCATCTTTGAACTTCACGCCGGCTCGCTCCTCGCGATCATCCAGCAAAACGTCCAGACCGGCAGCGCTCAGTTCCTCCGCCAGCTTTTCGCCGCTTGCTTTTAGACCTGCATCGCTGACGTTGGTGATCGTCACCACCACATCGAACGGCGCGATCGAGGGTGGTAGGGAAAACCCATTGTCATCAAAGCTCTGCTCTACGTTGGCGGTCAGGATGCGCTCAATGCCAATGCCGTAACAACCCATGATGGGAATGACTTCTTTGCCGTTCGGATCGAGCACTCGCGCGCCCATAGTGTCTGTATAGCGATCCCCAAGTTTGAAGATGTGGCCCACTTCTACGGCTTTGGCTACGCGCAGCGGCGCATTGCAGACCGGGCAGCCTTCGCCCTCGTTGACGGCGCGGATGCTGGCTGCGACGGTCCAGGTAAAATCCCGCTTGGGCGTCACGTTGCGGAAGTGGTAGTCCAGCTTGTTGGCGCCGCAGATCATGTTGCTGCGATCTGCCAAGGCTTCATCCAGCACCACAACCATCTTCAGGCGGTTGGCGGCTGCCCAGAACTGCTGGGTTCTGTTGGGTTGGAAGGTCGAGCGCTGTAACTCAGGCAGCAGGCTTGAGTCGACAGTCTGTGTCAAGCCGACCGGTCCTAAAAATCCTCCCGGAGCCTTGAAGTAGATGGCCAGCTCTTCCGGCAGCATTGGCCGCAGTTGTCCAGCCCGCAGCAGTCCCATCAGCTTGGTTTCGTTCACATTGTGATCGCCGCGCAAAAAGATCGCCACCCCCAGCCACACAGGCTGATCGGCAGCATCCCGCTTTTCCGCCATGTAGGCCACGCACTTGATGTCCTGGCTGGCGCTCACCTTCATAAAAGCAGTCACTTCCGCAATGGCGCCCATTCCCGGTGTATGGACCAGTTCCGGCTGACCGTCGCCTGTCGGCGCCAGGTCTTCGGCAGGCGCCAGTTGCGAGGTCGCTTTTTCTACATTGGCGGCGTACCCGCACTGTTCGCAGCTGGCAATCAGATCTTCGCCAGCATCTGTGTACACCATAAACTCCTGGGATTGGCTGCCGCCCATGGCGCCGGAGTCCGCCTCAACCGCGACAAACTTCAATCCGCAGCGGGAGAAAATCCTACGGTAGGCCACATCATGCTTCTGGTAACTGACATCGAGTCCTGCTGCATCGATATCGAAAGAGTAGGAGTCCTTCATCAGGAACTGTCGCACCCGCAGCAGTCCTGCCTTCGGCCGCGGTTCATCGCGAAACTTGGTCTCAATCTGATACCAGATTTGCGGCAGCTGTTTGTAGCTGCGCAGCTCTTTACGCGCGATCTCCGTCATCACTTCTTCATGGGTCATGCCCAGGCACAGGTCTGCGCCCTTACGGTCCTTCAGCCGGAACATGTTATCGCCCATGCTGGTCCAGCGTCCGCTCTGTTCCCACAAATCGCGTGGCAGCAAAGCCGGCAGCAGAAACTCCTGTCCGATCGAGTCCATCTCCTGGCGCACAATGGCGACGATCTTGTTGATTGAACGCTGCCCCAGGAACAGGTAGGAATAGATCCCGGCGCCCAGCTGGCGTATGTATCCGGCACGAACCAGAAACTTGTGACTGGCGACTTCGGCGTCTGCCGGGGCTTCACGAAGAGTAGGAAGAAATAGCTGTGACCAGCGATGCATGGGTAGGGTCAGTGTCCTTATCGTGTTCAATAGCTCAATCTGTTCATTCTACTTGTTTCTGCGCCGGTCTCTTCGGCGGACGTATCGGTTGTACGTTCGACGCACCTGTCTTGCGGCTGCGTGCCCCAGGATTCTCATAAGACAAGATGCTCATCGGCGCATTCAGGGAGTCTTACGAAAAATCAAATGCGCTAGAACAATTCCGTGCCCCACAGATCGTGCAGGTGGATCACGCCTTCGATCTGACCTTCGTCATCGACCACGATCAGCGAGGTAATTTTGCGCTCTTCCATACGGCGCAGGGCTTCGGCGGCAAACTCGTTCGCGGCAATCGTCAACGGATTGGGATGCATCGCTTCACCCGCTGTCTTCGCCAGCGCACTCGCACCCTCCTTCTCCAGCAGTCGACGCAGGTCGCCGTCACTCAGCAGTCCCACCAGCTTTCCGTCCGCAACTACCGTGGTCATGCCCAGACCTTTGCTCGACATTTCGTAGATCACGTCTGTCATCGCCGTCTTCGGCGCAACCCGCGGCACGGCATCGCCGGAGTGCATCAACTGCTCGACCCGCATCAGCCGTTTTCCCAGCTTTCCTCCCGGATGCAGATTGGCAAAATCTTCCGCGCGAAAGCCCTTGCGAGCGGAAATGGCAATCGCCAGTGCATCGCCCAAGGCCAGCATCGTGGTGGTCGAGGCCGTCGGAGCCAGCCCCAGCGTGCAGGCCTCCTGTTCCACAGAACAGTCAAGAGCCACATCGCTGGCCTCGGCAAGAGTGGAACGCATGTCGCAACAGAAGCTGATCAGCGCATCGCCGATGCGCTTCAACATTTCCAGCAGGCGAAGAATTTCTTCTGTCTCGCCGCTCGCCGACAAGGCAATCACGACATCGCCTTTGGCCAGCATGCCAAGGTCGCCATGGTGGGCCTCCGCGGGATGCAGAAACAGCGCAGGCGAGCCGGTGGAGCTGAGCGTGGCGGCAATTTTCTGCGCGATGATTCCGCTCTTACCCATGCCGGTGACCACCACGCGCCCGCCAGCAGAACCGCAGGCGACAATCAGGTCAACAGCGCGCGTAAACTCCCGCGCCATGCTTTTCGGGGAAGTCGTGTCACCTTCGAGACGGTCAGCCAGCGCCAGCAACGCCTGCGCTTCAATCCGAACCAACTGCGCCGGATTCACACCGCCAGAGATGTCCTGCACGCTGGAGGCGCGCAATGTTCGCCCGGTTTTTTTCTGTGCTTTCATTGGTATCCGCAGCAGGGAACTGAGTTAGAAGATACTGCATCGGCGGCGCGGAAGCCATTTCGCTTCGAGATGCCTAGCAATCCTCGTGCCTTAGCGCCGGCATGGATGAAAGCTCCGACGTTACGAAGGTAGTAGGCCATTCGTAACGGGTACACAATTCTCTTGCGAAATTGTCACAGAATCCTCTAGACATAGTGCGATCTCGTCTGTAACGTCTTGCTTGACCCTCACCAGCAGACGGCTGTTTTTCACCGAAGTCAGGATGAGCCGCGCTCGAGCGTCGGGAAAAAAACTTGATCAATTTTCTGCCTGGGCCGGTGATCCCGCGTCACTTCTCCAGCCTCGGGAAATCAAGCTGAACACCTCAAAACCCCATTGGAGTTGACCACGATGCAGGCCTTGGGACTGCCAACGCGTTTCACCCTTCGACGTTCACAGAAATGTCTTTCATTCGCGCGGTGGGATCGCTCCTCTTGCCATCTGTCGCGAGCAAGATGTCTGTTCCTGCTGATTGCGATCCTCGCGATATTCGCGTCATCCCCGCGGATTACCCATGCCGCGACGATCTCGACCCGATCGCAGGCAAAGGTTGCCGTGAGGATGCACAGAGCCCCGGGGCAGCAGCTGTCGCATCACGCCAATACGATCGCGTCGCGACCGCTAATCCCGCTGGGCGGTTTGCCGATGTTTCCGGCAGTGCTCTTGTGGTTCCCTGAAAGCAACAACATGTCCGACGTCCAGGTCGTGGGAGTTCAATCCGAATCGAGTGATCCTGGCTCCAGATCGTATCGCTGGCTCCGGATTGGCATGCTTATCCTCTTCGGAATGGGACTGCTCGGAATGCTTTTCAGTTGACGAAGCAGGTCCTTTCATCCCATCGGCCGTGATCGGTGCTGCATCGATTTCGGTTCCATCGTCAGAGGCGCGGGCAATCCGCGCCTCTGACGCGTCTGGGGATGGGTACGGTGGCGCCAAGCCCGATACAATAGAGAGTTGGATCCTGCGGCTTCTACTTTGCGGGATCGAGGAGTAGGAATGAAGCGCAGTACAATCGTCATCCTGATTCTGGTAGCAGGCGTCACCGCAATGGTCTGGTCTGGAGTGATGGCGTACCGGATGAGAAAAGCGATGAATACGTCGCCGACCGCGCAGACCGCCTCTCCGGAGCTACGCAAGTTTCTTGGTGAGACCTCGACGAACTCGGGAAATACTGCCGCGACGACCGCCAGCGCGGATGAAAACTCGCCAGCGGCCCAGGGTCTGCCCGATTTTCTAGAGAAGCCCGCGCCGTCCTTTACTTTGAAGAGTATCGATGGCAAAACCGTTTCACTCTCGGATTACAAGGGAAAGGCCGTTTTGCTGAATTTTTGGGCAACCTGGTGCAGCCCCTGCAAGTTGGAGATGCCGTGGCTGATTGAAATGCAGAAGAAATACGCCTCCCAGGGATTTATCGTGCTTGGCATTTCTGAGGATGATGGGTCCACAAAACAGGTCAGCGATTTCATGGCGAAAATGGGCGTCGATTATCCCGTACTGATGTACGACGATCAGATGAATAAGGCCTACGGCGGCATCGACTATCTGCCGACGTCCTACTACATTGGGCGCGATGGCAAGGTGATGATCGAATCGGGTGGATTGATTTCTGAAAGCGAAATGGAAGCCAACATTCAGAAGATTCTCGCCACGGGGGCTTGAGTGTGACAGGAGGGAAGTCAGCGATCGTTCTCTTATTGGCTACAGGTATCGCGTGTGCTGGCACGTCTATGGGGCAGTCGGGATGGCAGCCGGGTCCGCGCGGCATCGGCTTTGGCGCTCCCAAATCAAAACAATGGGTGCAGATGGTTTCCTCACCGCAGGTAACCGTCAAGGCGACCTCACCCGCCGCTGCTCCAAAGGATGTTGCACTGCGGTTCACCATCCAGCAGGGATTGCACATCAATTCTCATACGCCGCATTCGGAGTTTCTGATTCCGACGACGCTGACCCTCGAGAAAACGCCCGGGGTTGAAATCGCGAAGGTCGATTATCCGCCGGGAGTGGACTACCACTTCCAGTTCTCACCTAAAGATGCGCTCAGCGTGTATACCGGCGACTTTGCCGTGGTTGTCCGCCTGCACGCGCACGCCGGTCATTATGCCATGCACGGCCAACTGCATTACCAGGCCTGCGACAACAAAGCCTGCAATCCGCCGCAGACCCTTCCAGTCCAACTGGATGTGACCGTCCGCTAGCTGCCCCAAAACACCAAGCAATCGAATTCGGCACACGAGGCGTGGCAGAACTCGCGGGTCAGCCTAATCCTGCTGTCCGGTATTTCCCTGGGGAAGGAAGAGCATTTTGGAAGCGAGGCGCGTATGCGTCGCGCTGATGATGTGCGGGCTGATCACAATCAATAGCCTGCCCGAAGTGAGGTTGGTAACGGGGCTGGCAGTCCAGCTAAAACCCGGCAACTCGCTCAACCCTGGAATCCCCGACAAAGACTTCGACTCCGTGCTGCTGACCGCGCTGGTGACCAGCGCCGTACCGCCGTCCGGAATCTGGATGGTGGTGACGAAGTCACGATTGTTGATGATGGGAGAACCATTCACCGAGGCTCCAGCCAGGGAAGCCAAGGTCACCTGCAACTGCATCTGCACATCTTTGTTCTGTAAAATGCGCGGCAGCGCTTTTACAGTCAGCCCCAGATCCTGATATTCCACCGTTGGAGCCAGCGCTAGTGGATTTGAGGTTGCGGTTGGCGTCGTGCTGGTCCCCGCTAATATCCCAGCAAGCGTCGTATTGGCCGTAGCGGTTTGCGTTCCGGCAGAATAACTTTGCGTGACGATGGGATAGCGCTGCCCAATCTTCACCGTCTGTTTTTGCAAGTCGGCGGCGCGCAGCTCGACGTGATCGATTTCGCGTGTGTCGGAAATATTCAGCGAAGCATTTACCGTTGTCCCGCCGAACGACATTCCGCTGAGCGTGAGGCCACCGCCAAACAACGCGAACGGCTGATTCAGAACTGTTCCATTCACCAGGCCCAGCCCAATCAGCAGTGCCGCAATTCCTGCCAGATCTCCAGGATTCACCAGCCCGGCCGCGATCAACTCTGTAATCGTGCTCTGGTTGCTATTGATGATACTGGTCAGCTGCGAAGTTACGTTGAACACATTCAGTTGCTGCGGAAACGATACGCCCAGGTCTTGCTGGCGCGAATCGTTCACCTGGTAGACGCGGACATCCAGCATCACTTCCGGCTTGTCGAGATAGAGCTGCTGCACCGTGTCGTTAATCGCGCGCAGCGTGCTCTCAGTGGAACGAATCGTCACCGTGCCCTGGTCCGCGTGACTTGAAATTTGGCGAACTCCAAATACATTTCGGATCACGTTGACGGTATTGATTAGTTCCGTCTTATCCAGCCCGGGGAGAAAAATAGTTTCCAGCAGGAGTCGATCGAATTTCTTGCGATTCTCTGGCGTATCTTTGGCGACCAGCACGTGGGTTGGATCCAAGGCCACCCAGAATGCTCCTGTCGCTAGTTCCACTGCATCAGACGCTTGGGTAAACGAGGCATGGTCCAGGTCCAGCTGGATTTGTTTGGTCGGAACAGAGTCATCCAGAATCGCGGTGATTCCATAGGCGGACAGAACCTGGCGCAGGATGTCCTGCGCACTGCCTCGAAGATGAAAGGTCGATTGAATTTGCGCGGGTGCCAGTTCGATCAGTCCACTGGCAAACTTCGGCATCGGCCTAGACTCGATCACAGCGGGCTCTTGTTCGGCATCCAGCGACTGAATATGTTCCTGAACAAAAGCATTGTCTGGGTCCAGGTTCAAGGCCTGTTCCAATTGCTGCTTGGCTGCGGTATTTTTACCCGCTTGCTGATCCTGTTTTGCCGTCTGCAACATGCTGCCCACCCACTGCTGACGGGCCAGTTCATAGGCCGCCAGGTAAGGACCGTTGGTTGGGTCAAGCAAGTGGGCCTTCGCGAACAACGCCAGCGCCTGCGAAGAATTCTTGGACTGAAGCGCATGCGTGCCTTTGCGAAAATATTCCCTTGCCTTGGCGATCTGCTCCGCGCTCGGTATCGGAACCAAAGCCGGCTCGCTGGGCGAAGTCGTGGGAGTGGTCGCAACGGAAGGAGGTGCCGAATGTGAGGTATCTTCGGCCATCGCTTGCGGAATGCAAGTGAAAATTCCCAGCGACAGCATCAGGCCTGCGGCGATAGATTTTCTTTGCCACGAAAAAGCCGCCATCCCGAGGGGGAAGTCAGACTTCCGGCGATGACGAATGCGGCTCGTGAATCTTCGATTTCGTGGATTGAAGACTTGTTGCAGGCGCGGGACGCAGCTCAATATTGGGTTGTGGAAGGTACGTTTTTGCGTTGATTGGATCTTTGCCACGCGCCAATACACTGCCTTACCCGGAGTCGGGTCACTACCTCGAGCGTACCAGTTGCACCGCCGGAAGAACAGCGTGTTCCCCGCGCGGAGGACGCTTCAGCCCCAGTTTGATCTGCGCAGGATCAAGCTCCAGCTCGGCCATGATGCGGCTCAGCGTGTTGCGGTGCACTCCAAGCTCCCGCGCAGCCTTGCACTGGTTGCCTTTGTTGTTGCGCAGTACTTCCTGAATGTATCGGCGACGAAACTCGTGGACAGCCTCTTCGTAGGTGATGCCACTGGCGTACATCTGTACGACAAGATTATCCAATTCGCGTTTCACTTGTGACCTCTCTAACCCGGCTTGCAAATGCTGCGGCAGTCAATGTTGCGGATCGTGAAAAATGTTTCGAAAAGTCTACTCAATGTTCTAACGTGTGGCTGGGGGAGGATGCAAGTGGAATTGAATCCAGTTTGGACCTTGCTTGATGATGGCCACTCCCTCTTGAATCTTGTGCTGCAATTCTGCAGGCGCACCCGCTGACAGGTCATTGGCCGCCGACAGAAAGTACGGCGCCAGCTTCGATCCTTGCAGCCAGTTTTTCTGGGGTACGAAAGCAGCAATTGCTATGATAGCAACGACCACCAGGAAGCAGCCGCGAATGACTCCAAAAATTGCGCCCAATAAACTGTCCAGTCCGCCCAGGCCAGCGGTACGCGCCACTTTGGAAATGGCCCTGCCGATCAGGCCGATAACCAGCATCACTCCCAGCGCAATCAACAGAAACGCCACCACGTCGGCCACGCCTTCAGAGTGAATCACGTGTGACAGGGGAGTTGCCAGCACATGGTAATTCCAGAAGGCCAGCCACAGCCCGAGGACCAGCGCGGCCAGCGACACCAGCTCCAACACCAGTCCCTGTGCCGCCGCCATAATGGTTGACAGCACAATGATGATTACGACGAACCAATCGAAAAGGGTCATGCCAGCCAAAATCAGCTCTCCTGAATCGCGATGAAGTGCCAGAGGAATTTCGCAGATTTGTGACGCCTACAACCGAACGCTAGTTTCCAAACAGCCCATGGGAGAGACGGCTAGTGCAGCGAAGTGTGGCCGGTGATACGACGAAAGGCTTCGAGATATTTTTCCTGGGTTCGTGCCACCACGTCCGCAGGCAGCGTTGGGGCCGGCGCCTGCTTGTTCCAGTGGCTGTCTACTAAATAATCGCGCACGAACTGCTTGTCAAAAGAAATCTGCGGCCCCCCTGGCTGGTAGCTACTCTTCCACCAATAACGAGAAGAATCCGGGGTCAGAGCTTCGTCCGCCAGCACTACTCCATGCGCAGTCATGCCGAACTCAAACTTGGTGTCGGCAAGAATCATATCCTGACCGTCCACGTGGCGCGAGGCGCGATCATAGATCATCAGGCTCAAGTCGCGCAGCAATTCCGCGTTGGTGCGGCCGATCCGATTGCCCATCTCCTCCATGGTGATGTTGATATCGTGCTCTCCAGCGGGCGCCTTGGTTGCGGGAGTAAAAATCGGCTCCGGCAGCTTGTCGGATTCCACCATC
Organism: Acidobacteriaceae bacterium; assembly: GCA_049692235.1. Classification (GTDB taxonomy): domain Bacteria; phylum Acidobacteriota; class Terriglobia; order Terriglobales; family Acidobacteriaceae; genus JAKAAZ01. Next base: position 24,651 of record JBAVOQ010000102.1, on the reverse strand, counting down.
CCCGGCGGAAGAGCAATGCCGCACACACTTCCCGTTGCCTGATAGTCCGTCCAGGCAGAGCCGGTCAGGTAACCGCGGACAACGCACTCCATCGGATAGATCTTCGCCGGTTTGACCAGCATGGAACGGAAATGCAGCATCTGACGATAGGGTTGGAGAGATTCAGGATACAGGTTGACATCGGCGGTGATCAGATGGGTTGGCACCAGGTCAGACAGCAACCTGAACCAGAACAGAGAGATCTGGGTAAGAATTTTTCCTTTGTCTGGAATTCCGGTTGCCAAAATGTGATCGAATGCGGAGATTCGGTCGGTGGCGATCAATAACAAGTCGTCGCCCACAGCATAGATGTCTCGAACCTTCCCGCGTGCGTGCAGCTTCAGATTCGGGAGGTCGGCTTGAAGAAGTGCGTCTGGCATACCTTTGAGCCTTTCATGCGAATTCGCCTCTGGCAAGCAGCTTACAACTAAGGATGCCCACAGAGACGAATTTGTTTGCATGCCGACATTACTCCGGGAACTCAGGCGGTGGCTCTCTCCAGCGCTCGATCGTGGTGCAGCCGGACCGAAACAATTTTCGAAACGCCCGGCTCCTGCATGGTCACGCCGAAGATGGCGTCGGCTGCCTGCATCATTCGCTTGCTGTGTGTAATGACGATGAAATGTGTATGCGCGCTCATCTTTTTCAGCATATTTGCGAGCCGGCCCACGTTCGACTCATCCAGCGCAGCATCCACTTCATCCAGCACGCAGAAGGGACTGGGCTGGAACTGGAAGATCGCCATCAGCAGCGACAAGGCTGTCAGCGCTTTCTCTCCGCCGGACAGCAGCAGGATGTTCTGCAATTTCTTTCCAGGAGGAGAAGCGATGATGTCGACGCCGCTGTCATCCGAGTTCTCTTGATCCGTGAGCTTCATGAACGCCTGACCGCCTCCGAACAGATGGGTAAATGCAGCCGAGAAATTCTCATTGATGGCGGCAAAGGCCTCCTCGAATTTGCTGCGCAGGACGACTTCAATTTCACGAATGCTGTTCTGCGTGTTCTCAATCGAGTCGATCAGGTCTTTGCGCTGCGTTTCCAGGAACGCATGCCGTTCGGAAGCTTCCTTGTACTCGTCCAGCGCCATCATGTTCACTGGCCCCATCGACTCCAACTTCTGCTTGATACCGCGGCAGCCTTCTTCTTCCAACGCAAGAGGCTCGGCTTCCAGGCGGATCAGCGATTCGTCCGCGCGCAACTCATCGGCGGGTACCGAAAGATCCTGCATACAGGTTTCTTCCAGATGCACCAGGTCGGAGGACAGACGTGCGGCGCGAGCGGCGGCCTCACCGCGGCGATCGCGGAAAGCCTCCAGTTCGACACGCAAAGCGCGAACCTGCTGCTCCACCTCAGCCGCCTGCAGGCGGAGAGCCGCCGATTGCTGCGCCAGTTCTTCCGCCTGTTGCCGCGCAGTCTGCCGCGTCGTTTCCAACTCCTGGCTGCGCAACTGCAGCCGCTCCTGCTCCAACACGCGCTGCTTCTGTTCCGCATCGCCAGAGGCGATCATTTGCTCTAGTTGCCGCACGCGCTGTTCGAGTCCCGCCACCATGCGGTCCAGTCGCTCGGAGGAACTGACCGCTCCCCGTCTGCGCTCTTCCAGGCCCGCCAATTCGATGGAGGCTGCGGACATCTGCTGCTGGGCGGCGTCGCGCGCCAGTCGAAGCGCTTCCAACGAGCCCTGCGCTTCGTTCAACTGCTGCTCAAATTGGACCCGCTGCTGCTCGTGGCGCTCGACTTCCTCACGCCGCTGCGCGAGCCACTCACTTTTTTCTGCTTGAGCGGCGGTATTGCGTTCGGCTTGCAGCGTCCAATCGCTCAACCGTCGTTCCAGGCGCCCGACTTCAGCTTCCAGTTGCCGCAGGGCAGCGCCGGTATGGGCAGATTCCTGTTCAGCCTTGCGTCGCTCGGCGGATTTGATCTCAATCCGCTGCGACAGCTCCGCCACCATGTGGGCCAGCCTCGCGGTTTCCATCTCGGCAGTGGCCAGAGAATCTTCCACCCCGGCCAGTGATTGCTGGGTGCTGCGCAGCTCACGCTTTAGCGCCAGAGGGCCTTCCACACTCGGCTTTCCGCCGGTCACCGTGACATTGTGAAAGCATTCCCCGTTGGGCGAGAGGAAAAAGGCCTCCGGATTTTCCAGGGCCAGGGACTTTCCAACTTCAGAGTTCGGTACCACGTAGCCATGCCGCAGCTTGGGCAGAATTACTTCCAGCGAGCTGCCGAATCCATCCAGCACTCGAATGCAATCCTTCAACCGGACCACGCCATCGCGAGCTTCGCTGAGAGGCGTCACCACGCCCGGCGCGAAAGAGAACTTTGCCTGCGAGTCATCCGGGTGCACCAGGAACGTCGCGCGGCCATCGACGTCGGTCTTCAGGACACGCATGCCCTCCTGGGCATCGTTCCAGCTTTTCACCACGATGAAATTCAGTTCATCGCGCAGGAATTCATCCACGACGGATTCATATTTATCGGAAACTTCGACGAAATCCGCCAGTACGCCCACCGGCGCGTGGCCGCCTTCCATGGTGTTGGTGCGCAATAACTGGCGAACCGTGTCGGTGGAGTAGCTATGCTCCCGAATCAGCGACTCCAACGAGTTTCGACGTCCCTGCAGTGTCGCTTGCTCGGCGCGCAGTTGGTCGGCCTGACGGCGTGACGCGGCTTCCTCGGTGCGCTGGGTTTCCAGCTCACCGCGCAACGTCGTTAACTCAGCTTCCGTATCCTGTAGGGCTGTGCTGGCGGAAGCAAAGTTCAGCGAAACCTGTCCGCGCTCGACGCCGAGTTTCTCCAGTTCGACATGCACGCCGGCACGCTCGGTCGCCAGGCGTTCCGCTTCACGCTGGTAGCCTTCCAAGCTGGCTTCACCCTGGCTGATCTGGTTCCGTACCTGGTTGGCCTGCGTCATCCAGTGCAGCATCTGGCGGCGAGAAGTCTCCATGCGCTCGTTTACCGACGCCAGCTCAGTGGTCGCCGTCTGGAACGCATTTTGGCGCGCCTGCATATCCTGACGTGCCAGATCGACAGCCTGTTGCGCCTGCGCCAGAAACGCCTGCTGCTGGGTTCGTTCCGCTTCCAGGCCTGTCAACTGCTGCTGCGTCTGCGCCATCTCCGCCTGCGCCGCCTGTAGCCGCACCTTCAGGTCCGCGGCGCGATCTTCATTGGCTTTCAGCTGGCCCAGCGTTCGTTCCAATTCGACAGAAGCATTATTGGCACTGGTCGCAGCCTCGCGTGCCTGCTGTTCCCGCGTGTAGCCTTCGGCAACGGCAGCCGCTCGCCGCTGATCCACGGCGGCGATGGACTGCGTCATGCCATCGATCTCTCCGTTCAACTGCGCCAACTCCGTTGCCACCGCGACTGTCGCCGCATCGGTCAGCGAAATTCTCGTTGCGATCACTACGCGTAGCCGCTGGTGAAGCTCATCGCGCAATGCGCCGTAACGCTCGGCCTTCGCGGCCTGGCGCTTCAGAGAATTCATCTGGCGGGAGACTTCATCGAAAATGTCATTCACGCGCGCCAGGTTCTGCTTTGCCTGCTCCAGTCGCAACTCCGCCAAATGCTTCTTGGTCTTGAAGCGCGTGATGCCCGCAGCTTCTTCGATAATCGCCCGGCGCTCGTGCGGCTTGCTGCTCAACAGCTGCCCAATGCGCTCCTGCCCGATGATTCCGTAGGAGTCGGAATTGAGGCCCGTCCCCATCAACACATCGTGGATGTCGCGTAACCGGCAAAGCTTTCCGTTCAGCAGGTATTCACTCTCGCCGGTGCGGAACAGCCGCCGCGAAATGATCACCTCGCCATCCTGCGCGTGATTTCGTTGAAATTTACGTCGGCGAATCTTCAGAACCACATTGCCTTCGCCCGTTATCCCTGCCTCCGCGGCTGCCGCTCCCTCAGCTTCTTGCGGCTCGGGTGTGCCTTTGCGTTCGACTTCAACCGGACCTTCCAGGATTTGTCCTGGCTGCAAGTCGGCGATAATTTCTTCCGTCTCCTGCGCCGCCTGGGAGCGCACCGCCGCTTCGTCCCAATCGTCGACGACCATCTCCGGACCGGGATGCGAACCTGCCGGCCGATACACCTCGGGATCGACGAGTACCAGCGATACCTCGGCCATGCCGGTCGCTTTCCGCTCCCGCGTACCCGAGAAGATAACGTCTTCCATCTTGATGCCGCGCAAGTCTTTCGCCGACTGCTCGCCCAGCACCCAGCTGATTGCGTCCGAAATATTGGATTTTCCGCATCCGTTGGGGCCTACAATCGCAGTGACGCCGTTGCTGTCGAGCAACACTTCCGTGCGATCGCAGAAGGACTTGAAGCCGAGAATATGAATGCGCTTAAGTTCGAGCAATCGACACCTCTGGGGGCAAGCGTTGCGGGGGCAAGAAACCGCCCACCGATGGCTCCACTTTAGTCCTGCCAAGGCCTCGGGTCAATATAAGATACAGCGGGTTGTGGATAAGAAGTCCTGAACCCAAGCTGTTGTGTGTCCAGTGAAATCAGGCCCTAGAAATCGACAGGTCGCCACCCTGAATACTCGCCCCATCCGATCCAGAAAACCTTACTTTTTCAGTGTCGGTCGAATCTGCACTTCACTGATGAAGGATTGACCGGCCTGGGTCGCCAGCAATGCCACAATGTTGGCAATGTCATCCGGGGCAATGGCGCCCAATGCGGACTTATGGCTGGATTGTCCGGAGCTGAATTCCGTGCGCACCGTTCCTGGCTCGACCAGGGAGACGCGCACCTGGAATTGCCGAAGCTCCTCGGCCGCGGAGACCATCATGCCATTCAGCCCCCATTTCGTGGCTGCGTAGGCGGCGCCATTCGGTACAGGATTCTTGCTGGCCAGCGACGAGATGTTGATGATGTGTCCTCGCCTGGCCGCAATCATGGCGGGTGCAAACGCGCGCAGCATCAGGTACGGCGCCCGCAGGTTCACGGCAACCTGCTGTTCCCAGATATCAGGCGGAGTTTCATGCAGCGGGCCCTGCAGCCATCCCATGCCCGCATTGTTGACCAGAATGTCGCAGCGTCCGTGTGTTTGCAGCACGAGCCGCGCGAAGGCCTCGATCTGTTCCGGCTGCGTCAAATCGCAGGGATGCGATTCAGCGTGGCCGCCGGCAGCGTTGATCTCCGCAACAATGTTGTTCAGCTGACTCACGTCTCGCGCCGTTAAGACTACGTAAGCACCCAGTGAGGCCAGCTTGCGCGCGATGGCAGCCCCGATTCCGCGGCTGGCGCCGGAGACAATTGCCACTTGATCCGTAAGTGAGGCAGGCTGATTCACGATTTCAATCTCCCTTGCATGACTTCGATGCGAGCTGCAAAGTTGACTTTGCTTCAACGTTCAACCAAAGATCTTTTTGACCAGCCACAGCGCCGCCAGCAGCATCAGAACCATTCCCAGAACCATCAATCGCACGTTGCCGAGTTTTTCTGGCCAACTTTTCATGCCGCTAAGACCTCTGCCTGCATCGTACATAGCGGAATGCTATTGCGTCAGAAGGATACTGAGTGGAATACTGACACGAACCGGAATTTCCGGCCTTATAATCCTGCTAACCACACCAATGCGGCACCGTCTGTTCAGTCAAAGCCATTCGTCACGATGTTTCCGATCTAAGCTGCCGGGACCATCGCTGGCGCGACGCTGGCAGAGATGCGCGTGGCATGATTTATATTCCCAATGAAACACTCGTTCGCGAGGAGTGATCGATGAAGAGAAAGTTTTTGTACGTCACGGTGCTGGCGCTGGCCGGTACCGCTATGAGTGCCGCTCCCATGATGCAGGCGCAAAGTGCAGGGTCGGGCACGATCACCATTAAAGATCCCGCGGAATACAACGCCTACAATGCTGCGATCAGTCAGCCGTCGCCGCAGGCGAAGGAATCGGCGATCGAGGGATTTTTGCAGCAATATCCCAACAGTGTTGTCAAAAAGCAGGTGCTGGAAATCCTGATGGATGCTTACACGCAGACGGGCAACACGGATAAGGCGCTGGGTGCGGCGCGGCAGGTGCTCCAGATCGATCCGACGGATTTACGTGCCTTGGCTCTGAGCGCCTACATCTTGAAGGCGCAGGCCGGTCAGAAGACAAATCCCGCGCAGGCTCAACCGCTGCTGGACGAGGCGGCGAAGAACGCCCAGGCTGGACTGGCGGCCACGGCGCCTGAAGGTGCGGATGCGGCCAACTTCGACAAGATGAAGGCGGCGGTGACACCCTTGTTCGAGGGCGCAATCGCAAACGACGCTCTTGAGAAGAAAGATTACGACAACGCGATCAAGAATTTCCAGGAGGAATTGAAAGCCATGCCCGCGACGCAGCAGATCGCCGGCCCTGGAATTGAAGATACCTACCTGCTGGGAACGGCGTATGTCCAGAAGACGCCACAGGATCTAGTGAACGCCGTCTGGTATCTTTCCCGCGCTGCCGCCTATGCTCCCGCGCCATTCAAGGATGAGATTCAGAAGGCGGCCCAGTACTGGTACAAGAAGTACCACGGTAGCATGGATGGATTCGACCAGGTCCAGGCCCAGGCGAAGGCATCTTTGAATCCGCCTGCCGGCTTCACCATTACACCCGCGCCGCCGCCGCCCTCTCCGCAGGAACTGGCCCACAACGCGGTTGCATCCACGCCTGACCTGAAAACCATGGCGCTGACGGACAAGGAATTTGTTCTTGCCAACGGCACTCCGGACGACGCCAGCAAGGTTTGGGACACCATGAAGGGCCTGACGACCAAGGTGCCTGGAAAGGTCATCTCGGCCACGCCGGACTCTGTCCAGGTCGCCGTCTCCGACGATGCGCAGCAGTCGAATAAAGCGGACTTCACCATCAACATGAAGACCCCGCTGAAAACGCCGCCCACCATCGGTTCTATAGGGAACTACATCGCAACCTTCGACTCGTACACGCAGACTCCGCCGATGATCATCATGAAGGATGGGGAATTACCTCCGACCACCAAGCCGCATCCGGTGCATCACCCCACGCATCACACCACAACGCACTAATTTGTGAAGCAGAAAAAGGCCGGGCATCCAGATGGATGTCCGGCCTTTTTCTGCTCAGTCTTGTCGAGCTATTCGCCCAGCATGAAATGTCGGATCGACTCGGCCCTGCCCGTGGTCGCGTCGCATTCAATTAAGGCAGCGCACATTTTCGGGTTCTTCTTGGCAGCATCAAACTTTGCCGGCATGCCGCGCAGGAACCGGTCGAGCACCTGCTCCACTTCGACGCCAATCACGCTGTCGTAAGGACCGCTCATGCCAACGTCGGTTTGAAATGCAGTACCGCCGGGCAGAATGCGTGCATCCGCCGTGGGTACATGAGTGTGGGTTCCCAGGACGGCCGTCACACGCCCATCGAGATACCATCCCAGCGCGACTTTCTCCGAAGTGGCCTCGGCGTGAAAATCCACCAGGATCACTTTGGCCTTCAACTTTTCAAGGATGGCATCGGCAGCGCGAAAGGGATCGTCGCTCGAAGCCATAAAGACTCGGCCTTGCAGGTTGATGACGGCGTACGCCGTTCCGTTGGGCAACTTGCCTTCGTAAACGCCATACCCCGGTGTGCCCGGCGGATAATTTGCAGGCCGCAGCAACCGGCGCGGCCGCTCATGGCTATCTGCCGGAACCGTGTGCATCCAGTCGATGATTTCGCGTTTGTCCCAAATGTGATTCCCTGTGGTCAGGACATGCGCGCCCCAATTGAATAACTCATCCGCGATGTTGGGAGTGACTCCAAAGCCGCCCGCGGAATTTTCCGCGTTGATCACTACCAGGTCGACCGCATGAGTCTCGAGGAGGTGACCCAGGTGTGCATGGACAATCCTGCGTCCGGCGCCACCAAAAATATCTCCGACAAAAAGTATCTTCAAATCAGACCGATCTCCCGCGTAAAAGATTGATGGTAGCACCGATCCAAGAGTGCCAGGCGTTCCGGACTTGCGCCGGAATTCGCCTGAAGGCCGATTTGCGTCAAGATTGAGGAACTGTGATATTTTGGGGCACATGGCAGCCAATCTGCGATTTTCGACAGCTATTGAAGCACTCGCGTTGATGGCGACAGAGCCGGAGAAATTCCACACCTCGCACGCACTCGCAAGCGCACTGGCGACGAATCCGGTCGTGATTCGTCGGCTGCTCTCCGCGCTGAGCCGGGCCGGCCTGGTCACAAGCGCAAAAGGTCCTTCGGGCGGCACGCATTTGGCGAAGAGCGCCAAGCAGATTACGCTGCGGGATATTTATCGCGCGCTCGATGCCGGGGATCTGCTGCATCAGACCGCGCACGATTCCGCAGACACGAAAGACCTGAAAAAGACCATGCGCAGCGTGTTTCGCAAGGCGCAGAAATGTCTTGAGGAAGAATTGGATTCGACAACGTTGAATCAGCTGTTGAAGAAATCCGGCAAGAAAGCCGCCAAGCACGCCGCAGATTCCACGCCAGAGCAACCAGAGCCCGCAGCGCCCGCGTTAGTGGACGCCCACTAGGTCTTTGGACTTCGCCGTTCCGTAGCGGTTCACCACGTACTCATCCAGAATTTTCGTAAACTCCTGCACAATGTGATCGCCACGCAGCGTCAGCAACAGGCGTCCATCCACATACACCGGAGCGACCGGATCTTCAAACGTACCCGGCAGGGAAATGCCGATGTTGGCATGCTTCGATTCTCCCGGTCCGTTGACGACGCATCCCATCACGGCGAGCTTCAATTCTTCGACACCCGGATATTTCTGGCGCCAGACCGGCATCGACTCGCGCAGATGACCCTGGATTTGCAGCGCCAACTCTTGAAAATAGGTACTGGTCGTCCGACCGCAGCCAGGGCACGCCGTTACTTGCGGAGTAAAACTGCGGATGCCGAGCGATTGCAGAATCTGCTGCCCGGTTAGAACTTCTTCCGTGCGGTCGCCGTTCGGTTTCGGCGTCAAGCTCACGCGAATGGTATCTCCAATGCCGGCCAACAGCAGAGGAGTCAACCCAGCGGTCGAAGCAACAATGCCTTTCATCCCCATGCCGGCTTCCGTCAGTCCCAAATGCAGCGCGTAATCGCAACGACTGGCCAACATGCGATAGACATCGATCAGGTCGTGCACTCCGCTGACCTTGGCGCTCAAAATAATCTGGTCGTGCCGCAGGCCGTAACGCTCCGCCATCTCCGCGGAATCGAGCGCACTGCGCACCATGGCTTCCATGGTCACGTCGCGAGCGTCTTTTGGCTTTGCGGACTTCGCATTTTCATCCATCATGCGCGTCAACAGCGCCTGGTCGAGCGAACCCCAATTGACTCCTATGCGCACCGGCTTTTGATTTTCCACGGCGCACTCAATCATGGTGCGGAAATTATCGTCATCCTTGCGGCCGATGGAGCAATTTCCAGGGTTGATGCGGTACTTCGCCAAAGCGCGCGCGCACGCCGGATATTTCTTCAGCAGCAGATGTCCGTTGTAATGGAAATCGCCCACGATCGGCACATGCACATCCTGCTGCGCCAGTTGCTCCACAATGGCAGGAACAGCTTTGGCCGCCTCATCGTTGTTGACCGTGACTCGAACAATCTCTGAGCCAGCGCGATGAAGCGCAGCAACTTGCTGAACGGTCGACGGGACATCAGCGGTGTCAGTGTTGGTCATCGATTGCACCACAACTGGTGCATCCGAACCAACTCGGACTTTCCCGATCAGGACTGTAGGTGTCTTTCTGCGAATGATTTCTGGCATAGGCGTTCCAAAGCTATTTTATCATTCGGGTAGTGTGGTTCGGCTGCTTCAGACCTACCCCGTCCGTGACTCGCCAGAGTTCCGAATAAGCTCAATTGTCATGGGGAACGACTTGCGGCCGGCCAAAGGAAACGCTACGCTGAACCACCCGGCATTGCAGATGAGGTCGTTTCCTGTTAGGTTTACGAGGGTCAGGGTCATTCGGTATATGTGCCCTCCTAGAACATATGAAACGAGTGTGTCTGCAATGAAGCCATCGCCCATGAAAAAGAAAACGACCACGATGCCTCGCATTATTGCCGGCAAATCCGACGCCATTTCCGACCCGGCGCGGAAGCAGCGGATTCAGCACTACGAGACTGCAGTCCGTTTGATGCGCGAAGGTAAATACGAGAAGGCCAAAGCTGCGCTGCAGGCCCTGATCTCCTCTGACGCTGGCGACCTGGTGGATCGCGCCCGCGTTCACCTGACTGCGTGCGAGCGCCAGATGAAGAAGGACGCCGTCTCCTTTCATAGTCCGGAAGAGCAATACGACTATGCCATCTCGCTGCTGAATACCGGCTACTACGAGGACGCGCGCGAACAATTTGAAGCCATCTTGAAGAAGCATCCGACCGCGGACTACGCCCACTATGGTCTGGCTGTGATGCATTGCCTGACAGGCCGCGCCGAGGATTGCCTAGAGCAGTTGGCTCGCGCGATCGAATTGAATCCGCAAAATCGCATTCAGGCTCGTCTCGACTCTGATTTTCAGGAGATGACGGACGATCCCCGATTTACTGAGCTTCTTTACCCCGAAATTCTTTGAGCGCTGTTGTCGTCGCGGCCTGACGCGCGTGATCCGGGGGGCGCTCAATGAGCAAGTTAACGAACATGCATTCTGTCAGCTCTCCGCAACCGCATCTCTCCGGTTCAAAACAGCCTGCGCCACCCAACTTGCCTGCTGATGCCATGCTGCGCGTGGCGGCCATCGGAGGTGGCACGGGTTTGTCCACGCTGTTACGCGGCTTGAAGCGACATACGCAATCTCCATCGCACGCTGCCTCTACTTCGGACCATTCTTCGGAGACGCCAGCGGTGATTTCGGATCTTGCCGCGATTGTGACAGTCACCGATGATGGCGGATCCAGCGGCCGCCTGCGCCGGGACATGAATATGTTGCCGCCCGGCGACCTGCGCAACTGCATGGTGGCGCTGTCGGAAGATGAGCACCTGTTGTCTCGCCTGTTTCAGTACCGCTTCGACAGCGGAGAAGGCCTGGAGGGTCACAGCTTCGGGAATCTTTTTCTCGCAGGACTGACAGCCGTGACCGGCGATTTTGCGCTCGCGGTCAAAACATCGTCGCAAATTCTTGCCACCCGTGGACACCTGTATCCCGCGACAAATTCCAACGTCACGCTGGCAGCGTTGATGGACGATGGTTCAACGGTTCTGGGCGAGACCAGGATTACCGCCAGCAAGCGGCGCATCGTTCGGCTGATGCTGAAGCCGGAACGAGTGGCGGCGCTGCCGGAAGCGATGGAGGCGATCCTGGGCGCGGACCTGATTACGCTCGGTCCGGGTTCGCTCTACACCAGTTTGATTACCAATCTTCTGGTGGAAGGCATTGCCGAGTCCCTGGTGGCCGCCCACGGACTTAGGGTTTTCATCTGCAACCTGATGACGCAGTCCAATGAAAGCCTGCATCTGACGGCCTCGCAGCACATTGAGCGGATTTACGAGCACACGGGCGGAGCCATCTTCGACTACGCTTTGGTCAACGTGGCCCCGGTTCCCGAAGAAGCGCGCCAACGCTACGCCGCCGAAGGCGCTGAACCGATCATGGCTGATATCGACCAGATTGAGCGCCTGGGTGTGCGCTGCATTACCGGCGATTTTCTTCGTGCCGAAGATGTCCTGCGCCACGACTATGAGCGGGTTGCGGACGCGCTGCTGGAACTCGCCTTGAAACATCGCAGCCCTGAGCTATAGCGTCCGGGTATAGAATCTGCGGGAGGAAATTCCATGTTCGCATTGGCATTCGCCTTCTTGATGACCCTCGGTATCGCCGCCTCAGCCACGCCTCAGTCCGCGCTTTCACCCAGTCCCGCTGGCGTATTTTCGCCGATCTCCCTCTACCAGGGAAACTGGCAGGTGACCCCCGGAATGTCCGGAAGCGCACCGGACACCCTCTCCAACCATTGCGAAGAATTCAGCGAGTATTATGCGTGCCAGCAGACCGTCAACGGCAAGGTTGGTGCGCTGATCGTATTCGTGTACGCCGGGACTACCGGCCACTACAACACGCAAGCGGTCTTGCCGACGGGCTTTGCTCAAGGTCGCGGCGATCTGCTGATCGAAGGCCAACGATGGACGTTCTCAGGAAAAAGTACGGACAGCGGTAAAACAACCTACTTTCGCACCATCAATGACTGGCATGGCCACGATCGGATTCATTTCGAAGTTGCCCATTCCCCGGACGGCAAGACCTGGGTGATCGATCATCAAGGCCACGAACGCCGTACGCAGCCGAAGTAGGCAGCGACTCCCGCCTGAAGTCCCACTTTATCCGGTCTTATTGATTAGAGCGCCGAATACGCGACCCCAGCGCGTACTCTCCCGCCAACATAATTTTCGTTTTTCTCACTTTTTTGCGTTCTTCCGCCCCCTGATCTGCGTATACGCAGGTACAGAGAAGTTCCGGGGAAGGGCGAATCCATTGCAATCCGCGATTACAAATCCATCCGTAGCATCGATCTCGCCGTCGAGAGATGGGTTTTGTGACATTGTGGAACGGCACCAGTCGCGGGTCTACAGCATTGCGTATCGCATTCTTGGCGATTGCGGCACGGCGGAGGAAGTTGCGCAAGATGTTTTCCTTGCTTTGTATCGGAACCTCGACCAGTTGCAATCGCAGGATCATCTGCTGGCCTGGTTACGTAAGGTCACGGTTCATCGCGCGACGGATGCCTACCGTCGACGCGCCAGCCGGGTGGAATATGCAGCAGACGAATTTTGTGAGGAGCACATGTGTTTGGACGGGAGCGGCTCGGCAATCTCACATGGGGCGTTCGAATCGGCTGGGATGGTGACGAGCATTGAGCAGATGGTTGCGACCCTTCCACCGACGCAACGGGCAGTACTTCTGCTGCGATATCAGGAAGACTTAATGCCGGCCGAAATATCTGCGCTGCTTTCGATGCCGCTCGGGACCGTGAAGAGCCATCTGCAGCGTGCACTCAAACTGCTGCGTAGCCAAGCCTCGCGGCAAGGGAAGGAGGTCGTCCATGGTTGAGTTTGGCAGGGAACCGCACGAATCGGCGAACGATGGATTTGACCCGGAATTGGAAGCAACGCTTGAACAGGAATTGTACGCCAGCCTGCAGGCTCGGCCCGCGCCGGATGGTTTCGCGGATCGTGTATTAGCTCGGGTGGATGCACTGCCGCACCATGAACCGGCGCCGTGGCCTGTACGCACGATTCGCAACCCCGTGGTGCGCGGTGCCATCGCGGCAACGCTGCTGTTGTCGGTCGGCGTGGGCGGTTATTTTGAGCACCAGCGAGAACGTCGGATTGCCGGCGAGCATGCCCGCCAACAGGTATTGCTCGCGCTCAGAATTACCAGCTCTACATTGCAGGACGTTCGCAACAAAGTGGACGGCAACAACGCAAATCCGCAAGACGCAAATTAAGGAGAAACATCATGACTCGAATGCAACGATGGATCGCCACTTGCCGCACCGGAGCGCTGCTTGGCTGCGGCTTGTTACTTACGCTGCCCGCGGTTGCCCAGGATGTCCAACCTAATTTCCCTGTTGCGCTCGACAAAAAACTGGCAGCGCGCGCCTCCGACGTGAATGAAGTCACGATGAACAAGACCATGCTGAAGTTTGCAAGTCAGTTCCTCGACGGAAAAGACAAGGATGACGCGCAGGCGCAACGGCTGATTCAGAACCTGAATGCGATCTACGTCCGCAGCTATGAATTTTCTGAGCCGGGACAATACACGCCGGACGATCTGAAAACCATCCGTCAGCAATTCCTCGGACCCGATTGGAACCCGATGGTCAAGGTGCGGTCTAAAAAAGGCGAGGGCGACACCGATGTCTACGTCAAAATGGTCGCCAACGAGGTGAAGGGAATGTTTGTCCTGGATGCTGAGCCCAAGGAACTGGATATGGTGTACATTTCCGGATCGATTCGTCCGGAGGATTTGAAGGAATTGAGCGGCAATTTTGGCGTACCCAATCTCAATCTGCAGAAGACCTCGACCAAGGAGTCGAAATGAGATTCCAGATGAGACAGTTCGTTTTGCTTCTGTTAGGTTCGACACTGCTGGTTTCGACTGGATGTTCGGCTGCCGATCATGACTTCAACTCCGTCGTGTCCGCCGTGGAGCACAAGTACTCCGTCCATGCGCAGCGCATTCCCATGATGAGTCTGGTCAGCATTTGTGCCAGCTTGAAAACGCACGGCGGCGTACGCGACCTGCAGGTGGCCCAGTTCGACAACGTGCGCGGCATGGATGGGAAGGATCTATATCCGCTGCTGAAGTCTAGACTGGGCGATGGATGGCAGCCCTTCGTGACGGAGGTGGGCGGAGGACAAAATCGCGCTGGCGATCAGTCCGTGATTTTAGTCCGCCCCGACGGTTCCTCCATGGGCATGATGATTGCGGATTACGACCACGGCGAACTCGACCTCGTCGGGATGGAAATGAACGGGGCCGCATTATCCAAGTGGCTGCACGATCCTGAACGACAGAAGCATTCTTCCCATCCAGGCAATGCTTCGGGTGACTAGCTCACTTTCACAGATAGCGCAATGTGCTGGGTGCCCCATCCTGGCGTAGCTAGGGTGGGATAGAACGATGTTCGCATCACGACGGTATTTCCTACGATTTTGACTCGCCCGCAGAAAGTTTTTCCGGTACCGCGCTCAGCCGCTGCACCAGGTTGGTTGTGCTGAAGCCAGCGACGGTCGGCACAATCGCGACACGGCCGCCCCAGCCGCGCACCAGGTCCGCCCCGACGACCGTCTCTTCCCTATAGTCCCCGCCCTTCACCAGGACATGGGGCCGCAAGGCTTCGATGGTCGCCAGTGGAGTGTCTTCATCGAAGACCACGATGGCATCTGTCGACGCCAATGCTGCCAAAATGCGTGCCCGTTCCTTCTCCCCGACAATCGGCCGTGTCGGGCCTTTCAAGCGCCGCGCTGAAGCATCGCTATTGATGCCCAGGACTAAGTGATCTCCCATGCGATGCGCATTTTCCAGCAGCGTAATGTGGCCGATGTGCAGCAGATCGAAGCAGCCGTTCGTAAACACAATGGTTTCGCCGCGGTCACGCCACTGCGCGGCGCGTGCAATCAAGCCGGCACGGTCGACAACTTTTTCCTGGGTGCTGGTGGCCAGTTCCACCGACAACGTGGCTAGCAAGTTCGCACGATCGATGGGTACCGTCCCCACCCGGCTCACCACAATGCCCGCAGCGACATTGGCCAGCTGAATGGCGCTTTCGAGGTCGAGCTTTGCAGCGGACGCGGCAGCCAGGGTCGCAATCACCGTATCGCCCGCACCGGAGACATCATAGACTTCGCGCGCCAGCGCAGGGGCATGCAGATCCTGCTGCGCGTCCGGATACACGACGCGAATACCGCGCTCGCTCATCGTGACGGTCAAGTAGTCGAGATGCAGCGAGGGAATCAGTGCGCGACCTGCGGCCAGCAGTTTCTCCATTTGCTGCACAGGCACTCCGGTGCAGGTTGATAGCTCCTGCATGTTAGGACAGATCGTTGTTGCGTGACGATATTTCGAAAACTCGCTGCCTTTGGGGTCCACCAGCACAGGGACATTGCGTTTGCGCGCCTGCGCGATCACGTGCTGACAGACTGGCTCAGGTAGCGCACCCTTCGCGTAGTCAGAAAGGATGATGCCGTCCGCGGTGGCAATCTGCGCGGCTAAGGATTGCAGCAGGGAATCGATCTCCGTGGCAAAAGGTAGCTCAGGTGCCTCCACGTCGAGCCGCATCAACTGCTGTCGCCCCGCCATGATGCGCGTCTTCGAAATAGTTGGCCGCTTCCAGACGCACACCGCATTTGTATCGATGCCCGCCGTCGTCAGCAGCCCGCGCAACGTCTCCGCCGATTCATCGCTGCCTAGAAATCCGGCCAGCGATACCTGCGCTCCCAGTCCAACTAAATTCATCGCAACGTTGGCAGCACCGCCGGCCACATGGGTTCGCCTTGCGGAGCGCAACACCGGCACCGGCGCTTCGGGAGAAATACGGCTGACGTCGCCCCACAAATACTGGTCCAGCATCAAATCGCCAACCACCAGCACGCGATAGCGCTGAAAACCGGACTCAACCAGATCGAGGACACGATGAAGATCACGAATCATGCTGTGCTCCAATCTATCCTAACTGGCTGCGCTGTGGAGCGGTTCATCTTGGGCTGGGTACCAGGGTGTGGGCTAACGAAAGGCGCGCTAACACGCGATGCACCACCCCCAGCACTTCGGTCGGAAGAATCGACGTGAGGCATTTTTTCTTCTGCTCGATGCACGTCTCCAGATCGCAGCCCCAGCAGTCGGTGCGGTGATACACCACTTCATGCTGGCTTCCCCAGGGAAACCACGTCCGCGGTTTATTCCGTGCAGCGAATACCGCGACGCACGGCGTGCCCACCGTCGCCGCCAGGTGCATGGGGCCGCTGTCATGTCCCACAAAAAGTTTCGCCCGGGCCAGAACGGCCGCGGACTGACGGGGAAGAAGTTTTCCGCATAGATTGACGGATCGCCCCATCCAGGCCGCGGCAACACGGTCGCTGACAGCAGTCTCTTCTCCGGCTCCGACCATCACCAGCCCGTACTGCGGCAGCTCCGCGGCCAACGTATCCAGCACGCTACGCCAGTTGTCTGCGCCCCAATCCTTCGCCTGCACCTTGGTTCCAACGCAGCACGCCAGCAGCGGTCGGCCTTGCACCGGCTCCAGCGCCTCTGCCGCGCGTTTATGCTCGTCGAGTGTTAGTCCCAGGTCCCAATTCGTAGCATCTTGCAGGTCAATCTTTCCCAGGCTTCGCATCAACCGCGCCAGCCGCACTGCTTCCGGCTCATACCATCCAGTGACTGGATCCAGCCGGTTGGTGCGAGCATCACGCGCCAACGGCAATCCGATGATTGTCGGAATGCCGCAGAGCCGAAAAAACGCAGCGTCGCGCACCACTTCGCTCGCTAGCCGTCGCGGCGTCAGGTAGACCAATACCTGGGCGCGATACGCACGAATTTCCCGTTGCAATGTGATCAGGTCGCCCAGGCTTCGCGTCGCGATCGGATATCGCATGTAGCTATGCACCAGCCCCGAGCCTTCCAACACAGCAAACGCAGCCGGAGCTTTGCTATGCACTGGAATGTTGGTCAGCAGACGGCGTTCGGCATCGGGATAGGCGCGCGCAATCTGATGAAAGCAGGGTAGCGACACAACGGTATCGCCCAGGCTTCCCAGCCGATAAATCAGAACGCGTTCGATTTCAGTGTGCATATGCGTGGAAGTCCAATGCTACTGCGCGATCGCTGCCTTCACGACACGAATATCGTCGTCGCGATTGAACCATATAGCTGTTGGATGCTTCGATCTCGACTGCTTTTCCTCGTTTATAATCCAAGTATGTCGATTGTGCGCGATCTGGCAGCCGTTGCCAAAGGAATGAGTGTCACCTTCGGAGAAATCTTCCAGCCGACCGAGGTGGAGAACTATCCGGATGGCCCGGGACCCATGCGCGGCGCGAAGTTTGAACAGCGCTATCGCGGCAAACATGTGCTGCAACGCGATGAAAATGGCCTGGAAAAATGCGTGGCATGCTTCCTGTGCGCCGCTGCGTGTCCGTCGAATTGCATTCATATCGAGGCTGCCGAAAACACCGCCGAGCAGCGGATTTCAAGCGCCGAACGCTATGCCAAGGTCTACAACATCGACTACAACCGCTGCATCTTTTGCGGCTATTGCGTCGAAGCTTGCCCCACGGATGCGATCACGCACGGACACGGTTTTGAATCCTCTTCGTTCAACACCACCACGCTGGTGATGCGCAAAGAAGACCTTCTGGCGCCGATGCCGGGCTCCCCGGCCCAGCTAGAATCTTCCACTCCATAACTGAAACCTACGCAATCGCTAAGATAGAACGAAGGGTTTCCTTCGCCCGCCAATTCTCCATGTCGAGGTTCGGGCAGCGACGAAGGATCGTTTTACTTGCGATCGATGAAATGCAATTCCAGAAGAAGAGGGATTGAGATGAAGTTACCAAGAATCTTGTATGTCGCCAGCGGAGCTATCTTCGCGTGTACATTTCTCTTTGCGTCTGGCGCGCTGGCCGCGAGCGCTGGTGCTGCGCCGCAGAGTATCAGCAGCGATCCGATACCCGCCAAGCGAAGCGCGCCCTTGATGAAGTTTAAAATCCTGAACCAGAGCGCGCAGGAAACAACGTATGCCGTCATCTTTGGCGTTGGGGACGAAATCCTGGGCGGTCTGACGAAGTTTGCGGAAGAAAACCACATTTCTGCCGCCAGAATCACCGGTATCGGGTCGATCCACAATGGAACCCTGGCGTGGCTCAATCCGGAAACGAAAAAGTTTCGGATGATTCACATCGATCAGCAGGCTGAAGTTCTTTCACTGTTGGGCGATATCGCGATGTATCAGGGAAAGCCGGTGGTGCATGTGCACATGGTGGTCGGCTTCGGCGACGGCACGGCGCATGGGGGACATCTGCTGCAGGCGCACGTCTGGCCCACGCTGGAGGTGATTGTTACCTCGTACCCGCGGTCGCTCTATAAGAAATTTGATCCGCAGAAAGGCATCGCTGTGATTGATCCATCGATCCAGCAATAGCTCTTTGCGGAAATGGAAATGAACCGGCAACTAACTACGTTGTTCAGGAAGCCAATGCAAACTTTTTCAGAGGTATTACGAGATCGAGTCATCGTCTACGACGGCGCCATGGGCACCAGCATTCAGAAGCATGCTCTGACCATCGATGACTATTGGAATAAGGAAGGCTGCAATGAGCTGCTCGTGCTCAGCCGGCCGGATGTGATTCGAGGCATTCACGCCAGTTTTCTGGAAGTCGGCTGCGACGTTATCGAGACAGACACGTTCGGTTCCTCACGCATCGTGCTGGCGGAATATCAACTGGAAGACAAGACTCGCGAGTTGAATATTGTGGCCGCACAGCTGGCGAAAGAAGTGGCTGCGCAGTTTTCCACGCCGCAAAAGCCGCGCTTCGTTGCCGGCTCCATCGGCCCCACCACCAAGCTGCCTTCGCTTGGGCATATCACCTACGATGCTATGGCAGAGGCCTATCGCGAACAGATTGAAGCACTGATCGAGGGCGGCGTCGATGTTCTGCTGATTGAAACCTGCCAGGATTTATTGCAGGGCAAAATCGCGTTGGCCGCCTGTGAGGACGCCATGCGGTCCACCGGCAGGCGTCTGCCGGTCCAGATGCAGGTAACGCTGGAAGCGACTGGGAGAATGCTGCTGGGCAGCGAAATCGGCGCGGCGCTGGCGGTGCTGGAATGTTTTCAGCCGGACGTTATCGGGCTGAATTGCGCCACCGGACCGCGCGAGATGAACGATGCGGTGCGTTTTCTCTGCCAGAATGCGACTCGACCCGTGAGTGTGCTGCCGAACGCCGGCCTGCCGCAGAATGTCGGCGGCCATGCCGTGTATGCGCTCACTCCGGAAGAGCTGGCGCATTTCCACAAGCAGTTTGTCGAGGAGTATGGCGTCCGCGTCGTGGGCGGTTGCTGCGGCACCACGCCGGAACATCTGCGGGCAGTCGTCGATGCGGTGGAGCACTCCAAGCCCGCCGAGACCCATGCTGTGCCGCAAAGTGTCGCGTCCAGCGCCTACTCTTCCATTCCGCTTGAGGTGGATGGGCAGCCCGTCATCGTCGCCGAGGAAATGAACACCACCACGCGCAGTCCCGTATTTCGCGAGATGGTTCGCAGCGGCGACTACGGCGGAATCCTTGCACTTTCGAAGCGGCTCGCGAAGGAAGGCAGCCAGATGTTGGACATCTGCTGCGCCATCGTCGGCGAAGACGAAAAAGCGTACATGAATGCGGTGCTCGATCAGATCGCGACGCGCGTGCCTGCGCCGGTGCTGGTCGACTCTACTGAGGCGGATGTGATCGAGGAAGCGCTCAAGCGCATTCCGGGCAAACCATTGATCAATTCCATCAATCTGGAAGATGGCGAAAAGCGTACCTCGAAGGTTCTGCCCATGGCTCGCCGCTACGGTGCGGCTGTCATTGCCCTGACCATCGACGAAGATGGAATGGCATTGACTGCGCAAAAGAAAGTGGCCGTCGCGCGTCGAATTTTTGACCTCGCCACGGACAAGTATGGATTGCGCCCGCAGGATTTGATCTTCGACCCGCTGACGCTGCCGATTTCTACCGGGCAAGAGGACTACCGCACGGCCGGCATCGAAACGCTGGAAGCCGTGCGCTTGCTGAAGCAGGAACTGCCGGAATGCAGAACTATTCTGGGCGTCAGTAACATCTCCTTTGGACTTTCGACCTACTCGCGTCGTGTGTTGAACAGCGTGTTTCTGAAAGAAGCTGTCGATCGCGGGCTCGACATGGCGATCGTGAATTATTCGAAAATCTATCCGCTCTACAAGATTCCTGAGAAGGAAGTGGACTTGGCGCGCAAGTTGATCTTCCGCGATACGTCGGAGGGTGATCCGCTGCAGGTGTTTATGGCCTACTTCGCCAACCTGCAGAAAGATCCCAACGCGGAGCCGGAGCCAGAAGCTGTTGAAGCGCTTACCATGGAAGACAAGCTGAAACAGTTGATCATTCGTGGCGAACGCAGTGTTGGGGCTGGCGCGACGAAGCAATCGCTGGAAGAGCTGCTGGCGACGGCACTGCTGACCTACACGCCGTTGGAGTTGATCAACACCGTGCTGCTGGACGGAATGAAGACGGTGGGCGAACTGTTCGGTGCGCGCAAAATGCAGCTGCCCTCGGTGCTGGATTCAGCATCGGTGATGAAATCCGCGGTGGCTTATCTGGAGCCAAAGATGGAGCGCGTCGAAGGCTCACAGCGGGGAACCATTGTGCTGGCCACGGTAAAGGGCGACGTGCACGACATCGGCAAAAATCTTGTGGACATCATCCTGTCAAACAACGGCTACAAGGTGGTGAATCTGGGTATCAAGCAGCCCTCGGATGCCATCATCAAAGCGGCGCAGCTGCATAAAGCCGATGCGATTGGGTTGAGCGGACTGCTGGTGAAAAGCACGCTGGAGATGAAGTATGTGATCCAGGATTTACAGCATCTGGAAAGTGACATCCCGGTCATTTGCGGCGGCGCGGCGCTCACGCGGAAATATGTTGAAGACGATTTGCGCAAGGAATACGCCGGGCCCGTGTACTACGCGGAGGATGCATTCGCGGGGCTGCACGTCATTGGCGACCTGACCGCGGAAGACGTGGCTGTGCGCGCGGGCCGCATTGAAGAAGGCACAACAGTAAAACTTTTCGAACGCAAGAATCTTTTGCCGGAGGAGCGGACCGGACCGCAGGAACCGGTCTCGACCGAACGGTCATCGGTGATTCAAGATGCGCCGGATATTCCGCAGCCGCCATTTTACGGCGTGTGTGTGAAGAAGGATTTTTCGCTCGATACTGTGTTCGCGTACATCAATGAAACGGCGCTATTCAAGAATCAATGGCAGCTGAAGACTGCGTCCGCGACGGATTATGTTCGCCTGGTCGATGAAAAATATCGTCCCATTCTGCAGCAGATGATCGCGGAGGCGAAGCAGTCCGGCTGGCTGGAGCCGAAGGCGGTGTACGGGTATTATCCATGCAACAGCGACGGCAACGACGTAGTTGTGTACGCGCCGGAAGCGGCGACACAGGGAGCTGCAAAACAAGAACTGCTGCGGATTTCTTTTCCTCGTCAGCGCGAGGGCCGCAAGCTTTCCATCGCCGATTTCTTTCTGCCGAAAACGTCGGGAAGGCTTGATGTGATTGGGTTTTCCGTCGTTACAGTTGGAAAAAGGGCGAGCGATCTGACGAAGGAATTGTTCGAGCGCGGAGACTTCACAAAGTATTTGTACACGCATGGACTCAGCGTCGAAACCGCGGAGGCGCTGGCAGAGTATATGCACAAATTGATGCGCGAAGATCTGGGCATCGGCGGCGAAGATTCGCAAGAAGTGCGGGACTTGTTTCATCAGAAATATCGCGGCTCGCGATATTCCTTCGGATACCCCGCATGCCCGAATCTAGAGGACCAAACGAAGATTTTCGCTTTGCTGCATCCGGAAGAAAACATCGGCGTGCGGCTGACGGAAAGCTATCATCTGGAGCCGGAGCAGAGCACCGACGCCATCATTGTGCATCATCCGCAGGCGAAATATTTCGTGGTCTGATCGATTGGTTTACGAGCTGAAAATCGCGAGAAAAAAACTGGTTGCCTTAGCAACCAGTTTTGCACATATGGTTGCTAAGGCAACTAATTTGACTGCACCCTTTTTGATGCATCTTATTGGTCGTTGCAACGGGCATTGGCACATTTACCGATTTCCCACGCGGATACTGGAAGTAGAGTCCTTTCTCAGGAGTGTCCGTGTCTATTCAAACTGTTTTTCTGTCTCGTGCCTATCGGGCCGCCCAGGCGGCGCATCACATTTTCCCGGCATTTGCCGCCTGCGAGGCCGCACTGGAGTCCGGGTGGGGCCGCTCGCAACTGGCCGTGGAAGCCAATAACCTGTTCGGCCAGAAGCAAAGCCATCCAGCGCTGGCGGGAACGGAGACCATCGCCATGCCGACGCGCGAATTCCTGCATGGCCACTGGCTGACGGTCTCGGCGAACTGGGCGAAGTTCGCTGAGTGGAGCGATTGTTTCCAGGCGCGCATGACGCTGCTGGAGCGGCTTAGTCGAGCGTATCCGCAGTATGGAGCCGCGCGGAAGGCGGTAAATGGCGAGCAGTATGTGGCGGCGGTGTCGCAGAGCTGGTCCACCGATCCGGAACGGGCGGGCAAGGTGCTGGCGGTGTACGACGCGCACGCCGGGGCTTTCGCGGCGACACAGCGCGCGGCGTAGAGTTGTTCTCCCCAGATCTCGAAAACAGGCAAGAATGTGCCGGACTCAGATGATCGTCGCAGCGTTCAGTTCTACTTACCCTTTTTCCTTCCGCCAGCTGATTGTTTCCAGAGAGCGGAAAACGTAGGAGCCAAACCACTGTCGATCGCGATGCCATATTGCGCAATAATGGCTGAGCCAAGATCAACGACCGCTCGTTGGCTCTTGAGGTTGCTTTTGAAATCAAATGGCACGGAAATGCGAGAGTCGGGATCCATGACTGCCTTTCTTGTCACTTCCGCATCGAGAAGCCGGACCAACATCTGAGACGTTTTTTCGATGCAATATCGAATCCTGGTCCGACCCTTGGGCTGCGAAAGAAAATCCGAAGGGCGTTGGATCAACTCGTTACCGATGTCGTCCGTTTCGAGAGCAAGGCGTACCAAATAGACCAACAAAAATTTCGTCAAACCATAATGCGCAAACAGGTCATTTTTCATTGCGTTAAGCTTTGCCCGCGACGACTCATATATTTCATAGACAGAGACTATTCGATCTCCGCTGACCTCTGGCCTGCCAAAGATCTTAGCGTGAAGATCGTCGAATAGCCGATAGGTTTGATGGCACGACCAAGGCTCCCTGATGTCGAAAGCCAAGAGAATCCGAGCGGCCAATTCGTTTTCGATGATGATCTTATTTTGTTGCTCCCATTCTGGATGTTCACCCCGCTTAATCCGGTAGCAGAAATCGGTCGGATAATGCTTGTGAATCTCAGACTGAAGCCTTGTTTGGATCGGATTATTGGACTGCAGATCCCTGTACGTAGTGCCGTTTTGATTATTCGTATGGTCTGTAATCTTTCGTGCCAATGTTGAATCCGGCTGAATGTGAATGAACTTTGTCAAAATGCATAATGCAGGCGTCAGAACCCTCCTGTTTTCATAGAGCCCCGTTAGGCTCTGGCATCCATTTACAACTGCATACCCTGACACTGTCAGATCCTTATTAGCGCGCGACAACTTATTGCAGAGAACAGTCAAGCCGTTGTGAAACGCCGGGAAATATTTATGTTCGGCAGTTGCCTGAATACTCTTTTCGATATCCCTGTTGACCTTTGTCTTCTTTGTGAGATACTGCCGCACATTCCAAGAGAACAATTCTCCGTTGGCGATTCCCTCCATTTTGACAAGGTCCGATGCCGGAAGGGGAACAATTAAAATTTCTAGCCCAGGTTCAATCGCATATTCGATATACGGCTTCGAGAGCTTGAATGTGATAGGAGTGGCGATCGGACCTGTTTTGTCGATCACGATGTAGCCGGCTTGGAGTTCCGGCCCATCCCAGAGTATCAAGTCCAGCGCCGTCTTGAGATAGCCGATTGCATCTCCGTTGCGCGTCGCATTGGTTAGAAACACACCTTGAATCTTGTATCCCTCTGCAACCTTCTTTCCTATCTCCTTCTCGCGAATCAGCCTGCTCAGTTCTGCATTTTTGGTAGTCGAAGCTATCAAGGCCACTGACTCTTGAGTGCGCATCTGATTGAGCGCCCCATAAAACTCTCTGAGCCCTGTGTCTCCCAAAACTGTTTTCTTGGTCACCATTCTTGACTGGAAAACGTCTATCTGTGCCAGCTGCTCGTTCACAAAGATGCCGTCAATTCCCTTGTCATCCACTCCGTCGCAGATGCAGTCTGACCTTGCCCGCGTAAAACGTATCCCTTAGCGAGCTGCTGTAATAGCGAAAGGGACGGGCAGATGAGGAACGGTAAACGAGGCAGGTACACGCTTGAGTTCAAGGAGGAAGCGGTGCGACTGGTG
>JBAVOQ010000101.1:0-24798 GCA_049692235.1 Acidobacteriaceae bacterium | reverse complement strand
TATGTGAGGATCTTGAGCCACTGGTCGCCGAATATGAAAGTGAAACTGGGCATCAATTCAAGGTGGTGCAGGTAAAAGAGAAGTTCGGCGGCCTTCGGTTTTACGTTGAAGATGCAAACGAAGTGATACGCCAGCGCATCGAGCTTGCCGAGATGGAGTCTTTCGATACCTGCGAAGTATGCGGAAAGCCGGGGCGGCGTCGGAGTGGTGGCTGGATTCAAACGCAGTGTGACGAACACGCGAACGAAGAACCAACCGTCGGCAGACCGGAGAAGGAATGATCGTCCCTAAAGAAGACGGCCAGGGGTCAAACGAACCGCAAATGTCTGCGCACCGCACCCGGTGAGCTGGTTTCAAAGAGGCAGAACAAACATGGAGGATGGTCGAATTTTGCAAGACCCTTTCGCAGATCTGGAATGTTTTTATCAGCCTATAAGGCAAGCCCTGATAAACATGTTGCGGCGGGAGTGACTTTCCTTGGATGAACCGGATATCGGGGGAGACATGGATCGCAAACCTAATGTCGGAATCTTCTGGCTCGCAGGTAGAAAGCTTACCTTCGAGGTCACTCCCGTTTCCGGTGCGAAGACTTACGGTGAGTGTCTCGGTCGCGCAAAAGGCCATTTCGAATATCGGACTGAACTCAGCGCGCCCGGTCATTTCACAGGCACGGAATATGAAGATCTGCCACGCGGCCCGGGTTGTTTTGAATGCGAGAACACATCGGTGCATCGTCTATGCGATACCTGCATTCTGGAAAAATCCGATATCGTACGGAGTATTCTTCGCGAATTCTGCTCTCACGAGGATGGCACGGTACTGAGCAGCGACCAGCAACATCGATGCCGGATGTGCCTGTATGGGGAAGCTTCTTAGTTTTAGGGAAATGGAGCATCGTCGGAGTCGCAACGAGTGAAAATTGAAATCAGCGAGATTATCGGAGCGACCGATCGAGACGAAGTTTTGAATATTCTGGAGGCTGAGCTGCGTGCAGTGGCAGATCACGTCGTGCGCTCGGGTGACCAGATTTCGGTGGGGAGAATAAAAGCGGCTTCCTTTGGGCACATCAACCGAACCGATAGCACATTCGTTTCACGCTCGAACGGACACCAAGTGCTTCTTGCTGCGCGGCTGGATTATCGTCCATCCTTGAATTTGTGGTGCTGGCTGTTCGTACTGGTTTTTACGTCGTTTGGTTGGGTCATTCCACTCCTCGTCTACTTCTATCAAATGCATGCGACTCAAGCTGCGATCGAGCAAGCGGTTCGGAGTGTGATCCTGGAGTGTGAGTTCCGGCTGCAGAATCATGCGCGAAATTGCTGAGTATCGCGACGATTTGATCGGCCAGGGTTGAACGAGTGGACATCCTTGTCGGCTGCGATCCTAACTCGCCGGGGCTACGAGATATTCGCTTGTCACCACGCCTTGTGAAAACGAGCCGCGTACATGCGCCGGAATCCAAAACGTTCCGATAATGCGACCAAAAAGAGGAGCTGCTTCTGTGTAGGTGCTGAAGTGACCTCGTACAATATGGAGACCATGCTGGATTGCCGTTGTTAAAGATTCACCCTCGGCAACTCGCCCTTGCGGATCCTTGATCTCGATAATGTGGTGTTCCAAAGCAGGAAGATTCTTGCGTCGCCTTCGGATCTTCCGTGAATGATGCTCGCGGTTCGCCAGTGCTCTGAGCGTGATGCCTTTGCAATGCATGAGTGATATTGCAAATAGAGCGGGCGCAACAAACCAGTCCATCATGAATGGGACGAGATGATGTGCCTGCGAAGAGTTAACTTCGCCAGTGTCGAGATCCCGTCTATCAAAGATCCATTGATCGTTTCGGCCATGCACAAGCTTGCCACTCGCATAGACATATAGGACAAGGATTGGCGGCATCTGTTCGATTTCAGAATTAACTTCGGCAATTGCGGTTATGGTCAAGGTCCACTTCGGGCGTTCAGAGAAATACCGGCTGATTGCTGGCGAGGCATCTACGAAATCCGATGCGACGACGGTCACCACCACTCGTCCAAAGCCAATTTTATCCAACCCTGTTGGACAGCCGGACTCCATAAACAATCTGGAGAAAGGCGGAGCCACATTCGGGCATGTTTTCTCGATGTCATAACGCGTGTCATCCGGATAGGTTGCATGGAACTGTGCCGCTGCAGGGCTAATGTCAATAACCTTGAAACCGTCTACTTGCCGGGCAAAGTTGGCGCTCTCTTCAAGAAGTCGGTTGACAAGACTTCCACGATCTCGCTTGACCCTAGCCGTTGGATTGCTGGACTGCACCACCTTCTCACTGCAGTACTGCATAACTTGGTGAACGAGCGAGCGGATAGATCCTGCTGGCAACTTGACATAGAAACGACCCCCAGGTTCGGGAATGTGCAGGGAGACTCGGTAGTCGTCTGGTTGATTCTCAATCTCTGCAAAGACGGCGGCTCCTGCCGGAGATGCAAGATACTCCACGATTTGGTACTTCTCCTTGTCTGCTATGGTTCTCACCTTTACCATCCTCCTTTTGCGCTTCCTACAGTTGATCTACAACGCTCGATTAAAAACTGGGGAATTAGTTTTAAGATTCGAGCCGCAGCCGTGTGCCGAAACTGCTTGGGCAGACAGGACCCGGCGAAACATCGTCCGGAGAAACATGCGGTCAAAAAGTTTGGGAAAAGAAATTGGCGGGTATTACCTAACAGACGACCTGCAAGGTCAAGAAATAATCGAAATAATCCCCAGAAACACGATGAGCTTTGTAGATTCCGTGGGTAGGACAATTCGGAAAGGAAGAATAAAAGTGGAAAACATGCAAATCATAGCGAGCTTTGACGGTGCCTGTGAGCCATTCAATCCCGGTGGCCATATGGGCATAGGTTGGGTGATCGATGGGAAAAGCTACTCCGATTACATCCCGGCGGCGCACGAAAACACGAACAACGTAGCGGAATATCTGGCGTTGACCCGTATCCTGACTCACATCGCGCTTGAACGCCCAGATGCAACGTCCCTGGTCATAACCGGCGATTCTCAGCTGGTGTGCTTTCAGTTGGTCGGCGAATATGCAGTTCGTTCCGCCCATGTATATCCGCATTACCAGAGGGCTGCCCAACTCATCGCCGCATTGCGCAATCGAGGATGTGAGGTGCACATCTCGTGGGCGGCCCGCGAACGCAATACTGAGGCGGATGCCGCAAGCAAGAAAGCCCTCATCGATCACGATGTCACAGTTTGCCAGCGCCACCCTTCCGCTGGCTACAGTTCCCGCCTCGGCGATATCGCGGACGACCTCGGAATTTCAGCCATACAATTAGGAAGGCTGCTTGATCAGTCGGGACTCCGTGCAGACAAACAGCCCACGCAACGAGCCCTCGTCGCTGGGGTCGCCGTGATCCGTTTTGATGGCTACGGGCCTGCTGTCGACTGGCACGTTGAGAAGACCCTCAATCATATCCAACAGGACGACTCGCTCGCTTCTACCTTGGATGCCGCACAGGGCAAGCAACATAAGCGCGAAGCTGCCAGCGTTCGACGCGAAATGCGAATACGAAACGAAGCCAAGAGAATGGATATTCGAAGATCTGAAATCGAGCGCCTTCGGAAGGAAGTAAAGCGAATTCTCGCAGAAGATTCCGCTCTCACCTTGATGGACGCCGTCGAGCTTGTTACCGACGATGTCGAAGCACGGGTGGAAGCTTTCGACGCCGCTTGCGGATGGGTGAAGCATGTCAAATTTGTAATGCCACGCGTTCCCATAATTGACAAGGTTGTAGATCGCGATGCACTGAACGCACTGCTGACGCGGGAGAGGGAACTGCTCGTACGGCGGACGATTGATCATCCGGGTGGCATCAGTTCTGCCGCAATTGCTTGAAAGCCGCGTGGTCCAAAAAGCATCGAGATTGGAGCGTCCTAAACTCTTTGTTTGCAGGGCGCCCAATCTCGGCATTTTGCCGGCCAGAAACGTACAGGTTGTGGACCCTTGGGAACCCAGTCGTTGAGCAAATGGTTAGCGCTGCATGCCGCGTGGCTGCTTCATCACCCGGCACGCCAGTCGCTCGCTCATGCCATGCTCTTGCCGGGCATGGCTGACCGCACAGCGTCGTTCCGGACCATAATTTCCCGAGGCGATGTCCTTCAACACCAGCTTCTCCAAGCTCAGCTCACTCACCAGCCGCTTCAGCTTCGCGTTCTCCGACTCCAGATCCTTCAGCCGCCGCGCCTGGTCCACCTGCAGCCCGCCGTACTCCTTGCGCCAGCGGTAGTAACTCTGCTCGGTGATCTCAGCCTCTTTACATGCCAACGCAGTCGTCTTGCCCTGCGCCACTGCCACTTCAATCTGACGCAACAGATTCACCACCTGCTCAGGTGTGTACTTCTTCCTTCCTGCCGCCATATCCAGCTCCTTGAGACAAAGTCTCTCTCATAAAAGCTGCTTCAAAGAACGCCGGGCACTCCACTTCCATGGAGCGAGCACACTTGGGCCACCGCCCGCCGTAGATGAACAACCCCGCCGCAAGCAGCGGGGTATCTTAAAACAGCGTGAGCTGATGATCGCTCATCCTACAGGGCTACGCCGCAAGCGGCGGGGAATATGACCCAAAGAGATTCAACGCGAAGTCGGGGTAGAAGAGAATCCTTACAACCAATCTCAGACAGCTAATCTTCCCCTGCTGAGTGCAGGTAGACGAAGATCAGCACTTTGTAAAGGGTGAGCTCCATCGCTACACGCCGAACTTTTCCCATGATTTGCATTTTTTGGATGTTGACTTGGCATATACCTGTTCGGAAACACGATAAATAACGTAGGGCACTCCAGTTGCTTACCGATGTGCTCGCGGATTTCATCGAGTACTGGCGGTGCTTCTTACTGGTGCAATCGGGTGACGCGCGGCGTGATCCATCTTTGCTTCACGGGCCTCCCGGGCGATGGCGAACGACTCATCCATCAGTTCGACGGCGCTCGAACCGGCGTCCCGCTTGTTGAGCTTGACTGCATCCACGAAGTTCCTTTGTGCGTGACTCCAGCAGCAGGGATGCACCATTCCAGGCCGTCGGGGCCGCCCATATGGCTGTCGTTTAGCGTAATCGAAGCACATCCCTAGATCTCGCCTTCATTAGCCAAACGGCGAAGTCACCACGCCGGATGCGGCCAGTGTGAGGGGAATTCTTGAGCCCCGCGCTGGATAAGTCCTTCCAAGCGGGAGAGGAGATTTGCTTCAGACGATTCGACTCATTGCTACCGAATATATCGGCCAAGTTAGCCCGGTTTAGCGCTTCTACCATCTCCTTGCCCGAGAGAGAGCGGCTGGCTGCGAAGTGCAATGAAGTCGGATCAGCAGATATCCAACCGTAGGCAGCGGTAAGCTGAGCCGCCTGAAACCATGGCGATTTCTGCGTGACATCGTCGAACCAGAAAATCGGCTGACCATGCTGCACAAGCCAACGTTGCAACCCATGCAGTTGCTCAGGATTTGTGTCGATCTGTTTCGGCGTGATGTGGTGATTGACCGACCAGACCACTGCGGCGCCAGCAGCTTCTCCGATGGCCCATTCCGTAGGATGCAGGCGGTACGCACCGTTGGTGATGTGGGTTGTGCCGATATTTTTCGAGGCCGCCAGCAGGTTGTCCGAGTCCCTGGGAATTAGAGCGCCTAAAGGGATTTCGTATGGCTTGGAGGCCGACGTGAAATCTTTTCGCCCGCAACTATGGATGTCGATCGGATATTGCCCTATGCCAACGCTATCGGGATAAAGCCGGGCACGCGCCCCCGGCTGAAACTGCACCGCCAGATCTTGTTCGATGATCGTCCGAAGTGCAACAATCCGGCGCGACTCTCGGATATACGGCTGTTGCGCCAGCCCATCGGCGCTGCCCATCGATTTCTTTTCCAACTCCAGTTGCGGATATCCATATCCTGATCCATCGTCACGCTTCACGTCATGTTGAATCCACCATGCAAAGCCCAGCGAAACTCGCTTCCCTTGTTGCAGTGCGGTAGCTTGTGCTAGGGGATCAGTCGACAGCAATCTGGAATCGCAATAGTCGTTGCTATCCCAATTGATCATGCTCAAATCTCCGGAAGATGCTCCCGGGCGAAATTGAGCAGCATCGACGGAACGGCGGTAGGTCCAGAAAGATCCAGGGGTGCCGGAGTTCTTCGAAAACATTCCGTAGGTCAACAACTTTCCGTGTCCGTAATCAACCGTCAGAGTGTAGCGACGGCGTAGCGCTTTATAGTAGGCAGGCGCGATAGCCGGCTCCGCGGCATGATTCGTCTTGAGCAGCATGAACGGGTAGGTAATACTCTGGATTGCATCCGGATCGGCGACCAGCGGCGCATTCGGTTCGCCGGTGTCGCTTCTCGCTTCCGCGCCCACGCTATAGGGCAGGCCGCTGAGTTGAATAATATCTCCCCACTCCGTGGCATCAATAAAATATCGACCTTGCAAGCGAAGCCATTGCCGATTTGTAAAATCGTATGCTTGGACGCTTTGGATGGAGCCGCCATAGCGGCGCACTCCGGTCGGAACCGTATGGAGCCAGATGTGGAGCTTGCCGTTTGCGATCACGGGCTGCAACATGGACTGCAACGCGGCGAGACCCGCGGTTGGCTGAAAACATAGAGTAGAAACCCAGCAATTGCCCGGATTGAATCGGCCACTCGAAACGGAAGTTGTGGAGGGTTTGTCATACCGTGTTCGATAGAAATCGACGATGCGGAGACGAAGTTCAGTGTAAGTTGCAGTTGCGCCCGTGGCTTCAATCCATGGATTTTCATCCAGGGCGGAAACCCCTTCAGACGTCATTTGGCCGCCAAGCCACAGCGTCGGTTCTGTTAGACAGACGGAAAGGCCGGCGCTCGCTGCGGTCAGCGCCGCACTGGCTCCGCCCATGCCTCCTCCAATGATGACGACATCGCAGGTGTGCTTTTCTTCGGGGCCGGCGACCGGATGCACAAGAGCTTGTGCGGGATCACCGTCGGCACGAACTTTCATAACATCCAGCAGGACTTTGGAACTGGAATCCGCAGTGATCGCGCCTCCGCGCTCGGGGTGACGATTGGCGGCGAAAGATGAGGTGATAAACCAAACGAACAGGCAGACGCATGCGACTACGCGCCAATCATCACAAACATTTGGAAAGCACCTGCGTCGTGCTGAAGGAGAATTGCGGCGGAGATAGGCGGCCGGTGAATTCACGTTATGTCAGTCCAATTCCCATGGGGCGTTCACCCATGTTTCCATCTGCCGGATTGCATCTGCCTCCGTTCCAGATTCGCAGAGGATTAGCATGCTGAGCGATCGGGTGGCATTAATGCTAAGAGTGAGCACACCATTGGTTCCGGCGGGAATGAAGTGTTCATCCTGATTCCACCGACCTCCGGTCACTCGTCCGGCGAGCACGATCGGGCGCTGCCACTTGTGCGCCTGCGGCACCTGCACCACTCCTTCTCCCATCGGCAGAATCAACATGCGCTGTGTGGCTCGCAGCGAATCCAGAGCGAACGAAATTGCCATGAAGTGTAGATTGCTTCCGATTAATAGCTGGTCATTCTCGAACACGTCGGCGGACGATTCAACCGCTTGAATTCCGGAGTGATGATCGCCAACCAACATGCCCGTCATCCAGGGACGTAATGTAAGTCTCACGTTTCGGCCCGCGAAGGAAACGACGAAGTTCTGCGCCGCCTTGTGATGCTCGTAGTTCACCAGCACAACAAGTTCGCGAGCGTCCTGCGACGGAACATGGAAGACGTGTATCGGCGCATTCATGGGCGCGATTTGTTCGCCATGTAATTCGAATGAGGACGCTAACTGTCGATAGAACGCATGTGCATATTCCTGATACTGTGGATCTCCATGCAGCTCAATTGGATCGCTGCTAAAGATCACTCGACCTTGTCCGCGCGTGAATTCGGTGACGATGGGAGTTCCATCTTTCCCCGAAAGCAATAACCGAGCCCCGGCAAGACGAGTGAGAATTCCAGGTGCTGCCATATATTTCGGCCATCCAGAATCCCCGGGAGAAGTTTCTTCCGATCCTTTTTGGTAGCGAACATTTGGAAAGCGCTCGGAGACAAACTCCACGCCGCAAAGATTCTTCAATCGGTCTGTTCGCGTGCGCTGGCGGGCACCGTCATAGCTGAGATCTCCGGAAATATATAATTGACCTCCTTTATCCACAAAATCGGTAAGTCGCTCCACGATAGTGTCGCTCGGGCAATAGGGGAGCGGATAGAACATGGTCGTGACACCTTTCGGAATTGCGTCCATATATTGATCGGAGAGAGTCGCAAAGCGGATCCGCTGATCCATCAGAAGGCGAATACTATTCAGTTGGCCTTCAATCACCTGATCGCCTTGGCCACCCATGCGGTTTTCGCTTGCCAGCAGGACGAGAGTATCGCTGGTTTCATATCGTGGCCGCAGTCGGCGGAACAACAGTCCGCTGTTTCGATAAAAGGCAAGCACGTCGCGGCCGACCAACTCATTCGGATAATTGATTCCCCATTCAAAGGGAAGGTCGACGGGATATTTCCAGCACCAGTTCTGTATCTTGGAGGCGCCCAATGCAAACGCATAGTGTGCAACGGCCAGGAAGTATGCCTGCTCATACTCTTCTGTTCGAGCTTCGATGTAATAGCCGGTGGCGTTCCATGCTGGGTGCGTTTTAACTCCAAATTCGCCAACATTGATTCCTTTGCCGCGCACGCTTTGATCAAGGAACCGGCATACCTGAGGGAATCTGTAATAGTCCTTATGCTTATCGGCAAAGTAGCCGAAGTTCGCAAGCTCTAACTTTCCCAGTGCGCCGACAAGATCAATTCCGTCCGATGGAGTCTGATAAAACTCTGCGGTCACTGGATGGTTTGTATCGACTTTTCGAATGGAGTCGTACATGGCATTCAGCCAACGCTCCACCAGCATGGAACGAAACCGGAAATCGTCAAGGGTACGCACATCCCGCCAGTCGTCCGTACCGCGCCGAATCGTCAGTTTCCCGATCGGAGCCTCTGGGGGAGAAATTTTCCAGGCATCTCGAAGTGCCTGGTCCGTAGCGTATTTTTCTTTTAGAAACTGATTATAGAGAACCTGCAGGTCGGGAAGGTTCGGATCGTGCAATTCAAGGTCGCCGTTCAGGTAGTACATGATGCCGGCTGCGTCCTTATAGCGCGTTGCGAAAGCCTGTACGTAAGCTTGCTGGTCGGCAAGGTCTTTGTTATCGACCGCGGTATTGCTGAAAATCAGAAGCCCAGGGAAGAATGCCCCGCAAGATCGCTGCGTGTTCAGCAGCATGGCATCAATCCATCTCCACCATGTTTCCGTGGGGCGTTGCTGCGGACCACGAAGTCCCATCAGATTTTCATACACGTCGATACAGGAATCGCGACAACCGCGCACGTCTTTGTGCCAGGTAAGAGCGTTTTCACTCTGGTCGAGGAAGGTATGGAGATAATCGTCCGTGCCCTGCAAAAACAAACTTCTTCCATGAACCTGAAAATAGTTTTCTTGGAAATGAAAGGGTAGTCCCTGGGCCAGAGTTTCCGCCCTCCAGATATTGAATCCAGTTTCGATCTGATCGATCTCAACGCCATCGAGAAGCAGCTTGACTGTGACCCGGTACAACTCGTCTGGGAACTCTGCTGGCTTCCAGGAAATTTCGATAGGTTCGGTTTGCCCCGGAACTAATCGCACATCTCTGCTGACTTGAAACACCGCCACATGACTTTCTGCGGATAAGACGACCCAGCGCAAGGTGAGAGATGCCGCCTTCCGCCCGTAGTGACTGACCAGCACGCGCATGGAGACAGATTCTCCCGGCTTATAGGAGGCATAGTTTGTTTCGCATGTGTGGAGGAAACATTTTCTAGCAATCGAACGAGCTACTGCCCTGAGTGCCTGCGCGCCAAGGTCGGAATCTTTGTCGAAGATGTCATGATTGTCGACGCCAAAAAATGCCCATGTACCTCGCGCATAGGCTCCTCGTGTATTGTGCACCATGGCCCCTGCGGCACCACGATTGTTGCCCACCGCGTCAACAGCACGCAGCAATGGAATCCACCGAGCATGATTCATGCCAAGCACCGCACTGGCAGCATAGCCCTCGAACGCACCGGTCAGTGCTGCTTGTGAAGGGAGTACCGATTGCCCGGGTGCGGTATGCATCGCAGCGACCCGCTTCAGCCGAAAATCGGCATCGAAGATTCCAATCTGAGTCGGTGACACCTGTAAGTCGTCTTGCGGAAATCCCAGGGCAGTGTTGATTCGTATTTGCGGGGATC
Source organism: Acidobacteriaceae bacterium (assembly GCA_049692235.1). Taxonomy (GTDB): domain Bacteria; phylum Acidobacteriota; class Terriglobia; order Terriglobales; family Acidobacteriaceae; genus JAKAAZ01. Next base: position 14,512 of record JBAVOQ010000101.1, on the reverse strand, counting down.
GATTCTCCAGCCGAAACCCGGTTCCCCAAATGGTGCCGGTGGCGTTCGTCAATCCGATACGCACGCGAAGTGTTACGCAGGTTGGAATCAGATAGAAAAGGCGGTCCAGTTTGTGCCATTCCGCGGAAGTGCGCAGCTCCTCGAAGGTTACTTTGGCGGCGTATGCCGGCTCTCCTGCGCTGTCGAGTTGTTCGACGCCAACATAGGCATATCCGTCGGGAGCAGGCTGGATGTTGGCCGTACGAATCCAGGCTTCGAAGAAGAATTGTTTGCGGTCACCGGCCGCTGCAAGGTCAAAAGTCCAGTCTGCAGCTTGGCCCCGGATATTCGGAGGAATATGGACTTGCGCGGTTGGCTGCGACCTAGATTGCGACGGCGATAGAGCGGACTCGATGGTTGCATACCTTGCATCGGAGGCTTTCCAGGCTGTTCCATCAGGTAGTAAGTCGGGTAACAGGTTTGGGCCGCTCTCGTGCTTCACCTGGTCGTCGTAAAATTCCCATCCATTTGTCGTGGGCACCAGAGGAGACTGAAACGCGTAGCCACCGGTGGTAAGAAGATCGCCTCCGTCAGCCAGAAAGGATTCGACGGTCGGGAGGGCCGGCAGCGGAAAGCTTTCTCCATAGGGAAGCACGAGCAAGTCGAATGCACTCCGGTTGAATTGGCGGGCGTCGGCCAGTTGTTCGGCAGAGAGAAATGTCACTTGATGGGTCTCGCTCAGACTGCGAGCCATATCTGTCGGGTCTGACGCCGCGCCGCGCACCGGGAAATTGTCGCGCAAGATGGCGGCTGCGGACCGCGTGCGCCGCTGAAGCCTCAATCCATCCACATGCGCCCACTGGGCTGCCTGCCAATAGTCGACAACATCGCTGAGATCGGCAGGTTGATCGCCTTCCACGAATGTGAGATCGGAGAACCATGCGCTGCCCGAACCCCTGTATATGCCGACGACAATTTCAAACCAATCTGTTGAAGGCAGGCAGAGAAATGAATGCGAAAATCTTTGCCATTCGGTGCTGCCGCTAAGGTTTCCACACCGCTCTTCCGGAATTTGCTTTCCATCGACGGAGAACTGAGTCGGGCGCCCCTGGAACTCAAACTGGGAAGCGGCAAAGTACGCTCCAGCTCCAGGCTCTTCGGCAACAATATCGTTCGTGCGCATCCATCCGCTGAGGGTATAGGTTTTCCCAACCTCTGGCTCGAGAACAAGAAAGCGCGCATAATCTCCGGAATCAGTGTGAACCCCAACCGAATGCGAGCCAGTTTTCCCCGGCGTTGTTTCGACCGCAGCGTGGCGAGTGAATTGCCATCCCCAGGCAGACCCCTCAAAACCGCCGTCATGCAACAGGGTGATCTTTTTTCCCGCTTGGCTTGCTGCCTTCCTCACGGCTTCGGGCAGAATCGAACTCCACGCCGGGCGACAAAGGGCCGCGATGCCGGTGGCTCCCACGCCCTGCAGAAAAACACGACGCGACTTCAGGCCCAAAATAGAACCAGGGTTGTGGCGACCCTTCGACATGTCTTTCACTGCAATCCCTTCCGAAAAATAAAATCCTTAAGGCTATTCGACGATGGTCGCCGGAACCTTCAAAACAGCACGGTAGCGATCGCCGCGATAGAGCGATAAAGCAGCTTCCACCGGCTTTCCTTGTACGGTTCTTATGGTGCGAGAAATCACCAACAAACTTAGCCGAGGACTCATTTGCAGGAGTTTCGCTTCACGTTGCGTTGGCGTGCGGGCCTCGATAATTTCGTCCGCCGATCCGACTTGGAGGCCGTAGCGCTCGCGCAAGGTCTCATATAGGGAATTTCGGGTGAAATCGATTTTCTCAACTCCAGGAAACTCCGCCAGCGAGAGCCAGACTTGTTCGATTGCCAAGGGAAGAGCATCGGCCAGACGCAGACGGTGAAGCTCGAATAACAGTGAACCAGGAGGGACGCCGAGCCGCAGTGCGATTTCCGGAGGTGCGGCCTTGGTTGCCTGTTCCAGAATGCGGGAAGAAGGTTTCATTCCCAGCGAACGCATCTCCGAACTAAATCCGGAGAGATGCGCAATCTGCTTTTCAACTTTTGGCTGAATGACAAAGGTTCCGCGGCCTTTTTCACTGCGGACCAAACCTTGCTGCTTGAGGGCTTGCAGCGATTGCCTTGCGGTCATCCGGCTCACGCCATACAAACGGCAAAGGTCTTCTTCTCCTGGCAGAAGATCGCCTGCCTGCAACTGACCGGCCTGGATTTCTTTCAGAAGCCTGTCCTGGATCTGAAAATACAAGGGGATAAAACTGTTCTTGTCGAGTGGTTCAACATTGTGCAGATTGAGTGCGGTTGTTGCCATGGATTTGCTCCGCTTGAAATTCCCTTCCTTGTTCGCCTGCTTCTGCTTGAGCCCCATAGATATCCCCCTGGACATGTTCTACATCAGCGGTTTGCAATGTTTTTCAGGCACCCTTTCTTCCATCAGCAATATGTGCCACTTTCAATAAGCCGTCTTCTCGCCGGTTACCGGGCCCACAGAGAGAATTTCGATAAAAGGGCCGCAACTGCCACAATTGCAATCCTGGCTCGCAAAGACTGCCGAGGTATTGGCAACCAGTTGGAGCCGACGAGAGTTGAAAGTGCAGCACAATGCCGGTTAAATGTTCCTTGCTTTCTTGTACACTATACATCTGTACAAATAATTGTAGAGATGTTTTTCTGCTGGATCATCTCCGGTGATGCGAGACACGAATGATGACGCCCTACGCTGCCTTGAAAGACGCGCTTGTAGTTTCCTGCCAGGCCGCCCCTGGAGACCCACTGGAAAACGTGGACGCGCTTCGGCGCATCGCGCTGGCTTGCCTTCGGGGAGGGGCAGGCGGGCTGCGGCTAAACGGAGGGGACTGCATTGCTGCCGTTCGACGCGACACGAGCGTACCAATTATTGGGTTGAAGAAAACCTATTTCGATAGTCGTCTTCGAATCACACCGGATTTTGCAGCAGCCCTCGAGCTGGCCAGCGCGGGTGCGGACATCATCGCCCTCGATTGCACGGATCGAATCTGGCCCGCCGGCGAACCGTGGCAACAGTTGGTCAAGCGTATCCACGAGGAATTGCATTTGCCAGTGATGGCGGACATTGCGACGCTCGAAGAAGCGTGCGCGGCCGCAGCCGCCGGGGCGGACATGATCGGCACCACGTTGCATGGCTACACTGAGCAGACGCAGGACGCTCGTGGATTTAGCTGGTCCAAGCTGGCGGATATCATTCGTGAAACAGGCCGACCAGTCGTCGCTGAGGGGCATATATCCACACCAGAAGAGGCGAGACGAGCGATCATGTCTGGTGCCTGGTGTGTCGTCGTAGGATCGGCCATCACGCGGCCAGGTACGATCACCGCCAGCTTCATTCGCGCGCTCCAGTCCCCGCTTAAATCCGGCTCCGCTATCGGTGTCGACATCGGTGGAACTTGGATTAAGGCGGGACTCGTCGATCGGGAAGGAAGCATTCGCTTTCCGGCGCGGGTTCCGACGGGTGCGACTGGAGGGCGAGAAGCCATCGCCATCGCCGCTAGCGACGCCATCGATCAGGTGCTTCGATCCGCGCGACAGGAAGGCTTGGAACCGATCGGGCTGGGAATCGCCAGCGCAGGAGTCATCGACGTTTCTCGCGGGACGGTGTTTGCTGCAACAGAAAATCTACCGGGATGGACGGGATTCGATCTGCGTGGATTTGCCCAGAAGCGCTTCCATCTGCCAACCTGCGTAGAAAACGATGCCCATGCAGCAGTACTGGCGGACATGCATTTCGGCTTTGCCCGCCGCTTGCGGAATTTTGTGGTGACTACCATCGGCACCGGTATCGGAGGAGGCATCGTTATCGATCGCAAGCTGATACGGGGCCAACACGGATTTGCCGGGTCGTTTGGACATACGACAATTCGACAAAATGGACGGCCTTGCACCTGCGGACGTGCGGGATGCCTGGAAGCCTACGTTTCCGCAGCGGCATTGGCGAGAGAATTCAGAGATCGGTCCGATGCTCCCGTCGATACCGAGGCACTCGCTGACTCAGACTTGGCATGGAAGGTGAGCCAGCTCGCCGACGCGGACGACCCGATTGCTCGGCAAGCATATTTCGCCATGGCGGGATATTTTGCCGAGGGCATTGCCAGCTTGTTCAATTTGGTCGACCCGGAAGCAATTATTGTCGCGGGAGGGTTGGTTGAAGGGAAACCGTGGTTCACGGAGGAGGTTGAGAAGCGAGTGGCGCAAATCCTGCACTTCGGAGCCCTGCGCGACCCGCGTGTCCAGCTCGCTACCGTCGTAAATGAAGCAGGCGTCCTGGGCGCTGCGGTGGCAGTATTCAGTTCGCTGGAGCCAATGGAGGAAGTGTCGCGATAAGCGATCAGAGATGAAACCGCACGGCGCGATATTCAGATCGCGAAATCGCATCGCTCGATAGAGGCCCGACCTCTCTCTCTCCGCACCTAAAACCAACAAAGCTAATTGCCGATAGAAGGTTCAGTTCTCCGCAAAGCAAAGCGAGCCACGCAAACCGGAAGGGGCTTCGATTCACGTGACATCTTACCTAGTTTTGGGCATCACGTTCGCAATACTCGCGGGAATTATGAACGGGGCATTTACGCTGCCCATGCGATACATGGGCCGGTGGGCGTGGGAGAACGTGTGGGCTTTGTTCATCCTGGTTTCCTGCGTCATCATGCCCGTCGTGATCGCCAGGGCCACGGTTCCAGATTTTGTGGAAGTAATCGGACAGGCGCCTCATCGCGCAATTGTGTTGGCGTGTGTTTCAGGATTCGCCTGGGGATTTGGCGCCATCATGTTTGGCCAGGGGATCAGCGCTGTCGGAATTTCCATGGCCAACACACTGGTGCTCGCGATCAGCGCATCGTTCGGATCGTTCATTCCCATCCTATTGTTGGCGCCAGAACGTCTGCATCAATCGCAGGGCAAGGCAATTATGCTGGGAGCCTTGATCGGTATTGCGGGCATCGCCTGTTGTGGATACGCCGGCTTCCTGAAAGAGAAAAGTCAGAAGAGTGACCCAGGCATCGCTCGTGGAAAAATGGTGGGTCACGCGCGACCGTTTGCGATAGGGCTATTGCTGTGCGCCGGATCGGGTTTGCTTTCGGCTGTCTTTAATATCGGCTACAGCTCTGCGCAACCGTTGCTGGCAACGGCAGTTCGAATGGGGCATAGTGCCTTTGCCGGATCAAACTTGGTCTGGCTGTTGATGCTCGTCAGCGGTGCTGTGCCGAATTTGTGCTTTTGCGGCTACCTGTTGCAGAAAAATAAAAGCTGGAGAAAATACAGCGAGCCGGGCGCCGGGCATCTGTACATGCTCGCTATCCTGATGGGATTGTTATGGGGGGGGAACACATTTGTCTACGGATTTGCCTCGCCTGCGCTGGGAAAGCTTGGGCCTGCGATCGGTTGGCCGCTGACTCTAATCACAGGTTTAGTGACCGCGAATATCTGCGGTTTTTCGACTGGGGAATGGAAATTCACTCATCAGAAAGAGCAACGATGGATGGCGACCGGCCTGACCGTTTTGTTGGTCGCGATCATCACGCTGGGATGGTCCAGCACGCTGGGATAGGTTTGTCATCGATTTGCCATGTGGATGCTGGCGCGACTCAGGGAACCCCACGGCGGGTTTGGACGGAGTCGCGACGAAAGTGTTAAATTTTCGTTTTTGATGGTTTGTGGTTCCGCAGGGATTTTCCCTCGTCAACTCTGGAGGTTCATTTGAATCATCTTCGACGCGTGTTTGCCTGCCTATTTCTGTGTTCAGCACTGATTTCCGTTCAGCAATCGCAAGCGGCTTCGCATCGCGAGTCGTCGTATGACGTGGTGGTGTATGGCGCCACAGCCAGCGGCGCAATGGCGGCAATCGCTGCTGCGCGAGAGGGTATGCATGTGGTGCTGCTGGAGCCAGGCGCCCATGTCGGAGGGATGTTGACCGGGGGCCTCTCAGCCACCGATGTTGGCAATCCCAACGTGATTGGCGGCGAGGCATTGGAGTTCTTCGAACGCGTCGGCCGTTACTACGACACGCAGCAATATGGTCAGAAGGTTTCCTGGAGGTTTGAGCCCCATATCGGCGAGGAAATTCTGCGCTCCATGCTGCAGGACGCGAAGGTGGACGTTCGCTTCCATGAGCGCATGCGCGAAAAAGATGGAGTGAAAAAACCGGACGGCCGAATTGTCAGCCTGACCACCGAAGACGGCGATGTTTGGAAGGGAAAGGTTTTCATCGATGCGACGTATGAGGGCGATCTGATGGCTGCTGCCGGCGTTTCATTCGCGTGGGGAAGAGAAGGCGTCGCGAAATATGGAGAAAGCCTGGCTGGAGTTCGGGCCGAAACCCCGGGCCATCAATTCAAATTCAAATTGTCCGCTTATGGCGCGGACGGAAGGCTACTGCCGGAGATCAGTTCGGTGCCGATGGCGCCGCCGGGTACCGGCGATCATGAGGTTCAGGCCTACAATTTTCGACTGATTCTGACACAGGACCCTGCCAATCTTGTTCCGTTTCCGGAGCCGGAGAATTACGATCCGCACGAATACCAACTTCTCGCGAATTACATTCACGGATTTCAGCAACAGTATGGTCGGCCACCGCGGTTGAACGAATTAACGAACCCAGTTGGAATTCCGAATCATAAAGCCGACTTCAACAACAACGGGCCCTTCTCGACTGACTACATCGGTAAAGACTGGACGTTTCCCAACGCGTCCTACGCGCAACGAAAAGCGATCTGGCAAGACCACATCAACTACACGCAGGGATTTTTCTACTTTCTGGGACACGATCCCCAGGTTCCTGCGCAATTACGGAAAGAGGTCAACACATGGGGTCTCGCGAAAGATGAATTTACGGACACGGATCATTGGCCGTTTCAACTGTACATTCGCGAATCGCGCCGCATAGTCGGCGAATATATCATGACGCAGAAAGACGTACAAACTGAACGCAGCAAGGTCGATGAGATCGGGATGGGGTCATATAACATCGACTCTCACAATTTTGAACGTGTTGTGACGCCAGATGGAAGCGTGCAGAACGAGGGGGATACGGAGATCCACGTGCAGCCCTACCAAATCCCGTATGGAATTCTGGTGCCGCGCACCCAGCAGGTTAGCAATCTGCTGGTTCCCGTCTGCGTTTCCGCCAGCCACGTGGCCTATTCGTCGTTGAGGTTGGAGCCGCAGTACATGATCATGGGGCAGGCTGCGGGAGTTGCCGCGAGCATGGCAGCGCGCACGGAGACTCCGGTGCAAGACATTGGCATTAAAATGCTTCAGGAGAAGCTAATCCACGGAGGAGCGATCGTGGATTTGGTGGAGCCTGCAGCTTCGAATACCATGTCGCGCTAGCAAGCGCAATTGGTTTCTTAACGCCAAGTGAAGGGAGCGAGCGGCAGCGGGGCAGCCGATCGACCAGCGATTCTGAGCCCTTTCAAGCGGATCGGAGAGGCCTACCGCGGCTCGGCATATCTGAACGAATTTACTCAGCTACTGCGCCGAACGCCAGCTATAACTGTGCGAATCCACCGATTTGGCCGCCAGTGGTGTCTTTTAGCACTCATGTCCAACTTAAAAAATAAAAGACAGTCCGATTGCCAACCGTGATGGCGAAGTGTAGCATTCCCAGCGTGTCAGCATTTGCAGAAGACGCTGTTTCGTCGGAACCCCAAGATCCGGGCTCACGGCATTTGCAGGAGGTGCTCCGGAGCGAGTGCTTTAAGCGGGCTCCGTCACTCCGAAATCTATTGATCTACCTTTGGCAAAATAGAGAAAAAGAGATCAGCGAATATGCCATCGCTGTGGACGCACTGGGTCGCAATCGCAATTTCGAGTCTAGAATTGACGCTTCCGTGCGGGTGCAGATCTCGCGCATACGACAGTTTCTTGCGAGATACTATGAGTCGGAAGGTCGTCACTCGACGGAGAGGCTCGTCATTCCCATGGGCACTCACCAGATCCAGATGGTTGCAAGAGTGCCTGCCGGTGAAGATGAGGACCATGAACCAGAAAGCGCAACTCACCAGGCTGTTAGCAACGCGCACCGCCCAACGTTGGTCGTAGCGCCTCCTCCTGCCGGCGCCAGCGGCCGTTTTCTCGTTCCGCTTGGCGGGACCATCATCGTATTGCTGGTTTTCTCGCTTGGTTGGTTTCTCTGGCCCCTGCTGCACCCGGGTTACAAACTTGCCCTATCCCCCAAACATGACTTGCCGCCATTTTGGAAAGCGTTCATGGACAATGGCAAGCCCACGCGGATTGTCCTTTCCACCCCTCTCTTTTTTGTTTGGGGGCCTCCCTCTCGAAAATATAGCGTGTTTGCCCGGGATCTATCTGTCAATGACTTCGAGCAGTCCGACAAATCGCCTGAAATCTCTGCGCTGGAACGCAATTTAGGCAAGCCACAACCATGGCGATCCTACACGGTCGCTTCAGATACATTCGCGTCGCTGCGGCTGGCGCGCTTCTTTGACGGCTATGGAGTACAGATCTCGATTTCAAGCGCGACTGACTCTCCCCAGCAAATCATCGACCACGAAAACATCATTGTCTTCGGTACTCCGTCTTCCATGACCGATTTTCAGCCGGAGCTCGATCGCCTGAGCTTCGAACTGGGTCCCTATCCAAACGAACGTTATGTCATCGATAAGCGCCTGCCGCGCGGCAGCCCTGGGGAATTCCCTGCGGTTCAGGAATCCGCTTCGCGCACGCTAGAACCTGGCATCATTGCGTTGGTTCCCGGCGGCTCTCCAGGTAGTCGTATCCTGATCGTGCAGGGATTGCAGACCATGGCGCTGATCTCATATCTCATTTCAGAGGGCGGCATCGAAGAGATCACGCGTGCCCGGGCGGAGCACGGCAGTAGTCTCTATTTCGAGGCGGTCGTGCTTTCCGAAGTGAACGCCGGAAATCCGATCCAGAGCCGTCTGGTTGCCTTTCGGGCCTTCAAAGTATCCCGCCGTCTGTCCAATCATGTGGCAGTTGCCTCTATCGCTGCCGGCGCGGGAAGCCAAAATTTCTTTATCGGATCCGAAAAGCAATAGTTTCTGTCGCCCAGCAGGAGCTGACTCGCTGCTCTTCCTAAGCTCGGATCTAGTCGGCCCTAACCTGATTGTCCTTGGACAGCTAGCCTCGTGTAGCTGCCCAGTCTATGGCGTGGACTAGCCTTCACACGTGCACATCATCTCGGGATGATGTGGGCTATGCTGCTGATAAGACTACGTAACAACGTAACAAAAACTTCTGGAAACTGTCCGCCCTCCTGCTTTTCTCCTAATCTTTCCCTTAGTCGATCCTCCTTTTCGCTCTGTACAAAGGACCACGGACCCAATGACGCACGGGTGAATCAACCCGAGGGATTTACCTGGGAGTGCCGGATGGACTGGGGATCGACAAAGGAATTCCACAGTGCTGCCAAACTCGATCTCGCTTTAGCAAAAAAGTTGATCTTTTTTACTGGACTCTAGAGAAGAAAGATGATCTAACTATTTATACATATGTATAGACATTATGGCGAGCGAGAATGTCTTTCGAGTGAGTGGATGCAAAAGGAAATAGGGTAGTGATAAAAACCAACGGATATTTCTTGGAGGCAAAATGAACCGCAGTACTAACGCGTCACAAATAGCCGCGAAGTCACGAAAAGAAAGCAAAACCATCAACCGAGTTCCTAAATGTGCAGCCGGCTCGAGCTTCCCGGTCAGAAGCTTTGCTGCTGCAGCATTGTTTTGCTTGATGTTTGCGCTTTCGGGTCCGCTCGCAGCTCAAATAGCAAATAACACAATTACGGGACGTATCACCGATCCGTCCGGGGCTATCGTGCCGAAGGCGACCGTTACGGTGATCGCCAGTGCTACAAATCTGGTCTTCCACGGTCAGACAAATAGTGATGGTATATATGTATTCTCCCAATTGCAGGCTGGCAGGTACAGCGTCACGGTGGAGGCGCCCGGCTTCAAAAAAACGCAGACTTCGGTCACCTTGACCGTCGCTCAGACCGTCGAACTTGACTTGGCGCTGCATGTTGGCAATCCGACAACCTCAGTCACAGTGCAAGCTGAGGGGGCTGCACAGTTGAATACTCAGGATGCGACGTTGGCGTATACCGTCGGTTCGCAGAAGGTCAGCGAATTGCCACTCAATGGCCGAAATCCTTATGGACTGGCGGCCCTTTCGCCTGGAATTGCCCCGGGGAATTTTTTCGGGCAGGGCCTCAGCACAACCCGCGGGGCGGTTGTTGCTGCTGCGACCAACAATTTTGAGACGAACGGAGGTATCGGCGGATCGAACGAAGTGTTGCTTGATGGAATTTCGATCGTAGTCTGCTGCCAGGGCCAACCTGCTCTAACGCCTTCGGTAGAGGTGGTAGATCAGTTCAAGGTAATTACATCCGACCCGCCTGCTCAGTTTGGACGCTCGAGCGGCGGATTTTTGAATATTGTAACGAAGACCGGGGGGAACAGATTACAGGGGGATGTCTATGAGTTCTTTCGGAACGACGCTTTAGACGCGGCCAATTTTTTTACCAAGAGAAGCGGCACATATCCCTTTCCAGGGCGCAATGACTACACTCTCCCGCATCACTTTAATCAGTTTGGCGGTTTCGTAAGCGGCCCTGTATATATACCGCATGTCTATAACGGCAAAGATAGTACCTTCTTCACGTTTGGGTATGAAGGTACCCGAAATTTAGCGCCGACTTATCAGACAACTACAGTTCCAACAGCCCTGATGCGGCAAGGCATCTTTACCGAAGCTCCAGATCTGGTCTATGATCCGAACAACGTTGCGCCCGATCCGGCCAATCCAGGGCAGTACATACGTCAGCCAATTCCAGCTGCCTGCAATGGTTCCACGTGCTATCCGGCGGGCCAGTATATTCCGAATATCGATCCTGTTGCGCAAAAGACTTTACCATTGATACCGTCGCCGAATGCTCCTGGGGTGGCGAACAATTTCAATTATGCGACGAACATCATAGACACGGAAAACCAATTTAATTTCCGTGTCGACCATAACTTTTCTGCCAACCAGCGAAGTTTTATGCGCGGCTCCCGCGACACAAATCAGCATCAAAACTACGGTTACTTCAATAAAGCCGGCGATCCCACTGGCTGGACGCAGTCGTTAACCGCCTACTTGTTTGCACTGGGGCACGTGTGGACGGTATCCCCTTCCCTGCTACTGCAGTTCAATTATGGTTTTGCAAACCAGAAGAATTACCAGATTGGCAATGGATTCTATAACTTCGACGCCAAGAATTACGGCTATTCAGATCTGTTTACCACGCAGCAGCAGATACCCGGAATACCGTATCTCAACTTTACTGGTTTGGCGGCAGGTGGTTCTACTCTCGGTTCCGGCTTCAACCTGTGGGATCACTATACCCACTCGCTGAACGCTATCGGAATTCTGCAGCACGGGAATCAGCTATTCACCTTTGGATACAGTGGTCAGATGATTCTGGAAAACCAGGGAGGCCTCGGAAATCCGTCGGGCAGCTTCAGTTTTACGCCGACATTTACCAGCGGGCCGAATCCAAATGCGAGCGTTCCCTCAGCCCAAAGCGCCTTCGACTCTTGGGCGTCGTTTTTGCTTGGTTATCCAAGTTCAGGGGGGCTAACTCGTCAGGAAACAGTCGCGTTCAACCAGTTTTACAACGCAATGTTTGTGCAAGACGATTGGCGGGTCTTGCCAAGGCTAACCGTGAATCTCGGGTTGCGCTGGGACATCGAAACAGGCTTCAAGGAGCGTTATAACCGGTGGGCCGATTTTGATCCGAATGTAGCGAACCCATTATCTGCATATACAGGTCTTCATTTTACAGGGGGGGCCCAATATTTAGGGGCTTCTGGGAATCCTTCACGTACATGGCCAACTACGAATAAATTCGCACCGCGGGCTGGATTCGCCTACGAGCTTACACCGACAACTGTGGTGCGTGGGGGATTCTCCATTATGTACCTGCCGACCTCAGAACGCGGCTATGGTGACAGTACAATCGCCTACTCCCAGTCCACGCCTTATGTCGCCACGATCGATGGCCGAACTCCGGTGAATACGGTTGACAACCCCTTTCCATCAGGGGTCCTGCTACCACAAGGTTCAGGGGCCGGTGTTGCAGTAGGTGCGGGATCCAGCGTTGCAGGTTTCGTCTATCATAATCCAGTCTCCTATCAGCAGCAGTGGAACTTCGGAGTCGAGCAGAGCCTGCCTAAAGGCGTGGTCTTCAGCCTAAACTATGCTGGTAGCCATGGTGTCCACCTACCGCTGAACTGGCGGCCGAACGATCTAAACCCTAAATATTTTGGTGCTCCCGGCGATCAGAATCAAGTTGCTTACTTACAGGCGTTGGTCAGCAATCCATTCTATGGCTCCAGTGCAACTGGAACACTTGCGTCTCCGACGGTACAGCGGGCGCAGCTGCTGGCCGCGTTCCCTCAATACGCACCGAATACGGGGATGCAGAATGGTTCGCTCACCTATGTTAAACAGGACGTCGGCTCAGCTTCCTACAATGCGATGCAGGCTGTGCTTGCAGTGAATCGTTCGAATGGTATCAGTGGCACGCTGGCGTACACTTGGTCGAAATTGATTGGCAATGTAAGCGACCTGACGACCGGGTTTCTGAATCCCTCTGGGAACCCAGGCATACAGGACTTCTACTTGCTTCATCAGTATGAGCGCTCCACTCTAGCGACCGATATTCCGCAGCGCGTGGTGGGAAATGTTATTTACCCGTTGCCGGTAGGAAGGGGCCGACAGTTTGGCAACAACATGCCGCGATGGGCAAATGTACTTGCCGGAGGGTGGACATTGACGACAATCATCTCCGTCCAGTCAGGCTTTCCTCTTGGATTGACTCAAACCGGAAGTGAGTATTTTTCCGGCAGCCGACCAAGCTTTGTCCCTGGCGTAAACCCGCTTACCTCCGGATCGACCCATCAGCGACTGGGCGGGAAGGGCCAGACACAAGGCTATCTGAACCCAGCTGCGTTCAGGCGTAGCCAATCCTTTGAACTGGGCGACGTACCACGCTCGGCGGGTGCAATCCGTTCACCGATCAGCTTTGAGGACGATGCTTCTGCCATCAAAAACTTTGCGATCTCACGTGACTTTCAAATGCAATTCCGCTTGGAAGCCTTCAATCTCCTCAATAAGGTGCAGTTTGGAGCACCGAATACGACATTCGGGTCTGCTGCTTTTGGCTATATCACCTCACAGCAGAACCTCCCACGCAATATTCAAGCTGCTCTGAAGATATATTTCTAACTCATCTGGACACTGTGTGGTTTACGGAGGCGATCAGCGAATCGGTTGTTCGCCTCCAGACCGCGCTTGGGAGAGAGTGAAATGCGGAAGCATAAGAAAGCCTTTAGTGCAGGACTCTGGATCGCCATCGTTGTGTTCATGCAACTCTGCGCCAATGCAGTAGAACGCTCAAGCAGCCCCAGGAGTTACGACGTTGTGATTGCCGGTGCGGGGACAGGTGGTTTTTCCGCGGCAATTCAATCTGCGCGTCTGGGAGCGAAGGTTGCCCTGCTCGAGGAAAGCGACTGGATCGGCGGCCAGATGGCGGCGGCTGGAGTGAGCACGATGGACGAGGCCTATCATATGACCCCGCCATCCGGTATCTACGCAGAGTTTTTGGGCAGGATGGCCACATATTACCGTACTCGGGGAAAAGTGGTGGGCACTTGTTACAGTTATGATGCTTCGCATTGCTATGAGCCATCGGCGATCCGTAAGATTCTGACCGACATGATTGCGGAGGTTAACGCAGGCTCAGGAAAAACCAAGGACGGCCATATCGACCTGTATCTACAGGATCGAGTAGTGCACGTCCTTTCTGACGGAAATACTGTAACTGGAGTAGTTACCGAACGCGGGATGACTTTACACAGTAAAGTATTGATCGACGCTACCGAATTCGGTGACGTATTGCCTTTAACCCCCGCGGCCTATCGTAGCGGGCCGTCTGTCGGGGTTGATCGAAACGATTCATGCACCCAAGATATTACCTACGCGATGATTATTAAGAAATACCCAGGTGGGGCTCCCAAGGAGCTACAAATGTTGCATCCCCCCCTGGATATGAGCAGTGGTTACCGATGCTGAAGAGGGAATTCCAGATTGATGGAAATCCGAACAATAAGACACTTCCAGTAGACTTTGCGATCCACAATGAATACCGTGGCCTGCCAGACTCATCCAACCCCGATCCGTATGTTGCTACAGAAAATAACCAGATCACCAAGACCGGGCTGAACTGGTTCAATGATTTTCCAGTCCATACAAACATCTATAATCGCACGGACAGAAAGAAATTCCTCTGCGATGCCAAGCTAAAAAGTTTAGCCAATTGACCTTGCCCGCGTAAAACGTATCCCTTAGCGAGCTGCTGTAATAGCGAAAGGGACGGGCAGATGAGGAACGGTAAACGAGGCAGGTACACGCTTGAGTTCAAGGAGGAAGCGGTGCGACTGGT
>JBAVOQ010000100.1:0-55508 GCA_049692235.1 Acidobacteriaceae bacterium | reverse complement strand
GGCTTCAAGCCTGATGAGATAACAGTGTCGGCTCCTTTCCTCCGAGCCTTGGTCGCTTGCGCGCTTCCAAGTCTACTCGCCCGAAGGGAGCCGACACTGCCAACGCTTGGCACATTGGGGATCAGTGAACAGAAATCAGGGATCGCAACATTCACACTTGACATTGACAGATAATCCACTACCATATGGTTGTGGATAAATTAGGTACAACGTTTGCGGCTTTGTCTGATCCAACCCGGCGGGCGATGATCGAACGACTCTCACATGGGCCTGCCTCTGTGCATGGATTGACGGAACCGTTTGCACTCTCGCAGCAGATGATTTCAAAACATATCGCCTACCTGGTGCGGGCGCGGATTGTGATCAAGACGAAGCGTGGACGAGAGAGTGTGTGCACGCTTAGGCCAGAGGCGATCAAGACAGTCGGCGACTGGGCGATTAGCTATCGCCGATTCTGGGAAGAGAGTTTCGACAAACTGGATGTAGTTGTAAATCGAATGAAGAAAGAGGAGGTCAGAGATGACAGAAAACACGGTTAACGAAATTGAGCGGATGGTTGTCACAAGAGTTTTGATGCGCCACGCGAGTTGGTTTGGAAGGCGTGGACAGACCCGAAGTACGTGATGCAGTGGTGGGGGCCGAAGGGATTTACGGCGCCTGTTTGCGAGATGGATTTTCGCGTGGGAGGGAAATTTCTGTGCTGTATGAAAACTCCGGACTGGCAGGAGTTCTGGAACGCCGGCGAATACCACGAGATTGTTCTGCACGAGAAGATTGTTTCCTCCATGTACTTTGCCGACTCGAAGGGAAACAAGGTTGATCCTGCGCACTATGGAATCGAACATGAGGCCATAGAGGATGCGCATGACGTGACGATCTTCGAGGATTTGGGAAACGGGCAGACGAAGCTGACCTTCATTGGAAATGAACCGATGGAGAGCGCAAAGAACAGCGGGCAACTCGAGGGCTGGAACCAGATACTCGATAAAGTTGCCGCGGTTGTTGCGGAGTTAGCGAAGGCGAAGTGAGAAGTTAAAGTTCGATCATCGCCATGCGCGACATACGGAACGTAAAGCAGACGCAGGTCCATCCCGGTAACACTGGCCAAAGGCGGCTGCGGAGGCTTAGTTCAAGCGATGACAAATGTTTTCCAATCCCATTCAAGCCGGAGAACGGCTTGAATGGGGCACGGTGGAAATCGAATGCAGAGATCCTTCGCTGCGCTCAGGATGACAGTGCTATTTCGAGGATGACAGTGCTATTTCTCACGATGACAGTGCTGTTTCGAAGATGACAGGTCTTTTCTTCTCCCGCTCAAGCCAACCCTTCGGCAGGCTCAGGGTGGGCTTGAATGGGGCACCACTGGACATTGTGATTACTCGCTGGCCGGGGCGGGCTTCTTGTGCTCCACAAAGATGTGGGCTTGATGACAGCTCACACACGTCTTGCCTGCCATGAATGGATCGGACTTCAGTTGTGCCACCTGATCGCCGTGACAGTTGGCGCATGTGCTTAACGCCGGCATGCCCGCGAAGTCCTTGTCTGTTGTCTCGCCATGGCAGACGGTGCATTCGACACCGTTGGCGGCATGCGGGCTGGCTTTCCATTGGGCATAGATCGCCTTATGGCAGGTGGCACAGGTATCCCCGGCTGGAATAAGCCGATGGAACACATGCGTGGCTTGCTCCTGCTGAGCCATGGCAGGTTGGACGGCAGCAGCCGAAAAGAGAAAAACGAGCAGGGCGAAACCGAACATACACGCGCGGAAACGATTCACGGAAATATCCTCCTGAGGACTACGTTCCGTAGTATCGAACCGGCGATGCCTGCCGATCAGTGATACCTATCACGTCTCACTGGAATGCGATCTTCGCACTGGCCGCGAGGTCTGGCAAATGAATGGTGACAAACCTCGCTTTCTACCGCTGCAGGTCACTACGGTCGTGCAGATTCGCGCGCCAGGATGCGCCTTCTCGCTACCACCTGGGCTGAGCTGGCACGAAGAATCGCAGCAAGGCTTGCTATCCTGAATGTAGACGTGTCTGCCCGCCTATGATCTTTGTTCTCGACAATTACGATTCTTTTACTTACAACCTGGTGCAGTTGCTGGGAGAACTGGGCGCGGAGGTGGAAGTGCGCCGCAACGACCAGGTGACGCTGAAGGAAATTGAAGCGCTGGCTCCGGAGCGGATTGTGATTTCTCCGGGGCCGTGCACGCCGCAGGAAGCGGGCATCAGCATTCCTCTGGTGAAACACTTTGCGGGGAAGGTTCCTATCCTGGGAGTGTGCCTGGGACATCAGGCGATTGGCGCGGCGTTTGGCGGCAGAATTATTCGCGCGCCGCGGTTGATGCACGGCAAAACCAGTTCAGTGGAGCATGACAGCCGCACCATTTTTCGCGGAATTCCGAGTCCGATGATCTGCACGCGCTACCATTCGCTGATTGTGTCGGAAGACGGATTGCCGGAGGAGTTGCAGATTTCCGCGCGCTCCGAGGGCCTGATTATGGGGCTGCGCCATCGCAATTTTCCCGTGGAAGGGGTGCAGTTTCATCCTGAGAGCGTGTTGACCGACGACGGCAAGCGGCTGATCGCAAACTTCTTGAAGCTGGAGTAGAGGATGTTTCTTTTGCGTCCGGGTTGCGCCGCGGGATGCCTGCTGATGCTCGCGGTGGCGACGTTGGCGGGGAGTGCGGGCGCGCAGCAAACTCCATCGCAGCCGAACCCATCGCCGGCAATTGCGCAGCAGACCATTGGGCACCTGGACATTTCGGCCACAGCAGATAAAATTCAAGTTTCTGGCGCGGTCACGTTAACCGGGGATGGCACCGCGCTGGGCAATGGCAGCACGGTTACGGCTGGGAAAGTGACGCTGCCGATCCATCTGACGCGCGGCGGCCAACTGGATCTTTGCGCGACCACCACGGTGCATCTTTCGCAACAATATAACGCCTCCGACGCCAACAGTCCGCTGATGGTGGCGCTGGATCATGGAGCGATCGAGGCGCACTATAAGGTGGGGAAAAATTCCGATGTGGTGCTGACTCCCGATCTGCGCATTCTGCTATCGGGGCCCGGGCAGGCGGATGTTCGCATTCGGTTAAACGATCACGGTGATACCTGCGTGGCGAATCGTGGTGACAACGCGCCGTACGTTACGGTGAGCGAGCAGATGGGCGCGGGCGTGTACCGGGTGATGCCGAATCAGCGGGTGATGTTTGAGCAGGGCAGTGTCCGCAATGTGGTCGACAATGAGCCGCAGGCCTGTGGCTGTCCGGCGGCGCCGGTGATTTCGGTGGCGAACGCTGGGTCGACCGCTGAGTTAGGGAAGGCCGTGGCCAAGCCGGGAGAGGCGGTTGCAGCCAAGTCGGCTGAGAAGTCGGAGAATGCGGTTCATTCGGATGGGCCGAGTTCGACGCCGGCGGATACGGCATTTCCGCTGGCGGAAAGTGAAGGACTCGCGCCACCGCCCGCAGCTGCGACGAAACCGGTGGTTGCGCCGGGAGAAATTCATTCTGAGGTGACGACGACGCTGAGCTATACCGCGCCTCAGCAGACGGTTCCTACGGGAACGCCGTCGGGGATGGCAACACCCGAAAGTGCCGCCACGATCGCGACCGCGCCGGTGCCGGGATTCGGGCCGTCGGTGAATACAGGGCCAGTGGCGGTTGCAGAAGCTCCGTCCGTCCAGCAGCCAAAGCCGCAGCACAAGCCAGGCTTCTTCCATAAGATTGGAAGATTCTTCGCAAAGATCTTCGGATAGCGGGCGTAGGCGTCAACTTGCCGCTGGCATGTAAGCTAGGGTCCTGAGTCTGAAGTTCATTCAACAATTCAATTCATGGAAGCGATTCGAACAGCGACACTCAAGGGCTAAAGCCCATATGTTTTTCGCCATTTACGGCACGACTGAAGTCGTGCCCCTGGAGTTTCTACATTTGCCTGGGCGATTGTTCGCTGAGGCATCTGGGTAAATAGGTCTGGCAATAGATTATTATGTTGACCGACCGACGTAATTGGATTACAGTATTCCTGGGTTTATGCTCAGGAGTCCTCCGTGAATGATGACATCAAGGACACCGTCCTGTCCGCATTTGAAGCCTCATTGGAAGCACAGCTACGCGCCATCCGCCGACTTCGTCAGGGGCAGGCCGAGGAGGCCAAGCCACGCCCGAAGAAAGGTCGGTCGCAAGTAGACATGGCATACGACATACTCAAGAAGGCGCGCGCCCCGCTGCATGTCTCGGAGATCCTCGGCCGGATCCAGACACAGTTTGGCGTAGCCGTCGATCGTGAGAGCCTGGTTTCCTCTCTCAGCAAAAAGGTGGCCCGTCAGGACCGCTTCCTGCGCCCGGAAAAGAACACTTTCTCGCTGCGGCCCGAAGCCCGATGAAACTACTGGCGGCGTTTCTGTCCATCGTCGAAGACTGGCAGGGAGTGTTTCCGCAGCAACGCACCTATCAGCGCGCGGTGCGACAAGCGCTCGGTTCGCTGATTTGTTTGGGCCGGCGTTGTCTATCGCGGATCATCTGGACCAACGGTGGCCAACACCGTAGCTGGAGCGCGGAGTATTTTCTTCACTCCCGCTGCCAATGGGAACCGCAGCAGTTATTCCAACCGATTCTCAAACGCGCCTTGACCTATTGCCCACAGCGGTTGGTCGGCGTGGCCATCGATGACACCAGGTTGCGCAAGACAGGCCGCTCGATTCAACAAGCGTTCTACCAGCGTGACCCGCTATCCCCGCCCTTTCACGTCAACCTGGTGCTGGGCCTGCGCTTTCTCCAGGCCTCTCTGTTGGTGCCGCTGCATCGTAAGGCCAATGTCGCGACCCGTGCCTTGCCGATTCGTTTTCAGGAAGTCTCCCGAGTGAAACGCCCAGGCAAGAAGGCCAGCCAAGAGGAACAGAAGCAATATAAGGCTGCGGTGAAACTGAAAAATCTTTCCCACAGTTTTGTCCAGATGGGCAAGCAACTGCGAGAGGAACTGGATCTGGCCGGAGGACGCGACAAGATACTGGTGCTGACCGCTGACGGCAGCTTCTGTAATCGAACCTGCTTTGGCGACGTTCCCCACAGGTCGGTGCTATTGGCGCGGGCTCGAAAGGACGCCAAACTATGCTTTCGTGCACCCCTTCCTACAAGACGCTTTTTTGCCCTGGAAAAGTTCACTCCCGAGCAGGTCCGCAAAGATGAGAGTCGGGCCTGGAAGACGACCAAGATCTTCTACGGCGGAAAGCGGCGCAAGATTCGCTTGAAAGAGATCGGCAATGTCTATTGGCAGCGCGGAGCCGCCAAACGGCCTCTTCGCCTCTTCGTTCTCGCCCCTACTCCTTACCGCAAGAGCAAGAGTAGAAAGCTATATTATCGAGATCCAGCTTACCTGTTAACTACCGACCTGCACAGTTCGGTCCCCCAGTTGCTGCAAATCTATTTCGACCGCTGGCAGATAGAAGTCAATCACCGCGAAGAGAAAGATACGCTGGGTATCGGTCAAGCTCAATTGTGGAATGTTACCTCGGTGCCCAAACAACCCGTCCTCGCCGTCGCCGCATATAGCGCTTTACTCCTCGCTTCTCTTCAAGCCTTTGGTGCAGAGCGTGGCACCGCCTACGCCGAGCTGCCCAAATGGCGACGAAACGCTCGCCGTCCTTCCTGTTTGGACCTCATTACCCTGCTGCGCATAGAGATGACGCAACAAACCACCATCATCAATCCCTTTGCACTCAAATGCAGCTCCACACAATGGGTGCAGGCCGCCGCCGCTTGAGAAAATGTAGAAACTCCAGCGGCACGACTGAAGTCGTGCCCTGATACAAGACCAAAAATCATTTCTTTAACGATTTCAAGACTCAGGACGCTAGGGAAGCTCCGATTAAGTCGATAAAAAGTTCTTCAGGGGGCTAAAAGCCCTACGGATTTTCAGCGATTTGCGGCACGGCTGAAGCCGTGCCCTGATACAAAACAGGCTGAATCAGAGCTTCCCTGGTCTACACTGGATGGGTTGGCCCTTGCGTTCAGCGGCGGAGTCGCCGCGGACGAAATTCTGACAGATATTGAAGCAGATTGACAGTTGGTGCAATACAAATCTCATTGCGTCATCCAAGCGAAGCGAGAAATCTCAGTATCGCCGAAAAGGCAAATGCATAGATTCTTCGCTGCGCTCAGAATGACTCAGGTCTTTTCTGGATTGCCGTCTCTGTAATCCGCCATCGACAATAAAGGAGCATGGTTTTTTATGGCGATTCCCGCCACTCAGTTACGTCCCGGCATGATCATCAAGCACAATGGGGAACTGCATTCGGTTTTCAAGGTGGAGCATCGCACGCCTGGCAATCTGCGCGCGTTTATCCAGGCCAAGCTGCGCAACCTGCGCACCGGCGCCATGTACGAGCACCGCTTTCGTTCTCCCGACCCCATCGAGCGGGTGATTGTGGACGAAGTCGCGATGGAGTTTCTGTACGCCGACGGCGATGACTATTACTTTATGAACACGGAAAACTTCGAGCAGACGAATTTGAATGGCGAAACGCTGGGCGATGCCGTGGAGTACCTGATTCCGAACCTGCCGATCAAAGTGTCTTTCTTTGACGGTGTGCCGGTCGGGATCGATCTGCCGCAGGCGGTGGAAATGACGGTGGTGGAGACGGAGCCTGGGCTGAAGTCTGCGACTGCTTCTTCCGTGACCAAGCCGGCCAAGCTGGAAACCGGGCTGGTTGTGCAGGTGCCGGCGTTCATCAACGAAGGCGAAAAGATTCGCGTCGACACGGCCGAGGGCGCCTACCTTTCTCGCGCATAGCTTGTTGTGTTGACCTTATTCCAGACCATCTCCTCCCCCGGGAACCGGGCCTGAAGCTTTGACGTATAAAGATCGATGGCATGTTCGTTGGGGGGGCGGAAATGTCTATCGCGATGATTCCGTATGCGGCGGTGAAGTGGACCTGGATCGTCTTTATTGTCTTCTGGGTGCTGGCCGCATTCGTACAAAAACGTAATGCACGCCGGCAGACGGTGGGTTCGCGCCTGATCCAGATATCGATCGTTCTACTGGTGCTGGTGCCGTTTCTTGTCGAAGGTCGACGAATGGGCCTGCTGTATCGGCATCTCTATCCCAATGTGCTGGTGGTTCAATACTTCGGCGTTCTGCTGCTGTTGCTCGGCTTTGGGTTCGCGGTGTGGGCGCGGTTCATGCTGGGGCGCAATTGGAGTGGAATCGTCACCGTGAAAGAGGACCACACCTTGATTACCCGCGGGCCGTATGCGTGGGTGCGGCATCCGATCTACACCGGCATTTTGCTGGCCCTGCTGGGCACAGCGGTTACGGTGGGAACGGTCCTGAACCTGGTGGAAGTGCCTGTTGCCGCGCTCGCGCTTTGGTTGAAGCTGCGCACGGAGGGGAAGTTCATGCTTGAAACCTTCGGCGAGCAGTACACCGCCTACCGCCAGCACGTCAAGGCGCTAATACCACACGTAATTTGATAGCAAGTCAATCCATGAGCGGGAATCATCGTACGCAGGTTGCGCATGTCTCTGCTCATCTGCGACACTGCCCTTGCTGTCATGGTGCGCCACTACATCGTAAAAGGCCGTGTGCAGGGCGTAGGCTTCCGCTGGTTTGTGCAGCGGGAGGCGTATGAAATTGGGCTGCGCGGCTGGGTGCGCAACACGGCGGACGGCGATGTGGAAGTGCTGGCGGCGGGCAGCGAGGAGCAAATCAGAAAACTGCACGCGGCTCTGAAGCGAGGTTCGCGGGGTTCGCGGGTGGATGCCATCGAAGAACGCCACCGGCCGGAGGCAGAGGCCGAGGGCCTGCAGGAATTTGAGATTGAAGGAGCATGGTGAGCGCTAGTATCTCTTCCTGCCCGTAAAGGACGCGTCGAGGAAGGGCACCCCAAGTTTGCAATCCCACTCAAGCCAACCCGTTCGACTTCGCTCAGGGCTGCCTTGAATGGGGCACCGACATCTTTGGAAATCGTCGAAACAAAACAAACAACGAAGGAGAACCGCTGCGCATGTCGCAACTGCATATTGATTGTGAGCCGTTGAAGAAGCTGATTCGCACGGTTCCGGACTTTCCCAAGCCGGGCATCCTGTTTTATGACATTACTACGCTGTTGAAGGACAAAAGCGGTTTCGCGATGCTGATTGACGCGCTGGCGGCCCATTATTTTGAAAAGGACATTGACCTGGTGCTGGGCATTGAAGCGCGCGGTTTTATCTTCGGACCGGCGTTGGCCTATCGGCTGAATGCCGGGTTCGTGCCGGTACGCAAGCCGAAGAAGTTGCCGGCAAAAACGGCGCGGGTCACCTACGATTTGGAATACGGCACGGATGCGCTGGAGATTCATCTGGATGCGATTGAGAGTGGACAGCGGGTCGTGATCGTCGACGATTTGCTGGCCACGGGCGGCACCATGGAAGCGACGGTAAAACTGGTTCGCCAATTGGGCGGCGATATTGCCGGGTTGGCGTTTGCGGTGGAGCTGGACTTTCTAAAAGGGCGCGAGCGCTTCGAAGGTCTTGACGTCTTCAGCCTGCTGCACTACAACGAATAGCACCGAAGCAAGCCTCCCTCATAACGCAGCACCGTGATCGATTCTTCGGAAGAGTGCAAGATCTACGGGCGTCACGGAGAGAGCATGCTTGCAATGCTGCCGCTTCTCGCATTTGTTCTTTTGGTTGCCGGGTTCCGCCGCAAACGGGCGGGCTGGCGCGAGTCGCTGCTGTTCGCTTCGGTTCCGTGGGCACTCTTCCTCGCCTTTATTACCGAGGTGCTGACACAATTCCGATTTCTAACGCACCTCGGGGTAGCCCTTAGCTGGCTGGCCTTCGCACTTGTTTGTTTGGTGTGGATGCTTAAAACGAGACGCGCCAGCA
Source organism: Acidobacteriaceae bacterium (assembly GCA_049692235.1). Classification (GTDB taxonomy): domain Bacteria; phylum Acidobacteriota; class Terriglobia; order Terriglobales; family Acidobacteriaceae; genus JAKAAZ01. The sequence goes on along the minus strand of JBAVOQ010000100.1, from coordinate 46,636 downwards.
GCTCAGAAGTCAGCCCAGACGTCCAGGTTCCACCCCTGCACTGGATGGAGCGGGTCGCACTGGGCGTGACGGCCCTGATCCTGGCATTGACGGCGCTGACCGCGCTGGTGTCGGCGCCCAACACCTGGGATGCAATGATGTACCACCTGCCGCGGGTTGTGGAATGGATGAGCAATCGCGGCGTCCAGTTCTATCCAACCATTGACAGGTTTCAACTGGATCAACCTTCCTTTGCCGAATACGCGATGCTGCACCTGTACCTGCTGCATGGGTCGGACCGGCTGGTTGCGCTGGTGCAATGGTTCAGCTATGTGGGATGTATTCTTGCCGCGTCGTTGATCGCGAAAGAGCTGGGCGGCACACGGCGTTCGCAAATCGTGGCAGCGGTATTCAGTGCGACCATTCCTACAGCCGTTCTGGAAGCTTCAGGCACCAAGACGGAACTTGTGGCGGCATATTGGATCGCTCTGGCTGTGTATCTTTTGCTGCGTTGGAGACGGAACCAGGACTGGCCCCATGCGGTGGCGATCGGTGCGACCCTGGGGCTGGCGGTATTCACTAAGGGCACATCCTATGCATTCCTGCCGTGCATCGTTCTGGCGTGCGGTTTTACGTGGAACGGCAGGGCGAGGAAGGGCTTTTTCTTGCGCCTGCCGCTGATTGCGATGGTCGGGATTCTTGTATGCGCACCCATGTGGGTACGCAATTATCGATATACCGGATCTCCTTTGGGACTGCCTTACTTCGACGGTGCGGGCAGCGTGGAAGGACGGACTTTGAGGAATACGCAAGTCAGTCCTGCGGCGATCGTGGCGAACATGGCTAGAAACGTGGCGCTCCATGCGGGGATGCCCAGCGACCGCATCAATGCTGCCCTAACGGAGGTGTTTTCCGGGTTCATCCGCGCCATCGGCGTCGATCCAAACGATCCCCGCCAGCTCAGCGCAACATCGTTCGGAACTACGCCTCGATTTGAGGTGCGGTTCCATCCTCGTTATGAAGTTCTGGCCGGAGATCCGTTGCCGCTGTTGCTCCTGCTGCTGGCAGCGGTGCTTTTTCTACGCTATCGCAGCAAGATCGGAAAGGAGGTGGGTTGGCTGGGGCTGGGCCTGGCAGGCGCTTTCGTGCTGGACTCGGCCCTGCTGCGCTGGTCGGAATGGAATGCGAGATATATCATTCCCATTTTGGTGCTGGGCGCTGCCATTACTGCGGTGGTACTGGTACGTGTTCTGCCGAGGTGGGTGGTAAACGTGAGTGTGGTGTTGGTACTTCTACTTGCGCTACCGTTAGCCCTGATGAACGAAACCAGGCCTCTTATCACCAGACATGGCCTGAGCGGAAGCGTCCTCCCAACACCACGCGACGAGACATATTTCTTCGATTTCCATCGTGAGTTTGCGGCGTCGTTTATTGCCGCGGCGGGAGCGGCAAGGGGGTCGAGCTGTCGCGACATCGGAATCGACGCAAACCTGCTCCATTATGAATATCCGATGATGGCGATGTTGAACCCGGATGGCGTTGCGCGACAGATTCGCTATGTGGGTGTGGAGAACTCGTCGGTCCGATATGTGCGACCCTCCGAATCGCCGGTATGCATGGTGATCTGTCTTGGCTGCCTTCATGCTCCGAAGAAGATTGCGGAGTACTCGGCAAAGCTGCCCAACGTGCAGTCCTTTGGGAATGTGGTTTTGTTTCGCCAACCCATCCAATAAAGGCGAGCACCGGCTTCGGCTGCATTGTTTCCCATTTAGGATACCTGCCGCCAATTGTCTTGACTTGTCCTCTGCACGGATGTAATTCTTTTCGCTAACCTGCATACAGAATCCTGCTTCGAGTTGAATTGCGCGCCCGACCGCAAGCGGTTGTCGACGGTGGAGGCACGTGGTCTCCTCGGGATCCTCCGCTAGAGAATTCATCGAGCTGCGTTCTGAGTCAGGGAGAATTAGGACGTTCCAAACTAGAACTTTCTCGCTGTTGTCATAGATCGAAGCGGAGATTTTGGCGCGGCTCGCCGCAGCGAGCTGCACTCAGTTGAATTCTGGAAGTTTAAAGTAATAGCGAAAATGCTCTAAGGAAGGTCTGATTAAGTCGATAGAAAGTCACTCAGGGGCTGAAGCCCACGGATTTTTCAACCATTTACAGCACGACTGAAGTCATGCCCTGATACAAACCAGACTTAATCAGAGCTTCCCTAAAACATGCATGGTGAAGGGTAAACAAGCGAGATGCCTCCCCAGACAGTCGACGGCCAATCTTCCTCGATCCACCTGAAGGCCTTTCTTATCGCCGGAATTTGTCTGACGTTCCTGTGCGTGCTTACAGCGCGGCACCTCTTTCTGCATGATGTTGCATGGCCCCAGGGATGGTTCAACGCCTTTGATGTAGACATTGTGAGATATGTAAATCAGCTTGGGACCCGTTGGCCATGGTTGGACCCGGTGGTCCGAGTCTTCGTTGACCACAATCTGCTGAAGGACGGACCCATCGTGCTGCTTCTCTGGATCGCATTTTTTCCGCCGACTGGAAGCGCCGGAGAGATTTTGGAGAGGCGGCGCAAGGTCGCTGCCACGGTCTCGCTGGCGCTGTTCGGAGTGGTGCTTGCGCGGATACTCGCGATGGTTTTCCCGTTCAGAGAAAGGCCGCTGCGAACCGTCGCTCTTCATTTCCAAACACCTCATATGCTCAGCCCGCAGGTGCTGTATGGCTGGAGTTCTTTCCCCAGCGATCATGCCGTGCTGCTGGTGACGCTTGCAGTTGGGTTGTTGATGGTTTCTCGCGTCCTCGGAGCCGTCGCGCTGGTCTTTACGCTCGCCGTCAATATCTTTCTGCGGTTGTATCTGGGGCTGCACTGGCCGACGGATCTATTGGCCGGCGCGCTGATTGGGGTGGGCCTGGCTAGCGTCGCATACCTGACAGCGTATAGGAATTTCGTTTGGCGCCTGGTGACGCGATGCTGGCAGCGTTCGCCGGGGGTTTCCGCCGCGTTTGTCTTTGTCCTGAGCTATGAAGTCATAGACATGTTTGAGGGCCCCTTGACCCTTGCAAAAGCCTTGTTGAAGCATCACCTGAGATAGGCGCTGGGTATTGGTTGATGATGAGCCGGCAGAAGTTGTTGTGCGTACTATTGATGTGCTTTGGTTTCTCCCTTGTGTATGCGGCGGCGCAGACGCAGCCAGCGGCGGGTCCGCCTGTGGCTGCGCCGACCCCACCCATGCCCTCGGCGAAGGTTGCTGCCCCGGTTCCTTTGCCAGATCCGCAGACGCCGCAGGAATTCTTCGCGCGGGCGCGGCAGTTGAGTGATCTGGAAGCGTCCGGCATTCCATTCCATTTGAAGGCTACGTATGTTGCGACCGGGGATACGGAGTTCACCGGCAACGGCACGTATGAGGAATGGTGGCAGTCGAAGGATTTGTGGCGGAAAGAGGCCACGCTGGGCGCCTACAAGTATGTCGCGATCAAGAATGGCGACAAGACGAGTGCCTACACGACCGGCGTGTATGTGCCGCTGCGTCTGCGGCAGGCCATGGGCGTAATTGAGATCGGGAATTCTCTCAAAGAAGACGCCGCTGGTAAATGGCAAATGCAGAAGAAGACATTGGGCGGAGTGGAGCTCACCGTAATCTCAGCCAAATATCCGATCGGAATTTTTGGCCCCTACCAAGCCAGCCGCGCGGATTACTTTACAGCAAAAGGAATTCTCCGCATCTTCCAGGCAACCGGGACACTAACCCTTTATAACAATTGGCGACCGTTTCAAAAGCTTCTGGTTTCCCGGGGTATCCAAGTGATTTCCGGCAAGGATCGAGTGCTCGATATTTCCATTGATTCACTGGAGGCGTTGAGTTCGGACGGCGAAGCAAAACTGCCGGTTGTTCCCGATGGCTTGAACGCAGAACCTTACTATGATGGACAGCCGGCCGCTGTACCGCCTCGCCTGGAGTATCGACCGCTTCCGGACTACCCTACAGGAATTTCCCGAGGAGAAAAGCCAACTGTACTGATTGGCGCGACCATCGATCCAAACGGGAATCTGCGTGAGGCGTATATCGAGGAATCCGCGGGGTCTTTTCTCGATCATGCGGCCCTGCATGCTTTCAGTCAATTTCAATTCAAGCCGGCGACGTGGAACGGCAGGCCGATAGATGCCCAGATAAGTCTCCCCTATATCTTTATTAATCAATCGGCTCCATAGCAGCACTTCTGTCTTCCAAAACACACATGACGAGATTCGGTAGATACTAGAGGGAGATGCCTCTACGTTCTGGATTTGTTTCGATCCTGGGCCGGCCGAATGCCGGCAAGTCTACGCTGGTGAATGCGCTGGTGGGCGAGAAAGTCGCCATTGTGACGCGCAAGCCGCAGACCACGCGCAACCGCATTCACGGAGTTCTGGAAGTGGACGCGGTGAAGGGCAAACATCCCGCCGCGCAGATCGTGTTTGTCGATACGCCGGGCGTGCACAAGCCCGCCAATCTGCTGGACAAGCGGATGTTGCAGGAAGTGTACGGCGCGCTGGAAACGCGCAACGTGGTGCTGCATGTGGTGGATGTGACGCGGCGGCTTCGTTTGCCTGAAGTGAAGCAGAAAGTGACGGAAATCGATCTCGATAATCCCGCGTTGGGCGGGCAAACAGCAGGTCCCTCCACTTCGCCCGCTGAAGCGGGCTACGGTCGGGATGACAGATCTATTCAGCAAAACGCGGCTCCGTCGATCCAGGACCGGCATTCCGAGCACTCGTTGGAGAATGAAGACGTTTACATTCTGGAGATGGTGAAGAAGCTGGAGTGCCCGGTTTTTCTGGTGCTGAACAAGATTGATGCGATCGATACCAAGGAATCGCTGCTGCCGTTGATGGCGCAGTTCAGCGCGCTGCACAACTATGCGGAGGTGATTCCGGTAAGCGCCCGCAGCGGCGATGGTTTGGAGCGCCTGGTGGAGAAGCTGGTGGAGTACATGCCGGAGGGTCCGCGACATTTCCGTAAAGGGCAGTTCACGGACCAGCCGGAGCGTTTTCTTGCTGCGGAGATTATTCGCGAGAAAATCCTGAACTTAACGGGCGAAGAGGTGCCGTACTCCAGCGCAGTGGTGATTGAGCAATTTGAAGAACGCAAGATGCGTGCGCCGCTGCCGGGCAAACCCAAGCCGAAGCCGCTGACGAAAATCTCTGCGGCTATTTTCTGCGAACGCTCCGGGCAGAAAGCGATTCTGATCGGCAAGGGCGGCTCCATGCTGAAGCAGATTGGTATTGCAGCGCGCAAGGAACTGGAATCGTTCCTGGGGGTGCAGGTGCATCTGGAATTGTTCGTGAAGGTTGCGGATGACTGGCGTGGATCGAGCGCGTTTCTCGACTCGCTGGACTGGCGCAATCAGTTGGAGAGCCTGGGGAAGCATCAGCAGCTGAAAGATTCCGGGGACGAATAGAACGACGATATCTTCCATCCCACCCTAGCCGCAAACTGCGCGGCGAGGATGGGGCACCCGGATTTTTCCATCCCACTCAAGCCAACCCTTCGACAGGCTCAGGGTGGCTTGAATGGGCCACCCTATACTTCCTTTGCGTGGATGCCGAGGGCTTTCATTTTGCGATAGAGATGGCTGCGTTCCAGGCCGAGAATTTCTGCAGCTCGGCTGACATTCCCGTGAGAGTCTTCCAGCTTACGCAGAATATAGTCGCGTTCATAGGCTTCGCGGGCTTGCTGCAGCGATGAAAATTCCTCCGCATGACGGCCGGTGCTGCGCGCGACCAAAACCGGCAGATGCTTGCGTTCGATGCGCGAGACCTGCGGATTGAGAATCATGACGCGCTCCAGAATATTTTTCAACTCGCGCACGTTTCCCGGCCAATGATGCAGTTGCAGCGCGGCCAAGGCGTCGGCGGAGATTTCCATTCTTGGCCGGCCATACTGCCGCCCGAATTCTCGCAGCAACTCCGTCGCCAGCAGGGGAATGTCTTCTTTGCGTTCGCGCAGCGGAGGCACGTAGAACGGAATGACGTTCAGCCGATAAAAAAGATCTTCGCGAAAATTTCCTTTGGCGATTTCGTCTTCCAGGTTTTTGTTGGTGGCGGCAATCAAACGCACGTCGATACGAATCGATTGGACGGCGCCGACGGGGGTGAATTGCTGCTCGTCGAGCGCGCGCAGCACCTTGGCCTGGGTCTTCAGGCTCATATCGCCGACTTCGTCGAGAAAAAGTGTGCCGCTGTCAGCGCGCTCGAAGGTGCCGCGCTTTTCCGGAGGGCCGCCGGGCAAAGCGCTGTGACGATAGCCGAAGAGTTCGGTTTCAATGTAGTCCTCGGGAATGGCGGCGCAGTTTAATTCGACGAAGACGCGATCGGAGCGCTGGCTTTCCGCATGCATGGCGCGGGCGATCACTTCTTTTCCAGTGCCGGACTCGCCATAGATCAATACGCGGCCGTTGGTGGGCGCCATCAACCGAATCTGTTGCCGCAGCGCTTTCACCGGAACGCTTTCTCCGGTGATGCGCGCGCGGGCGGTGAGCTGCTGCTGAAACTCGCGGTTCTCGATGCGCAGGCGTCGCGCCTCGACGGCATTTTTCAGGATGATCAGCGTGCGTTCCAAAGACAGAGGCTTCTCAAGGAAGTCGTATGCGCCCAGCTTGGTCGCCCGCACGGCGGTCTCAATGGTGCCGTGGCCGGAGATGATGATGACCTCCGGGCCGGCGATGGCATCGAACTTGCGAATTTGCTGCAGCACTTCCAAACCGTCGCGGTCCGGCAGCCAGATATCGAGCAACACGGCGTCGAAAATGGCATCGCGGATCAGATCGAGTCCTTCGTCGGCGGTGCCGGCCGTGGTGACGGTGTAGCCTTCTTCGGCGAGGATTGCTTCGAGAGTGCTGCGAATGTCCGGCTCGTCGTCGACGACCAGGATGTGCTTCATCGCTCCACCGTGCTGATCGAGGGCGCAGGGATCTCGAATACCGATGAAGGCTCTGCGAAGGGAATCAGGATGACAAAGCGAGCGCCGGCGGGAGAATTTGTTTCGACGTGGATGTTGCCCTGATGTTCCTGCACAATTTTCGCCGCGATAGAAAGGCCCAGTCCGGTGCCGCGGCGGCGGGTGGAGAAGAAGGGCAGAAACAGGCGCTCGCGGATTTCATCGGTGATGCCATGGCCGGTGTCGGCAATCACGACTTCAGCCATTGTCTGGGTTTCGTTGGCACCCGTGCGCACGGTTAAAACGCGCAGCAGTGTTGACTGCATGGCTTCCGCGGCATTATCGATGAGGTTGCTGAATGCGCGTTTCAAGGCCTCTGCGTCGGCCATGACCGGAGGAAGATTGGCTCCCAGATGCAGCCGGACTTCGATCCCTTCGAGGCGGCCTGCGAACAGCGTCAACGTATTTTCCACGATTTGATTCAAGTCGGTGGGCGTTCGATTGGCGGCGGGGAAGTCGGCGAGGGCGGCAAACTGGTCGACCAGTTGGCGCAAGGTTTCGACAGAGGAGCGAATCACTTCTGTCGAGCTGCGCAACACCTGAGACGAATCCTCTGTCAGGCCGCGATCGATGTGGCGTTCAATGCGTTCGGCGGAAAGTGCGATGGGCGTGAGCGGGTTTTTGATTTCATGAGCGACACGCTGGGCTACTTCCTTCCACGCCATTTGTTTTTGCGCGCGCAATACGTCGGTCACGTTGTCCATCACCACAAGATGTCCGTGAAGGGAACCGCGGAGCTGGGTGACGGTAAAAATCAAATGCAGCGGACCGCGAGAACTTTGCGCCTCGATTTCTGTGGAGGCTGCCGGCAAGCGACGGCTGCGGCGGAGGACACGTCCAATTTCAAGGGCAGATTCCGTCGGGAACAGGGATTGAATCGGCTGGCCTTCAATGGGCAACTCGCCCAAGGGGTCGAGCATTTCGCAGAACGCGCGATTCGCCTGCAAGATTCGCAAATCGTTGTCGAGCGTGGCGACGCCGCTGGGAATGGTTTCCAGCACCGTTTCCAGTTCGCGTCGCCGCTCGTCGATGGCGGCGTTGGCTTCAGAAAGCTTATAGGTGGAGGACTCGAGCTGGGTGCGGCTATTTTCAAGATCGGTCGCCATGTGGTTGAACGAACGCATCAGCTCGCCTAGTTCTCCGGAGGCGGCAATGTCGACGCGCGAGCCGTAATCTCCGGATGCCATGGCATCCATCGCATCGGCCAATGCTTCCACCGGGCGCGTGACTTGCTTGGAAAGAAACAGCGCCAGCCAGCTGCTGACAAACAGCGTCAATCCGGTCAGAAGAAGAAGGACCAGCAGATACGTTTGACGAACCCGACGGCGAGCTCGCAACAATGTCCAATATCGTTCCGTGCCGCTTTCGATGTCGTGGATCGCGCTACTCACGTCGGGTGGCAGAGGCAATCCAACCACGATAATGTCGCCATTCTGCGATGCGGCGTCGCCAACGGAGTAGGCTGCTTGTCCAATTCTCAGGATAGGGTCATCGGTGCGCTCCGCCGCACGGAGAATCTCGTCGGACAGCGACACCTGCTCTGGCATCACCTGCGCCTGTTCATTGGGGCGAACACTGGAAAGCAGGCTTACGCTACCGCTGTCGGTCGGAAGCTGGTAATCATGGATGACTTTTCCATCGCGGTATATGGCTACGAATCCACCTTGCAGTGTGACCTTGTGGCGACGAAACAGTTCCAGCAGCGGCTGCGGGTGTGCGGGTAGATCGGCAGCGATGACAGCGGGCTCGTGGGCCAGCGACTCCGCCTCTGCCCGGGCATTGTCCGCCGCGTAGCGAGACATCTCCATGGCCACCTGCATCGCTTCATCGCGCAGTTGGACGACGGGCTGCGAAAACCAGCGGTCGATCGAACGGTTCATTAAGAGGTAGTTGAACGCGAGCATGAAAAATGCGGGCACAACGGAGAGAAGCAGCGCTCCCAGCAGCATACGGGCGCGAAACCGGGAACCGAGAACTCGGCTTTGTCCGCTGGCGTAGAGCTTGAGAATATTCCGCAGCAGCAGGACGAGCAGCATGAGAAACAGCAGAAAGCTGGCGCCGGAGAGCGCGGTAAACAGCAGAATGGAGCCGCTGTTGTCGGGCGAGAGAAACTTCAGGTTGAAAGCATTTTCGGCGATCAGGAAAAGCAGAATCACGAGCGCAAGCGACCCCAATACCACCACAGCCGTTCGTCGGTTGCTGGTTCCCATCCTGATTGGCTCTCTCAACAGTGATTATAGGTTCGAGAGTCGGGGGTGGAAGGCCTTTTTCAGCACGGGAAGCCCCATGCAAAACTGCCGGCCACGTCTCCGGATTTGAAACATGGTGCGTCCTTTCGCCCTTGACAGGGGCGCGGGATTGAATCAACCTGCAAACGGAGGCTTTATGATTCGCGATGCACGTTTTGGTTTCCGAGCTTTGCCGTGGGTATTGGTTGCGGTGGTTTTTTTTGGTGTTGGCTGTACGAAAAAGCCGACTGACGCTCAACTTGCGACCGATGTGCAGAAACAGATCACAGCTGACTCCGCGTTACAGGGCCAGCCAATCTCAGTGGCGGCGAACAACGGCACAGTGACGCTGAGCGGCACGGTGAGTGGACCGGGTTCGCGTGAGCTGGCCAGCAATGATGCATCGAAGGTAGCGGGAGTGAAGACGGTTGTGAACAACCTGACAATGGCAAACGGACCGGACATGGGTCAGGCGCCTGGGAACGACCAGTCGGCGCAAGGTGGCCCGGGGATGCCTCCACCGCCGCCTCCGCCATCGACGAATAGTCAGTATGGGCAGGGTGGCGCCGGCCTGCCGCCTCCGCCTCCACCGCCGCCTGCAGGTGCGCAAGCCGGCGCAGCGACGCCGGCGCAACCGATGGCCTCGCAGGCGATCGTGGTGCCGGCCGGGACGAGGATCCGGGTCCGGCTGGGGCAGACCCTTTCTACCAAGGGAAATCAAACCGGCGATCCGTTTTCGGGCGTTGTGGTTTCTCCGGTGCAGGTGAATGGCCAAACGGTCATTCGCGCGGGTGCGCAGGCTCGGGGGGTGGTCACAGAATCCAAAGGGCTGGGGAAATTTAAAGGGCAAGCGGTGCTGGCGATCCGGCTGGATAGCGTAAGCGCTGACGGGCGCACGTATCAGGTTCGCACCAGTCACGTGGAGCGAGTGGAACAGGGAAAAGGCAAGCGGTCTGCCATCCTGACGGGCGGCGGCGCGGGACTCGGCGCGCTGATTGGCGGCCTCGCAGGCGGCGGCAAAGGAGCCTTGATTGGCGGTCTGCTGGGCGGCGGGGGCGGTGCAGCCGGGAGTGCGTTTACCGGGAATAAAGACCTGGTCATTCCTGCCGAAAGTATCCTCACCTTCGACCTGGAGCGCAGTTTGACGGTGAATCCATAGGCAGCCCGCATCTAACCCGGAGGACCGAAGATCGGACGAGGAGCGTGCGATGAATACTCGCAGGTGGCAACATTTCACTGCCATGGCATTGATTGGGGATGGGATGATGGCGATTGTGCGGCCCAACCGGGACGCACAGGCGTGGAACGTTGGACCCAAGCCCTGGCGAGGCTTGATGCGCTTTATGGGCGAGCATCCGACGCTGACGCGGTGCATTGGAGTGGCCCAGGTCGTCGCCGGAATCATGTGGGCCAGCCGGGAAGAAAAAATCCTGGAGAAGTAGAAATCGCGGCTCGTTGAACGCGCACCAGCTAAGGGATCCGTGGCGTCTTTTGCCTTACGGACCCATGCTGGTTGCGTCGCATGGATTGTAGCCAAGCGATGACGCACTCACAGGTGTGGGCGGCGTCGGCGGCATGGCCCACGGGGAATTCGTAAAGTCGAAAAAGTCCAGCAGGTTGGGCTGCGCGGCATCGCGCGCGGTTAGATGCGTGGAGGAGCCTATAAACCGGCTCTCCACAAACTTGATGATGGCTGTGTGGTCCATGGGTATGTGCGAAACGTAGTGCTTCCGGGCGAAGGGTGAGATGACCATGTTCGGCACCCGGAATCCAAGTTGCGCGGCAAAGCCATAGACCGCCGGAGCGTCGCCCGGATTGGCTCCAGGGTCGCTGGTCGCGAGATCGCAATGGAGCGTCGGGGTACCGGGTGTCGGTGGCAGACAGGGATTGTAACTGTCGGCGTTGACTGCGATCGAGGCAATATCGGGAATCGATCCCAGCGAAGTATCGGTGAAATCGTTGGAGTGACCCGATACGGGCGGAACGTGGTCATAAGGTCCGCCGCCCTCGTCGTAGCTGAGGAAGAAGACGGAATTCTTCCACTCGGGACTGGCCATGAAGGCATTCACAACCGTTGCCACTTCTGTCTGGCCAGTCAGGACCGAGGAATTGGATCCGGGGTGCTCGTCGTTCAAACCATACCCGGCTTCAATGAAGGAAAAACTGGGAAGCGCGCCATTGGACAGGTCGGTGTAATACTGCGACAGCGGCGCGATGTGAGTCGGATCGATACAGAAAGAGTTGGTGGTGTCGCCAACCACGCTGGAGGGTTGGGTGGGGGCGGCACAGGTGGCCTGGGATGGATTTCCATGGAGATACTTGTAGGCATAGCTGATGTGCGTGAAGTAAATCGCAGGGTAAGCTTTTGTACCTCCGCCAGGGCAGTCGCCATCCGCGAGACAAAAACCGTCTGTGGCGGTGTAATAGATCTTCCATGACACCTTCGCCTGGTCAAGCTCCTCAAAAATATTGTTGATATTCAGCGAGGCGAGGTGATCGTTGCCCGGATCTGCGACCAGGCCCTGGGTGGTGCCGCCGGTGTAGACTGCGATGCGGTTGGAAATGCTCTTGCTCGAGACCGGTGAAAACCAGCGGTCGGACACGGCGAATTGCGATGCCATGTAGTAGTAGTAGTTGAGGAATGTCTGGTCGTAGTAGCCCATGGAGCGCTCGCCCGTCAGATCGGTGAAGTTGCCGGAGCAGGTGCCGACCTTGGCGCAGAATTTCGCAAAGCCCTCCGCGTTATGGACGAAGCCGTTCATCGTGATCGGGCGCGTGGTCAGGCGATTGTAGGCTTCGACGTCTCCGTAACTTGCCAACCAGTCGGAGCTGTCATCGTCAATGCAGGTGGTTTTGAATTTATAGAGTTTATAGACGTCGCCTTCGTCGTCCTTGTTGCTGATGGTGGTTAATTTGTCATCAATGCCATCCACGTTATATGTGTTGCCGTCGTCGCCCACGTTCCAGGCTTGTCCGTTGGTAGAGTTCGCCTCGCGGTACGGGTTCAGCATGCCGAAGTAGTCGTCGAAAGTGTGGTTCTCCTGCAGCATAAAGACCACGTGTTGGATGGCGTTCGCGCTGCCGGCAGGAACCACTGTGACGGTTGCCGTGGCAGTGGTGCTTCCCAGCGATCCACTGGCTTGTGCAGTGTAGGTAGTTGTCGTCGTGGGAGAAACCGTCTGGTTTCCGCCAGTGCCCGACAGGGTATATGAACTGCCGTCCGTTCCGGTGATCACGACCGAGGTGGCATTGGTCGCAGTCGCGGTCAAGGTGGAGGAACTGCCCGCCGAGACAGAGGGTGGGGTTGCGGTGAGGGTGACGGTCGGCGTAGAGGGCACCTGAACGGTGATGTTGACGGTGGTATACAAAGACCCGCCGCAATAGTCCCACTCCTGCACGACAGTATGTTCCGCCCCTGCCTTCATACTCAACTGGGTGTTGATCTGTGAAACCCCGTGGGCGATGTAAACCAAAACATTGTTAACGTAAATCCCCATGGACCGTACACCCTGGGCGCAGGTATTTGTGGTCGCGGAGGCTACGTAATTCACAGGTGAAGTCACGGTGGTGTTGGGCATTGGCGAGGTCACGACAACGCCGGGCTGGGCGGCGACGGTGATGGTGATCGGGGTAGAGGCCGTGCCTCCGCAATTGTCTGTCTCCGAAACCAAGGTGCTGTGCTGGCCGGAACTGATGGGAATGGAGGTGTTCAAGCTGGCTCCATTCACGGTATATACGGCTTGTCCGTCGACGGCGACGCCCATGGAAGCGATCCCGGTGGAGCAGGTGCTGGTACTTGCGGTCGCTACATAATGGACGGGAGAAGCAACCGTGCTGTTATTGGCCGGCGAGCTGACCACGACGCCGGTTTGTGTAGGCGCGGCGACGGTAATGTTGATCTTCGTATACGTCGAGGTGCCGCAATAATCCCATTCCTGCACCACGGTCTGGTAGCTGCCTGGGCCGAGGGGAAGGGTGGTATTCAGGCTGGCTTGGTGCACTGTGTATTTCAGGACGTTGTCGACATAGATGCCCATGGCGGATACGCCCTTGGAACAAGTTGGCGCGGTCCCAGTGGCAACGTATTGCACGGGCGAGTTGACCGTCTGACCATTGGTGGGGCTGGTAATGGTGACAGTCGCAAAGGCAGGGGCGGAAAACAACAGGAATATCCCAAGGGCGCTCAAGCAAGTCTTCATGACTACACCTTTCAATTCGGGTACGCGCATTGGGGGGGGGGGTAAAGCAGTAGCCGCCGATTCGCCGCCATCGGAGCTGTCGTAGGGGGTGACAGGCTCGTAGGAGTGCGAATCAAACACCCCGATCATAGCGTGTCAGATGATTCTTAGGGGGATCAGAGATGCCCCATAGAGAACTTTTTGTCGGTGGTGAAAAATGCCGCCTGTTCCACGGGCCGCTTGGACGCGTGCCGTGAAACGTGCGTGCCCTTGAGCAGGATCGAACGCCGGAGTAGTCTTGGCAGGAACGATCTCCAAAGGCCAACGATGGGAATTGGAGCGATTCGCGACGCGTAAGGACAAGGCTGCAAAGGCGATTTGCGATCAAGTCAGATGCAGTTGAAACGACTAATTTAAGGTGGGTCAATGAGCATTGAAGTGCGGGAATTGCGGGCGGAGGATGTGCCTCGCATTGCGGAAACTTACGGCGGGGCGGCCTGGCATGGCGGGGCGAAGAAGTGGGACCAGCGTTTGGTGGAGCATGCCCACGGCCAGCGGCTGGTATTGCTGGTGGTAGATGGGACCGATGTTCTAGGGTATGGATCGCTGCTATGGGCCTCCGGGCATGCGCCGTTTCGCGACGCACGCATCCCCGAGATTAATGACCTGGTGGTGTCGGAAAAATCTCGCAATCAGGGCGTCGGCGCAAAGCTGATTCATGCGCTGGAGGAGCGGGCGCGGGCGGCGAAACACAACAAGGTCGGCGTGGGCGTGGGGCTGTTCAAAGAATACGGTGCGGCGCAGAGACTGTATGTCCACCTGGGTTATGTTCCGGATGGAAAAGGAATGGCTTCCGGAGGGCTGCCGGTAGCGGCCGGCGACAAGGTGCTGGTGGATGACGATTTGGTGCTGTGGCTGGTGAAGGAACTGGACGCGCCGGCGAAACAATGACGGCGGTGCCAACTGCGATGGGCTGGCGGAGTTGTTTCATCCTCACGAATTCCCCCCTCCAGCCGCCGCAGGCACTCACGGAATGGTGGGGTAAGGGGGTGGTGGCGGGGGCGTCAGGTGATTGTGCTGCGAGGCAATATATGCGAACGATCCAACACCGACGGCGGCCACAGCAATGGCCAGGACGGTCATTACCTTGATGGTCTTCGCGTGGCCCTTCTCCCTCAGCAGAGAGCTGTTCTCGGTGGTGGTTGTCTGGGTCGAGAGCTGCTCGACCTCCATTACGAGATTGCCCATGGCGAGGTCGAATTGCCGGTCGCGCGAGCTTTTCAGACGCATCGTGCTTTGAATATGCGACGTCAGCTCCCACAGGGAAATGCGGGTCTTCGGGTCGAGGATGTTCAGCCTCAATTGAGGATCGTGCCATTCCGCTCCATTCCAGTAGCCCGCGTTGTTGCCTGGGAGAAGCTCGGAGGCGATGGGGTTGACGAGGCTGATTTGAAACACCAGGTCCGCTTGATCGGGAGCGGACACAAGTCGGTAATGTCCCCAGGTCTGCATGTCGGAGTAGAACTGAACATACGGCCGGTCCGGACCGCCACTGTAGACATCGGGAAACAGATTGGTTTTATCTCCGGCGTTGGCGATGAAGATGGTTTTTGCGGCGCGGATTTGCGTTGGGACTGGGACTGAGACGTCGGCAAGCGGAGTGCTTGGGGCCGCGCTGGACGAAGTGCCTGGTGGCGCGGGCGGCGGAGCGATCGCCGAGGAGCTTGACTCCGCCGCGGAAGGCGCGTTCGGCAGCGCGCTTTGTTGTGCGACCATCACGGGTTGAAATACCAACCCGATGACGAGAACCATGCAGAGTAGATCCAGACCAACAATCTTTCTCATACGCGAGCCTTTTCCCGGCTGCCCTGACGCCGCAATGACGATTGCATAGGCGCTACGATTCTTTGACCCGCGATGACGGAGAATGTTTCTATGCGTTTGCAAATATTTCTACGGCGGATGGGAAGGGGCGGGAACGGTATGAAGAAAATTGTAAGAAAAAAATCTACGCGGCTTCGATTTCGACGCGAACTCGACGGCCCAGGCTGGTGGCGATGTTGACCAGTGCGTCTAGCGAGAACCGCGAAACGCGGCCACGGAGCAGATCGTTGATGCGCGGCTGGGTGATGCCGCAGCGCTTGGCTGCTTCAGCCTGCGTCCATCGATTTTTCTTCACGATGCCGGCGATTTTTCTCATCAGTTCCGCGCGGGCACGCAGGTTGGCTGCCTGCTCGGGGGTGTCGGCGAGTGCGTCCCACACGCTGGCATAGGCTTTGGATTTGTTCATTTCTGGAGTCTCCCTATTTGCTGGAATCGTTCTCTCGCCAGGTCGACGTCGCGTTTGGCCGTTGCCTGAGTCTTCTTTTGAAACGCGTGCAATATGTAGACCGCATCGGACAATCGAGCGGTATAGATAATTCGATAAATTCCGGAATCATCTCGCAGGCGAATCTCTTCCACGCCTTTGCCGATGCTGGGCACGGATTTGAAGCTGCCGGGCTGCTCGCCGCGCTGCACCTGTTCCAACTGATATCCGGCATCGTGCCTTCCGTCTTCTGGAAACTCGCGAATCCGTTCGAGAGAGTCGCCGAGAAACCGGACAGGCTTCATGGACCGATTATACTGGTTTGGATATAAACGGGAAGGAAATTGTAGCCCGATTGAGAAGGAACCCCACATCTCAAAGGCGAGATGTGGGGCGCCCCGCATCCGGTTCACCGAATTTGCCGGTGTCTGAAGGAGAGTCATTCTGAATGGAGGTCGCGGTCGCGACCGGAATGAAGAATCCAGAGGGTGATGGCTGTGCAGTCGAGGCGGATTTCGTCTGGATTCTTCGCTACGCTCAGAATGACTCTCTTTTATTTTCGCGAGGATTCGTTGCGCCACCTCGTTTGCGACGCGGAGGAATGGGGCTATCCTGACAAAGAACTTCCCACATCTCAAAGGCGAGATGTGGGGCACCCAGATTCTGGATTTGGGCTTGTCTGCTGAATCTGCCCCACTCAAGCCGTAGGACGGCTTGAATGGGCCACCCGTCCGGCCAAAGAACGACTTGGATGGGTGACCCGGCGGCGAAATAAGAGACTAGGCGAATGTTCCTACAGCAGCCTCTTCTATAAATCGTTGGTCGAGAGGGCCGGAAAGGACTTTCTTCGATGCGGCTTTTATCAATTGCTTAATTCCCATTGTCGCGCCTTGAGCAAAAATGCAAAGGGCAGCAATCAAGAAAACCACCCACAGCGCCGGTGATCCAAGGATCAAATAGCTTGCAGTAATCATCATGCCGCGCTCGTGGAACTTCTTCATTTTCGCGCGAACGTCCTCGCTCTGTAGGTTCTCAAGTGAAGCTTCCCAAGCCTGATTCCACGATGTTGTTTGAGTGCCGGAGATGCGCTGAATCGCTATCGTCATGAGGCTACGGAAAAGTGTGAGTTGATGACCATTGCGAATCAATCCGTTCATTTGACGGCGCAGTAGCATATATGCGGGATCATCAAAAGCAATATTGCCATCGGCTG
Organism: Acidobacteriaceae bacterium; assembly: GCA_049692235.1. Taxonomy (GTDB): domain Bacteria; phylum Acidobacteriota; class Terriglobia; order Terriglobales; family Acidobacteriaceae; genus JAKAAZ01. Next base: position 29,750 of record JBAVOQ010000100.1, on the reverse strand, counting down.
CAAAATCGAACATTTCGTCCCGTACGCAAAACAATCTCTGCCGGAAAGAATCGATGCGATATGTAGGCAACAACTTGAAAATGACAAACGACCATAGAGCCACCACAACAGTCGCTTGGAGGATGTTAGCAATCTGTAGTTCTGTCATCATAGGTCTCCCGGTTGGGTAGTGCCTTCATCGGTCAGGTTGCTCGACGTTCTATGCGGATCAAGACGCAACTCCAATTCCGTAATCCGTGCTGTCAAGCGTTGGCGTGTCTTGCGATGACGGCGGTATTCGTTCAGCCAAAGCCCACTCGTCGTTAGAGCCAATGTTACGCTCACCTTCACGGTAACGTTTAACTGTCCGGCAATCTCTAACGCCACATTAGCAATAGATGTTTGCCCTGCAAATGCCCTAAAGGTATAGCCCACTGTATAGATGGCATACGCGACTACTGGGGCCCAAACCAGGGTGTAGCCAAACTGCCGAGCCAGGGAAAACACTTGAACCGCCAGCCAGCGCCATCCGGGGAGCTGATCTGGCCCATCTTCCTTGTTTTTAGACTTCGCCACGATCTATCGGTCACCAAGCCAGTCATATGTTCAGATGCGAACCACAATAACACTTTTGAGAGGAAAAAAGATAAGAACCCTCCTACGAAGATTCGGAGCTTTGACTCCCGGTCGCTTAGTACATTTCAAAATGCATCGCTGCTTGGTTTCTCTCCTGTTGACTCGCACCCCATCACTTGATATTCTTGTGGAGTTTGGCGAGCGACGGTAGTGTGCCTGTGGGAGGCGCCGTCCAGTTCCGCTGGCAGTCGACAGCGGATTGCATCGGTTTCAGTTTTCGGAAGCGGATTCGATACTCGTCCTTTTGCACCTGCGACACCGGCCACCCTGGCGGGCTATGCGGGGCAGAACAGCGAAACGGAGCGGGCAAGCGGTACGAGCCGGTCACCGTCGTTGTTTCAGTCAGACTACAGAATTTGGGTTTGAACTCCGTCCTTTGTGCGAGGAATCGTGTGTGGGTGGGGATCGTCAGTCCGCCGTGGTGCGGGCAGGCAGTTTGTGCGAAGCGCGGGTTTTGCGTGGATCGCGGAAGAAAAGCAGGTCCCTCCACTGCGTCCGCTAAAGCGGCCTTCGGTCGGGATGACAGGGATTTGGTAGTACGGACAGTGTTTCATCCCACCCTAGCAAAGCTAGGATGGGGCACCCGAAGCGGTTTTGGGGTGAAAAGTTTGAAAAGCGGGTCCCTCCACTGCGGTCGCAGAGGCGACCTTCGGTCGGGATGACAGGGATTTGCGTAACACGGTAATAAAGGAGATTGTTCTTGCCTACATTTAGTCAGCTTGTCAGGAAAGGCCGGACGGCGCCGCGGTACAAGACCGCCAGCCCGGCGCTGCAGGGATGCCCGCAACGGCGCGGTGTTTGCACCCGCGTGTATACGCAGACGCCCAAGAAGCCAAACTCCGCACTGCGCAAGGTGGCGCGTGTTCGTCTGACCAACGGAATTGAAGTCACCACCTATATTCCTGGCATCGGCCACAATTTGCAGGAGCACTCGATTGTGCTGATCCGCGGGGGCCGTGTGAAGGACCTGCCGGGAGTTCGCTATCACGTGGTTCGGGGCACGCTGGATTCGGTCGGCGTGGCGAATCGCAAGCAGAGCCGGTCCAAATATGGCGCCAAGAGGGCGAAGGCGGCAGCGAAGTAACAGGTATTCTCTCCCACTCAAGCCAACCCTTCGGCGGGCTCAGGGTGGGCTTGAATGGGGCACCGAGATATAGTTTTCCCCCACTCAAGCCACAAAACGGCTTGAATGGGGCACCCAAAGCACCTGTCAGGGTCAGTAAGAAAAAAGGATTGAAGCAAACATGCCTAGAAAAGGTCACATTGCGAAGCGGGAAGTGGTGCCGGACGCGATCTACAACTCGACGCTGGTCACAAAGTTTGTCAACTCCATGATGTGGGACGGCAAGAAGTCGACGGCGCAGAAGATTTTCTACACCTCCATGACGAACCTGGAGCAGCGCGGCGGCGATGAGGCCCTGAAGCTGTTCAAGAAGGCGGTGGAGAATTGCAAGCCGCTGCTGGAAGTGAAGACCCGCCGTGTGGGCGGCGCGAACTACCAGGTTCCGATCGAAGTGAACCCGGAGCGCCGGACCTCGTTGGCGATTCGCTGGCTGGTGACGTATGGTCGTGCCCGCGGCGAAAAGGGCATGGTCGACAAGTTGACGAATGAATTGCTGGATGCCGCGAATGGCCGTGGCGCCGCAATGAAGAAGAAGGAAGACGTACACCGCATGGCGGAAGCCAATAAGGCTTTTGCGCATTATCGCTGGTAGCGCGTCAGGGGCTAAAGCCCTACGGTTTTCCGCCATATACGGCACGGCTGAAGCCGTGCCCTGATACAAGGCATGGCTGAATCGGAACTTTTTTAGGGAATTAGTAACAGCAACCGGCGGGAGGAAATCCCGCGAAGTGAGAATCGTACCGTGGCCCGTCTAGTACCGTTACATCGTTGCCGCAACATCGGAATCATGGCGCATATCGACGCCGGAAAAACGACGGCGACGGAACGCATCCTGTTCTATACCGGCATCACGCACCGTATCGGTGAAGTGCATGAAGGGACTGCGACCATGGATTACATGGAGCAGGAGCAGGAGCGCGGCATTACGATTACCTCGGCTGCGACGACGTGTACCTGGCGCGATATTCGCATCAACATTATTGATACGCCGGGTCACGTGGACTTTACCGCGGAAGTGGAGCGCAGCCTGCGCGTCCTTGATAGCGCGGTGGCGCTGTTTGACAGTGTTTCCGGTGTGCAGCCACAGAGTGAAACGGTGTGGCGGCAGGGCGACAAGTACAAGATTCCGCGGATTTGTTTTGTCAACAAGATGGACAAGGCCGGCGCGGACTTCGAGCATGTGATTGAGACCATCCGCAAGCGCCTGGGCGCGCGGCCGGTGGCAATTCAGATTCCGATTGGCGCGGAAGCGAAGTTCAAAGGCCTGGTGGACCTGGTCGAGATGCGGGCCATCGTCTGGAATGACGAGACCATGGGCGCGAAGTATTCGGTCGAAGAGATTCCTGCAGATTTGTTGAAGAAGGCAGAAGCGTTTCGAATGCAGTTGATCGAAACGGTCGCCGAGCACGATGACGACATGCTGCACCTGTTTTTGGAAGGCGAGATACCGACCGCCGCGCAGCTGAAGGCTTCGATCCGCAAGACGACGCTGGAGATGAAGGTTTTCCCGGTACTTTGCGGCAGCGCATTCAAGAACAAGGGTATTCAAACGCTGCTGGATGCGGTGGTCGATTATCTGCCGAGCCCGGTCGATATTGCTCCTGTGGAAGGCATCGATCCGCACGACCCGTCGATCACCTTGATCCGCAAGCCGGAAGATTCCGAACCCTTTGCGGCGCTGGCATTCAAGCTGATCAACGATCAATTCGGCAAGTTGAGTTTCATTCGTTTATATTCCGGATCGCTGAAGACGGGCGACACGGTCCTGAATCCGCGTACCGGCAAGACGGAGCGCGTGGGACGGCTGGTGAAGATGCATGCCGACAAGCGCGAGGATATTTCCGAGATTTATGCCGGCGATATTTGCGCCTGCGTGGGCCTGAAGGAAATCAAGACGGGCGATACGCTGTGCGATCCTCGGCACCCGATCGCGCTGGGAGCGATCACGTTTCCGGAGCCGGTTATTTCGGTTGCGATTGAGCCGAAGACCAAGGGCGATCAGGAAAAGATGGGCATGGCGCTGTCGAGGCTGTCGGATGAAGATCCCACTTTTAAAGTGAGGACCGATGAGGATTCCGGACAGACGATTATCAGCGGCATGGGCGAGCTGCATCTGGAAATTCTTGTCGACCGCATGAAGCGCGAGCACAAGGTGGAAGCGAACGTGGGAACGCCGCAGGTCGCGTTCCGCGAGACGATTCGCAAGCACGCGGACGCGGAAGGCAAGTACATTCGCCAGACTGGCGGCTCAGGTAACTACGGACATTGCAAGATTCGCGTCGAGCCGAACCCTGGTAAGGGCTACGAATTCGAAAACGATGTTACCGGCGGTTCAATTCCGCGCGAGTACATCAAGCCGATCGATCAGGGCATCCGTGAAGCCTTGGAAGGCGGAATTCTGGCAGGCTTTCCGATGGTGGACATCAAGGTGTCGCTGTACGACGGCAGCTATCACGATGTCGACTCGAACGAAATGGCGTTCAAGATTGCCGGCTCGCTGGCCATCAAAGAGGCCGCCCGCAAGGCAAGTCCTGTACTGCTGGAGCCGGTGATGGCGGTCGAAGTGACCGTGCCGGAAGAGCACATGGGAACGATTATCGGCGACATCAATTCTCGCCGCGGACGCATTGAGGGCATGGAGCACTCGGGCGGTTCGCAGGTGATCAAGGCGAGTGTGCCGCTGAAAGAAATGTTCAATTATGCGACGAACATGCGTTCGTCCACGCAGGGCCGGGCGACCTATTCAATGCACTTTGCCCGGTATGAAGAAGCGCCCCGCTCGGTGAGCGATGAGATTATTGGGCGGAGTCAAAGCAAAGCTTAGATTCACGGGAAACAGTTGAAGTAGGTTTCAAGAGCGAACGAAATATTCAAGATCGACACGATCGAATGGAAGGGACAAGGGCAAAATGGCGAAGGAAAAGTTTGACCGGTCAAAGCCGCACGTAAACGTAGGGACGATCGGGCACATCGATCACGGCAAGACGACGTTGACGGCGGCGATCACCAAGGTATTGTCGAAGCACAACCCGAACAACAAGTATCGTTCCTTCGACACCATCGACAATGCGCCGGAAGAGCGGGAGCGCGGCATTACGATTGCGACCGCGCACGTGGAGTACGAGACCAAGAATCGTCACTACGCGCACGTCGACTGCCCGGGTCACGCCGACTACATCAAGAACATGATCACGGGCGCGGCACAGATGGACGGCGCGATTCTCGTGGTGGCCGCGACTGACGGCCCGATGCCGCAGACCAAGGAGCACGTGCTGCTGGCGCGGCAGGTGGGAGTGCCGTACATTGTGGTGTTCCTGAACAAGTGCGATGCGGTGGACGATCCGGAACTGATTGACCTGGTCGAGATGGAAGTGCGCGAACTGTTGAGTAAGTACCAGTTTCCGGGCGACGATGTGCCGGTGATTCGCGGCTCGGCGCTGGGCGCATTGAATGGAGAAGCGCAGTGGGAAGCGAAGATCGATGAGCTGATGGAGGCGGTGGACAAGTACATTCCGATGCCGCAGCGTGCCATCGATCAGCCGTTTCTGATGCCGATTGAAGATATCTTTTCGATCTCCGGTCGCGGCACGGTGGTGACGGGCAGGATCGAGCGCGGCAAGGTGAAGGTGGGCGAGGACACGGAGATTGTCGGCTTCCGCGAGACGCGCAAGACGGTGGTGACGGGCGTCGAAATGTTCAAGAAGCAGCTGGATGAAGGTCTGGCTGGCGATAACGCGGGACTGCTGCTGCGCGGTATTCCGAAGGAAGATGTGGAGCGCGGCATGGTGCTGGCCAAGCCCGGCTCGATTACGCCGCACACCAAGTTCAAGGCGGAGATTTACGTCCTGAGCAAGGAAGAAGGCGGACGGCACACACCGTTTTTCAATGGCTACAGGCCGCAGTTTTACTTCCGCACCACGGACGTGACCGGAGTGGCGAAGTTGCCGGAAGGCACGGAGATGGTGATGCCGGGGGACAACGTCAGCCTGGAGATTGAGCTGATTACTCCAGTGGCGATGGAGAAGGGCTTGCGGTTTGCGATTCGCGAAGGCGGACGCACCGTGGGCGCCGGAGCGATTGCTGAGATTTTGAAGTAACAAGGGACAAACCCACGTCTCAAAAGCGAGACGTGGGGCACCCGGTTGCAGATGGATTGAAAGAAGAGATGAAGTCATGATTGGACAAAGAATTCGCATCCGCCTGAAGGCGTATGACTATCGCGTGCTGGATACTTCGACCGGCGAAATCGTGGACACGGCCAAGCGGACGGGCGCGCAGGTGGCGGGGCCGATTCCGTTGCCGACGGTGAAGAACAAGTATTGCGTGTTGCGGTCGCCGCACGTGGACAAGAAGTCTCGCGAGGCGTTCGAGATTCGCACCCACAAGCGGCTGATTGACATTCTGGAGCCGACCCAGCAGACGGTGGATGCGCTGATGCGCCTCGATCTGCCTGCCGGTGTCGACGTCGAAATCAAAGCCTTCGAAAAATAGCGCTGGCCGCGCGGGCAAAGCCGCCCTTCGGGCGGAAAAACAGAAGTACCGGCAGTGCGCAGCGTAAAGCCCGCGCATGATGAGGGGAGAAAACGATGGCAGTAGCAGGAATGATTGGCAAGAAAATCGGCATGACCCAGGTCTTCGATGAGAACGGAGAAATCCATCCGATCACTGTGGTCCAGGTGGGTCCGTGCGTGATTACGCAGCTGAAGACGCAGGCGAAGGATGGGTACGACGCGGCGCAGATCGGCCTGGTGGAGTTTGTGAAAAGCTCCAAAATCAATAAGGCGATGGCGGGCCACTTCGGAAAGAACAATGTTCCTCCCGTGCGGATTCTGCGCGAAGTTCCGATTGAAGCCGCGGCCAAGGTTGCGGAAGGCGAAGAGGCTCCTGCAGGCAGCAAAGCCGGCGACCGGGTGCTGGTGGATATTTTTGCGGATGAGAAGTTTGTCGATGTGCTGGGCACCAGCAAGGGCCGTGGTTTTGCGGGCGTCGTTCGCCGGCATGGATTTGGCGGCGGACCGAAATCGCACGGACATATGTTCCAGGTGCAGGGATCGATTGGCGCTTCTTCCTATCCGTCGCGCGTGATGAAGGGAATGCGCATGCCGGGTCATATGGGCGTCGACAATGTGACGGTGCGGAATCTGCGGATTCGCGGCATCGACACGGATGAGAATTTGTTGATGCTGGAAGGCGCGGTCCCGGGGCATCGCGAGGGATACGTTCTGATCACCAAAGCGAAGCAACCGCCTCGCGAACGGCGTGGATTCAGCGGCGCGACCACGGTGGATCCGTTGAAGGCTTCGAAGAAGGCATCGGGCAGCAAGAAGAAATAGCCGCTAGCCACTAGCTTCTAGCTAGAGGCTAAGAGCTAGAAGCAAAGAGCTGAAGAGAGTAGAGCCATGGCAAACATTGACGTAGTCGATCTGGGTGGTAAAAAAGTCGGGACCCTGGAGCTGGCGGATGAAGTTTTTGGGCCAGCCGAGGTGAACGAGGACTTGATCTGGGAGGCGGTGAAGCATTACCGCGCCGCCCTGCGTCAGGGCACGCACGCCACCAAAAATCGCAAGCTGGTATCTGGTTCCGGCAAGAAGTTGTGGAAGCAGAAGGGAACGGGCCGGGCGCGCGTTGCCTCCATTCGTTCGCCTCTTTGGAGGCATGGTGGAACGGTGCACGGACCGGTGCCGCACTCCCACGACTATGCTTTCCCGCGCAAGAAGCTGCTGGGCGCGTTGCGCTCAGCGATTGCGGCGAAGCTGGCCGATGGACATTTGACGGTGGTCGAGAGCCTGGAGCTGAAAGAGCCGAAGACCAAGCTCTATCGCAGTGCGTTGACCACATTGGACGCGAAGAAGACCGCGCTTTTGGTAGAAAGCAGCACCACGTTGAGCAAGAACCTGATGCTGGGTGCGCGCAATCTGCATGGCGTTGAGTTGATGCTGAGCAATGAAGTTCATCCGTATCACCTGTTGAAGCACGAGCGCGCGATCATCTCCGTTACGGCGATGGAGCAGTTGCAGGAAGCATTGAAGAAAACGGTATCCAAGCGGTCGCCGCGGCGACCAGCCGCAGCAGAGGTGGCCTGATGGCAGATGTATATCAAGTGATTCGTCGCCCGGTAATTACGGAAAAGGGACTTGGCGCTAAGGAAACCGAAGCCACTCTCGTGTTTGAGGTCGCCACGTCGGCCACCAAGACGGAAGTGAAACAAGCCGTCGAGACCTTGTTCAAAGTGAAGGTGGAGGGAGTTCGCACCGCCAACTTTGTCGGCAAAGAACGCAAGCGCGGCCGTTTCAGCGGGTATCGCTCGGACTGGAAAAAGGCGTATGTGCGCCTGAAGCCGGGGCAGAAAATGCCGGAATACATCAACAGTTTGTAAGGAAGTTTTCCTGATGCTGGTGCGGGATTCATGCTATCCCACCCTAGCCGCAAAGAACGCGTCTAGGATGGGGCACCCAGCATCCAGCAGGCGAAAAAAGATTTAAACGTGATGTTGGTTGCCACGACCGGGGCCAATGTCAAAAAAAGAGAATAACCGATGCCGATCAAGACATACCGACCGATCACTCCGAGCCTGCGTTTCACCTCCACGGTGGTCAACGACGACCTGACGACCGATCGCCCTTATAAGCCGCTGACGTCGATTCGTAAGCGCACGGGCGGACGCCGCAACACGGGCGATTTGACGATTCGCCACCACGGGGGCGGCCATAAGCGCAAGCTGCGCCTGATCGACTTCAAGCGCGACAAGTCTGGAATTCCTGGCCGCGTTGCCACGATTGAATATGACCCTAACCGTTCCGCACGGATCGCATTGATCCACTACGCGGATGGCGAGAAGCGTTACATTCTGCAGCCCATCGGTTTGCAGGTGGGCCAGGCCATCATGAGCGGCGAGGAGGCAGACATCCTGGTCGGCAATGCGCTGCCGCTGAAGAACATTCCGGCGGGCACCACGGTCCATAATGTGGAACTGCGGCCGGGCAAGGGCGCGCAGATGGTGCGCTCGGCTGGTGCTTCGGCGCAGCTGGTGGCCAAAGAAGGCGACTATGCGCTGTTGAAGCTGCCATCGGGAGAGACCCGCAAGGTGCTGGTCGATTGCATGGCAACGATTGGGCAGGTTGGCAACACGGACCACGAAAATATTTCGATTGGCAAGGCCGGCAGAAATCGCTGGAAGGGAATTCGTCCAGCGAATCGCGGCGTGTCGATGAACCCGGTGGATCACCCGCACGGCGGCGGCGAAGGAAAGACTTCCGGTGGCCGTCATCCTGTGACGCCCTGGGGTCAACCGACTCGCGGATACAAGACGCGGAATAACAAGCGGACCGATGGAATGATCGTCAGCCGACCGAAGAAGAAGTGATAGAGCAGCTGTTAGCCATTAGCTTTTAGCCGCTAGCTAACAGCTAAGAGCTAGAAGCTGATTTTGAAGGAGAAATGATGGCACGTTCGACAAAGAAAGGACCCTTCATCGACACTCACTTGATCGTAAAGATCGAGGCGATGAACAAGGCGAATGACAAGAAGGTAGTACGCACCTGGTCTCGCCGGTCCACGATTTTTCCTGAGATGGTCGGGCACACGATTGCGGTGCATAACGGCCGAAAGTTCATTCCGGTATATGTGACGGAAAACATGGTGGGTCACAAGCTGGGCGAGTTTGCCGCGACGCGTACATTCAAGGGTCACTCCTCGGCCAAGGCCGAGACGGCAACCAAGCCGCGGTAACAGCGGGAAAGGCATAGTGCACGATGCAATACGAAGCACAGGAATTCAGGGCGGAAGCGAAGTTTCAGCGGGTCTCGCCGCAAAAGGCGAAGCTGGTGCTGGATCTGATCAAGGGCCGGCGCGTCGAAGATGCGTTGCAGACGGTAGCCTTCACCAAGAAGCGGGTGGCTCCGCTGGTCGAGAAAGTGTTGCGGTCTGCACTCGAGAACGCGAACTATCTGAGCGAAGAGCGCGGTCTGAACATTGACGTCGACAATCTGTACGTGAAGCTGGCGGTGGCCAACGAAGGACCTCGGTTGAAGCGGATTCGTCCGGCGCCGATGGGGCGTGCGTTCCGGTATCAACGGCGTATGTCGAATGTTTTGATTACAGTTGCCGAAAAGAAGCGTCCGGAGCTGGCGAAGACAATCGGGGAAGAGCCCGAGACTGGCACCAAGGGCAAGAAGAAGCCGGCTACGAAGGCGGCTGCGAAGAAGTCAGGTTCCGGCAAGCCGGCAGCAAAACCAGCAGCGGCAAAAAAGAAGACGGCCGCCAAGAAGTCATCGAAGTAGCGAACGGAAGGATTCAATATGGGTCAGAAAGTCCACCCTTACGGGTTTCGGCTAGGAATTAATAAGCCTTGGAAGTCGCGTTGGTTCGTCGAGCGGGGGTACGCTAGCCTGCTGGTCGAAGATGTGTTGTTGCGGCGCGAACTGAAAGAGAAGCTGAAGTCCGCCGGCGTCAGCTCGATTGAAATCGAGCGTCCAGGCAACAAACTGCGGATCATCATTCGCACGGCGCGTCCGGGCATTATCATCGGGCGCAAGGGCGCGGAGATTGAGAAGCTGAAGACAGACTTGCAGAAGCGCTCCAATCGGGAAGTCTTCGTCGACATTCTTGAAGTGAACAAGCCGGAGCTGGATGCACAATTGGTGGCCGAAAACATTGCGTTGCAGCTGGAGAAGCGTGTTAGCTTCCGCCGCGCGATGCGGAAGTCGGTCGACTCGGCGCTGCGCTTTGGTTGCCGTGGCATCAAGGTGCGCGTGGGCGGACGGCTGAACGGCGCGGAGATCGCGCGTTCTGAATGGTATCTGCAGGGACGCCTGCCGTTGCATACCCTGCGTGCGGACATCGACTACGGTTTCGCCGAAGCTCATACGACCTACGGAATCATTGGCGTGAAGGCGTGGGTGTATCGCGGCGACATTTATCAACAGAAAAAGCGCGAACCGCGGGTTGGATCGAGCATTTTCTAGGACTGGTTTTGGAAGTGGCAGTACGAGCAGACAGCTCAAAAGGATCTCGTTATGTTGATGCCGAAGAAGGTGAAGTTCCGCAAGCAGCAGAAGGGCCGCAATCGTGGCAAGGCCTGGCGCGGTTCTGAGCTTGCGTTTGGGGATTTTGGATTGAAGACGCTCGATCACGCGCACATTACGGATCGGCAGATTGAAGCCAGCCGTGTGGCCATGACTCGTTTCATCAAGCGTGGCGGCAAGATCTGGCTGCGCCTGTTTCCGGACAAGCCGATTACCAAGAAGCCTGCGGAAGTTCGTATGGGTTCCGGTAAGGGGCCGCTGGATCATTGGGTTGCGGTGGTCAAGCCTGGAAAGATTTTGTTCGAGATGGAAGGGGTCAGCCGTGAAGTCGCGCAGGAAGCGATGCGGCTGGCTTCGCACAAGCTGCCGGTCAAGACACTGTTTGTTGCCCGCCACGATGCAGTGGTGGCGACCGCCCAGAAGGCATAAGGAATTTTGTACGCGGATGACTGGAGTCGATGACTCCGGCAACGTTGGAAGATGAAGGATTGAATCATGGAAATGGATAAGATCGTCAATCTGGACAAAGAGGAACTGGCGCTGCAGGCGCACCAGTCGGCGGAGCAGATTTTCCGCTTGCGTTTCCAGATGAAGATGGGGCAGAACGAGGGATTGAAGAAGCTGCGCGAGCTGAAGAAGGACATTGCGCGCATCCAGACGGTGGAGCGTCAGCGCGAGCTTGGCATTGCGACGCACGCGCACGTGAAGGCGAACGCAAGCGAAGCAGCTCCCAAACGGAAAGCCAAAAAGACGGCAAAAAAGTCGGCTGCGGGAAAGGGGTCGAAGTCGAAAAAGGCTCCCAAGAAGACGTCGACGCGGAACACCAAGCGGACGTCGAAGATCGCCGGTAAGGCGAAGTCGGCGGGCAAGACCAAGGTAAAGGCCGCCAAGCGCGGCAAGGCGAATGCGAAGAAGGGCGGCAGTTAAGCAATGAGCGAACCTACAAAAGACACGACGGCAACGACAGCAACGACAGCAACAACGGCAACTGCGGCGACTGCGGCGACTGCGGGCACCCCCGCAGCTTCCCATCGCAATGAAAAGGTTGGAGAGGTAGTTTCGACGAAGATGCAGAAGACCATTGTGGTCGAAGTCGAGATGCGCAAGGCGCATCCGAAGTATCTGCGGACGATGCGGACGACCAAGAAGTTTTACGCCCATGACGAGCACAAGACGGCGCGGGTTGGCGATGTGGTGCGGATTCGCGAGACGCGTCCGCTGAGCAAGCTGAAGCGTTGGCAACTGGAAGAGATTGTGCGCCGCTCGAATCTGGCGCAGGCAGAAGAGATCCCGCAGGCAGTGTAGGCGAGTTTGGGAATGGATTTTCCGATCCCACTCAAGCCAACCCGTTCGACTTCGCTCAGGGTGGGCTTGAATGGGGCACCCAGCGGTACTGGTAGTAGCAATGTTTAGGAGACGATGATGGCCGTACAAATGAGAACCATGTTGGTGGTGGCCGACAACTCCGGCGCCCGCAAGCTGCAGGTGATCCTGCCGCTGGGCGGATCCACCGGACGCAAAGCCGGCCTGGGTGACGTCGTGACCGCCGCAGTGAAAGAAGCCTCGCCGGATGGCCAGGTAAAGAAGGGCAAAGTGGTGAAGGCCGTCATCGTGCGCACCCGGAAAGAATATCGTCGCCGCGATGGAACCTATATTCGCTTCGATCAGAATGCCGCGGTGCTGATCAACGAAACGGGGGAGCCGGTGGGCACGCGCGTATTCGGTCCGGTTGCAAGGGAATTGCGCGAGAAGAGATTTTTGAAGATTGTTTCGCTGGCTCCAGAAGTTCTGTAAGCCGGACGGTTTGGTTCGATTTTAGAAACGCGGCCAGAAACGGGGTGGGATGTACCAGTTTCGGCGCGAACGGGAAGTGAGACGAGAGTTATGGCAGGATTGAAGATTCGCCGCAACGATAAAGTGCAGGTCATCGCGGGCAAAGATAGAGGCAAGCAGGGGCGCGTGCTGCGGGTGATGCAGGATGAGCACCGCCTGCTGGTTGAGCACGTGATGATGGTGAAGAAAACCGTGAAGCCGAACCCGCAGCGCAACATCAAGGGCGGGATCGCGGAGCAGGAAAACCCGATTCAGATTTCAAACGTGATGCTGGTCTGCGGCAACTGCGGGCCGGTTCGAGTGGGCTTTAAGTTTGAAGGCGACACCAAGGTTCGCGTTTGCCGCAAGTGTGGGCAGACGCTGGAATCGAAGAAGTAGAACCAGGGGATCAGCGGCCAGGGACCATGGTTCAGGGACCAGCTTTGAAGCAAGGATGGATGGAAGATGGCAACCAGATTAAAAGATAAGTACGTGAAGGAAATCAAGCCGGCGCTGTTGAAGGAACTGGGCTTGAAAAATACCATGGCGGTGCCGCGCCTGGAAAAGATTGTCCTGAACATGGGACTGGGCGAAGCCACGCAGAACGTCAAAGTGATGGACCCGCTGATGGTGGATCTGGGCCTGATCACAGGACAGAAGCCGGTTGTAACTCGCGCGAAGAAGTCGATTGCCGCATTCAAAGTGCGCGAAGGTATGCCGATCGGCGCCATGGTGACACTGCGCGGCGACAAGATGTATGAGTTTCTGGATCGCCTGGTTTCGACGGCGCTGCCGCGTGTTCGCGATTTCAAGGGCGTGTCGACGAAGAGCTTCGATGGACGCGGCAATTACACGCTGGGGATTCGCGATCAGTTGATTTTCCCTGAGATCGACTACTCCCGTGTGGACAAGTTGAAGGGCATGAACGTCACCATTGTGACGACGGCGAAAGACGATCAGCAGGCACGGGCATTGCTGCAACACTTCGGCATTCCGTTCCGGCTGACAGCCTAGAGAAGGCGAGAGGACAAGACAAGCTCGATGGCAACTACAGCAAAAAGAGTCAAAGACAAGCGCAAGCCGAAGTTTTCTTCGCGGCAGCACAACCGCTGCAATCTCTGTGGACGACCGCGGGCGTTTCTGCGGAAGTTCGGCATTTGCCGGCTTTGTTTCCGCAGCCTGGCGTTAAAGGGCGAAATCCCCGGGGTCGTCAAGTCGTCCTGGTAAGTGGTGTGGCGTAGGCTGCGCTGAACGATAGTTGAAATAGATTTCGATGCGCCTCGGCTCCTACAAGCGAGCGCAGGAACGGTCCTCGCAGGTTCCCGCCAAAGGCGGGCGAACGGGGGATCAAGGAGATACGATGAGTGTAAGCGATCCAGTATCCGATCTGTTGGCACGGCTGCGCAACGCGATTCATTCGCGGCATGCAAAGCTGGATGTGCCAGCCTCCAAGTTGAAGCTTGAAATAGCCCGCATTCTGAAGGAAGAGGGCTACATCAGCAACTACAAGGCGACAGAGGAAAACAGCAAGCGTTTTCTGCGGGTGTATTTGAAGTACGACACCAACAACCAGGCGGCAATACGCGGCCTGAACCGCGTCTCCCATCCGGGTTGCCGGGTGTACGTGCATCGCGACGAGATCCGCCGCGTGCAGGGCGGACTGGGCATCAGCATCATCACCACGCCGAAGGGTGTGATGACAGGCCGTCAGGCGCGTCGTGAAGGCGTGGGTGGCGAGCTGTTGTGCGAAGTTTGGTAACTTGTTGCGATGCGGGAAGAAAATGCAGGTCCCTCGACTCCATCCTTGCTGCGCAAGGATATCGCTCGGGATGACAAGATTTTGTAGGTAGGCTGCAGTGGAACGCACGGAGAGTGACTCCGAGCGGGACTCGCAAGCCAACGAGAAAGAGAATCACAAGATGTCGCGTATAGGAAAACAGCCAATTCCGCTCGGCAAAGGCGTCAAGTATTCGGTGCATGGCAATACGGTTGTGGTCGAAGGCCCCAAGGGCAAGGTCGAGCAGCCAATTCCGGGCGGCCTGAAGTTTGAAGAGAAAGACGGAAACCTCCACGTGGAACGCCAGGATGACTCGCAGGCGGCCATCCACGGATTGACGCGCGCACTCGTCGCCAATGCGGTTCGCGGCGTCACCCAGGGTTGGACGCGCGATCTGGATATTGTCGGCATTGGGTATCGCGCTGAATTGAAGGGCAAGAACACGGTCGTTTTCACGCTGGGATACTCGCATCCGATCGAATTTCCTTTGCCGACCGGGATTGCGGCGACGATCGATGCCAAGCAGACCCGGCTTACGATTAGCGGAATTGATCGCCAGAAGGTTGGTCAGGTGGCGGCGGACATGCGTTCCCTGCGCAAACCGGACCCATACAAAAACAAGGGCGTTCGCTACTCGGACGAGAAGCTGAAGAAGAAGGTTGGCAAGACTGGCGCCAAGTAATCCTGGGCCGACTGGCCATGGATTGCGAAGTTCAGAACCGAACGGGGATGCAGGGCATCTCCGCTTTTAGGAAGGAAAGACAAGTTATGATTACGCAGATTCAACGCAATTCGAATCGCCAGCGGGTGCATGATCGCATTCGCCGCAAGATGCAGGGAACGGCAGAACGTCCTCGGCTGAACGTCTATCGCTCTTTGAACCAGATTTATACGCAACTGATCGACGACCATACTGGGACCACCCTGGTGTCTGCTTCCAGCGTGACCGCCAAACTGAAGACCGGCGGCAATGTCGCGGCGGCCAAAGAAGTTGGCAAGCTGATCGCGGAGAAGGCCAAGGAAAAGGGCATCAAGAAAGTGGTTTTCGATCGTGGCGGCTATCTGTATCACGGCCGCATCAAGGCGTTGGCAGATGCCGCGCGCGAAGCGGGACTTGATTTCTAACAGCAGTATCACAGTTACTGTAATGCGGACATTGCCCTATCCCACCCTAGCTGCGCTAGGATGGAGCACCCAAGCATTACGCTATCTGTAAAAATGCTCTAAAGGTCACGACAGACCGAACGCATCCGGTCCGCGGCAGGGTCTGAAAGGAAAATTGACGGAATGGCAATCATCAAGAAAAAGCTGGAAGCTGGACAGTACAACCTGAAGGACCAGGTGGTCTCGATCAATCGCGTGACCAAGGTCGTCAAGGGCGGCAAGAACATGTCGTTTGCGGCGCTGGTGGTGGTGGGTGACGCGTCTGCCGGAGTGGTCGGATTCGGCTCCGGAAAAGCCAAGGAAGTTCCGCAGGCAATTCGCAAAGGCATTGAGGCGGCGAAGAAGCACCTGGTTCGCGTGAACATGACGGACACGTCGATTCCGCATCAGGTTCTGGGACGATTCGGTTCGGGGCACGTATTGCTGAAGCCGGCGCCGGAAGGCACGGGCGTGATTGCGGGCGGCGCGGTTCGAGCCATTATGACTTCTGTTGGGATTCAAAACGTACTGACCAAAAGTCTGGGATCGGCGAATCCGCACAACGTGGTGCGGGCTACCTTCGACGCCATGGTGCAATTACGCGACAAGCGCGATGTGGCTGCCCTGCGCGGCAAGCCGGTAGAGGAGCTGTAATCCAATGGCAGACAAAAAAACATCCGCCAAGAAATCTGCGGACGAATCGAAAACTATTCAGATCGAGTATTACCGCTCTGCCATCTGCACCCCGGACAAGCACCGCAAGGTCGTCAAGGGGCTGGGCTTTACCCGTTTGCGGCAGGTTGTCGAGCGTGAAGATACGCCGTCCGTGCGCGGCATGGTGAAGGCGATACCGCACCTGGTGCGCATTCTCGGTTAAGTGTCAGAGATTACGATTAAAGTTGGCTGCATCCCCGCGGATTGATGGATTTCCGCGGGTGAATTGAGGGACAGGGATCATGAACTTATCAAATTTACGGGCACCGAAAAAAGCGAACTCGGGCAAGAAGCGGATTGGCCGCGGTATGGGATCGGGCATGGGCAAAACGTCCACCCGAGGCCACAAAGGACAGGGCTCGCGTTCGGGTTCAAGCCTGATGCGCGGATTTGAAGGCGGACAGATGCCGTTGCATCGGCGCCTGCCGAAGCGCGGCTTTACCAACATTTTTCGCACCGAGTACACCGTGCTGAACCTGGATCGCATTGCGGAATACGCGCAGGACGAGCTGACCTACGAGAAGCTGGTAGCGCTGAAGCTAGTGCGGAAACGCAATGCGCTGGTGAAGGTGCTGGGTGTGGGCGAGTTGACGGTGGCTGTGACCGTGCATGCTCACAAGTTTTCGAAGTCGGCCCAGGAAAAGATCGAAAAGGCCGGCGGAAAAGCCATTCTGATCGGCGAGTAAGATACGCAGGAGTAGCATGCTGGACAAGCTGTTAAATATCTTTCGAATTCCAGACCTGCGCAAGCGGGTGTTGTTCACGCTGTTTATTCTGGCCATCTACCGGCTGGGGTCGCATATCCCCACGCCGGGTGTGAACACCAAGCTGCTGGAGCAGTTCTTCGCGCAGAACAGCGGCAGCTCCCTCGGACTGATCGATATGTTCAGCGGCGGCAATCTGCGCAAGTTGACCGTATTTGCGTTGGGCATCATGCCGTACATCACGGCCGCCATTATTTTTGAACTACTGACTGTTGTGTATGAGCCCCTGGCCCGCCTGCAAAAAGAGGGCGACATGGGCCGCAAGAAAATTACCCAGTGGACGCGCTACATGACGGTGTTTCTTGCCGTGGTGCAGTCGTTCGCCATCGCATTGACCCTGGTGCATGGTTCCGGCAGCGTTCCGTATGTCACCAATCCCGGCCCCGGCTTTGTGTTGATGACGATTCTTACGCTGACAACCGGCGCGACATTTGTGATGTGGCTGGGGGAGCAGATTACGGATCGAGGGATCGGCGAGGGAATGAGCTTGCTGATCTTCGCCGGCATTGTCGTGGGAATTCCCAACGGCATTGGCGACCTGGTCGGTAAGGTGCAAACCCAGGCGTGGGGCGGTTTCACGGTGCCCGCCGTGATCATCCTGCTGGGCGTCATGCTGGTCGTGGTCGCGTTCATCGTGTTTGTCGAGCGCAGTGAGCGGCGCATTCCCGTGCAATATGCCAAGCGAATCGTGGGGCGACGCCTGATGGGCGGCCAGTCCACGCACTTACCGCTGCGTGTGAATGCCGGCGGTGTGATGCCGGTGATCTTTGCGGCCTCGATCTTATCCGCGCCGTTGCTGGTGCAGCACATGGCGTTTTTCCAGGACAGCCGCTTCTTCCGGCCCATTTTCGATGCGCTGAATGTTGGCGAACCTTGGTATGAACTGCTGTATTGCATTGCGATTTTGTTCTTCGCTTACTTTTATATTTCCATCATTTTCCGGCCGGACGATATTGCCGATAACATGCGCAAGTACGGCGGATTCATTCCAGGAATTCGACCGGGCAAGCGCACGGCAGACTACGTCAACGACATTCTGACGCGCCTGACACTGGTGGGTGGGCTGTATTTGATTATTGTTTCTCTGATCCCGCAGTTCATGATTAGCGGGATTCATTTGAATCATCTTTGGCTAGTGGGCGGATTCTTCGATCGGCTGCCCACGTGGGTGACCAACGGGCTGGGCGTCAATTTTTACTTTGGCGGCACGTCCCTACTGATCGTGGTCGGGGTGGCGATGGACACCATCAACAAGGTGGAGGCTCATCTGATCATGCGTCATTATGAAGGTTTTTCGGGTAAAGGCGGCCGCGTTCGCGGCAGGCGGTCATGGTAGCCCCGACGGCTCAACGGGATCCGGATTCGGCAAGCGCATCGATGGCAGAGAAATTCACTCCCGGCCCGATTTTGCTGATGGGACCTCCAGGAGCAGGCAAAGGTACGCAATCCAAGATTTTGATGGCGCAGTGGTCGGTTCCTCAAATCTCGACTGGCGACTTATTGCGGGATATGCGGAAAGACCCAGAGAAGAGCGCGTCCCCACTGGGCGTGCAAATGCGGCAGGTGATGGATGCGGGCCATTTGATCCCGAACGAACTGGTGGAAGCCATTGTTCTGGACAGGCTACGCCAGCCGGACACGCGTCGCGGCTATATTCTGGATGGATTTCCGAGGACACTGCCGCAGGCTGTTTGGCTGGATGAACAATTGAGCAACCAGAAAGAAACGCTGCCAATTGTTGCTGTCAATATTCAAGTTAGCTATACTAAGCTCTTGCGCCGCATTACGGGCCGCCGTTCCTGTCCAGCCTGTGGTCGAATCTACAATATCTACTTCTGTTTGCCGGAACATGAGACAGTTTGCGATGTGGATGGCACTGTCTTAGTGCAGCGGCCGGATGACACAGAAGAGGTTTTCGTCGAGCGGATGCGGATGTATGAAGAGATGACAGCCCCTGTGGTGGAGCATTACCACGGGATGGCGAGGTTCGCCGAAGTCAACGGAGATTTGCCGGTGGGCGACATCATTCGGGCAATTACGGACGCTATTGTCCGTCTTCGGAGTTAGGGACTGATGGCGATTGTGATTCGCACGCCCAAAGAAATCGCCAAGATGCGGCGGAGCGGAACGGCGCTGCGCAGCGTTTTGGATGTGTTGCGGAAAAGCATCAAGCCGGGCATGACGACCATGGACCTGGAGAAAATTGCCGAGGCCAAGATCGCAGAAGCCGGTGCAGTGCCAGCGTTCAAGGGATATCACGATTATCCTTGCGTGCTGTGCACGTCGGTGAATGAGGAAGTTGTCCACGGAATTCCTTCTGCGAAGCGTACGTTGCAGGAAGGCGATGTGGTTTCGATTGATTGTGGTCTGATCATCGATGGGTACTATGCCGATTCGGCCACGACGCTGCCGGTAGGAAAGATTTCCGCGCCGGCGCAAAAGTTGCTGGACACGACAGAGCAGTCGTTGCAAGCTGCGATTGCCGTGGTTCGACCCGGATCGACGCTGGGCGATGTAGGCGCAGCTGTGCAGGAAGTGGTGGAAGCAGCGGGATTCAGTGTGGTGCGCGATTTTGTGGGTCATGGGATTGGGACGGAGATGCATGAAGAACCCCAGGTCCCGAACTATGGGCGCAAAGCGCAGGGACTGAAGCTGCGGCAGGGAATGGTGATCGCGATTGAGCCGATGGTGAACGCCGGCGGCCACGCGGTTCGGGTGTTGGGCGATGGCTGGACGGCGGTGACGGTCGACGGCAGCTTGAGCGCGCATTTCGAACATACGATCGCGGTGGGCGCGGACGGTGCAGAGGTTTTGACGGCCTAGCCGGTTCGCTTCGCGGTCAAAAGAATTTCTTAGTTTTTTCCGAAACCGATGGGCCCCGAAGGCTGGGGAGGGTTGGAGCAACGATTGTCGAAAGAAGACGCGATTGAAGTGATGGCAACGGTGGTTGAGACGTTGCCGAACGCCATGTTCCGAGTGGAACTGGAAAATAAGCACCAGGTGCTGGCGCATGTGTCGGGCAAAATGCGGAAGAACTTCATTCGCATTCTGCCGGGCGACAAAGTTGCGGTCGAGCTTAGCCCGTACGATCTGAATCGCGGGCGTATTGTCTATCGCTACAAATAGCGCGTAGGCACACAGTTGGGAATCACGAAGGGGAAGCAGGAGCAATGAAAGTTCGAGCATCGGTAAAGAAGATTTGTGACAAGTGCAAGGTCATCCACCGCCGTGGGGTGGTGCGTGTGATCTGCGAAAACACCAAGCACAAACAGCGCCAGGGATAATTCTGCCGTTGCGAGTGCCGGCAGGGATCGGGCGAGTTAGCCGTAGAAAGGCTTGCGAAGAACCTGATCCACGCCGCCCATCGCTGCAGGGTGCGATTTCTGGCATCCGGCTAGCTTAACCGCTCGGAACGGTGACGCTGTTTCGGGCAACAATTGAGCAGTTTCGCTACAAGTGATATGCGGGCGTCATTCTATCCCACCCTAGCTGCGCTAGGATGGGGCACCCAATTACCGCGCTATCGGCGAAAAGGCTCCGGAGAAGGAAAAAATCTATGGCACGTATTGCTGGCGTCGATCTGCCCCGGAATAAACAGGCACGCATCGCGCTTACGTACATTTTTGGAATCGGCGACCCTCGGGCGCTGCGAATCCTGAAGGCGGCGGACGTCGATCCGTACAAGAAGCTTCAGGAACTGAGCGAGGACGAGGTGAATCGCATCCGTCAGGTGATTGAAGGCGAGGGCCAGGTGGAAGGCGACCTGCGCAAAGACGTCTCCATGCACATCAAGCGCCTGATTGAAATTCAGAGCTATCGCGGACTTCGGCATCGCAGAAACCTGCCGGTTCACGGACAGCGCACCCACACCAATGCCCGCACCCGCAAAGGTCCGCGCAAGGGCACGGTAACCAGCAAGAAGAAAGCGACGGCGAAGACCTAATGGCAAAAGCACAAGCAGGGGCTGCCGGCAAGGTCGCCAAGAACAAGAAATTCAAAAAGCGCGAACGGAAAGTTGTGCCGTATGGGGTGGTCTACATTCAGGCCTCGTTCAACAACACCATTGTGACCATTACTGACGGCCAGGGAAACACGATTTCCTGGAAGAGTTCAGGATCGCTGGGATTTCGCGGATCGCGCAAAGGCACTCCATTTGCGGCGCAGCAGGCTGCATCGAATGCAGCCAGCCAGGCGCGGGAGCATGGAATGCGCTCGGTCGATGTTCGGGTGAGTGGACCGGGTTCGGGTCGTGAGTCGGCGATTCGCGCCCTGGCATCGGCCGGCATTGACGTGCGTACCATTCGGGATGTCACGCCGGTACCGCACAACGGATGCAGACCACCCAAGCGTCGGCGCGTATAGCCTTTAGCTGCTAGCTGCTAGCTTTCGGCCTGGGCGATCGTGGGGTAAACTATTAGGACGGGGTGAAGAGCCTCGTTCTACAACAATGTAGGCAAACAGCTAAAGGCCAAGAGCTACTAGCTGATTTTCGGACCGGGACGAAGGGTTCAACCCGTAAACCGGTCGGCCTCTGAACTTAGGAGATCTACGTGGCACGTTATACCGGAGCAGTCTGCCGCCTTTGCCGTCGCGAAGGCATCAAGTTATTCCTGAAGGGCCCCAGGTGTTTTTCCGACAAGTGCGCCATTGAGAAGCGGAATTTTGCTCCTGGGCAGCACGGTCGTGACCGCAAGGCGAAGATTGTTGGCTATGGCCTGCAGTTGCGCGAGAAGCAGAAAGCCAAGCGCATGTACTTTACGCTGGAAAGCCAGTTCCGCGCGTACTACGAGAAGGCTAATGCAGCTCCCGGCGTGACCGGCGAACTGCTGATCCAGCAGTTGGAGCGCCGTCTGGACAGCGTTGCCTTCCGGCTCGGCTTTGCTACGTCTCGCCGTCAGGCGCGGCAAGTTGTCCGTCACGGCCATGTGGAAGTGAACGGGCGCAAGGTCAACATTCCGTCCTATCAAGTGAGCGTGGGCGACGAGATTCGCGTTCGCGAAGGCAGCAAAGCTCTGCCGGTGTTCGAAGTCGCTCGCGACTACAGCGGCTCCGGTGCTGCCCCGACGTGGCTGACTATCGATCGCCAGAACTTGAGCGGCAAGGTGCTCTCCTTACCGAAACGTGAGGATGTTCACTTGCCTGTCAACGAACAGTTGATTGTGGAACTGTACAGCAAGTAAGGGAACTGGGTAACCCAGGTCTCAGAGTCGAGACCTGGGGCACCCGCAAACTAAAACCGAGGAGAACAGGCACGGCCGTTGCAAAATGCTTCGCGACGTTCGCTGTGCAGGAAGCTAGGCAATCAACTATGTTATGGCGTGGATTTCAAAAACCGAAGCGTCTCTCAGTCGACCTGGAGACATTGACCGAAAAGTACGGAAAGTTCAGCGCGCAGCCATTTGAACGTGGCTTCGGCACAACCATTGGCAACGCCCTGCGGCGTGTGCTGTTGTCGTCAGTTGAAGGCGCCGCAGTGACGGCCGTGCACATTGAAGGCGTGCTGCACGAGTTCCAGTCGATTCCCGGCGTTGTTGAAGACGCGACCGACATCATCCTGAACCTGAAGCAGGTTCCATTCAAGCTGAATGGCGAAGGTCCCAAGGCGATTTATTTGCGCGCCGATAAGCCCGGCATCGTCACCTCCGGCATGATTGAAGCCGACAGCGACGTGGACATTCTGGATAAAGATGTCTACATTGCAACCGTCAGCGAGGGTGGCAAGCTGGATATGGAAATGCGCCTGAAGCGCGGACGCGGATACATTTCCGCAGATAAGAATTTTGATTCCGATCTGGGCATCGGCTTCATCCCTGTTGACTCGGTCCACTCGCCGGTTCGCAAGGTGAATTACACGATTGAAGCCGCTCGTCTGGGTCAAATTACGGACTACGACAAGCTGACGTTGGAGATTTGGACGAACGGTTCTGTGCTTCCGGTGGATGCGATTGGTCTGGCAGCGAAGCTGCTGAAGGATCATATGAGCATCTTCATCAATTTTGAAGAAGAGTTGGAAGCCGATGCTGCAGCGGGCATGCATGAGCCGCTGATCCGCAACGAGAACCTGAACCGCTCGGTGGAAGAGCTGGAGCTTTCTGTCCGCGGCTATAACTGCCTGAAGAATGCCGGCATCCAGACCATTGGAGAGCTGGTGCAGAAGACCGAGGCAGAAATGCTGAAGACGAAAAACTTCGGCCGCAAGTCACTGAACGAGATTAAAGAGATGTTGGCGCAGATGGGCTTGTCTCTGGGTATGCGGATTGACGAAAGCGGCAATCCTGTCCCGGGCCCGACCAGCATTCTGCCGGCCGCGGTGTTGAGCAGCATTGGTCGCCGCGACGAGGACGACGATGAGGATGATGAGGACTTCGATGCTGATCTTCTCGCGCCTCATGAAGAGCCGGAAAACTTTTAGAATTTTCATTGTCAGTGCAGTTCTACGTTTGAGAGCTTCATCTGTACCGAGTGAGGAATCCAGATTGTATTCGCCTTGCAAAATCGGCTATCACCTTCTGGATTCTTCGCTACGCTCAGAATGACAGGCCTTATTTTCAATTGAAATAGAGAGAGATTCGTCATGCGTCATCGCAAAGCTGGAGTCAAACTTGGAAGGAATACCAGTCATCGTCGCGCCATGTTGCGCAACCTGGTCACTTCCATCATTCTTGAGGATCGCGTTCAGACCACCGTCACCAAGGCGAAGGCTGCGCGTCCGCACGTGGAACGACTGATTACGCTGGGCAAGCGGGGCGACCTGCACGCGCGACGCCAGGCACTCGCGTATCTGCAAACCCGGGAAGCGGTTTCACGTTTGTTCGAGACGGTGGCTCCGCGGTATGGAGATCGCAACGGCGGCTATCTGCGCATCGTTCGCAGCGGCTTTCGAAAGGGCGACGGCGGCGAAACGGCATTTGTCGAGATGCTCGGCGTGGAGAAGATCCTGGAAGAAAAGCGCGAGAAGCGCGCGGAAGCGCGTGCCAAGCGCCGCGAGACCATCGACAAGGCCATGAGCGAGCAGGACGAGCAGGGTCCACCCAGCGATCCAGCCGAAAAGTAGTTCAAATAGAGAATTGATCGGCAGGGCGGTACGAAGCTACTTCGTACCGCCTTGTTGCGTGTGTGGCTCGGGAAGCGGTTCGCAGCAAATGTTCCGTTTGGACTTGAGGATGAAGACCACGGCACACGAGATGCCGAGCAATACGCCGCATGCAAATCCCAGTTGGCCGTCCGTCAGACCCAACTTGCGATTCAGCAGAAAAAGTGCTGGGGTCGAGATTGTTGCGTGTAATTTACATAGTAAATCGCGACATTGCTGAGCTGAGTTGCCAATCGGATTTCTGAATGCGGTAGAGCACGTGGCGCTGGCAGGGATTGCCGACGGGGATTCTCGGATCGTCAAAGTCGTCGTCGGGATTGCGGGTCATGCCGAGTTTCTCCATCACTCTGCGCGAGGGAAGGTTGATGGGAATCGTGAACGCGACGACTTCCGGCAGATGAAATTTCTCGAAGGCGAGGTCGAGGCAGGCTCGTGCGCCTTCAGTCGCCAGGCCTTTTCCCCAGCTCTTTTCGGTGAAGCGCCAGCCGATTTCGACGGCCGGGGCAGAACGCCCCTGCAATAGAAAGCTCATTCGTTGAATGCCGAGCAAGCCGATGAATTCCGAAGATTCACGCAGCTCGGTAGCCATAAATCCGTAGCCGTCGAGGGCATACATCCGAATAAAGCGGGCGACGGACGCATCGCTTTCCTCGCGTGTGAGTCGCGAGGAGAAGTACCTTCGGACATTGGGGTCGGCGTTCATGGTCGCGAATGCCGGCAAGTCCGCGTCGTGCCACCTTCGCAAACGAAGTCTCTCAGTTTCGATCATGCCTGCTCCAGACAAGGGAATTGTATCTGAGGCGGCGGGTGCCAGTGTTTCTATACCGGGCAGGGAACCGAGGTTTTTTCCTGGGCCTGCGGCGCCCCGCTCTGCACGATGTACTCGATCAGTGGACGAACATTGCTGACTTCGGCGAGAAAGGCATCGTGTCCGTGGTCGCCGTGAAGCTCAATATAGTTGCAAACTGCATTCACGTTTTGAATACGCTCGGCTAACGCGTGAACGTCGGCCGCGGGGAATAACCAGTCCGATGAGATTCCCACGACCAGCAAGCGGGCGCGGATTCGGCGCAGAGCTTCCTCCTCGCTCGCGTATCCGCGGGAAAGGTCGAAAGTGTCCATGGCGCGCGAGATCACGAGGTAGCTGTTGGCGTCAAAGCGTTCGTTGAAAATGCGTCCCTGGTAATCGAGATAGCCGGCGGCATCGTACCGCGCGGTATGGGATTGGAGAGGATCTTCACCGGAGCGATCGGGTTTGCGACCAAATCGTTCATTGAACAGAGCCGGCGATTTGTAGGTGCAGACCGCCAGGCCGCGGGCTAGCGCCAATCCTTTTGTGGGTGGGTTGGAGACGTCGTAGTTTCCTTCGTTCCATGCCGGATCCAGCCGAATGATTTCCCGCTGCAGATGGTTCAGCGCCAATCCCATGGCGGAAAGTGGAGCTGCGCCGACAGAGAAACATCCAGCGACTCGCTCTGGGAAATCGATCGTCCACTGGAGTGCTTGCATGCCGCCGATGGAGCCGCCAAGGACGGCGCGCAGTTGACGAATGCCGAGGTGCTGAATCAGTTCGGCCTGGGCGCGGACCATGTCGCGAATGCTGATCACCGGAAATTCCGCGCCGTAGGGTTTGCCGGTGGTTGGGTTGATCGAGCGTGGTCCAGTAGAGCCATAACAGGAACCGAGAACGTTGATGCCAATCACGCAATGCTTGTCGGCATCGAGGGGATGGCGATCATGGAATAGGTCCTGCCACCAGTCCGCCACGCGCGCGGAGCCGGTGAGCGCATGACAGGCAAGGATGGCGTTATCGCGAGCCTGGTTCAACTTGCCATAGATGGCGTAGTGTAGCGAGGCTTGCGGCAACACGGCGCCGGAATCGAGCGGGAACGGCGCGCCCTCTCCCAGCAGATAGTCACCTTCTAAGTCGGGTTGTAACGTTGGCTGCTTCATTGGATTCCGCCTTACGCTGTCACCGGGTTTGTTGGGAAGACTGCACCTTTGCAAAGGCTTGTTCCAGGTCGGCGATCAGATCGGTCACATCCTCAATGCCAACGGAAAGGCGAATCAGGTTGGGAACCACGCCGGTGGATCCCTGCTCTTCGCCACTGAGTTGCTGATGGGTGGTGGACGCCGGATGGATGACCAGAGATTTGGAGTCGCCAATGTTCGCCAGAAGGCTGAAGAGCTGTAGCGAGTCAATGAATTGCTTGCCGGCGTCGTAGCCGCCGCGAATGCCAAAGGTCACGATGGAGCTGGAACCATTCGGCAGATATTTTTTCGCGAGAGCGTTGTACTTGCTGCTGGCCAGGCCGGGATAGTTGACCCACTCGACGCCGGGATGTTTTTCCAGGACCTTGGCGACCGCAAGCGCGTTTTCTGAATGACGCTGCATGCGCAGGTGAAGAGTTTCAATTCCCTGAAGAATCAGAAATGCGTTGAAGGGAGATAAGCAGGCGCCGGTGTCGCGGAGGCCTTGCACGCGTGCCTTCAGGATAAAGGCGAGGTTGGCGAACGCTCCGGTGTAGGAAAGTCCGTGGTAGGAAGGATCAGGTTCGACAAAGTCACGAAAACGTCCGGACTTGGCCCAGTCAAATTTTCCACTGTCGACGATGACGCCGGCGATGCTGGTGCCGTGTCCGCCCAGGAATTTTGTGGCGGAATGGAGGACGATGTCGGCACCCCACTGAATAGGATTGCAGAGAATAGGCGAGGGAATTGTGTTGTCGACAATCAGTGGAAGGCCGTGTTCATGCGCGACGGAAGCGAGTTTTTCCAGGTCGACGACGTCGAGCTTTGGGTTGCCGAGCGATTCGGTGTAGACGGCGCGAGTACGATCATTGATGGCTTTGCGCAGTCCGTCGTAGTCGTCGGCATCGACGAAATGCACTTTGATCCCGAGTTTGGGCAGCGTGTAGTGGAACAGATTGTAGGTGCCGCCGTAGAGCGATGTGTTCGAAATGATCTCGTCGCCGGCATTTGCCAGCGTCAGGATGGTGAGCGTTTCCGCCGCCTGGCCGGAGGCTGTCGCCAGCGCCGCGACTCCGCCCTCCAGCGCCGCTACGCGCTTCTCCAGAACATCGTTGGTAGGGTTCATGATGCGGCTGTAGATGTTGCCGAACTGTTGCAGCCCGAACAGCGCGGCGGCGTGATCGGCATTCTCGAACACGTAGGAAGTCGTCTGATAGATGGGCACAGCGCGCGATCCGGTGGCGGGGTCGACAACTTGGCCGGCGTGAACGGCGAGGGTAGCGGGTCGATGTTGGTTGGGTTCGGACATTCGAATTCTCCTAAGACGGCGCTGAATTTGTGATGCTCAAAAAGAAAAACCCGCTAGCGGAACGCTGCGGGTAACTGAATCTTCTGATCAGAGGTGGATTATAAAATCGCTCGCCTCTCCAGAAACAGCCGCCCGCAAACGCAGATTGGCATTCGCATGGGCATTTGCATGTTGTGGAGACAGCGATTCATACCTTGCCATGGAGATTAACCGATCCTTGAAATAATTGTCAAATTGGGCGCGATGGATTAGGACTCCCAGGCAGGTGCGCAGCGAAGATATCGTGCCGGCAGAGTTTTCTCAGCGACTTTGTTTTCTATGTTATCGTCGTCCGTCGTAAAGTCTTTCTATGACCAATTTTGAAGCGGCGCAGGGAGACTCGCCAACACTGGGCGATTCGAAAACCACGTATAACCGCTTTCTTCTGTTAGTCGCCGGCCTGGGCGGCCTGTTGTATGGAGTCGACGTTGGCATTATTGGCGGGGCGCTGCCGTATCTTGAAGCGACTTCGAACCTGAATGCTGGGCAGCTGTCGATCATCGTGGCGGCGGTTCTGCTGGGTAGTGTGATTTCTACCTTGTTTGCTGGACTGCTGGCCGACTGGATGGGACGCAAACCGCTTATGGTGGTCAGCGGGCTATTGTTTGTTTTCAGCATTCCGGTGATTGCGCTTTCGCACGGCTATAGCCCGTTGTTTTTTGGCCGCCTTTTGCAGGGAATCAGCGGAGGGCTGATCGGGATTGTGGTGCCGTTGTATCTGGCGGAATGTCTGAAGGCGTCGACGAGAGGCAAAGGGACGGGCGTTTTCCAGTGGCTACTCACGCTCGGCGTGGTATCGGCGGCGTTGATTGGGATTTATTACAGCTACCGCGTGGCAGCCGTGGAAAGGGTAGCGAGTCCCGCTGCTATTTTCATGTTCAAGAACCAGGCGTGGCGGCGCATTTTCTGGGTATCCCTGCCGCCGGGGTTGTTGTTTGTTATCGGCAGCTTCTTTTTGGCGGAATCCCCGAGGTGGTTGTTCAAGCGCGGGAAAAAAGAGCAGGCGTATGCCGCGCTGCTCCGTTCGCGGACCAAGGAGCAAGCGGACGTTGAATTGAGCGAGATGGAAGAAACCGCGCTGGCGTCAAACACAAGCGTCACCTCCGCAGCTGGGACGAAGGTGAGGGATTCTCTGCTGCGTCGCAAATACGTGATTCCGTTTTTGCTGGCATGCGGCATTCTGCTGATGAACCAAGCCACCGGCATCAATTCTCTGATTGCATACAACACGGGAATTCTTCTGCAGAGCGGGCTCTCCGACGTCAGCGCGCATTGGGGCTATGTCATCTTCACC
Source organism: Acidobacteriaceae bacterium (assembly GCA_049692235.1). Classification (GTDB taxonomy): domain Bacteria; phylum Acidobacteriota; class Terriglobia; order Terriglobales; family Acidobacteriaceae; genus JAKAAZ01. Next base: position 1,073 of record JBAVOQ010000100.1, on the reverse strand, counting down.
TGCGTGAATTTTCTAGTGACGATCGTCGGCATGACGCTGGTCGACAACAAGGGCAGGAAATTCCTGTTCATTCTGGGAACGTCGGGAATCATCGTGTCGATGGTCACAGTGGGTTTGCTGTTTATCCATACGGAACGAGCGAACCTGGACTGCCGAAATGCGATTCAGGCGATGGTCCAGCCGGACCAGACGCTGACGCTGCCGTTTGACGGGGATGTAGCGAAGAAGCTGTTAGCCGCGGAAAATTACAGTGGAAACCTGATCGAGCCTGACCGCGCTTCGCTGGAGGTCATTTACTCCTATGGCGGATTTACCGCTGCAACCAGCTTCGTCCGATCAGATGAAAAAGGTGCAGCTCCCATTCACATTACCCGGGAAGGCGCTATACCGAACAGCAAGTTAGAGGCGCTGCTGAAAGATCCGTTTGCAAATGTCGAGGAGGCTCGTACGGCCCCGCTCAGGATACAGAAGGCCGTACTTGGCCAGGTTCCTAATGCAGGCCACGGTTGGTTAGTGGCACTGGGACTTTATATGTTTATGGCATTTTATGCGCTGGGGCCGGGGGTGTGCGTTTGGCTGGCGCTTTCGGAACTGATGCCAACACGCATTCGCTCGAACGGCATGAGCATCGCGCTGGTATTGAACCAGATGGTGTCGACGATTCTGGCAGGCATTTTCCTGCCTTTCGTCAGCAAGTACGGATACTCGCGGATCTTTTTCCTTTTCGCGGGATGCACCGTTGTCTACCTGCTGATCGTGGCAATCTTCCTTCCGGAAACCAAGGGTAAGACGCTGGAAGAGATCGAAGAATACTTCGACAATCCCAAGCGAGGCCGGGCACTGGCAGGATGAGTATTGGTTCGGGTGAATCGAGGAAACGCAGGTCCCTGCCGCCGCGGCGGACCGTCCTCAGCGCCTGAAGGCGCGGGCGGATAGGAATCTGGTTCCCCGGACTAAAGTCCGGGGTCTGGAGTTTCTACATTTGCCTGGGCGATTGTTCGCTGAGGCATCTGGGTAAATAGGTCTGGCAATAGATTATTATGTTGACCGACCGACGTAATTGGATTACAGTA
>JBAVOQ010000099.1:0-2161 GCA_049692235.1 Acidobacteriaceae bacterium | reverse complement strand
CCGAAACGGCCGCGTCGCAATTAGTCCTGCATCGATCGGCAAAAGTCCCGCAACGGAATGTATCTTCGTCGTTTCAAGCGCCTCCTCAAAAGTCATATCAGGTAAAATTGTCGGCAGGCGCTTCGCGAGCATTGTCTTTCCACTTCCGGGAGGGCCAATCATAATAACATTGTGCCCGCCAGCCGCCGCTACTTCGAGCGCGCGCTTTACATTTTCTTGCCCCTTCACATCCGCAAAGTCGATTGGGTATGATTGTTCCTGATTGAAAATTTCTTCTTTGTTCACGCGGAATGGCTCGAGAAGTTTATACTCACCATTTATGAGCTGCACCGTTTCGTTCAGCGTCTCGACCGGATATACATCGATACCATCCACCATAGCCGCCTCTTTTGCATTTCCTTTAGGAAGTATGATGGCTTTCTTCCCGCAGTCGCGCGCTTCCACCGTGATCGGAAGAATTCCGTGCACATGGCGAACCGTTCCGTCAAGTGCAAGTTCACCGAGTATTATAAAGTCGTCAATCTCCTCCGCTTCCACCTGTCCCTGTGCAGCTATGATTCCTATCGCTATCGGGAGATCAAAAGCACTTCCTTCCTTCTTCATGTCAGCCGGAGCAAGATTAACGATAATCCGGTGATAAGGAAATTTGAAATTGGAATTCTTGATTGCAGCCAGGACACAGTCACGACTTTCCTTTACTGCGTTATCCGGAAGTCCGACGACGGAGAAATTAAAAAGTCCGCCTTCAATATGCGTTTCGATCTCGACTAAGAACGCACTTACGCCGTAAGTCGCGGCACTTGTGAGTTTGGAAAGCATAATGCCCTCTGACTTTTATTTGTAACCATTTAGCTTAGCTAAATTGTACCACAAAACAAAGCACGACTGCATCAGACATGTTCCATGGATACTATTCGAAGTTCAACTGCCGAAGATTACTTAGTCTTCGAGCATCATCCTTTTTCTATCTTCGCCCACGTATCCCGCAGCGTAACTGTGCGATTGAATAAGAGACCGCCCTGAGTTGAATCGTTATCTACGCAAAAGTATCCGAGTCGCTGGAACAGAAAGCGGTCTTGCGGCTTCACAGTCGCGAGGATTGGCTCTAACTTACAGCCCTTTACAACTTCGAGAGAGTTTGGATTTATTTGTTCTTTCCAATCATCCCCGTTCGGATCAGGGACGCTGAAAAGCCGGTAGTAAATCCGGGCTTCCGCGTCCACCGCGTGCTGAGCTGAAACCCAGTGAATAGTCCCTTTCACCTTACGCGCGCTTGCCGGGAGGCCGCTCTTCGTCTCAGGATCATAAGTGCAGTGCACTTCCATGATAGCCCCGGTTTTCGGATCTTTGACAAAACCGACGCATTTAACGATGTAAGCATAACGCAACCTTACTTCGACTCCGGGCGAAAGCCTGAAGTACTTCTTCGGAGGATCCTCGCGAAAATCATCCTGTTCGATACAGAGGATTTTCGAGAAGGGAATCTTCCGCGTTCCCATCGTGACGTCCTCCGGGTTGTTGACCGCATCAAGCTCCTCGACAATTCCCTCAGGATAATTTTCAATTACAAGCTTTAGAGGATGAAGTACTGCCATGACACGCGTCGCTCGTTTGTTTAAATCAAATCGCAAGCAGTCTTCAAGTACCGAAGCATCGATCGTGCTGTCCGCCTTCGAAACCCCGATCCTTTCTGCGAAAAGACGGATCGATTCCGGAGTATATCCGCGCCGCCTCAATCCGGAAAGTGTGGGCATCCGCGGGTCGTTCCAGCCGTTGACATAATTTTCCTGCACAAGCTGAAGAAGCCTTCGTTTGCTCATCACTGTATACGTCAGGTTCAGTCGCGCAAATTCAATCTGCCGGGGATGATGGATGCCGAGTTCCTCGATGAACCAGTTATAAAGCGGGCGGTGATCCTCGAACTCCAGCGTGCATATGGAATGAGTAATTCCCTCGATGGAATCGGATTGCCCGTGGGCCCAGTCGTACATCGGATAAATACACCACTTGTCGCCGGTTCTATGATGTGTCGCGTGTAAAATCCTGTACATTACCGGATCGCGCAAATTGAGATTCGGCGATGACATATCTATTTTAGCTCGGAGCGTTCTGGATCCATCCGGGAATTCGCCATTGTACATCCGATCGAACAAATCGAGGT
>JBAVOQ010000098.1:0-1547 GCA_049692235.1 Acidobacteriaceae bacterium | reverse complement strand
CTGGATGGCGTCGATCGTGATGCGCCGGTCCTGCCGCTGCAGCATGTCTTTGAGGAGCTGCTGGGCCATGGCCACACTGACCGGCGTCTCGGTGAGCGACGAATAAGCCGTAAGCTTGACCAGAGCGCCTTCCAGTTCCCGCACGCTCGACTTGGCCTTCTGTGCAATGTAAGCGCAGACCTCCAGCGGGAGATCGAAGCCTTCCGCCTCGGCCTTCTTCTGCAGAATGGCGATCTTGGTTTCGAGATCAGGCGGCTGAATATCGGCCATCAGGCCCCATTCGAAGCGGGAACGAAGCCGGTCCACCAGGCCGCCGATGTCCTTGGGCGGGCAGTCGCTGGAAATCACGATCTGCTTCTGCGCGTCGTGCAGTTCGTTGTAGGTGTGGAAGAACTCTTCCTGGGTCCGCTCACGCGTGCCGAGCGAATGAATGTCGTCGATCAGCAACACGTCGGCAGTGCGGTAGCGCGCGCGCAGTTGCGGCATCCGTTCGTGCTTTATCGCGGTGACCACTTCATTGGTGAACCGTTCGCTGGTGGTGTAGATAATACGCATGCGGCCCTGGGCAAGCAGCGCCCGGCCAATGGCGTGCATCAGGTGCGTCTTGCCCATGCCCGTGCCGCCGTAAATGAAGAGCGGATTGTAATGGCGCGACGGATTGGCTACCACCGAGCGCGCAGCCGCGTGTGCGAACTGGTTGCAGGTGCCAACCACGAAACTGTCGAAGGTAAAACGCGGATTGAGCGCGATTGGCGATTCGAAATCGCTAAGGGAGTTGTCCCCGTAGCTCGGCTGCCCCGGCGAACTGATGCCGCGCGCGGCAAGCCGTGAGTGCGGGGCAACGAATTCAGCTTTTTCGATGCCCAGGCCGAGCGATACGGCAATGCTGTCGATCTGTCCCTGATACTCGTCAGCCAGAAAAAGTGCAGTTTGTTCGTCGGGCACGGCGACCCGAAGCGTCTTACCCTCCCAGCTTTCCAGCCTGGTCCGGGCAATCCAGTTTTCAAAACTTTCTGCGCTTAAGGTCCTCTCGAGCTTGCCCCTGATCAGATCCCACGGATTTTGACTTTCCCCACTCACAAAGACAACACTTCCCCTCCGGGAGCCTGCGCTCCTTGTACACGGGGCTTTCGCCCCAGCCAGATCTTTCCCGGGATTTTTAACTTGCAGTCCGGCTGTCGAACACGTGCCGGAGGGCTGCGAACAGGATGAGTCTAACACAGAACCGCCACGGTTCATGCAGTTGAAATCTTCAAATTTTACGTGGAAAACATAGAGCGCAAAAACTGTTGTGGCGCTTCCCGGACGGGCGGAATCCGGAGTACTGGAACAGGCTTTCTCGCGTCACGCACGGGAGCCTGTTAACATAGTTTTTGTCCGCTTGGTTTGACACCGGGCCCCGGCCAGGAGAAAATCAAGGTTTCGTTTCAAGCGGGAGTAACTCAGCTGGTAGAGTGCGACCTTGCCAAGGTCGATGTCGCGGGTTCGAATCCCGTCTCCCGCTCCATGTTTCAAGCCCCCCGATAGCGTATGAAAACGATCGCACT
>JBAVOQ010000097.1:0-21547 GCA_049692235.1 Acidobacteriaceae bacterium | reverse complement strand
GTTCCGGCGTGGAAGTACACCTTGATCAGGCTGACGCCCGTCATCGAACGCGATTCGATGTGGTCGATGCCGCTGCCCAGCGTGAAAAACCGCTCAAACGTATCCGTGATGTCGGCTTCCACCTGCTGCGGCGGCATGCCGGAATAAAACGTGGCCACCACCACCACCGGTATCTTGACCGCCGGAAACAAGTCCACCGGCATGCTGAACAAATTGACCGTTCCAATCACCACAATGGCCAGGCATGCCATCAGGATGAAGAACGGATACCGGATCGCGAACGAGGACATCTATTTCCGACCTCGTTGGACAGACGTTCTGGCGGAGTTCTCTGAGTTGGGGGTCGATGTCTGTCGAAACGCCGTCAAATCCATATCGACTGGACTCGGCGATACCAGTTGTCCCGGCTGATAATCGGACTGGTTGCCGACAATCACCCGGTCGCCCACCTTGACTCCGCTGATCACCTGGTAGAAATTCGGCCCTTGGATGCCCAGCACCACCGGGCTCTTCACCACGTGATGGGTGTCGTCCACAATCAGTACGTAGGGCTGATCGCCCTCGACAATCGCGTCAATCGGCAACATCATCGCCTTTCCATCGCGTTGCAACGGAAACGTCGTGTCGGCATACATTCCCGGGGCCAGATGCAGATCCGCATTGGGAATATCCACCTCCGTCAGCATGGTTCGTGTACTGCGGTCCATCGATCGCGTGAAGCGCACAATCTTCGTATTGATGGTTTCTCCCGTGGCCTGCACTCGCACCACCGCCGGACCGCCGATCCGCATGTAGTCCGCATCGGACTCCGGTACCGGCATGCGCAGCCGCAACAGTCCGCTTTGCGCCAGCCGAACAATCGGCATCGCGTTGCTGCTTTCGTCCGTGCCCGCCGCAATCAGGGCGCCTGTATCCGCATAGCGAAACGTAACCACGCCATCGAAGGGCGCACGTACGTAGGAGTAAGCCTGCAACGCCTTGAAATGTTCCAGCGTGGCCAGGTCTTCGCTCATCTTTGCCTGCGCCGCCGCGTACGCTGACTTCGCTGCGTCAATCTGCGCCTCAGACGACAGATCGGCCGCCTGCTTATTGTCGATATCCTGTTGCGCTACCAGTCCCGGCATAGCCGCGGACGCCGTATTCAGCCGGGCATATTCGGAGTGCAGGGCGGCGTGGATCGCCATCGCGCGGGACACGTCGTGGTGGGTACGTTGGATTTCCGATTGGTCGCGCATTACCGCAGCCTTCGCCGAGTCCACCTGCGCATTCAGCTCAGGAACCTCCAGAATCGCCAGCACCTCTCCCGTGTGTACCCGGTCGCCAATATCGACGAAGATCTGCTTGACGTAGCCGGAAACTTTGGCGTGGATCAGAACATCCTGATACGCCTGGAACACTCCCGGCACGGTGATGGAAGAAACCGCGGGTCGCAGCCGAACCGTTGCCACGGCCGCCGAAGGTGCCTCGTTGGCGGAGGTCGTGCTCGTGCTGGCCGCGTCCGCTCCTTCGCCTCCCCGCCGGCTCAATCCAAACCAAATCGCAGCGGCCGCAACAATCATGACGACTACCAGGACAGCAGTGCGTTTCGAAATATTCATCTGGAAGACTTTCCCGCCTATGCCGAGCGGCATAGCTGTGAACAGCAGAAAGAATTCCTGCCATGCAGAAGCGCCGGATCAAGCCTTCGACCGGCAATCCTACTGCAACGACAGGGGCTTCTACAACTCAGAGAATGACAAAGGAGGAGGTAAAAGGAAGAAATGATCCAGGCAGGGCCGCATGCCTGCATTCGTATGCTGGTCCGACTGATCGCGTTGCACACGGTAGGCAACGGCAGCCTTGGAATTCTCCGGCGACTGCAGCATCGTCGTGAAGGCAAACGCCAGCAGAAACACGGCGGTCGCATCCGTTCCCTGCAGTGACGGCACGCTGATGGGATTGCGCTTGGTGACGCACGCCTTGATGGCCGTCGACTGATGGATGGCTTGCTGAGGCGTATCGTATTGCGTCAGTCGCCGATGGATGACCCAGCCGAACACGGCCAGCAATACGATAAACAGACATACGCTGAACTGGCCACGGAACACGCCCTGTCCGGAATGCATCCGGGCACTCCATAACCGCTCCGATGTCGGGTTGTCGTGCATGTACACTTTCAAAACCATCCCTTGCTCAGATGCGAACCCACAGGTCATCGTTGAACCGTTTTCCAGCGAATCCTGCAAGCCACTCTACGATTGTAACCTGTGGCTGTGATCCGCCGAGGCAATGATAGGTTGTCAGATCGCTGCAGGAAGAATCATGGCATCGTTGTGTCGCGGCACATTGGCAGCATCTAAGCAGACTGAGTCCGCATCTATTCGACGTCCAGGAAACGAAAAGGTTATAACGGAATTCGAATGGATCGCGCGCAGTCCCTCGACTCGCCCCAAAGTTTAGAGATAATTAAAGATGTGCACGTTCGAATCTTATGGCAGCTGCTAGAACCGCAGAGAGCAAACTTCACCTCACACCCGCCGAGCGAATCCAGCGCCGCCGCCTCATCGTTCAGGATAGTTTGTCGCTGTTCAGCTTGACGCTGATTACTATCGCCATTGGCGTCCTCACCTATTTCTTCTTCCACTCTTTCGTGGAACATCGCAGCGTGCTCGAGGAACGCTGGGATGAACGCGGCCAGATCGCAATGAAGGCCGGTCATCCCACGGAAGCTGTCGAAGACTTCCGCTCCGCGCTTTCCTTCTCCTCCACCAATACCGACTATCAAATGTCGTTGGCCGAAGCGCTCGCGGCTTCCGGTCGCACCGAAGAAGCCGCAGCCTACTTTTCCTCGCTGCACGATGCCGAACCCGGCGACGGATATCTCAATCTCCAGTTGGCCCGCCTCGCCGTGCGACGCGGCAATTCCGCCCAGGCCATCGAATACTATCAGACCGCGTTGAACGGTCTGTGGCGCGGGCAGGGAACCGCGCGGCGCCTGCAAATCCGCCTCGAGTTGGCACAATATCTCATCTCTCTCTCGCGTCCCGTCGAGGCTCAGGGCCAGCTTCTCGCCGCTGAAGGAAATTCGCTCGACAATCCCTCGGCTCTCTTTAAAATTGCCAACCTGCTGCGCCAGGCCGATGACCCTATCGACGCATTAACCGCCTATCAGCGCGTGGAGCATCACCGCAGCGCCTCCCCCGCCCAGGTGCTCGCTTCTCTCGATGCGGAATCGCAAATCGCCGCCTCCCTCGGTCAATACAAACGAGCTGCCCAGGCGCTCACTCGCTACATGACGAAGTTGCGTCAGCACCCGTCTGCAGGTACGCCGCAACAAAACCGATCCGTCGAACAGCAGTTGGACAAATATCAGCGCATATTGCTGCTGATTCCGTTTGACAGCCTGCCGCCCCGCCAGCATGAGGCGCGCGTGTTGCAGGATGCCGCCATTGCCCATCAACACTATCAAAGTTGTCTGAAGGAGCTGCAGTCGAACAGCGATCCCAACGCCACCAACTCCGATCTGCTGGCGCTCGGCACCCAGTGGACAGAATTAGGCTCGCCCAACGTCCACGCCCTTGAAGGCAATGTGGCGCTTCAGGATCGAATCATCGCCTGGACCGGCCAGGCAGAGAGCGTCACTGCAACAGTATGCGGCCCGCCCACCGGCGATGATGCGCTGCTCCTCCAAATCGCGCAGACTCCGGACAAAACAGAATGAGTGAATTCACCGCCAGCCCGACTTCAACTTCCGCCCCCGCGCCGCGGCTGCCGCTGGCCGCTCCCGCGACGACGCCTGCTTTCCAACTCACCGACGCCGAAATTCAGCACATCGCCCCCACGCGCGGCGATCGCCTCTTCCTGGTTCTCTCCATCTTCATCGGCATCCTCTCCGGACTGCTGGTCGTTTGCTTCCGCATGTCCATTGAATGGCTGCGCGTGTGGCTGCTCGGCTCCGTGCCCCACCCCGGCCAATATCGCCTGCTGCTGGCTCCCATGCTGGTCGGCCTGCTGCTCGGCCTCATGGTCAAATACATCTTTCCCCAGGCTCGCGGCAGCGGCATCAATCAAACAAAAGCCGCGCTCTACATCTACAACGGCTACATTTCCGTTCGCACCATGATCGGAAAATTCATCACCTCGGCGCTCGCCATCGGTTCCGGCCACTCGCTCGGGCCAGAAGATCCATCGCTCCAGATCGGCGCCGGCATTGCCTCGCTGATCGGCCGTCGTCTTCATCTCAGCCGCGAGCGCCTTCGTCTGTTCGCTCCCGTCGGCGCGGCTGCCGGCCTGGCCGCCGCCTTCAACGCGCCCATCTCCGCCATTCTGTTCGTCATTGAAGAAGTCATCGGTGCGTGGAGTGCCGCCGTCCTCGGCTCCATTGTGCTCGCCGCCGTTTCCAGCGTCGTCATCGCGCGCTACTTCTGGGGCGCGCAGCCCATGTTCCACATTCCCGCCATTACCCTGCGCGATAACCGCGAGCTGCTGGCCTACGCCGTCCTGGGTATCGTCGGCGGATTTGCCGCCGTGCTCTTTTCCCGCTTGCTCGCCACCCTGCGCCCCTGGCTCCGCTCGCTTCCTAACTGGACCCAGGTTCTGCAACCCGGCGCTGCGGGTCTCATCGTCGGCGCAGTCGGCTTCTTCGGTTTTCCCCAGGTCATGGGCTCCGGTTACAACACCATCGACCACGCCATGCATGGCGAGTACCTATGGCACGTCCTGCTCGCCCTGGCCATCCTCAAAATCTTCGCCACCACCGTGTCGTTTTCCAGCGGCACCCCCGGCGGCATGTTCGCTCCAACACTATTTATCGGAGCGATGTTGGGCGCTTCCGTCGGCAGCTTTGAAAAACATTTCTTCCCTCTCCTCACCGGCTCCGTCGGCGCTTACGCTCTCGTCGGTATGGGAGTTCTTTTCGCAGGTTTCCTGCGCGTCCCTCTCACCAGCGTCTTCATGGTCTTTGAGCTCAGCGGAAATTACTCCATCGTTCTGCCCGTCATTCTGGCCAACACTCTCGCCTACCTCATCGCCCGCAGCCTGCAGCCCGTCCCCATCTTCGAGGCGCTCACGCTGCAGGACGGGTTGAATCTGCCGTCGATGGAAGAGGCCCGCGAGGAGACAACTTTGCGGATCGAGGACGCACTGCGTCCATTGGACGGCCAGGTCTTCGTCGGTTCCGACCCCGCCGCCGTTATCGCTCAAAAAATTCAGGAAGAAAAGGAAGAAATCGCCCTCATCCGCTGCGCCCGCAATCGCTGGTATGTTCTGCCCGCCGCCGATCTGCCCAAGCTGGTCCAGGCTTCCACCCGCACCGACCAGCCCATTGAGGAGTTGCTCCCCGACGACCGCGCCCCCTTCCTCTACCCCGACCTGCCGCTCAACGAAACCCTGGCCCACTTCAATCGCTGGCCCATCCTACCCGTCGTCAATCGCGCCGTCTCCGGCCTGCTCGAAGGCGTCGTCTCCCAGGCCGACGTCCTCAAGTGCTATCAAGAACACGCCCACGTCCAGAGCTGACGTTAGCTCTATAGGACCCATGCGAGTGCCTAAGAACCGAGCGAAGAAACGCTAGGCTGGTAGTATCATTTATCCCATGCCGAAGCCCAGATGTTTAATAGATGTAGACCTCGCGAATGCCATCAATCAACTTCTCTATAGGGCAGTCGGAAATCACGACAATCCCGGCTTTCGCTGCCCTGAGTGCGAAGAACTCGTCAAGCCGCATCATCCCCACACGACCCGTTCACCACGCATCCATTTCGAGCACGTCGTGAAGAAGGGCTGTATGGGGCCATCGTCATGGCGATTGCCATCCAAACTACGGAAGACGCCTAGCGCCTAGCTTATTTTGCCAGCTATATGAGTAGGCAGGTGGCCCACCCTCTGCGCCACCGCAATCAGGGTGCCCCATCCTTCGCGTTTCTTGCGAAGGGTGGGATGAAGAAATTCCGAGCTCCGCCGTATCCAGTCCTGTCTCGAACTTCTCCAGCACACAAACAATCCGTCCTTCTGTGTCCCCGACTCATCTTGGGTAACTGAAAGACGGAAGGGAAGTTAAGCCTGTCACTTCCTAATATGCCCTGACACGAGGACGGTTGCTAACGCGCCCAGGATCGTTCCGGCCAAGAGCCATAGGAACTTTTCAAACCTCTCCCTCCGCGCAGCGTCTCGTGCTTTCTGATCTTGTCGCGCGTACCGGAAATAGATTCTATTTCGCCTGAAAACTTCATAAAAGGCTACTAAGTAGCCGATCAAGAGGAGTAATTGGGCTGAATAGAAAGCTCTTGGATCCACATACTGGGTGACCGCCTTAAGGTTCGCTAATATGGCGCAGGCCACCATAGCAGGCAAAAGCATCCAGGAAAGCCAGAACGGAAGTGACATAATTGCGTTCTTGAACTTATCTTCGCGAGTCTTGAAGACCTCAGCAACCTTACCAAAAATTTCCCAGTTCTGATCCTTGAGATCATATGGGGGGGTGAATTCTGGATTAGAAAAGCGACTAATTGACAAGACGGTGCTACTGCCGAAGTATCGACTATTACCGACGACATAAAGGTAAAAATTGGAACTATAACCTTCGTGTTCCTTCAATTCCTCGTGGGTCGTCAACTTGATTCTGCCATCGATTGTATATTCAAATCCGATTGGCGACGCATTTGGCAGCTTGGCGTAGGACTCTCGCAATATGGTCTCGACTTCGAATAAATCATCGAGAAAGATACGGGCATGGGGTAGCTCCCGTGGGACCTCGCGAATAGCTGTCTTTGTCAATGCTTAACCCCGCAGTAAATATGCCAACTCGTCACGATGGAAAGGAAGCGATAGGTCGAAAATATTGACGAGAGCGTCGATTGAATGATGACAGTGTACTATTCGGTCGGCTGTCAGCAGAACTTCATCCATGCCGGGTGCCCCACTCAAGCCTTCTTTTGGCATGAATGGGTTAAATATCCCTTCCCCCTACGCGTAAAATCCGCGCTGGCGAATCACTCCCGCCACTCGATCCATCGCCAGCATGTACGCCGCAATCCGATTATTCACTCCATGCGTCAGCCGATAGTGAATCACATGCTCAAAGCTCTTTACCAGGATCTCGTCCAGCCGCTCATTCACCACTTCTTCCTTCCAGAAATATCCCTGCCGGTCCTGCACCCACTCAAAGTAAGAAGCCGTCACGCCCCCCGCATTCGCCAGAATGTCCGGGATAATGAACACGCCCTTCTCGCCCAGGATGGTGTCCGCAAACGCCGTCGTCGGCCCGTTCGCCCCCTCGCACACAATCCGCGCGGAAATCTTCGCCGCATTATGGCTGGTGATCACATTCTCCGTCGCCGCCGGAATCAAAATATCGCACGGCATTGTAATCAACTCCGCCGAATTCATCGCCTCTGCTCCCGCGAACCCGACAATCGTCCCATCATGTTCCCGGTGCCGCATCAGTGCGCGAATATCCATGCCGTTCGAGTTATACAGTCCGCCATCGTACTCCGCGATCCCGATAATCTTGCAGCCCACTTCCGCCAGCAACTCGGCCGCGTTCGACCCCACATTGCCAAATCCCTGGATGATGATCCTGCATCCTTCCACCGGCATCTTCAGGTGTCGCAGCGCCTCCAGGCACACCACCCGCACTCCGCGCCCCGTCGCCTGTCGCCGCCCGCGCGACCCTCCCAGCTCGATCGGCTTACCCGTCACCACCGCTGTCACCGTCTGCCGCATGTGCATGGAATACGTATCCATAATCCACGCCATGGTCTGCTCATTGGTGTTCACATCCGGCGCCGGCACATCTTTTTCCGGCCCTAGAAATTCGATAATCTCCGACGTGTACCGCCGCGTCATCCGCTCCAGCTCGCCCCGCGACATCTTCTTCGGGTCGCAGATCACTCCGCCCTTCGCCCCGCCAAACGGAATATCCACCACCGCGCACTTCCACGTCATCCAGCTCGCCAGCGCCCGCACCTCGTCCAGCGTCACGTCCGGAGCATAGCGAATCCCGCCCTTGGCCGGCCCCCGCGCCAGCGAGTGATGCACCCGGAATCCCGTCATCAACTCCACGTGCCCGTCATCCATCAATACCGGAAAATGCACAATAATCTCCCGGCTCGGCGACCGCAACACCTTCCACAAGTCGTCTTCAAGGTTCAGCTTCTTTGCCGCAAAATCAAATCGGGCCGCCTGCGCTTCCCATGGATTCATTTCCTGCTCAATTGCCAACGTTGCCATATACAACTCCGCTTCTGCTTGCCGAATATCTTGGGTCTGGGTGCCCCACGTCTCGTCTCCGAGACGTGGGAAAAAGGCGACCCGACAGGCTGCGCCCAGGCTGCTTTCCCTCGGTTCCGCATGCCCTATTTCGGCCAAACCTTCGAAGTATAGGCCCGCCCCCTCACCTCCGGCAAGCACACGCATCACCTTGGTAATTCGGCAATTTGAAATTATCTGCTGTTAGGATTACGATTCATCGCAATATGACAACTCCGCCAGCGATTCAACTGCCGCTCGGCCAAGTGGTGCGTCCACCGGCGTTTATTTCATTTACCGCCGAGGTGGTCCCGCAAACCGCTGAGTCACTGCTCAACGCGGTCACTGGTTTGGTAAATCAGGGATTTCGCGACATCCACTTGCTCGTGTCTACGCCCGGAGGAATTGTTGCGCTCGGAATCACGATCTACAATGTGCTTCGCGGACTTCCGATTGATCTCACCACCCACAATGTGGGAAATGTAGACTCAATTGGCACAGTCATCTACTTAGCGGGTGAGCATCGCTTCACTTGCCCCCAAGCAACTTTCATGCTCCACGGAGTTTCGTTCACTTCGCCGGTTCCGGCGCAGTTCTTCGAGAAGACACTCAAAGAACGATTAGCCTCGATTCAGGCCGATCACGAGCGGATCAAGGCCATTTATAACGAGCGGGCTGGGATTGATCCACAGCGCGCCGAGGAGATCTTTTTGGGAGAGAACACCATGAATGCCACAGAATCCGTTGAGAGTGGGATAGCTCACGGGATTCGGCTCGTTCAAATTCCCGCAGGCAGTCCCGTATTGCAATTGATATTCAATCGGCAAGGAACTATGCAAGTTATCTGACATCTCTTGTCTCCTCGTTTTTAGAGTATATATCGGTGCGTCGATACCTACTCATTAGAAGCTGTAGCCTGTCACATGAGATTGGCCAATTCGGAAATTTCCCAAGAGTGGTCATTAAGCCCGGCTTTAACTGCTGGCGTGATGCAGCGTCTGATGAATACGGCAGAAGACATAGGACATAAAATCCAGCGAGATTGTGGGGCCGCGATTCTCGACCTTCTTCAAAAACCACGCAACACAGTGGGGGCATTACTGTGTATGTGCGGAGGTTCACGGAACTTCTTAAGCATGCACACGCGCAGGAAGGCGGGACTGCCCCGTACAGTCCGTTGAATACACCACATCCCTAACCTTACTGACAATCAGTTCGATGATTTTCTCCACGGCGAAAGCTAGGTACTTTCGACGCAGCTCCCTCTTAAAAGCCGGATAGTCCTGAATGACGAGGCCGAGCAACTCGCCGTTTTCATCTACGCGAGCAAGAACCTGAGTTTTGAGACCCAATTCCTGCGTGACATCCACTACGTCGATGCGAACACCCTCCGGGGGATTAGGACAAACATCGACGTAGGCAACCTCAGTATCTTTGTCATAGTGCAAATTATCGATCATGGTCTCTTCCCCCTCAAAAGCGGCCCTTCGGGGATTTTGCTCACTCCATAAAACGTCTTTATAAAGTTTGGCTTGCGCGCCAACTTTTTCATCAGTTTTTGAAATTTGATACTGACAAGAAGGTATGGGTGTCCCCCGCTTGGAATGTCGTAGATTGCGTTAACCGTTCCATGTTTCCTGTTGTCAATGACACATATCGGCTGATGTAAGTTTCGCTTGAGTGCATCCACGACGAAAGCCGAATCGAGATGAAAACGGAGAACGTGCGCCTTGAGAGTACTTCGATGAAGAACTACCTTGCGGTTGTCCCAGCACTGAACCTCCCAGATGCTGTCTGGTTTTTTACCCACAGGCACTCACGATTCCACAGGCCCTACCCATTATTATAGATGCAAGATTGATGACACAACGCCAAGTCCCAGTCAAGTCCTTTATTACATTGCTGACTTCAGTGACTGTCATGTGCAACAAGCAATCCTAATCTTTCCAATAATATCCGCGCAATCCCCGTTACCAAATCGTTAATATCTCTGGTTCTCTCACCAGCAACGCGGTCGTTGGGACGCAACGTGCCTTCGCCGCTAGTGAAAAACCTCTTTCATTCAAACTTTAGCGGCTGCCATCCCGCCGCACTCGACACCGCCAACTGTATCGGTCGAGGAGGTCCGCTCGGAGGCACCGTCACTTCCACCCACAACGTCTCGCCCTTCACCAGCGGGAACGGCCCCCTCGCCGTATCCGGAATGTAAAAGGTTGTCCCCTGCGCAACAGGAGCGCTGTCGCACGGCTGCTTCTCCCGCAGCGTCAACCGTTCCACCCCCTCCGGAACCGCCTCGGGATCGACCACGCGCGGGACCAAATGTCCATCCTGCGCCACCAGCACTACATTCCAGGTCCAGGCCCCGAGCGAATGTCCGCCGGGGTAGGCAAACCCTGGGGAGAACTGTGCCTTGTCGCGCGGCAGGGAACATGCATTCACCGTCAATTGCAATCCCAGGTATCGTCCCCGCAATGGCATGTTGGGATCGTATTGTGCCGTCTCCACCCATACACGCGGGCAGGTTTTGCGCTCATACCAATACTTGCCCGCCACGCTCAGCACCAGCACCAGTTGAATCCCCAGCAGCAGCCACGCAGCCTGTTTGCTTTTCATGCCGCGCCTCCATCCAGTCCGCGCACCAGCTTGCGCCGCGTCACTTCCAGCGCCCAGCCTCCCGCCAGAAACAACACCCCCAGCACGATCAGTCCCAGCGAGCGCCCCAGCTTTCCCATCACGTTGGAGAAATAGAACCACGCCACCGTCATCGCAAACAACACCATGCCGAGATTCACCAGTGCCCTCGCCTGCGTGCGTACGCCCCACCACACAAACGCCACCGCGGTCGCGCCCACCAGCGCATACGCCACCAACCCGGTTTCCGAGTGCATCAAGGTGCGTCCAATTCCATGCGCCGGAGTCACCCGCTGCGTCCACGGCAGCACGAACGCGAGAAAGGCTGTAATCGAACTGGGCACAAGGCTGCGTCGATCCATCCACGCTCCGAACAGAATCGCCAGCAGCATCACGCCCATCGCCAACCACTGGTAAGTGAAGGGAACTGACGGCTGCTGAAAGTAGTTTTCTTGCCATCCCAACGACGCAAGGGTGATGATCGAGATCGGCAGCAACACCGCGCCCACAGCGAACAAGACGCCAAACACAATTCGCTTGCGGGAGAAGAGGAAGGCGGTCACGTACACCGCCCCAATTACGGCCAGCATGCGGCAGATAAAAACGTCAGCGTGGCTAAACGGCCCGGTTCGATAGCTCCATTCGGACACAATCCACGCCGGCACCAGCAGCAGCGTCAGGGTTTGCTGAAATTGATCGCGTAACAGGATCCATCCCGCCGCCGCGCACAAGGCCCACAGCAGGATCGCCGCCGGCCAGTGTTCCTGCATGTTGAAGATCTGCCCCACCAGCGCAATTGCCGCGCCTGCGGAAACCGTGCCCACGGCGTGCATCGCCGTCGCCAGTCCGGCAAACCTCCCCTGCGCCAGCCACCCGCTGCCATGGAAAAACACCAGCATGGCCAGCACCATCGTCAGCCGCACACCCGGAGAAACCATATCCCAGTGCGCTGCCACAAACAGCAGCACGCCCGCGCCCAGCAGGATTCCGCCCAGCATCAGCGCCAGCAGCACCTGCCATTGGTGGCCCCGGGGCTTCGTATGCTCCTGTTCGTACGCGCGGATCGAAGCCACGGCATTGTCATCCAGCAGCCCGGCCTGCCGCCATCGAGTGAGATATTCCTCTGCGGTTTCCATTTGGTTGGCAGTAAAGCAGAGGCCAACCCTGAAAACAAGAAAATTCCCCTCCGCTCCCTTGCCGCTGCCCCGGCTCCCAGGAGCCCGGCGAAACCCCAAATTGCACCATATACGGTGCGAATGAAGCTCGATTTTGCACTATTTTCGCTGCAAAAAAGTAGTTGCCATAGCAACTAAATGCGCGAAAAATGGCATTTTTGGTTGCTAAGGCAACTACCGTTTTTTTAGGCCGGAATGGGCAGAGAAATTCTGAAGGTTGTACCGCTTTTCCCAGGTCGTACACTGCTCCGCAGCGAGATCCTGCCCTGGTTGCGCTCGACAATTCTTTTCGACAACGCCAGCCCTAATCCGGTGCCAATCTTTTTGGTCGTGAAGAACGGCTCAAAAATTCGATCGATGTGCTCCGCCGGAATGCCGTGTCCATTGTCCGCAATCACGATGTGAATCTCGCGGTTGCGTCGCCGCAAGCGCATCCACAGCGTCCCATCCGGCGGCAACGCATCGAGCGAATTCACAATCAGGTTCGACATCACCTGCAGCATTTCCGTTGTGTAGACCTGCGCCGTCACTTCCTGCGGAAGGTCTTTCACCACGCGGATTTGCTTGGCTTTCATCGTGCTTTGATGAATGCGCAGCGCCGCTTCCGCCAGCGTCGCCAACCGAACTTGTTGCGGAGAATTTGTTGTTCGCGCAAATCCCAGCGTCTGGCTCGCAATATGATTCAACGTCGCCAACTGCTCTTCGATACGCCGCAGGTAGGCGCGGACAGCTTCGCCATCGTCCGCTTCTTCCATCGCAAGGTAGGTGAGATTGCCGACCGCTTCCAGCGGATTTCTGATCTCGTGCATCAGTTCCAGCGCCAGCAGTCCGGGCGTCGCTCGCCCCTCGGCGCGTCGCAGCGCCTCACTGACATCCGACAGCCTCGCCTGAAGGTCTGCAATGATGTTCGATTCCTTCACAGACCCCTCCCCCAGGCGCTGGAGAGGACGCTCGGTGTTGCGCGAGTCGCCAGATATGGAGTTCGCTCCTTAGACCAGTGATGCTGAAATTTCTCTACATGGGAGTAGATGCAAGCGCGGCGAAATATGTCGTCTATCCCATATTCCCATAGCAGTAATGCATGATGCACACCTGATCGCCCGCCATCGCCGGGAATTGGAAGCGGCGGCCTGCGATTGCTACGGTGTGACAAAAAAGCTGTACTCCAACCTCTACAAAAAATAGTTTGGTGCGAGTGGGTTTTCTGTCACGATGTTGTGCAGGTGTCGGCCGTTGCACTCAAGCCATGGCGATTTTCCCTCGTCATTCATTTGCTAGTGTCAGGCCGTTGCCTTCGTTTCGCACCCTTGCAGCAGGCGCTCGCGCCCGGCTATTCTCGGATCAGTGGTGCGGCGCATTTTCCAACTCGCGGCTGGCCTTGTCCTGATCCTGGTCACGCTCACTCCTCTCGCGGAGTGCTTCGACCATTGGGACAAAAATGTTGTGCCGGCGAACGATACGGAACTCAACATCACCACCTGGTTTGTGGGCATGGGCATCGCCGTGGCTCTGGCAAAACTCTTGCGCACCGTCCCCGCGCTCCGGAGCGATCCCAATACGAATTTTGCCGAGTTTCGCGGCGCGGCCTACGTTCAGGACCACTGGACTCCCTTCCGAAGTCTCGCGCTGGACTATGGCCTCCGCTATGAATACAACCGCTTGCCGGCTTCGCTTCCGCAAGACGCCGACAATCTAAGCCCGCGACTTGGCTTTGCCTGGTCGCCGAACAAGAACTGGGTCGTTCGCGGAGGATTGGGAATCTTCTTCGATCGCTATTTGCTCTCCACCATCAACCGCATCGAGGAGTTCGATGGCACCCGCAGTATGCAGCAGATCGCGGAGGGCGCGGACGCCGCAACTCTCTATCAGTCGGGATCTTTCTTCGCTGCGCCACATCCTGGCATTGCGCCCAGTGTTTGGGGAGCGCAGCCAAACCTGGCCAATCCATATAGCGAGACCGCATCCTTCGGCATGGAGCGGCAGCTTCCGGCCCAGTGGACGGTCAGTGGCGAGTATCGCTTCGTTCGGGGCGTCAAGATGGGACGCAGCGTCAACTCCAATCTACCGCCCCCAGTGACGCTCACGTCGGCAAATGCGGTGAGCCTTGGCATTTCGGCGCCGACCGCCCAGCAGATCGGCCGTCCGGTTTTTTCTCCGGCGCGCCTGAACCCAGCGTATGACGCCATCAACCAGTTCCAAACCGAGGCCACTTCAAACTACAACGGCATAACCGTGACGCTGAACCGGCAATTCAACGAACAATTTGAGCTGATGGCCGGCTACACCTTCTCCAAGACCATCGACGACGCTTCCTACGATACTGAGCAGCCGCAGAATCCCTATGCGCTCACGGACGAGCGCGCGCTTTCGCTGGAAGACCAGCGGCATCGCTTCGTGCTGAGCGGACTATGGGTGCTCGGGCCCGACCTCGACGACCCCCAGGACGCCGCCAAAGGAGGCGCCTCCAACTCGGTTTTACAAGCTCTCTACGGATTGGAATTTGCTCCCATTCTGTCGGTGGATAGCGGTTTTCGAGCCAACCCGCTCACCGGCGTGGACAGCAACCTGGAACATATTTACCCCTTTGCCGTGCGCCCATTGGCGCTGGCTCGCAACAGCCTGCAAACGCCGCCCAATGTGAACCTCGATCTCCGCATCCTCAAGATGGTTCCTATGTGGCGCGGCCATCTCGACATCGTGGCCGAATCCTTCAACCTGCTCAACAAGCAGAATGTCGAACTCATCAATCCGGTCTATGGATCGGGAGCAAGTCCCGATTCGCAGTTCGAACGGCCGATCCAGGTTGCGGACCCTCGAAGAATTCAATTCTCTCTGGATTTTGAATACTGACTCGCCCGGCTGAACCGGTAGAGGCGCAGCAGCGTCCAGCGCTGGATATTTTCGTCTTACACTGGACATTCGAGGCGTGTGATGAAGACGTTGCGGGATGCGGCGGTGCAAGGCGAAATTCGAATGCGGATAGAAAGTTTGACTGCGGAAGACGCCGCTCGGTGGGGATTGATGTCTGTCGACCAGATGATTTGTCATCTCCGCGACGGCTTTTGGGTGGCTTTGGGGGAAAAGAAGGTCGCCATGGTCCAGGTTCCGATACCGCGCGCAACCATGAAGTGGATTGCACTGCAAGTGCCGATGGAGTGGCGACATGGATTCAAGTCCGCGCCGGAAGTGGCGCAGGATATGGACGGTACGCGACCGGTGGAGTTTGAGAGCGACCGCGCGGGGCTGCTCTCCGTAGTGGACGAATTTTGTCGAGCCCTGCCGGAGCCGTGCGTGCCGCATCCTTTTTTTGGAGACATGAACCGCGATGACTGGTTACGGTGGGGCTACCTGCATGCAGATCATCATTTGCGTCAGTTTGGACGATAGCGATGCAGAACAGCCGTGAATCCGCGGGCGAGGGCGAATCTATCCTGTGATCAATGATGTAGGCCGGAGTAGGTTCCAGACGGTGTTGGCGCGCATCTAAAAAATCCTGATACGCTTCTAGCTCTGAACCGTGTACGATTGGCGTTGATTTATGTCGACTCACTCTGCCATTACACCGACTTTGTCTGAATTTCAGCGTCTGGCGCGCAGCCATGACCTGGTGCCCATTTGCAAGTCCTGGACCGCCGACCTGGAAACGCCGGTTTCGGCCTTTCTTCGGGTTGCGTATGGGGAGCCTGAAGCCTTCCTGCTGGAGAGCGTGGAAGGCGGTGAAAATGTTGGAAGATACACGTTTATGGGGATCCGTCCCTATAAGAAGATCATCGCGCACGGCGACCAGATTACGACCTATACAGGAGACAAGGCTGAAACCAGCGAGGGGGATGTGTTTGAGTTGCTGCGCGATTCGCTGGCGGGGCACGCTCCGGCGAGGTTGCCGGGATTGCCGCCGTTTACCGCGGGGGCGGTGGGATTTTTCTCCTACGATGCGGTGCGGCTGATTGAAAAGCTGCCGGAGACGGCCAAAGATGAATTGGGCATGCCGGAAGCCTGCCTGATGTTTTTCGATACGGTGCTGGCGTTCGACCACGTGAAGCAGGAGATCCTGTTGATTGCGACCGCCGATCTGCAGCGCCACAAGCCGCAAACGGCGTATGCGAACGCGGTGCGACGGTTGCATGATCTGGAGCGTCGACTGGGGAAGCCGTTGCCGAAGCAGACGCGGCACACCGCAAGCGGAAAGCTGCAGTTGAAACCGCGCACGCGCAAGAAGGATTTTCTGGCCGGGGTGGAACGCATCAAGGATTACATTGCGGCGGGGGATATTTTTCAGGCGGTGCTGTCGCAGCGGTTCGATGTGGAGCCGGGAGTCGATCCGTTTTCCATCTATCGCGCGCTGCGGATTGTGAACCCTTCGCCGTACATGTATTTTCTGCGGATGGGATTGCGGCGACCGGGGGATACGAGCCTGGCGGGCTCGTCACCGGAGCTGCTGGTGCGGGTGCATGGGCGCACGGTGGAGTATCGTCCGATTGCGGGCACGCGGCCGCGCGGCGTGGACGAAGTGGACGATCGCCGCATCGAGGCTGAGTTGCGCGCCGATGAAAAGGAAACGGCGGAGCATGTGATGCTGGTGGATTTGGGCCGCAACGATGTGGGCCGGGTGAGTGAATATGGTTCTGTGCAAGTGAAGGATTTGATGTTCGTCGAGCGCTACTCCCACGTGATGCATTTGGTGAGCGCGCTGCAGGGGAAGCTGCGGCATGAATTGTCGGCAGTGGATGCGTTTCGGTCTTGCTTTCCGGCAGGCACGCTGACCGGTGCGCCGAAAGTGCGGGCGATGGAGATTATCGAAGAGCTGGAACCGGCGCGGCGGGGCGTCTATGGCGGCAGCGTTTTCTATGCGGATTTCTCGGGGAATTTCGATTCCTGCATCGCAATTCGGAGCCTGTTGATGCGGGGGCGGCAGGGGCACATCCAGGCGGGAAGCGGGATTGTTGCGGATTCTGTTCCGGAGAAAGAGTTCGAGGAGAGCGTCAACAAGGCCAAGGCCGTGGTGCGAGCCATTGAGCGGGCTCGGGGATAGTCTGCCAGACCCACTCAAGCCAACCCGTTCGACTTCGCTCAGGGTGGGCTTGAATGGGGCACCGAAGCCAATTGTTGAAGGATTATGTTGAATAGTTGAATGATTATGCAGGATAGTTGAAGGATTATACGTAGAAGTTGAAGGATTATGCAGAGGCTCGCAATGAGCTAAGCTGCTGATTCTACATGGCCAAGAAGGTTTTTGGCGGCCAAATCCAGAGAAATTTGCCGATTTCTTGCGAAAAAAACGCACGTGGTGTGCCAAAGAGAGACCTAGACGCATACCGGCCTCTATTTCCATTCTAGCGATTTTGGCCTCAATACAGTGCCAGGTTGGGCCCCTTTTTTCGCACGGTGATGGCCGACGAGTTGAATCCATCCCAGGTCTAAGGTGCGAGACCCATTCGACTGGCCTGCGGCTCGCTCAGGGCAGGCTTTGAGGCACGCGGCAAGCTGCGAACACGGCTGGCCGGGAGGGAAGCCTTGCCACGGATCCGGCGATGTGACACTATGTGACACATGAAGACGATCACGATCCGCGAACTTCATCAGGCCACCGGGCGATGGGTACGGCAGGCGCAGGCCGGAGAGGTTCTTGTGACCGAACGCGGACGGCTGATCGCCAGGATTGTTGCGGCGTCGCCGGTGCCGCCACAGCCATTTTTTGCCGATCCCACGTATACGCGGGCCTTCCTTCGTGAACGCACGCGCCTGCACGGCGGAACCGATTCGACCGAAACCATCGGCGAGGACCGGGACCGGGAAGTGCGGTGATCTACTTCGATAGCAGCTATCTGGTCCGGCTCTATTATCAGGATCCGGGCGCGGATGCGGTGCGCGCGCTGGCGGCCACCGACCACCTGGCCTGTGCAGCCCATGGGCAGGCGGAAACGATTGCCGCGTTCCATCGCAAGCTGCGCGAAGGCGCGATCCGGGCGGCCTCCTATGCCGCGCTGGTTGGCCAGTTGGAGGCGCACATCGAAGCCGGCGCTTTCCGATGGATTCCGCAAAGTGAGGACATCCTTTCCCGCATCCGCAAGGTTTACGAGAAGCTGCCGGCAACCGTGTTTCTGCGTGCCGCCGATGCCGTCCATCTGGCGACGGCGGCCGAATCCGGTTTCCGCACAGTGTATTCCAATGACGCCCATCTGCTGGCCGCGGCCAAGCATTTCGGGCTGGCGGGAAAGAACGTCATCTGAAGGTGGTGTTGCGGGCGCGAACGGGCGACGGAGGGTTGGAATTAGGCGAGGTCTGAGGTGCGGGACGCGGGGACAGACGGTGATAAGTCAACGCAAGCCGACTTCTCAGGACCTATCGTCCAATGACAGCCTGTAGAGCCGTTTGACCAATTACACGGAGGGTGATTGAATCTCAGTCGATGGTTTCGGTGTTGACCCCTTTGGCTGGGACAGCCGCTTCATTCGCCCTACAAATTCAGCTCTGTCTGTAACATCCGCGCGTAACTTACCGAACACATAGTCGAAGACAGCGGCGGTTTCGTCAGCAACGACTATGCACTTCTCTTCGCTAAGGCTATGAATAGCCTCGCTCACCAACCCATAGAGTATAGCGAGAGGATTGTAGCTTTCGACCATTAGCGTGCTAGGAAACACCCCACTGGCGTACTTCAGCTTTTGATCGTAGGTCGTGTAAACCGTCGAGTCTGCAGCTGCTCGAATGGCTTTGATTGTTGCTTCGTCCATTTCGTACGACTCGGCGTATTTGGCTGCAAGTTCAATCAGCTCGTTAGTCTTATCCTCTACGACACGCCGCATGTAGGTGACCGCGCCCAAACCGAATCCATTATTCCTGCAGATCAGTGCGCGTCGGTAAAACCTAGCGGCCTCGTTCCCGAGATTCTTTTCTAATCCCCTTGGCAAGTCCACTGTCGGTTCAGGGAACTGCCCAATCTTCATCACCTGTGCGACGACTTCGACCATGGTCGGAGGTGTCGGCGGCGTGTTGGATATTCCGCTCCCCAGTCGAGGTCTTACTTGGACCTTATCCCTCTTGATTTCTTTATAAACAACGGTCAGAACAGAGTCACTACATTTGAAGCATTTGTATGCGCATGATTTCAGGCTGTAATCGGGGATTTGGCCCCCGTCCTGCCCGTTGCCAAGTGTGGTTTCACCATAGACTCGGAACCAGGTGGTCTCTTTGGCACACGTCTTGTTCCAGCAATGGAAGCTGATTTGCGACGGCGGGGAGAAATAGATTGGGATCTCGACGTAAAGTGGCGTAGCGGTGATGAATTCTTCCGGCGTTACTTCCTTCGAAGCGCCTTCTGTTCCTTTTGTCATCTCGTCGGTTTCGTCCTCTCGAGCCTGTGCTTCAGCCATGACATGCCGCCTCGCCCCAAAATTTTAGCAGGTCGAGAGAATCTGGGGGCAGCTACCGATAAACGCGCTTGTCGCCGTTCGAGGGTTGCTGTCGACGAGCCGGCTTGCCGGTGCCGATTGGAAGTGATGGCTGGATTAGGATGGATAGACGCGGAGAGCTGAAGTTGCGCACGAGAGGGCCGGTGGATGCGAAAAGGGTTTACGAGAAGACCGAAAGCGGAGGAGCCGGCGGCGAACCACGGTACAAACTACATTACTCCGGGTGGGCTGGAGCGCCTGAAAGAGGAGCGCCATTTTTTGCTGACCAAGGATCGTCCGGCGGTGGTGGATGTGGTGGCGTGGGCCGCGGGGAATGGCGATCGCAGTGAAAACGCCGACTATCAGTACGGCAAGCGACGACTGCGGCAGATCGATGGACGGATTCGCTTCTTGACGAAGCGAATCGAAGCCGCGGAGGTGGTCGATCCGGAAGCTCCGAGAATGGGGCAGCGGGCGACGAGAGCGTTCTTTGGAGCCACCGTGCGCTATGCGAATGCCGCAGGGGCAGAGCGCGTGGTGAGCATCGTCGGCACGGACGAAGTCGATCTGGACCGCAACCACATCAGTTGGGCTTCTCCCCTGGGGCGCGCATTGATGAGAGCCGCCGGGAATGACGAAGTTGTTCTTTATGCGCCGGGCGGCAAGGAAACCCTGACCGTGCTGGAGGTCCGATACGAGCGCATTTCTGTAGAAGCGTTCCGCGAACCATCTGGGTCCGAAGTTTCGGCGAAGGGACTTGATCGCTGACAGTCGATGGGCGAGGCTAATCGGCCCTGGGCCAGCCGGAGCTCGGAATGACAATCTTCTTATCCCGCACTGGCAGAGGCAGGACTGGGCGCCCAGATCTTTCCAATCCCACTCAAGCCAAAGGACGGCTTGAATGGGGCACCGTGCTCGGAATGACAATCTTCTTATCCCGCACTGGCAGAGGCAGGACGGGGCACTCTGGATTTTTCCAATCCCACTCAAGCCAAAGGACGGCTTGCATGGGGCACCGTGGAAATCGAATGCGGAGATCCTTCGCTGCGCTCAGGATGACAGTGCAATTTCTCATGATGACAGTGCTGTTTCGAGGATGAATGGTCTTTTTCTCCCCCACTCAAGCAAAAAAAAGAAGGTTTGAATGAGCGCCCGGCAAATTGGGTCTTGACACTCGATGAAAATCCACTACCATAGGGTTGTGGATAGATTGGATACAACATTCGCGGCGTTATCCGATCCGACGCGGCGGGCGATGATCGAACGGCTCGCACTTGGGCCAGTCTCGGTGCATGGATTGACGGAGCCGTTTGCGCTGTCGCAGCAGATGATTTCAAAGCATGTTGCCTATCTGGTGCGGGCGCGGATTGTGATCAAGACGAAGCGTGGACGAGAGAGTGTGTGCACGCTGAGGCCAGAGGCGATCAAGACAGTCAGCGACTGGGCTTTCAGCTATCGCCGATTCTGGGAAGAGAGTTTCGACAAGCTGGATGCGGTTGTACATCAAATGAAGAAAGAGGAGAGAGATGGAAAAAAGCAAGGTTGATGAGACAGAGCGCATGACGATCACGAGAGTTTTTGATGCCCCACGCGAGTTGGTTTGGAAGGCGTGGACAGACCCGAAGTACATCATGCAGTGGTGGGGACCGAAGGGCTTTACTGCGCCGGTTTGCAAGATGGATTTTCGCGTGGGAGGAAAGTTTCTCTGCTGCATGAGAACGCCGGATGGGCAGGAGTTCTGGAATGCGGTTGAATACCACGAGATTGTTCTGCACGAGAAGATCGTTTCCTCCATGTACTTTTCCGACTCGAAGGGAAACAAGGTTGACCCTGCGGAATTAGGAATAGAACATGAGGCCATAGAAGATGCGTACGACGTGACCCTCTTTGAGGATCTCGGAAACGGCCAGACGAGACTCACCCACACTGGAAATGAACCCATGGAGAGCGCGAAAAATAGCGGTCAACTGGAGGGCTGGAACGAGACACTCGAGAAAGTTGCCGCAGTGGTTACGAAGCTAGCGCAGGCGAAATAAGAAGTTGAGTTTTGAGTCGCGAAACTCATTCATGGAGAAAGAATCGTGGAGAAAGAAATGAAACAAATACCGTTTCTCGCTATCGTCC
>JBAVOQ010000096.1:0-16240 GCA_049692235.1 Acidobacteriaceae bacterium | reverse complement strand
CGCCACCTCCGCGCGGCTGCGACGAGGACGACGATCAACGACTGGAACGGGATATTCACTCATGCCTTCAGTCAATCATCTTCAAAACCCCACGGAAAGAATGGTCTTGCCCGGAGGGATACTGTTGAACTGCTGCGTGACGGAAACGAAACTGGCTCCCTGGGAATCGAAGGCTTCGACGATCTTGGCAAAGTCGGCAAGCGAGCGGGTGAGCCGGTCCACCTTGTAGACAACAACGGTATCGACCTTTTTGGCAGCAATATCTGCAAGCAATCGCTGCAGAGCCGGCCGTTCCATATTGCCGCCCGAGAAAGCTCCGTCATCGTATTTGCTTAGGACTGCGTGCCATCCCTCATGGCGCTGGCTCGCGATGTAGGCTTCGCAGGCTTCTCGTTGGGCGTGTAGGGAATTAAAGGACTGCTCTAAGCCTTCCTCGGACGACTTTCTGGTATAGATGGCACACCGAATCCTGGATCGAGTGGCAATCGTCACGGCTTGGGCTTCCGTGGAGTTGCGATTTTGGTTCCAAAAAACGCTGGGCCCGAGCGTCGTACTCCGGTAATCTTGCGCGCGATTTCAGAGAGATTCGAGAAGAGCTCACCGCGGTATTCATATCCATCCGAATTGAGAGTGACCTCATGGGTTTCGCCGCCCCATTGGCGGATTAGACGGGTGCCAGGCTGAAACCGATTGTGGCTGGGTCTCTTGATTTTGTTGCCAGACCGCAAAGATCCCCCGATTTTACGGAGCTCGCGAGCTACTTTCAGTGGCAGCCCCCCGTAGACTCGCTCCTGAATCTTGTAGGCAAGGAGCGGAATCATCAGCTCCCGGCGCAGGCCAGAAATCTTGGAATTCCTGGTTAAGTCCGACCAAACCTGACGAAGCTCAGGCCCAGACAAGGTCTCAAGTTCAGTCAGTTTCGCCGAGCAGTTCTGACGGCTGACCCCCTGGCTCCACGAAGCAGTTGCCACATCGACAGTACCGCTCTAGTCAAGCGAACAGTCAAGTCGAAAAGGCTTAGCACAGAATCAATGGATACTGTTGTTTAGTCTCCGCCCGATTGCTTCATTCGAAATTGAACGGTCGCTGTTTCGGATCATAATGCCGTCCTATGTCAAAGGATTTTCCTTGATGGTCAGTCATCCTCAAGGGGGGAAAAGGGGTTGTGCTTTGTCCGTAAAGGCTATTTCCGACAGGCCGACCTCGCGGTCTTAATCCCAATGCTCACCATATCGCCTGGCTCCCATCTCCCCTCAAAATCAAGCAGGATGGACTAAACAGCAGGGAGGTTCCCCGAGACGGTTTTGCTCTCAGGTGCTATCTTGCTTGCTTCCAGTCTGAAGCCGATCGCGGATACAACACGAAGCACTGTTGAAAATTCTGGATTCCCACCAGAGGATAAGGCGCGATATAAGCTCTCTCGTGCGAGTCCAGTTTTCCGTGCAATTTGAGTCATACCGTGCCGTCTGGCATAGGCGCCGAGTGCATCGACAAATTTGGCAGGATCGCTCGTCGCCAGAGCGCTATTGATCGCTGCCCCGAGTTCAGTCTCCGAAATATCATTAGATATGTTGTCACCCTCGACGGAGTTTTGCTCGGCGCTGGTAAATAGTTCACTTTGGTCGATCTTCTTTACGGGTTCCCATTCTTCAGGAGTAGCGCGGGCTTTGAGATCACTTCTCAAGTCATCGCTGCAATGAGATAGGAAGCTCTCCCACGAAGAAGGCGCTATGTTGATTGCCCTCTTCTCGGGTGCGTTGTATAAAACGGAAATCTTTCCAGCCTTAGCAAGCCGGAGGACATTCAAAAGTGTGCCAGGACTCTTTCCGTCCCATATCATGAGACCGAAATCGGCCTTGGTAGCCATTTCCCGATCTTTCGCGGCATAGAACTGGAAACCTTTAGCTCCATGAGGAGGTTCAACGTTATGGGTCGGCCAATGGCCGAGATTATTCCGAACGTGCTCACCGGTACAGAAAACCGAAACTTTGTCATAAGAAGCATCTGCAAAATGTTTTTGAATTGCCTTGTCGGCACCGTTAGCATCCCCGACTAGGACGCAGTGCCGGTTATCGATGACCTTATTCAAACGATCTTTTATCTCAGCCGGAAGACGCGAGATGTGGCGGGAACCGCCGATGAATATCGTATTCATTGATTGCTCCTGGTCCGAGTAACGGTGAGTACTTCTACATGCGCGGCGGAACCTTCTGCCAGTAACACCGAGGTGATCGCTTTGAGAGTTGAGCCGGAACGAAAGAGATCGTCAAAGAGGAGAATCGTTTTCCCCCGAGTCTGTTTGCCGTCCACGGCATAGAGGCCGGTAAGCGCTGCGGCACGTTCATCTGGATCGATGACATTCTTGAGTTGATTAGTAGCTCGGGTTGTGGTGATACAGAATGCGACAGGAACTTTGATCGCCACTCCGATTGCTTTAGCAAGGAGGACGACAGGCTGCAAACGGCGAGTAGCTGAGGGGGGTACCGGGACGAGAAGGTCGAATCGCTTGCCTTGCTGCCCCAAGAATGCCGCAGCGACCGCGGAGATTTCTGCGACCACCGATTCGTCGCTGCGGTATTTCAGTCTGAAGAGCAGCTCTGCAACAGGTGGTCGCACCGTGTCGAATTGCATGTGCCCATAAGCGTTTTCACCAATCGGAATGCTGCTCGTGGTGTGGAAGTCGAGCGCATAGCCGCTACGCCAATTACCCTGAATCCTTTGTGGATGGATTTCGACCACGCGCTCTCACCGTAACCTACAGGCTACACCTAATTTGATTAGAAAGTCTAGATTCACCACTCTGAACAACATGTATGCTGATTCTAGAAGGGCGAATAAATGGCGAACATTTCGAGCTTGGGATTGGCTCGTGCAAGGCATCCCAGAGCGTCAAAGAACTGCGGGAGCACGATCAAGCGAAACGGCCTGCGCAACTTTGCGCATAAGTGCAGATGTCGCAATCGCTTAACCATACCCGGACAGCTAACGGGTGTTAGAATCTTGCGTACGGATTGCACACTCTTTGAGGCACTGACTGCTTTGATGTCGAATATCGACGCGTACGCGACCACGCTGGCTTCGCTGACCGGGAATGCGTTCCAGGCAGAGGTTTGCGCACGCCTACAGAGTGTAATGCTTAGCTTCCAAACGATTCCCTCCAAGCCATATATGGCGATGCGGGCCTCGATGGATTTTCCCACGTGGGCACCCATGGCTACTGCTGCTATGGTCCGGAATTAAAGACCTACCGGCAGACGCGCAGTCTTGAAAAAGCCATCATTGACAAATTCAGGAGCGATTTGCGACGCATACTTGAGTTGGAGTTCAAGAAAACCGTCCTGACATGCTGCGAGAACCCTGAAATGGCGACAATCCTGCCTATTGGCAAGAAGTTGGTTCACGTCGTTCTGGTGCTGAATTGGTTCGAGAGCCATCGGGTAGTTGGTCCAATTCACACAGCGTTTCTGGAATATAAGCAGTTCAGCAAACTCCGCTACGTGGATGCTGATGCGACGGTAGCAATCATCGGCCCTACCGAATTAGCGAACCGTTGGTCAGTAGATGAACTGACGTTGGTTCGTGCGCAGCAAAAGATTTTCTATCAATCAGTGCAGGATACTGCCAAGACCATATTGATCGAGAACCCGAAAACATTTGACGAAAAGATGACGTTGTTGAAGGACATCCGTCCAGATCAGCTTCAGGCGATCCATAGTCTGGTTGACCAGTTTTTACATAAGTGGCGGATGTCTCTTGCGTTCGATATTAAGTTGAATGAGACGATGCCTGGCCTGCATCAGACTTTAGAAGCTAGTAGGAGCCGAATCGTCACCCGAATTGCAGCCTTGATGTTGGCGTCTTCGACCCCCTGGGCGGAGCTAGGCGAAGCAGAAGAAATCGCGCGCGTGATATTGAATGTGGAATTCGGCTCTACCTACGGTTCGATGATGGAAGATATTGCGGCTGGTGAGGTAGCTCGGCTCATTGGAGAGTGTTCTATTGGTTGGGTGCGTCCTGGAGGTATGGATGCTAACTGAATCCAAAATTCTTTCTGAATTGCTTGCGGGAACATCGGCTACTCCGTATGTACACCCCGAACGCATCGCTCCCTCCACAGTCTACGATCTGCAATATCGCATGTTCGTAATTGCTGCGTGCGTGCGTATAAGTGGGAAGATTGAGGGGGCCTTTCGGAGAATCTCTGCTAACAAACTCCGACTTCTGCAATTTGTTGCCATGCGTCCTTGGCTTCTCGACGTAGTGCGTGAGTGGAGCGCTTCACGCAAGGACCGTCAGCGTTCGCTCCAGTCGTCTCAATCGCTGCGTCGTGGCTTTTTAAGTGATGGGATGCACGACAATGTCATTGATTATCTAGTTGCCACCGGTTGCCTGTTCAAGCAAAAGGGTCAAATTGCGGAGCCGATCTCATCGGTCATACTGTCCGATCTGTACGATATGTCGGAAAAGGATAGCCTCTTCACTACGGAGATCGACGCAATCCGCGAATTGGATGAAATCGTCATTACTAATGACATGCTGGAGGGCTGGTGACCACGCTCGAATCAATCAAAGTATTCGGCACGTCCACAGCTGGAAGCTTTTCAGGAGAGCTTACGTTCAAGAGTGGGTTACAGGTCATCTCTGCCGACAATGCTTTTGGCAAATCTTTGAGTGTGACGACAGTCGCATGGTGCTTAGGTGGAGAGACGGTATTCGGTTTACCAGATAACGACCCGAGTTGCTTCCCGCTCGCCGTGCGAGAAGAGATCGAATTCAACGACAAAGCTTATGATGTCGTTTCCTCATCTTGCGCAATAACCCTTCTTCATCAGGATGGTAAACGGCTTAGGCTGACCCGACCTATCAAGGGGGACTGCGCCAAGATTACCGCCGACGAAATTGCGAAGGATGGTGCGGTACGAACCAGCGTTTTCTCAGCTCGCTATCGCACTATGCAAGATGAAACCGGCGGGTTCCAGTATTTCTTCTTCGCATGGTTGGGGTGGCCACATCAGAAGACTGTGACTTTTAAAGGTGGTGAGTCTGAGATCTACGCAGAAAATCTACTCCCCCTCTTTTACATAGATCAAAACGAAGGCTGGACTGATATCCAATCATTGCAGGTCTCCCGATACGGCCAGCAACAGATTGGAGAGTTCGCCGTCGAATACCTCCTGGGAGGACTCGATGCAACAGCCGCAAGAGTGGCACAGTTGCGCTCGGCCCAAATGACAGGCGCTTTGAAGGAGAAGGCTCGCGTCCTTGCCGACCGCGTAGTAGCGGGCCTCATCGGATACGGCTGGCGAATTGAGATGTCTGCATTCGGTTCTATATCTGAATTAACCGGCCGATGGGAGGCGATATCTCTGAAGAACGTACTCGCCAGCAACTTCGATGTGGACCTGGGAAAGAGACTCTCTGGTCTGCGAGAGCAAGTTGATAAATTGAGGCAGTCCCTCACCGACGCACCGATCGATGTCGAGGACGTATCTGCGCCTGTGTCTGCATCGCAGCGGGTGATTGAATTGAAGCGCCGGAGACATAATCTTAGCGAAGATGCTTCAACGTCGCGCTCCCAAGTAGAGCAGACGGAGGTGCTTTTAAAGAGCCTCGAAGATCGGTTGAGTGCAGCGGAAGATTTGTTCCGTCTGAAAGCCATCGGGATTGGGCGCATCGATCATATTGAATGTCCTACCTGTCACCGTGATCTCGATCCGGCGACGTTCGCTTTGAATTCGCAGTCATCTGAGTCAATCGAGAATCATATCGAAGCACTCAAGCGGGATCGGGACTTGCTCTCTCGGAATCTCGTGTCGATGAAAGCGACTCTTTCGACGATCTGTTCCGAACTTGAAGTTGTGAGTAGTGAATTTCGAGAGGCCGAGCGGGCATTGATGAACGTCACCAGTGCGGTTGGCACCGTTCGAGAAGCGCTCGCTCAAACTGCAGCAGAGCTAGCTTCGACCGAGCGATCAATCGACCGTGTGCTGGAAATTGGCACGAGCATAGAAATTTGGCAATCCGAAATTGATGCTTGGGTACGCGAAGCAAAGGGCGTAACCTTTGCAATGACAGCCTCGAGTGATTTCACCTCGAGAAAGCTTGCGTTCGCCGAGGCTTTAGCGAATTATCTATTGGCATTCGGTCACAGCGCAGTATCTCCCGATAATCTTGCCGCCGTTTCACTGAACGAGCAGTACACGCCAATGCTGAACCAAAAAAGACTGCGATCTCTTGGTTCGGCGAGTGATCAGTCAAGGCTTATCGCGGCTTATACTCTTGCGTTGGCACAGGCCTCTGTTAAGGTGGGCGGGCTCCACCCTGGCTTGGTTATTCTCGACGAGCCACTCCAGCAGAATCCCGACCCAAAGCATCGAGAACGCTTTCTGTCGTTCTTAAGCAAGGAATTAGCAAAGAAGGTGCCATTTCAAGTTGTGATCTTCACGAGCCTTCGCCAAGGCGAGATCACACAACTCCGCCGTGGGGGTGTTTCGGTTGTGACTCCTCAAGGAACGAAGTTCCTGAATCTTCAAGGTCGGCAAGAATCTGCGGAAGTTCCGGCAGAAAATCTCCTATAGCACCGGAATCATAGCCGACTGGCACAGCGCGCTATGCGCCTGCTCGGTGAACACTCTTTGACGTTCAG
This sequence comes from Acidobacteriaceae bacterium, assembly GCA_049692235.1. Classification (GTDB taxonomy): domain Bacteria; phylum Acidobacteriota; class Terriglobia; order Terriglobales; family Acidobacteriaceae; genus JAKAAZ01. The sequence goes on along the minus strand of JBAVOQ010000096.1, from coordinate 9,594 downwards.
GGAAATTGTGCCAGTGGCGATGGACGTCGAACAAATAATCCGTGTGCCGCTTTTGAACTCCCCAGGTGGTGCAGACGCCGTGGTCATTCAGTTCTCCAGCTTTATTGGCAGTGTCCCAGCTTTGGATATACGATGTTTCGACAGCCTTTGATTGGGCACAAAAGTCCTGGAATTGATTGCGGGTGGAAGAGTTTATCCAGATGATACGGCTTATCTTTAGGGATTGGCCAGAAGAATTAGGAGACTGCGCCAATGAGTACTTGCGAGCTTGGTAAGCTGCTGCGGGTCGATCTTCGGAATGTCTGGAAACACGAAGCCATCGATTTCACGCCTTGGCTCGTCGAAAACATCGACACAATCGGGGAGGTGCTCGGGCTAGAACTACAGGTCGTCGGTCGCGAGCAGCCCGTAGGAGACTTCTCTGTTGACATACTCGCCCGAGATTTAGGACGCAATAAACTTGTCATTATCGAGAATCAGTTGGAAGCGACTGACCATACGCATCTTGGGCAACTGATTACTTACGCTGCTGGGCTCGATGCGAGTGTTGTGATTTGGGTGTCGCGCGAAATTCGAGAGGAACACCGTCAAGCACTCGACTGGCTCAACCGTGGTGATGGTGCGACCACCGAATACTTTGGCGTGGTTATAGAACTTCTCCAGATCGATGGCTCGAAGCCTGCTGTGAACCTCCGCATGGTGTCATCTCCGAACAAATGGTCGCCAAGGTCCTTGAGGGGCGCCTTGATTGATGATCCTAGCGGAAAATATGCACTGTATCAGCAGTTTTTTCAGCGGTTGATTGATGTTCTTCGCGACAAGTATCGCTTCACCAATGCGCGTCTTGGGCAACCACAAAATTGGTACACGTTCAGCTCTGGCACCAGTGGTTTTCAATATGGCGCAAGCTTTGCGGCTGGCGGGCGGATTCGCGCGGAACTCTACATAGACCTTGGCGACCATCACCAAAACCTCGCTGCTCTCGAGGCCCTACGCTCGGATAAAGCAACGATCGAAGAATCGTTTGGAGAACCCTTGGATTGGGAGCCTTTAGAGGGCAAACGTGCGTGTCGTATTGCTGTGTATAGGCGGGGCGTAATCGAAGACTCGACCGAGTCCTTTGAAGAATATCGACGATGGTTGATTGATCGTCTGCTCCGGTTCAAGAAAGTTTTTGGCTCGCGACTGCACGAGGCAGTCAAACGTGCACGCGAAACTCAAACAGAAATCGCTATATCTTAAAGGTCTATGCAACGGGGTCGACCGTTTTCTATGAAGGGTGCTCGGAATGGCCAGATTGTCACGTGAAGCTAAGGAATTGCTCCAACTGGTACCTCCGGATGGAGGGTTCATCGGAAACACTTCCTTACAACGAAAATCTAAGCTCCGGAAACGATATTGGGCTATCAGACAAGAGTTGCTGGACGGCGAATACTTAGATCGAGGGAAAGGGCGTGGGGGCAGTGTAGCGAGGGCTGCAATCCATGCCAAAGTCCCGCGAGAGGGCAAAAGGGGAAACCTCAATGTCCGTCGAGAGTCTGAACTCTATGAGCCGCTTGCGCGCTGGCTAAAGGAGGAGTGGGGTAAGGACGTCGACAAGGCTGGCGGAGACTTTTTTCAGGTACTTGTCACAGGTAGCCCGCGTGGAAGACTGAGAGCAACCGGCAAGTGGACACGGCCCGATGTCACGCTGGTCGAGCTCAACAGCTATGAGTACCTTCATCAGAGAATTCTAGATGTGACAACTTTTGAGGTTAAAAAATTCTCTGATGCAGAGAATCTTCTGTCTGTTTTTGAAGCTGCAGCGCATTCACGGTGGGCACACTACTCCTACCTTGTGGTCGAATCGCGAGATGCGGACGATGAGCTTCCTGAAAGGTTTACCTCTGAGCTGGAACGATTTCACATCGGACTTATCTACATGTGGAAGGAAAAGGGCGAGTGGCAGTTTGATAGATCTGTGTATGAAACAAATAGGCTCGCGCCTGAGCCGAAAGAACTCAATGCGCTGTTGACAGAGTTTTTCCGCATCGATAAATCGCGCGCTTCGGAGTTCAAGCGATCCCTCGGGAAAGCATAAGTAAATTCAACGCCAGGTTCCTACCGGAAAATATTTTCAGCGTGGTAGATCAGGTTTTCTCTGCTTGGAATAAAAGCTGTATCGACCGGCACAGCGAGCGATTGGCCGTGCAATGCATAGTAATGTCTGCCATTTCTGAACTGTTCCTTAATTCGGGGGCTCACGGTAACCTTTAGGTCGTCCGGATCAATCCCCAAATAGCCGCGATCGAAGAGTGTGTGCAAGTCGCTGCGAAGCAAAACGCCATTTGAGATTTCATGGTGTCCTTCTTGGGCATAGGGGCGAATATGGGCAGCCTGCAACACTGGCAGCGTCTTTTCTCCCGTGATTGCGCAACGTCGCTGGTAGGCGTCCGTCACAAGAATTCGAAATGAACCTTGTCCGAGGCGCGGATATACCAGTTGCGGTGGCCCAAACCGATCCGCGGTGGCCGCTGTGAGCGCTGGTCCCGGATCCACGGTATTCTCTCGCACCCGCAAAAGGCGTTCCTGAACCTCTTGCCAAAGTCGACTGTCGAGTTCGGAAGCGGTGTCATATGATTTGCCACTAACGATATTGAGGCTGAAAAACGGCGACGAGTCGATCCACTCCTCTTGTGGCCAAAAGAAGGGCTCATCCAAAAGGATGCAGCCAATCGTAGGGTCTTCTCCCGGCGCAATGGGCGTTCGCCGGTATCGCGAGATACGCGATCGAACTTCCTCCTGTGAGCGAGCTCCGTTGCCCTGGCCGAATGCCTCCCATGCCAGGCTCACGGGGAGGGAGGTAAATTTCGTAAAGAATGCCCCCCCAACAATGTAATTTCTCGGGGCATGGAGTTTGAAGAGAAACAGCTCGCCGGGCTGCAATGCAGCAAACCCCGCGGTGGGGGATGGTCTCCAAAAATTCACCTCGTCGACGAAACTTGCACTCGCGTGTAACGAGTACCAATCCCAGTCGGTGACTCCCACGAAGAAGCGCACGGTCTCTCCCTGCAACTTATCCAAGATTCTACCGGCGAACGCCTGCCAAGCGGGAAATCATCGGAATTACTCTTGGCAGGCGTGCTTCCTGGCTCACCTCAAACGAAGTCGTAAATACTCAACTTGCGCAGAACGCTTGTGAAGTATTCGAGTGCCTGTGTAGTTGAATCCACCTGATCGTCGAATTTGCCGCCAGGGAATGCAGCCAGTTCCCGGAGGTATTCCGGCAGCCAGGGAGCACTCTTTGGGAGAAGCACATTCCCACTTTCGAAGAGCGCTGTCTGGGCATGAAGCCGCATCACCTTATCGCTGCCCGAAGGCGGCAGATATGGTTTTGCGAAATACATCCCTTCGGCCTTCAGTTCCTGAATCAGCTGTGTCCCCGAAGCCCTGTCCTCAACCAGGACGGTCGTAGGATTGTGCTTTCGCTGCTGGTCTGCGGCAGCTTTCTTAAGCCCCGGGAAATCAAGCCGGTCGCGGAAGACATCGAGAAGGTAATATTTGCGGCGGTTCTCCACTCCCCAGGTGGTGCATACACTGTAATCATTCAATTCTCCAGCTTTATTCGCAGTGTCCCAGCTTTGGATAATATGACTGAATTCTGGTTCGCTGCCTGGCTCATAGAAGCGTAACCAGTCGGTCTTGACCATGGCACCCCCTACGGGGATGGGACATTGCTGATATTGGCTAGAGAAGTTGTATTCGCCGATTGTGGCGCGAATGTTCTTGAGCGTTTCGAGGGATTCGCGCTCCGGATGGAGTGCTTCGCCCTCGCGGCGGTGGAACAGCCGATGACCAAAGACATTTTCGATTTCGAAAGTTTCATCCTGTTCCGCGATCGCAGGAAAGGAGAGAACCTCCCAATCACCTTGTTCGAGAACATGGCCAACCAAATCATCCTGATGCAGCCGTTGCATCACAATAAGGATGGAGCCCTCTTCCTTACTGTTCAGCCGGCTCAGCAGACTATTGTCATACCAGTCATTGACGCTTTTTCGCTCGGTGGCGGACATAGCATCGTCTGGCTTGAGTGGATCGTCCAGGATAATCATGTCTGCTCCACGGCCCGTCAAAACTCCGCCGACCGAGGTAGACATGCGGAATCCCTGCCTCGTGGTCATAAATTCATTCACGGACCTCTTATCCGACGAGAGCCTGGTACCGGGAAAAACCGATTGGTAGAAGCTACTAGACATCAGGGTGCGGCAGTCGCGAGCATGTTTATCGGCCAAGTCTTGCCCGTAGCTGGCGCAGATAATCTGGGCAGCGGGGTCATGTCCCAGCATTGAAGCCACAAATGCCACGCTGACGCTATGGGATTTGAGGGACCGCGGCGGCAGATTCACGATCAGCCGGCGGAGTTTTCCCCGCCGGCACAGCTCGAGTTTTGACGCCATCAGTTCCAGATAAGGGCTCGACGAGAATCGCGCCTCCGGGTTGAGTTCCAGGAAGGACCGCTCAATAAAACTCATTAGGTCGTTCCGATAAATTACATTGCATTCAGCTAATGTCAGGTTCAGGCGCATTCGCCCTCCGTCGATCCAGGAGCAACATCACTTGATTCGGCAATATTCTCAGTTTCTGGTTGGGCATCGGGAAAACGCATTCTTTCGCAAATACTCTGAAGGACTGCCTCATCCCGTTCCGTCAGGACAGCGGACGATTCGGGCACTTCTTCCGGCTCTGGAAAGGAGCGGAGCGCGGTCATCAGGTCACGGCCGGCCTTAAGATCGCCGGTCGCAGCCTTGTTCACTAATTGCAGGACGTAGGCTTCCTGCTTGGTGATGAAGCGCGGTCTACCGTTGACAGTCATTTTGACTCGCTCACGGCCCACTTTCGTCAAAATGCTCGACATGCTTTTTGCGCCCTTTGGACGTCCCTTAGGGTTTCCCGACGCTCCCTTGCGAAATTGACGGCTTTGCGGCGGTTTCGCATAGCCGACTTCGTACCTGTCTGATTGAGAATTCTCGTCTCGTTTAGCCATGGATCACCTCCAGCGTGCTCGCAACCTCGTCGTAGGTTTTGCCGGTCGATAGTAATGTGGCCTGCTCGCCGGTATAACGCTGCCAGCGACGAATGGCCACATCCACATAAAGAGGATCGATCTCGATCCCATAGCAGATTCTGCCCGCCCGTTCGGCAGCTAGTAATGTGCTTCCTGAACCAAGAAATCCATCGAGCACTATCTCACCCCGGGCCGAGGCGTCAAGAATGGCATCGGCGATCATCTGTACCGGCTTCACAGTTGGGTGCAGGGCCAGCAAGTTGCCCTCCTCGCCCTGTTTCGACATGGTGCTGATGCCTGGGTATGACCACACGTTGGTCCGATAGCGGCCGAATTTCCCGAGCTGCACATTATTCCTATGTGCGCCCTTGCCATTTTTAAAGACCAAAATCAGTTCATGTTGGGAGCGGTAGAACGAGCCCATGCCACCGTTGTCCTTGGTCCAGACGCAGAGGTTGAGCAGCGAACCGTAGGCTTCGCCGCCGGCAGCCAACAGCTCCCGTAGGTGCCTCCAATCGATGAATAAATAGTGGATCGAACCTGAAAGACTGTATTTGGCAAACAGCCTCAGGGTGGTTGAGAGAAACCGAGTGAATTCCGCTTCACTCATTTCGCCCGAAGCCATTTGAAATTCACGATGCTGGACAGCGCCCTTACCGCACACATGACCGTCGATGGGCACGTTATATGGCGGGTCACTAATGATGATGGCGGCGCGCTTTCCCCTCATCAGGGTTTTATAGCTACTTTCCTGGAGGGAATTGCCGCATAGCACCCGATGTTTACCGAGCTGCCATAGGTCTCCAGGCTGGGTTGCAGCGGGGCCGGCTTCCTCGATTGGAAATTCATCCTCCGGATCGTTTGCGTTCACTGCGTCCTGAAGGATCAGATCGATCTCTGGAATTTCAAATCCGGTGGCGGTGATGTCAATCTCTTCATTGACTGCTAACAGTTGTTCGAATTCGACGGCGAGGATGGCTTTGTCCCACCCAGCGTTGAGGGCGAGTTGATTATCGGCGAGGACATAAGCCCGGATCTGAGACTGCGTCAAAGTCTCCAGCCGGATAGTTGGCACTTGCTCCATGCCTACCATCTGGGCTGCAAGCAGGCGACCGTGACCAGCAATGATGGTGTTGTTTTGATCGATCAGGATAGGGTTGGTGAAGCCGAATTCGGTGATGCTGCGGGCGATTTGACGGATCTGGTGGTTCGAATGTGTGCGGGCGTTGTGGGGATAGGAAATAAGCGTCGAAACAGGTTGATATACAACTACGAGTGCACCTTCGGGGGTTGTTTGCATGGATTCTCCGTGACTAGCACTTCATACTTTTGGAATGAAATCGCTTGCCCGATTTTGATTGCTTGGGTGGTCATATCTAGTTCCTCCTGGAATGAATATTTCACATAAATCGTCAACAGCATTGAGAAATGAATGTTACTTTTGTTCATTACTTTAAACTAAGGACTAAACACCTAGATTGCGCTTCTAATCCCATCGGGTCGAATCGGCCATGTCCAGCAGGCCCTCCATGGCTCAATCTAAGTTCGACGAGCCGGCATTGCCCTGAAGACACCTTGACTGATTGCCTGACCCCGGCCTCCACACGACCAGCAATTATCGCGGTAGCCATTGCTGTCCCGGACAACGTGCCAACAATTGAAAGGAAAAACCGCGAATCTCCCTGTTTCGCTCCAATGACCATTCGCGTATTCATCTTTCACCGCAGAGAGCGGCGTATCGTCGCACAGATTAAGAAGTCGCTCGAAGTTGGTACCTCCGAGCCCGTGGTATCGATTGAGCGACAGGCGAATGCTATTTCATTGGCTGAGAATGCTTGCGAGGACCTGAGAATGATCGTTCGCCAGAAACTATTGCTGTTGATTGTCGAGCAGTTCAGCATTGATGAATGCTACGACCGCAGCCGTTTCGGCAGCTGTGCGCCGGGTCACGATGGCCCGAATTGGCCTCTCGTCTGGAGACCAGCCGAAGTTGCGAACATCCCACGAGCCGGTGGGCAACGCGGTTGGATCGATCCCCAGAATCGCCGATACATTTAATAGCTCTTTCGCCCGCACGGTCTCAGTGTGGCAGCTTACACAATCCGTATTGAAGAAGTGGCTCTTGGCGGGATCAGCGATCACATCCAGAATTTGTTTTGTCTTGTCAGCCGGTGGCGTTGGAGTGATGAAAAGGTCAGCCGTGGCAACTCCGTTGCGTTGGGCGATCGGTAGACTTGTGCCCGGTACTGCAGCGTTCCTGCACGTAATCGAATTGAGATTGTTGGTATGAGGCGTCGGCAAGACGCGCGGGACCGCTCCGGCGGCCTGAAGCATCTGCGCGAATTGTTGGCCGTCTAGGGTGGGTCCATTTACGGGGACGAAGCCACCGTTTGGTAAGGCGGGTGCGAAACCGGCAGGGACATTTAGCATCGACAAAAATATCCAGGGTTCAGGCGCTCCTGCAGGGAGTCCTGCGATGGCCATGGCATTCAAGTGCCGACCGGAAATGTGCCGTTCGAGAAGTGCAATAATCTCGTTGCGCATATCAACCGCAGTAGTTGGGTCAACAAGCCCAGGATGAACACCAAGGGGAACTCCTGCGGTGATAACTTTGTCTGCACCGAGCTGTCCATTCGCCAATTTCGTTCGAAGACCAGCGAGGTCGGCGACAATCGCATTGAAGGCCGAAAGGTCGGGTGTCTGCCGTGGAAGACACCCCGGGCTGGGCTGGGGTGGAAGCGTGAAGTCATAGATGAGATGTACGGCGATATCGTCCACCTTAGGTGTGCCGTCCGAGTTCCGTGTCACTGGTTGGACAATGAGACGAATCTCCGGCGACCGCCCGAATTGGGCGAGAATATCGTTGGAAAGGCCCGGCGCTCCCGCATCGATGCGAATGCCCGCGATGAACCAACCATCAATTGTCTGCGCTTCAGCGGGCAAGCCTATACGCGCTTCTGTACCGTCGACTTGTGCCGCAGGGCTAGCAGCAATCGCGAGAAACTGCTGAAACGCGGCAACAGGCCAAACAAGATCTCGCTTCGTGGGATCTTGAGCGTTCGGAGTGGTGAGGTCGCGGACCGCGATCAGTTTCGCGAAATCCTCGGGTCGCGTGGGTGGTGGGAATAACAAAGACACATCGTCGGCTGATAGCGGTTGGATTCCTTGCGTTGGTGCAGATGCAGCGGCCACAGGCCTAGACTCCCGAAATGAGGCTACGGAGGCGCCGCCAGCAAGCACTAACAAGACCACGATCAATCTTAGCCGGGAGTATTTGTAAGAACGGGTTCCAGAGCTACTCATGCAGTCCTCCTAAATTCAAACTTGCTATCTACCGAGGCGTTGGGGGTGATCTCGAACTCAAAATGTCTTGAGATATTCAATCAAAGCCCGCCTCTCGTCGGGGGTTAGCTGGCGGCCAATGACGCCGGGTTTGTTTGGATTGTTTGTGAACTCGTGCCCAGCGTTGCTATTGCCTCTAATCGTCGTGTCGAAAACGAAGGCTCCCGGAAACTTGTCGACGCGATACCCAACATTCACCGGATCATATTCACGATTACCGAGATAGAACTTCCTCGGGCGTCCCTGGACAGGGGATAGAAGCGCATAGAGATTCGGAACAGATCCGTTGTGAAGATATGGGGGTGTTGCCCATATGCCGTTGAGAGGGCGCACTTTATAGGAGAGGGGCGCACGGATGCCGTTGGGGCGATGACCGTTCATCTGCTCGCGCAGCGCTTCAGAGATCGGTGGTCGTTGGCTGTTGTACCAATGGTTCAGGGTCAGCTCGACCACTTGGCCAAGCGCTGCCCCAAATTCGTCGCTTGTGATTTCGAGGCTGCGCGGAGTCACAACTCGACGATTTTTCATGTCTTCAGCTTGGGCCGGATCGGTGCCGATGTGCTTGATGTCAATTTGCTTAAGATTGAGGTACCGCTCACCAGCAGAATTCGGGGGCAACCATCGAGCGGAAGTCCAAAATTCGGCATCCGTGACGGGAGGCATGTGGCAGCCTTGGCAAAGATTTTTGTACAAGACTGCACCTTTGGCAGCGAGGTCGGCGTTGATTGGAGGTAGGACATTCGCTGGCCATTTTGGTGAAGCCAGGCCGCTAAATCCTGATTGAGCATCTGGCGGTTGCGTTCCAGCGAGCAACTGCTCGATCTCATAGAGTGTTTTCACCTGCACTCTTGACGAAAAGAGATCATGCGATCCGTCGGTGAGATTCACCTGAGCGAAAACACCGAGGGCCTCTCCTGCGTTCCGCGTCATCGGCTGCTGAATCGCGCCGTTGTACTGGACCCATTCGAACCAGGAAGCATTCCAGATTCTCGGGAAATGTACAGGTGCCGATGTGCCGACGAAGTTGGCGGGGTTCTTAAGGTCAATGGCAAATACCGCATTACCTATTCGATTCAGTGCATCTAGGTGTGTGTCGGGCATAGATTCTTGACGAAGCCGAGAGTGTGTGCGCAGCAGGTTCTGTTTTAGATTGGATTCATGGGCCAGAACTTCATTGCTGACACGGTCAACCAGACGCTGCTGTTTCC
>JBAVOQ010000095.1:0-37786 GCA_049692235.1 Acidobacteriaceae bacterium | reverse complement strand
CTGCTCAAGCTTCCGCCGTGTCTCTTCGTTCAAAACAATGGGCTGCGCAACACGCATATCGAGGTCCTCTCATCATAAGATGAACCTCAATATATAACTGATTCTAATAATGAGACACTACACTAGTGCGGCCTGCGAAACGGCGCTGAGTGCGGCCTGCGAAACGGCGCTGAGTGCTGCCTGCGAAACGGCGCTGAGTGCGGCCAGGATTTGCGCTGAGTGCGCTGCCTTAATGGATCGTCTTCATCTTGCGGGAGAGGAAGTCCATCAGCAGATATTGGCCGAGATTCTCCGGCGTGGTGAAATACGCCTTGCCCTTGCACATGGCGGAGACGCGCTGCACAAACTGCACCAGCCCAGGATCGGAGGCCAGCATGAAGGTATTGATCATGATGCCGGATCGCTTGCAGCGGGCGACTTCTTCCAGGGTTTCGTGGACGACCAGCGGGTCCAGTCCGAAGGCGCTTTTATAAATGCGTCCGTCGGGCAGCGTCAGCGCCGAAGGCTTGCCGTCGGTGATCATGACAATCTGCTTCATGTCTTTACGCTGGCGGGCCAGGATGCGCTGCGACAGGCGTAGGCCTTCGCGCGTGTTGGTGTAGTAGGGACCGACCTGGGCCCGTGCCAGTTGCGACAGCGGCAACTCCTCGGCGGAGTCGTGAAACAACACCAGCGAAAGAGTGTCGCCGGGATACTGGGTGCGCACCAGGTGCGATAGAGCCATGGCCACTCGTTTGGCGGGCGTGAAGCGGTCTTCTCCATAAAGAATCATGGAGTGGGAACAATCGAGCATCACGACCGTTGCGCAGGAGCTTTGATAGTCCGACTGATGCACGTGCAGGTCGCCGTATTCCAGATTCAGCGGCAGCGCCAGACCTTCGCGCGCCAAGGCGGAGCTCAGCGTGGCGGTCGCGTCGAGATTCAAGGTGTCGCCGAATTCATATAGGCGCGATCCGCCGCTGACCTCGACCCCGGTGGACAGCTCGCGGGTGTCATGACGACCGAAGGAAGATGGCGATGCCTTCGACCAGCGTCAGCGGATAATGCGTGCGGATTTCCGAACCGATGCGGTCTTTCAACGGCGTGACAATCTTGCCGCGCGCCGTGTAATCCTCCGGATTGGCGCTGAAGATCAAGGCCACGTCGAGGGCCAGGCGAACGGGATGACCTTTGATCTGCACATCGCCTTCCTGCATGATGTTGAACAACGCGACCTGGATCTTGCCGGCCAGATCGGGCAACTCATTCAGCGCAAAGATACCGCGATTGGCGCGCGGCAGCAGGCCATAGTGAATATTCATTTCGCTGGACAGCTGTTGTCCGCTGCGCGCCGCTTTAATAGGGTCGAGGTCGCCGATCAAGTCCGCGACGGTGACATCGGGCGTGGCCAGTTTCTCCACATAGCGCTGCTCGCGCGGCAGCCACGCGATGGCGGTCGAGTCACCTTGTTCCGCCAGGCGATCCTTGCAGGCGCGGCATAAGGGCGCATACGGATTGTCGCGGATTTCGCAACCGGCGATGTACGGAATGGCTTCGTCGAGCAGTGTCGTGAGGGCGCGCAGGATACGACTCTTCGCCTGTCCGCGCAGCCCGAGAAGAATGAAATTATGCCGCGACAGAACGGCGTTCACAATCTGCGGTACCACGGTATCGTCATAACCGACGATGCCCGGGAACAGGGTATCTTTCGCGCGCAGGCGTTCGACGAGGTGCTGGCGCATCTCGTCTTTCACCGTGCGCCCAGCCAGCCGCGCTTCGGAGAAATGAGTGCTGCGCCGCAACTCGCCCAGCGTTGCCGGAAGTTGGGTCGAATTCGACATGCATGTCCCCCTTGGGTCTTAGACGAGCGTTCGTAGGGAATGGTTCTTACTTCTTTCGATGCGGTTTCACGCGGTTACGAATGGGCGGAGATGCAAATCAAGTCATATTCCTTCCGCAGGTAGGGCGGAAGCGGATTGTGCGCTCAAGGCAATTCGGTCGACCCGAGTGACCCGACCGGCTTACATGACGAAGCCATTGCGCGCCGCGGTTTTGGCGCCGATGGAGCCGCGTTGCAGCTTGGGCAGGATCAACTGATAAAACTCCATCAAGCGAGCCGTGCGCTCGCTGTCGGAGTGAAGGTGCAGCAGATCCTGCTTAAACTCCAGATCCGCCGGGATGGCGGATGCCAACAGAAAGGCGACCGGCTGGTCCAGGTCCAGCTGCGGAAAACCCTTGGAGCCATTTCCAGACAACTCCATCATTTCCAAATGCAGTGCCGCGCATTGCTCGCGATCGCGGCGCGTGGAGCAGGGTTCCTGGTCGGTGAGAAAATCCACTTCCGCTTCGAGAAAGCTTCGTCCCTCCACCAGAGTTTCGATTTCAAATCGACGCTCTCCGCGACAGAGAATATCGAGGCGTCCATCCGGATAGCGATGCATCACGGTAAGAATTTTCGCAGTGCATCCGATGATGGCCAGGCCCTCTCGGCGGGCGCGCACCATTCCGAATTCGCCTTGGCACTGGAGGCATTCCCCGATCATCTCTTTGTAGCGATCTTCAAAGATGTGCAGCGGCAGGGCTGCCCCGGGGAACAACACCAGATCGAGCGGGAATAACGGAATTTTCATTCTTTCTCCAGCTTGATTTCTGTTCCGACGCTCGAAGCTGTCTCCTACACTCGATATCGCTCGATACGTCGGGGGTGAGACCCGCAATCAAAGCGGGTCTCAGGTCGTTGGCCGAAGCCACGACACCACAGATGAGACAGCTTCTAGATGTCCGGGTTCGCCAGTTCCTCCAGCATTCCTGCCATCTCTGCCAATGCATGCTGGTTGCCGGTTCTGCGGGCGGACTCGATGCCGGCACGCAGGCGCGCCTCCGCCTGCCGGGTGTCGCCGCTGACCATCAAGGTTTGCGCAGCCATTTGATAGCCGGCGGTGTAGTCGGGATGCATTTTCTGCAGGGTATCAAACTGCTCCATTGCCAATGCAGTTTCGCCGCGCTGGGCATATTCGATCGCCAGTCCGTAGCGGGCAAACGCATTCCCTGCGTCCTGCGCCAAGATTTCTGTGAATGCCTCTACTTTGTCGACGCTCATCAACCCTCAAAAAAAAAGAAACATGCTTCCATCACGGCAGCAGTTATCACCCTTCCACCTTACGGCGTCATGGGACACATCTCAAGCCATCCAGCGACAGGAACTTTCGCAGCGTAAAATAAAAGTTCCCATTGCGTTGGCGTCCTGCACACAGCAGTCCTACGCAATCTACACCCGGGGCCCACACCACGGTGAAACCAGGAGCATTGCCCATGCAAGAGTTCGCAACATCTTCGCTTCAGCCACGTTCTGTGTCCGAGTCGCAATCGGAAATGACCGAACTGGTATTGCCGAATGATACCAATCCCTTGAGTCACTTGCTGGGTGGGCGCCTGATGCATTTTATCGATCTGGTAGCAGCGATGGCTGCCTATCGTCACGCGCGTGCCCACGTCGTGACCGCATCCATGGAGCACATCGATTTTATCGCGCCGGTGCATGTGGGCGATCTTGTGATTCTGAAGGCGTCGGTGAATCGGGCGTTCAAGACATCCATGGAAGTGGGCGTGAAGGCGTGGGTGGAAAATGCGATTGCAGGTTCGCGTCATCACATTGCCTCGGCGTATCTGACCTTTGTGGCGATCGACGCGAATGGGCGACGGGTACCAGTGCCGCCGTTGGCCATTGAAGGAGACGAAGAAGCGCGACGGTTTGACGACGCGGGGCGGCGGCGCGAGCGGCGGGAGCAGGAAAAAGAGCGCAAGCGCCAGAACAAGGTGGCGATGGAAACTGCGGACACGTCTGCCTAGAGTTTTACTGGCGCAAGGTTGCGCGGCACTCTACGCGTAAAAATATTCTGGCGGTAACTTCCACCTGCACCAGCACCGGCATACAAGTGGAGTAAGGAGTGGGAAAAATGGGACACATGGGACAAGGTTCAGAAGGGCCGCGACCGCTGCCGGGGATTCGCCATATCGTGGCTGTCGGCTCGGGAAAAGGTGGCGTCGGCAAAACCACAGTAGCGGTCAATCTTGCGATTTCACTGGCCAAGATGGGAAATCGTGTCGGCCTGCTGGACGCGGATGTGTACGGGCCAAACGTGCCGCTGATGATGGGAAGCCGGGAGCAGCCGCGGGTGCTGGAAGGCAATCGCATTGAACCGCTGCAAGCCCATGGAGTGAAGCTGATTTCCGTCGGTTCCATCTCCCCTGGGGACAAGCCGATGGTGATGCGCGGGCCGATGTTGCACCAGATTATTCGCCAGTTTCTGCAGCAGGTGCAATGGGGCGAGCTGGATTTTCTGATCGTCGATCTGCCGCCGGGCACGGGAGACGTGGTGATTTCGCTGGTGCAGACAGTTCCGCTGACAGGTGCTGTGATTGTTTCCACTCCCTCCGATGTTGCCCTGCAGGATGGCCGCAAGGCGATTGAAATGTTTCGCCAGGTGAATGTCGACGTGCTCGGCATCGTAGAAAACATGAGCTTTTTCACCTGTCCGCATTGCCATCATGAAATCGACATTTTTTCCAAGGGCGGGGTCGAGAGAACTGCGCGGGAATACCAGATTCCGTTTCTCGGCTCGGTGGCGCTCGATCCGGAGATTCGACATGGAGGCGATCGCGGATTGCCGATTTCGCTGGCTGGAGAACTTTCAGAGCAAGCGGCTCCGTTTTACAAGATCGCGCGCCAACTGGCCGAGCGGGCGCAGGAGCATGCTTCGAAAGAAACCAACGTTCTGGAAATCCGCTAGCTGATGTTGCTATAACCGAATCGCGTTTCAGGCGTAGCTCATGATCCTTTCTTTTGTCCGAGAATTTTTCGCGGACCTCGATAAATCTCCTGGCATCGATCGCGTGCGAACCTCGCTGGTCAGCGGGGTGGGGCGGCGTCGCGTCTCCGGATTGACGGCGACTGCGCGGGCTCTGTATCTGCCGTTGCTGGCTCGCATCTCCAAAGTGCCGGTCTTTGTGGTGGTCGCCGACAATCGCGCGGCGGAAGCATTGCAGTTGACGGTGCAGGCGGCGTGCGATTTGACTGGGGAATTGGATCGAAGTACTGTGGTGCGTCTGCCGGCGCATGACGTGCTGCCGTTTGAAAACCTTTCTCCGCATCCCGATATTCAGGAACAGCGAGCGGTGACGCTATGGAAGATTGCGCAGGGAGCAGCGCGAATCATCATTCTGCCGGTCGAGTCGGCGTGTTATCGCATCTTCGCGGCCGAGCACTATGCCAACCTGGCCTGTACACTGCGGCGCGGAGAAGAGGCGGATCCGGAAACCCTGGTCGCTCACCTGGCAAGCGTTGGCTATCAGCCGGTCGACATGGTGGAGATGCGCGGGCAATATGCGTTGCGCGGAGGCATTCTGGACATTTATCCGCCGGAGATGGATGCGCCGCTGCGCATCGAATTCCTGGGCGATGAAATTGAGTCGATGCGAAAATTCGACCCTGAGACCCAGCGCTCGTCCGCTCCTGTGGACGAAACGATTCTGCTGCCACTGACGGAAACGCCGATGACGAATGCGTTGCTGTCGCGGGTTCATACGCGGCTGAGCGGACGGCGGCTGGAAGGCGAGGACGAGGCGCTGCACGAGGCCATTGAGGCGGAAGGGACCAATGTTTTTCCTGGGTGGGAGTTTTTTGCTGTTGCGGCCTCCGGTCAGCACCAGACTGTGTTCGACCTGATTCCAAAGTCGCGCATCTTTGTGGAAGAGCCGGGCATGGTGCAGAACCAGATGGAGCGCTGGTGGAACAAGGTGGAACAGCGCCATGAACGCAGCGGCATCGACACGTTATTTCCGCCGGCAGATTTGTATCTGACGCCATGGGAGTGGCAGACGCGCGTGGCGGATGCTCCGGGGCTCGATCTCGATCAACTGGGGACGGTCGACGTACTCGACACTGACACCACTTCGTTGGGCGAGATTGAAATTCCAACGCGGCCTACATTGCGACTGCATGGGGCAATTCCCGCGCTGGTGGAACAACTGCAGGCCTTGGCGGCGCAGGAAACGCGCACGGTGCTGGCTGCCGCGAACCAGGGCGAAGTGGAAAGGCTAGCCAGCATTCTGCAGGAGTACGGAATTTCGTATCGCATTGGCAGTCGCAGCGCGCACACCGGCAGCGAGACGATGTACGACGAGACCAGCTATCTGCGCGGCGATATGCGCGCGCCCATTATTGTGAGGACGGAGATTTCAAACGGGGTAGTGCTGGAAGAAGCGCGCCTGGTGGTCTTTGGTGCGAACGATCTTTCCGACGAAGCCGATGTCACGGCGCGGCCGGTGGTGCGCAAATCGAAGTCGAATACGGCTGCATTTATCTCGGACTTTCGCGACCTGACGATTGGCGATTATGTGGTGCACGTCGATCATGGCATCGCTCGCTACCTTGGGCTGAAAGAAATTTCGCAGGATGGCATGCATGTCGAGTTCATGATCCTGGAATTCGCAGAAGCCGCACGACTGTATGTTCCGTTGACGCGTCTCGATCTGATCCAGAAATATCGCTCGACGGATACCGGGCCTGCTCCCGTGCTGCATCGCCTGGGCAGCGCGCAATGGACGCGCACCAAGGCGCGCGTAAAAAAAGCCATGGCGGACATGGCGGACGAACTGCTGAAGTTGTACGCCGTCCGCAAGGCTGCGCAAGGGAACGCATTCTCCGTCGACAATCAATTTCAGCGCGAGTTTGAAGATGCGTTCGACTTCAACGAGACCGACGATCAAATCACGTCGATCGCCGACATCAAACGCGACATGGAATCGACCATGCCGATGGATCGGCTGCTGGTCGGCGATGTCGGCTATGGGAAGACGGAAGTGGCGATGCGCGCGGCCTTCAAGGCGGTGCAGGACAGCAAACAAGTCGCGGTGCTGACGCCGACCACGGTGCTTTGCTTTCAGCATTTCGAGACGTTCAAGCGGCGCTTCGCGGCGTTCCCGGTGCACATCGAAATGATTTCGCGATTCCGATCGCCGAAGGAGCAGAAGGCGATTCTGGAGAAGGTGGAGCAGGGCAAGGTCGATATCCTGATCGGCACACATCGGCTATTGTCGAAGGATCTGAAATTTCAGGACCTGGGATTGTTGGTCGTCGATGAAGAGCAGCGTTTCGGCGTTCGCCATAAAGAGCGGCTGAAGCAGATGCGGCGCGAGATCGATGTGTTGGCCATGTCGGCCACGCCGATTCCGCGTACGCTGCATATGTCGCTGGTCGGACTGCGCGATATGAGCGTGATTGAGACCCCGCCAAAGGATCGCATGGCCATCCAAACCGTGGTGGCGAAGTACGACGAGAAGCTGATTCGCTCTGCGATTGAAGTGGAATTGGAACGCGGAGGGCAAATTTATTTTGTCCACAACCGCGTGGAGAATATCTACGAGATTGCCTCACGGTTGCAGGAATTGGTTCCGCAGGCGCGCGTGGGTGTGGGCCACGGACAGATGGGAGAAGCGGAACTGGAGCGGGTGATGCTGGCGTTTATGCATCACGAATACGATGTTCTGGTCGCGACTACTATTATCGAAAACGGGCTCGATATTCCGCTGGCGAATACCATCCTGATCAACCGGGCCGACCGTCATGGGCTTTCGGAACTGTACCAGTTGCGGGGGCGTGTGGGTCGCTCCAATCGCCGAGCTTATTCCTATTTGCTGATTCCTCCGGATCGCGAATTGACCGACATTGCGCGCCGCCGGCTTGCGGCCCTGAAGGAGTTTTCGGACTTGGGCGCGGGCTTCAAAATCGCTGCGCTTGACCTGGAATTGCGCGGCGCGGGCAACATGCTGGGCGGGGAACAGAGCGGGCATATCGAAGCGGTTGGCTTCGAGTTGTACACGACGATGCTGGAGCAGGCGGTACGCGAGCTGAAGGGCGAGGACCAGGTCGAGCGGCCATCCGTGCAGTTGAATCTCGGCATCTCGCTGCGCATCGACGCCAACTATATCGAAGAAGAAAATCAGCGGCTCCGCATGTATAAGCGCATCGCGAGCGCGGAAAACGAAAGCGCCATTGAAGACATACTCGCCGAGATGCAAGACCGTTACGGCGCCATGCCGGAGCCGGTGCAATTGCTTGTGACGGCCGGTCGACTGCGACTCCTGTGCGAGCAGACGGGTGTGGCGCAGATGGATCGCAAAGGTCAGATGGTGAGTGTTCGATTTACTGAAACCGCCAACATCGACCCGGAAAAATTGATGCAACTGGTGGCCCGCAACGCCAAGCGCGGCGCTCAATTTACTCCGCAGGGCGTGTTGCGCTTCCCTGTCAAAGCGACCGTGCCGGCGGAGGTGCTGGCGGAATTGCGGCGGCTGATTGAAGCCCTCGCAACTCCACTACCCGTGAGACCCTCGGCGACAGAAGTTGGCAGCCAGCCTGTCCGTTAGTTATTGCGCGACGACAGGCACCCAGACATCGGTCGTGTCCCAGCGGACATGCAACTGCGTTTGATTGCTTTTGGTGTTCTCAAAGCTGATGCTCATCTTCTCTTGTGGCTGGGGCAGGGTGTCCTTTTGCATATCGATCCGAGTCAGGTCCTGCGATTCGTTATAGACGGTCCCCCATTGTCCAGTCTGCTTGTTGACGATCAGTTTCCAGGTCGTCGCGGAGGGTAGGGTGTACAACGTGTAGGTGCCGGCAGGAACGGTTGCGGTGCCAATTTTTAGGTCAACTGCGGTCTTTAATGTGGTGGCAGGGTTCGCACCGGTGCGCCAGACCTGGTCGTAGGGCACCAGGCCGCCAAAGATTTTGCGTCCACGCATGGACGGGGTGTTGTAGTCGATCATGACCTGTTTGCCGCCTAACTCCACGCTGGCTTTGGCGGGCGGACTGAGCATGGGCTTCTTTGCCGCACCCGGGGACATTTGTGCCAGACCGGCGGGCAACAGGGCCACGCTGGCTGCGATGGTCAAAACACTTGCGAGAATCTTCATTGGGAGTTCCTCCTGAACCTGGGTTCCTGGCAGTATGCCAGTTGCATGATCAGTCTCTGACTGCAAAACGCTTCTGTCAAAGAGGGTCTTGGATCGTCGATCCCCTCACGCATCCGATATACTTCCGTTTTCGTCCCGTCTGCAAAGGAAATCACCATGAAATTTTTCTATTCACGTTGGCTCTTCATTGCCAGTGTCGTTCTGATCAGCACAACTTTTCTAGGGGCCAACTTGACCATGAGTCCGGCAAGCGAGCAGGGAAATTCGGCATGGACGAGTCTCGTCGATGCGTACTTTGACAACGTGTATCTGCCTTTCAACCCAACTACAGGTACCAGCGCGGGCCTGCACCAATACGACGGTAAGCTCGAAGACTATTCGCGCGCCAGCCTGGACAAGGAAACAGCAGCGCTGCGGAGCTATGAGAAAAAGGTGGCGGCGTTTCCGGCGGCCAAGCTGGACCAGTCTGACGAAGGCGACCGAGAATTTCTGCTGGGCACAATTCGCAGCCAATTGCTGACGCTGGAAACGATACGACCGTGGCAGAAGGACCCCGATACTTATTCCAGCGGCATCACCAACAGCGCTTTCACCATCATCGAGCGGAATTATGCGCCTGCGGATGTGCGGTTGGCGGCGTTGATTTCCCGCGAGAAGCAGATGCCTGCAGCGCTGGAGGCGGCGCGTGCCAACCTGGACAATCCGCCGAAAATCTTCAGCGAGATCGCGTTGGAGCAGCTCCCCGGAATTATCGGCTTTTTCCAACACGATATTCCGGCCGCATTTACCAGCGTGAAAGATCCCAAGCTGCTGGATGAGTTTCACGCGTCGAACGCAGCCGTGATCCAGGCGTTGAACAGCTATCAACAATGGGTCAAGACGGATGTGCTGCCAAAGTCCAGTGGAGATTTTCGTATTGGGGCTGCGACCTTCAGCGCCAAATTGCGCGACGACGAAATGGTCGACATCCCGCTGGATCGACTGCTGACAATTGCTTACGCCGATCTGCACAAGAATCAGGAGCAGTTTCGCCAGGTCGCGCATAAGCTCGATCCCGGCAAAACTCCGATGCAGGTGCTGGGCGAACTGCAGACGGACCATCCGGCCCCAGACCAGCTTCTCGGAAAATTTCAGAACACGTTCAATAACCTGATCCAGTTCATCCGCGAGAAGCAGATCGTCAGCATTCCTTCCGACGTGCAGCCAACGCTGGAAAATACGCCGCCATTCATGCGCGCAACCACGTTCGCGTCGATGGATTCTCCTGGCGCATATGAAACTGGTTCCCACAAAGCCTATTTCAATGTCACGGTGCCGGGGCGGGATGAAACGCCGCAGGAGCGCGCCGAAAGCATGGCCGCCTTCAACATTGGGACGATTGTCAGCACCTCCGTGCATGAGGCGTATCCCGGCCACTATGTGCAGTTTTTGTTTCTGCCGCAGATCCATTCGCGGGTGCGGAAAATGCTCTACTCCAACAGCAACGTGGAAGGGTGGGCGCATTATTGCGAGCAGATGATGCTGGACGAAGGCTATGGCCAGTCGGGTTGGGGCGCAAAAGATGGGCGCGAAGCGAAGTTGATCCGGCTGGGCCAGCTGAGCGATGCGCTGCTGCGCGATGCCAGATTTATTGTCGGCATCAAAATGCACATCCAGGGGATGACGATCGATCAGGCCGTGGATTTTTTCCAGAAAGAAGGCTACCAGACGCGCGCGACGGGGCTGGTGGAAGCCAAGCGCGGCGCGGGCGATCCGACCTATCTGTATTACACGCTGGGCAAGCTGATGATCATGAAACTGCGAGCCGATGTACAGCAAAAAGAGGGCGCGGCGTTTTCACTGGAGAAGTTTCACAATGATTTTCTACGCCAGGGAGGCGTGCCTCTTCCCGTCGTTCGCCGCACAATGCTAGGGAATTCCTCGCCCGTGCTGTAGCGTTTTCTGTGCATGCAGCAATGGACCGGAGACGCTCATCTCATTGTCGAAACAAATAAAACGCGAAGGGCAGCCTAATGCATATACTGCGATATTGGATACCATTGCAGGTTTGCAGGTGATGCTCCCGCGCCATCGCAGATATTTGGAGAAAGCAAGTCAACATGTCAAAGAGCAGAATCCGCAAAGCAGTGTTTCCCGCAGCGGGATTGGGCACACGTTTTTTGCCCGCCACGAAAGCCATTCCCAAGGAGATGTTGCCGGTCGTAGACAAGCCCATCATTCAATATGGTGTGGAGGAAGCGATTGCCGCCGGATGCGACCAGATCATCATCGTTACGGGCCGCGGCAAGACCGTCATTGAAGATCACTTCGACATCAGCGTGGAACTGGAGCATCAGCTGGAGTCGCGCGGCAAACTGGATCTGCTGGCGCTGGTGCGGGAGATTTCAAACCTGGGACGAGTCGCCTATATTCGCCAAAAGGAGGCGATGGGCCTGGGCCACGCCGTGTTGATGGCTCGAGATCTGGTAGGCGACGAGCCGTTTGCTGTGATTCTGCCTGACGACGTGATTGATGCCACGCCGCCCTGCCTGCAGCAAATGGTTTCCGTATTCGACGAGGTGCAATCCAGCATTCTCGCCACGCAGGTTGTGGAAGGACCGGCCATCTCCTCCTACGGCGTGATTGATGCCGTGCCGACGTCGCAGGATTCGCGGGTGATGGAAGTGAAGGCACTGGTGGAGAAGCCGAAGTTGAAGGATGCGCCTTCGAAAAACGCCATCATTGGGCGCTACATTTTGACGCCGCGAATTTTTGACCTGCTGGAGACGACGCCGCTTGGTGCGGGTGGAGAGCTGCAGCTGACCGATGGCATTCGCGGATTGCTGGAGCATGAAAAGGTCTATGGCTACAGCTTTGAAGGCACACGCTACGATGCCGGCGACAAGCTGGGATTCCTGAAGGCCACCGTGGAATTTGCGCTCAAGAGAGAAGACCTGGGCGACGAATTTCGCGCATGGCTGCAAAAACTGTCGCCGCTGAAAAGCTAGGGTTTCAGACTTCGAGATTAGGAGTGTGCGATGAAGGTGAATGACAAGGTCGCCAATTTCCGCCTGCAAAATCAGGATGGTGAAACAGTGCAGCTGACCGATTTTGCGGGCAAGCCCGTAGTGTTGTTCTTCTATCCCCGGGCGGATACTCCAGGCTGCACCATTGAGGCTTGTGGCTTTCGCGACGCATTCAGAAAGCTGCATAAAGCGAGTGCGGTAGTGCTCGGTATTTCTCGCGACACGCCGAAGGCGCAGAAGAAATTCCAGGAAAAATATCATCTACCGTATACGCTGCTCGCCGATTTCGATGAGAAGGTGTGCAATCAGTTCGATGTAATGCGCGAGAAGAATATGTATGGCAAGAAAGTCTTCGGCATCGAGCGCACCACATTTCTGATTGGCCCAGACCAGCGCGTGCTGAAGATATTTCCCAAGGTCAAGCCTGAGGGCCATGCGGAAGAGGTCCTGGAAGCACTCCGCGAATATGCCAAAGCCGGCGCGTGAAATTGAACACGCTGAGGTGTCCGTAGATCCGGCGACGTGGCGACTGCTGCCTCGAGATTTCTTCGACGTGCCGCCGGAGCAGGTTGCTCGGTTGCTGTTAGGAAAAATTCTGGTGCGCCGCGGCGGAGGCGGTCCACTCGCGGGACGCATTGTGGAGACCGAAGCGTATCTCGGGGAACATGACGCGGCTGCGCACGCAGCCAGCGGGAAAACGGCGCGCAATGCGGTTCTCTATGGTCCTCCAGGTCATGCCTACGTCTATAACATTTATGGGCTGCATGCTTGTTTCAACGTCAGTTGTTTGCCAGAGGGCGATCCTGGCGGCGTATTGGTGCGTGCGCTGGAGCCTCTGCACGGCATACCGCAAATGCGGCGCAATCGCGGGCTGAACGAGTCGGCTGGAATTCATCGACTGACATCGGGGCCGGGCAAGCTATGCCAGGCCTTGGGCATCACACGCGCCACAGATAACGAGCTGGACTTAACACGCGTCGATGGTCGATTGAATTTGATGGAAGATGATTTTCGGTGCGGGGAAATCCGCGTGACGCCGCGCATTGGAATCAGCAAGGCAGCGGATTGGCCGCTACGATTTTGTCTTGCCGGGCACTCCTGTGTTTCCGGCCGCAGACGCTAGAGTGGTGAGTCATACATTCGTTCCAATAAGCTTCAACCTTGGTTGAAATGCAAACTGAATAAACCGCAGGTCCCTCCGCTGCGCTGCGCTCCGGTCGGGATGACAATTTTACGTAATGAACGAATGATTCACCGCACTAGCTGAACATTATCGATGAGCCGCGTGTTGCCGACATAAGCGGCCACGGCCAGCAGAGCGCCCGCGTTCACATCATCGATCGGCAGCAGAGTGTCGGGGTCGATGACCGCGAGATAGTCGACACGAATGGCAGGTTCTTCCTGAAAGATTTCGCGCATGGATTTCAGCAGGGCGGAGGCGCGATGTTCCCCGCGGGCGATCAGCATTTCCGCTGACCGGAGAGCCCACGAAAGTGTGAGGGCCTGTCGCCGTTCCTCTGCGGAAAGATAGCGATTGCGTGAGCTCATCGCCAAGCCGTCGTGCTCACGCACAGTAGGGCAGACGATAATTTCGAGTGGGAAGTCGAGATCGCGCACCATCTTTCGCAGGACGGCAACCTGGGCCGCATCTTTCTGGCCGAAGAAGGAAAGGTCCGGTTGCACAATGTGGAAGAGTTTGGCGACGACCGTGGCGACTCCGCGAAAATGTCCGGGACGCGAAGCCCCATCGAGGCGGTCGCTCACGCCTTCGACATCGACAAAAGTTGAAGCGCCGGTCGGATACATAGTTTCTGCGGTGGGAGTGAATACAACGTCGACGCCCTCGGCTTCGAGCATCCGGCAGTCCTGTTCCAGGGTGCGCGGATAGCGACTGAAGTCTTCATTGGGGCCGAATTGTGTGGGGTTGACGAAGATCGAGACGACAACGAGGTCGCAGCGCTGACGCGCAGCCTGCACCAGGGAACGATGGCCGGCGTGCAGCGCGCCCATGGTGGGGACAAAGCCGAGGGTACGAGGCGTTTCTCGCTCGCTGATGGCGCGCAGTTGGCGCAGTGTAGCGCGAAGCTCTGAGATGTCAGAGAGAATTTGCATGAATCGATTTGTTTACGCTCGCCGCGGCGAGCGAGGTTGCCGGATGGTCGCAGGGGCCACCGTGGCGCGCGTCGCTGTTGCGCGAGCAAAGGTTCCGCGCGTCTCCGCGGAGAGATGATAGCTTTCCGCGTCGCTCGGAAAATTGCCGGTCTCCACATCCTTGCGATAGGCTTCGACGGCGTTGCGAATCAGCGAAGCCGCATCGCCGTAGCGGCGCACAAATTTTGCCGCGGGTGCGAAGCTAAGATTCAAGAGATCGTGCAGCACCAGGATTTGGCCGTCACACTCCGGACCGGCGCCAATCCCGATCGTGGGAATCGTCAGCTCCGCGGTGATGCGTGCCGCGACCTCGCGCGGAACGCCTTCCAGCACAAGCAATGCTGCGCCGGCGGCTTCGAGCGCCACTGCATCTTCGAGCAAATGCTCGGCTGCGGAAAGCGTTTTGCCCTGCACGCGGTATCCGCCCATGCGATGCAACGATTGTGGCGTCAGGCCAAGATGTCCGATGACGGAAATTTCCGCATCCGTCAACCTCGATACCAATTCAATGCGATTGCGTCCGCCTTCGACTTTGACGGCTTCGGCACCGGCTTCCTTCACAAAGCGAAGTGCGTTGCGAACACCTTGTTGGACATCCTCGTGATAGGAGGCGTAGGGCATGTCCGCGGCTAGAAGAGCTCGGCGAACGCCTCGCCGCACGGCGCGGGTACACAGCAGCATCTCCTCCATAGTGACGGGCAACGTACTTTCGTAGCCCAGCATCACCATGCCCAGGGAATCGCCGACCAGGATCAGGTCGACACTGGCTTCATCCACCAGCCGGGCCATGGCATAGTCATAGGCAGTCAGCGCAGAAATCGGCACGCGATTGCGCTTCTTTTCCTGCAATGTTGGGAGGGTAATTTTCAAGGAAGGTGCGGCAGCATCGGTGCTGCGCGGTTCGGTCAGGCTCATCGCAATCTCCAGTGCAGTTCCCAAGTCGCCGGTGTTTTGGCCAGGTGCGGGATACCGCCTGTAACGAATCTCAGGATACGCCGGTTATCCCTCGCTTACAAATGGCGAACATGCGCTGGGAGCCATCCAACGCGAGACTACAAGAGGGAATATGGACGCTCCTCAGATCAGTCTCGTTGCTTGATGTCGAGGTTCCAGTTCCAGCCTGTTTGCATGGGATTATGAGTTTTTCTCGCCCGACGATGAATCTTTTCATGGAACCGCCGGGTTGGACTTATCGTAACTTTCAGCAGGATGGAGCGACTCTACAGTTGGCCATGGGTGGAAGCGCAAGTGGCGCGGACCATCGAGGTGTGGAACGCGGGCGCTGGGCAGTCGGCGCTGGGCGGCGTGCAGTACAGCGTGCAGGAACAGCAGCGGCGAGAAAAGGCCTACGACGAGGCGTTACGGGCCGTCGAGCGGGAGATCAAGCGAACGCCTCGAAGCAAGACGGAGCGGCAGCAAACACAGGCGCGGATCACGGCGGCGTTCGCGCGATTTTCCGCGACCGCTCTGGGTCTGGAGCCGGATGCCATCGACCTGCTGACCAACGATTTTTTGCCCGCGGGTACAAAGCTGGCCCGGTGGGCGAGGCGGTTCGATCCCAGCCTGAGCATGCCGGACATTGTGCAGGCCTGCCGCAATGCATGGACCGCCTGCGGGTTGCAGCCGCTGCTGGGCGAAGCTGTCGGCATTACGCCATCCATTTTGGGGTATAGCCTGCTGTACCCGTACAGCGATAACTATCTGGACCGGGTGGATATTTCGCGAGCGGCAAAGCTTCGATTCAGCGAGCGGTTTCGCGAGCGGCTGCGTGGCGAGACCGAGTTTGCCGAGGATGATCGAGAGGCGGCGATATGGACACTGGTTGGCCTGATTGAAGAGCAATATCCGCGCGCAGAGTTCCCTGAGGTTTTCGACTGTCTGCTGGCCATTCATCGAGCGCAGGAGCAGAGCATCGCGCAACTGGAAAGTTCAGATGAATTTGACGACGCGCAGGTGTTGGCGATGAGTTGCGCCAAAGGAGGCAGTTCGGTGATGGCGGATGCTTGCCTGTCCCACGGATGGTTGAGCCCGCAGGAAAGTAAATTTTCTTTCGAGTGGGGCGTGCTGCTGCAATTGGGAGATGATTTGCAGGACGTGCGCCAGGATCTGGCTCACGGCTCGGTGACGCAGTTCTCCCGCGCGGCGGCCACGGGAACGCCGCTCGATTCACTGGTGCTGCAGTTGCTCCGCTTCAGCGAGCGAGTGGGAGTGCAGATGGATGACTTGCCGAACGGAAACGAGATGCTGCGCGAATTGTTGCGGATGAGCTGGCGATCGCTGATCATTGGAGCGATTGCGGAGTCGCAAGAATTCTTTACGCCGCAGTTCCTCCAAGAGGCGGAGCGTTGTTCGCCGTTTCGCTACGGGTTTTTGCGCGCTCGGAACAAGAAACTCGCAAGCCGCCAGGGACTTTATACGCATCTGTTCGATGCGTTCCTGGAAGCGCCGGACGAAGGCGAAAACGACCTGCCGTCGCCGGTGTATCGACGTGTTCCGCGGCTTGAGCCGGAAGCCATCCTCGCTCAAACGTGAAGGCGGGCAGATCCTGATGATAAGACCATGCCGCCGTTGAAAGTGCGGTGCAGATGCCTGGCGGCCAGCAGGATTGAGGCTCTGCTTTCCATTTTATGGGGCTTCCGCCGTCACTGGAAAGGCTAAGGAACCTCTGAAGAACTCCCCAATCCACAACCGACGCAGGTAATGTGGAATCAGGGAGAAGATCACGAATGCGGCAGATGACGTTGGCCCATCAAGCGGAGTTTCAACGCTACTCGAAGAAGACCCGTCGGGAGCAGTTTCTGGAAGAGATGGACGCGGTGATGCCGTGGGCGGAGTTGCTGGCGCTGGTCGAGCCACACTATTCGAAGAGCGAGATGGGGCGCAAGCCGGTGGGGCTGGACATCATGCTGCGGGTGTATTTTCTCCAGCAGTGGTTCGCGCTCTCGGACCCGGCAGTAGAGGACGCGCTGTATGAATCGCCGGTGCTGCGGCGCTTTGCGGGCATCGATCTGGGCCGGGCACCGGTGCCGGACGAGACCACGATCTTGAACTTTCGCCATTTGCTGGAAGCGCACGAGCTGTGCGGCCAGATGCTGGACAGGGTGAACCTGTATCTCGGGAGCAAGGGCATCCGCATCACTACGGGCACGATCGTCGATGCGACGATTATCCACGCGCCTTCGTCGACCAA
This sequence comes from Acidobacteriaceae bacterium, assembly GCA_049692235.1. Lineage (GTDB taxonomy): Bacteria > Acidobacteriota > Terriglobia > Terriglobales > Acidobacteriaceae > JAKAAZ01. The sequence goes on along the minus strand of JBAVOQ010000095.1, from coordinate 20,488 downwards.
GAACGAGAAGAAGGAACGCGATCCGGAGATGCATCAGACCAAGAAAGGCAATCAGTGGTACTTCGGAGCCAAAGCGCACATCGGCGTCGATTCCAGGGAAGGTGTTGTGCATTCGGTGTGCACCAGCCCGGCCAGCGTTTCCGACGTGCACATGCTGCCGGACCTATTGCACGGTGGCGAGAAGAAGGTCTGGGGCGACGCGGGATATCAAGGGCAGACGGAGGCGATTCATCAAGCTGCGCCTGCGGCGCAGGATATGACCAGCCGTCGGGTAAAGACCAAGGCCGGTGTGGATGAAGAGCAGAAGCGCAAGAACCGCACCAAGGCCCGGGTACGCTCGAAGGTGGAGTGGCCGTTTCGCATCCTCAAGCGCGTCTTCGGCTTTACCAAGGTGCGCTATCGCGGGTTGAAGAAAAACCACGAATGGCTATGCGCCGCCTTTGCCCTGGTCAACATCTATCAGCACCGCCGCAGGCTGGCGAAGATCAACTTACAGATGGCCCCGCAAAGGGCGTAGTGTCTCTGCCGGAGGCTCGATGGAGCCACCCGCGGACAAAACACCTGCCCCATAGCCGCAAAATGCAACGCTTTTGAACCGACAAGGCCAGACAAGCGCAGGGCAGTTTCATAACTCGCCAATTTTCAGAGGTTCCCTAAGAGACTCTGGCCTCTTGTGGTTATAACGAATAAGAATTTGTAATTTCCTTCCGTGCGATCCAAGAACTAAGCTGAAGTCTGAAACGAGAGACTGGATTGCCGCTTCGGCATGTCTCCAAAGCAATCAACATTCTCGGCGACCGTCGCGGATGTAACCTTGGGTACATTCGCCAATCGGGAGGAACCATCATGACAGATCTTACGCGTCGCAATTTTTTCGGCGCTGCCGCCGCTGCCGCCACGGGCTTGGCGGCACTTACCGCAGCATCCACTCCGCTGCATGCGCAACTTGTCGACAAGACCGACGACTGGAAGCTGGCGGAGTTCCGTCATCTGCTGCAGTCGAAGGCGCGCGCTCGGCAGGTCTACGATGTGACCTCCATCGGAAGCGGGAAATTTTTGAACAACATCAAGAACTCCTTGAACGGATTTCACTTTGGCTTCGGATATTCCACGGATCAGATCCAGGTGCTGGCCGCGCTGCATGGTCCAGCGAACCTGTTGAACTTCGACGATTATGTCTGGGAGAAATACCGCGTTGGCGAGTGGCTCAAGGTAGACGATCCCAAGACCGGAAAGCCTGCCACGCGCAACATTTTTTATTCCGGCCAGATGCCGCACTTCGCTTCGCAGGACCCGGAGAGCGAAGAGTCAATGTTTCAGAACACCAGTATTGAAGTGCTGCAGTCGCGCGGCGTGCGTTTCCTGAGTTGTCATACGGCCAGCGAAGAACAATCCCGGATTGTGATTCAGCGCCTGGGTCTTTCGCAATCACGGGATGAGGTGGTGAAGGACTGGCAGGCGCACGCCCTTCCTGGCGTGTTGGTGGTTGCTTCCATGGTGGCCGCGATCGCGGTGTTGCAATGCGAAGGCCACTACTCCTACATCACGGTCTGAAGGAAAGTGAAAAGCACAATGATGCGGAAGAAATTTTCGACGATATTGCTGGGTCTCATGACCACGTTTTCTATGGCGGCTGCCGCGCTGGCGCAGGCCGCTCCTCCATGGAGTGCGGGCCACAACGACCCGGCAAGCGCCAAGGGGTATGTGTTTCCAGTGGATTCGATCGACAATGTGCCCGATCTACATGGCAATCCTGCCGGTGCCAGGCTGGTCCTGTTTATCGGCGGCAACCAGTTTTTTGTACTGCCCCGGCTCATCGCTGGATTTGAAGCGGAGCATCCTGAAGTGCGCGGGCACATTTTCTACGAGACGCTGCCGCCGGGGATTTTGCGCCGTCAGATGGCCCACGACAATACCTTGACCCTGGGCAACCTGACCCTGCAGGTGACGCCGGACGTGTATGAGGCGGGGGCCCGCGTGGTGGAAGAAATGGCGCGGCAGGGACAGGTGGAGTCATCGGTACGCTATGCCACGAACGATCTGGCGATCATGGTGGCAGCCGGAAATCCGAAACACATCGCCGGACTCAAGGATCTTGGCCAACCCAGTCTGCGGCTTTCCATGCCGAACCCGGAGTGGGAAGGTGTCTCGCGCCAGATTGCAGCCGCATTGCGCAAAGCGGGCGGCGAAGCACTCTACCAGACGGTATATGTCAGCAAGGTCGCCGATGGAACGACGTATCTGACGCACATCCATCACCGTCAGACGCCCATGCGGATCATGCAGGGAGAATCCGACGCCGGAGTGACCTGGGCCTCCGAAGTGCGCTTTCAGGAAATGATCCATAACCGAATTTCGGGGGTTGCCATTCCGGCGGAGCAAAACAGCACCGCCATCTACGCCGCGGGGGTATTGAAGAACGCGCCCCACGCAGCCGCGGCGCGCGCATGGGTACAGTACCTTACCTCACCGGAAGCGCAGAAAATTTATCGCGACTACGGCTTTCAATCTGTCACGGGAAACACAAAATGAAACTTCGCATCGCATTGCTGTCGATGGCCCTGGTGCTGGGCGCCGTCCTGGCAGGACGCTTAGGGAATGCTGCGCCGCGGACAGCGAAGCAGTCGCCAGCGACGGAACCCGTCGCTCCGCAGCCGTCTGACCTTGCAAGTGTTCCGGCGGGGAAACAAGGCGACCTGATCCGCCAGGGCAAGCAGATTTTCGACCAGACACCGATCCACGCCAAGGCTTATGTCGGCAACCGACTGAGCTGCAATGATTGCCACCTCCAGGGAGGCACGGAGCCCAAAGCAGCACCATTGGCCGGCGTCCCGAGATTGTTCCCTCTGTATAGCCAGCGGGCTGGCCGCGTGATTCATTTTGGCGAGCGCGTGCAGGAGTGTTTCGTCCGCAGCGAAAACGGTACCCCTCCGCCACTGGACAGTCCAGAGATGAACGCATTGCTTGCCTATATCGAATGGATCTCTCAGGGCGTTTCCGAACAAGAGACGCTCGCCGGACGAGGACTGGTGCAAGTAGCCGCGCTCACAGGCAATCCGGATCGCGGGGCGGTCATTTACAAACAGCGGTGTGCGGCATGTCATCAAGACAATGGTGCGGGAGTGCAGGCTGCGTTCCCACCGCTGTGGGGGCCGGACTCCTACAACGATGGCGCCGGCATGCACAAGATTCCCAAGATGGCTGCGTTTCTTGTCAAGGCGATGCCGCCGACCCAGCCGGGCTCGCTGTCGCCGCAGGATGCGTATGACGTGGCGGCGTACATCCATGGCAAGCCGCGGCCAAAATTCAATCCCGCTTACAGTAAATACTGAACGGCATTTTCAACAACACGGCGGAAGGCGAGGTCGGTAACGAGGAGCTTTCCGCTTTTGTGGGTTCAAGCATCCAAGTGCACCGGCCCACATCTCTTTTGGCTGAAGTCGGTTTCATTTTTCATACTGTATCCCGCACCCTCCTGACCCGTATTCTGCAACCCGGGTCCAGTGGCCGCTGGCGACTTCCACCAGCGGGCCTTCGGGCACCGTGGTGGGATTTTCTGTCGCCGCCAACGGCGCGTCGCGATGGCTGCGCATGGTTGGGACGGCCGCGAGCAAACTACGGGTGTAGGGATGCTGCGGGTTTGAGAACAGCTGGGCACACGTGGCGATTTCTACGATCTTTCCCTTGCGCATCACAGCGACGCGTTGCGCAATCTGAGCGACTACCGATAGGTCATGCGAAATAAAGAGCAGGGCTGCATTGGAGCGCTGTTTTAACTCCCGCAGCAGATTGAGAATCTGAGCTTGAACCGTGACATCGAGCGCGGTTGTGGGTTCGTCGGCAATCAACAGGCTGGGGCGATTCACCAGAGCCATCGCGATCAGGATGCGTTGCCGCTGGCCGCCCGAAAACTGATGGGGATAATCGTCAAATCGCAGGTGAGGTTCAGGAATCGAAACGGATTCGAGGGCCTCGATGGCGCGCTGACGCACGGCCGCTCCTGAAAGTTCGTGTTGATGGATGCGAACGGCTTCGGCGATTTGCTTGCCGATCGACATGACTGGATTCAGCGCCGTCATCGGCTCTTGAAACACCATGGCGGCATCGCGTCCACGGCGGGCGACCATGTCTCGTTCTGGAAGCTGCAGCCAATTTTCCTGTCGAAACCAGATGCTGCCTGCGACCTGGGCGCGAGGATCGAGCAGGCGTAGAATCGCCAGCGCGGTGACTGATTTTCCAGATCCGGATTCGCCGACCAGCGCCAGAGACTCGCCTGTGTCGATGGTGAAACTCAAATCATCGACAGCTATATGTCGCCCCGCATCGGAGGAAAATGTGATGGACAGATGGTCAACACGGAGAAGAGACTGCACGCGCTTATCTTAGAGCATTGCTGGAAGCGAAGGTGCGACGGGCAGTCGCCTCTCAAGGGACAGATCTTGTGAATGCGCGGGGCTGGAGAAAATTATAATCACTGCAACCGCTGCAATGGAGCGCCCGTGCCGTACTCCCTTCGTAAAGCCAACACCGGCGATGTTCCTGCTCTCGAGAAGTTGATCGATGCCTCTGTGCGCGGGTTGCAGGCGCAGGATTACACCCCGGAGCAAATCGACGCAGCGTTGCGAACCGTGTTTACGGTGGACACCCAACTCATCGAGGATGGGACATATTTTGTGGTCGAGCAGGATGGCGAGATGATCGGTTGTGGAGGCTGGAGTCAGCGCAAGACGCTGTGCGGCGGCGATCATCATGCAGTGCGGGAAAATGCCTTGATGGATCCGTTGCGGGATGCCGCGAAGATTCGCGCAATCTTTGTTGCTCCGCAGTGGGCGCGCCGCGGTATTGGGAGCGTACTGCTGAAGGCGGCGGAGGACGCTGCCATTGCGGCTGGATTTCGGCAATTGGAGATGGGTGCCACGCTGACAGGCGTCCCCGTATATTTGCGGCGCGGATATCGGAAGGTTGAAACGATGACGGTGCCGCTGGACAACGACGTGACCTTGCCGGTGGTCCGTATGGCGAAGTCTTGCTGATCGGTTTTCTATGGTTGCAAGACTCAGGAGCCGACTTTGTGTAGCCCGGAAAACCAGGCTGTGTCTGCAAGAATGCCGGCACACAATCGGGTCAAGCTTTTTGCCGTACACTGACCTTTCCTTGTCATGGCCGATGGTTTCGCCCAATCCGTCAAGCAGCAGGCCGATATCGTTCGCATCATCGGCGAGTACGTGCGCCTGACGAAGGGAGGCGCGCAAAGCTTCAAGGGGCTGTGCCCGTTTCATAAGGAAAAGACGCCGTCGTTCAATGTGCAGGCGGCGCAGCAGTTCTACCACTGCTTTGGCTGCGGCCAGTCCGGCGACGTGTTCACGTTTGTGCAGAAGATGGAGAACATCAGCTTTCCTGAGGCGGTGCGAACAGTGGCGCAGAAGTGCGGAATTCCGCTGCCGAAGCGAGAATTTTCTTCGCCGCAGGAGGCCCAGGCCTCGAAGTTCCGATCGAAGTTATTGGAAATTCACGACCAGGCGTGCCGTTATTTCGAGGAACAGTTGCAGAGCCCGGAAGCGGCGCGGGCCCGCGAATATCTGACAAGTCGGGGTTTGACGGCAGAGGCGATCACGGCCTTTCGCATCGGTTATGCGCCGGATTCCTACACGACGATGCGCGACCGCTTTCAATCAGGATTCGATGCGGAAGTTTTGCGCGGTAGCGGGCTTTTTTCTTCCAAGGAGCAGGCCGAGGGCGGCAGCGGTTCGATGTACGCGCGCTTTCGCAAGCGGATCACATTTCCGATTCGCAATGAAGCGGGAAGGGTGATTGCGTTTACGGCACGGGCGCTGGACAACGACGAGAAGGCGGGGCCGAAGTATTTGAACTCGCCGGAGACGCCGCTGTATACCAAGGGCCACGTGCTGTTTAACCTCGACAAGGCGAAGCAGGCGATCCGGCAATTTGAATTTGCGTTGCTGGTGGAGGGGCAGATGGACTGCATCTCCGTCTATATGGCCGGCATCACGAATGTGCTGGCGACCAGTGGCACAGCCTTTACCGAGGCGCAGGTGCGGTTGCTGGGCCGGCATACGCGGCAGGTGGTGGTGAACTTCGATCCGGACACGGCCGGCGCCAACGCGGCGGAGAAGTCCATTGCGCTGTTGATTGAGGAAGGTTTTAGCGTCAAAGTGGTGACGCTGGAGGGCGGCCTAGATCCGGACCGCTACGTGCGCGAGCGGGGAACGCCGGCCTACATCGCAGCGCTGCGCGGAGCGCGCCGACACAGCGATTATTTGATTGAGCGGGCCCGCACGCTGTTTCCTCCAGTCACGCCGGATGCGAAAGTAAAGGCGCTGAATTTTCTGCTGCCGCACATGCAGCATATTCCCAGTCGTATCGCGCGTGATGAGTTTGCCGCGGATGCGGCGCAAAAACTGGCCATCGATTCGGCCTTGCTGCGACAGGAGTTGAAGCAGGCGGCCTTTGCGCGGCGGACGGATGTTCGATCGAGCGCGTCGATCGCGCCGGGTTGGAGCGAAGCGGAAAAACTGTTGCTGCGCGCATTGACATTGCCTGCCGGTCAACCCGCGCGGGAACGGGCCAGGGAGTTGATGTCGGAGGAGCCATCCCTTTACGAAGGGCTGTCGGCGTCGGCGCTGTTGTCTGCGTTTGTGGAGGCGGAGTCGATTTCAAATCCGTTCGATCTGGCTCCGGATGAGGCCAGCCGGCATCTGCTGGCGTCTGCGTTGATGCATGGAAACCAGGAGATTCAGCCGGAGCAAGTGGAGGACGCGTTTCACTCCCTGCGCCATAGCCGGTTGGAGCAGCGCCAGAGAGAACTGCGCCGCTCCCTGGCAGAGGCAGAACTGCGCAACGATACCGCCGCGGTGCAAGAATTGATGACGGAGAAAATCGCGCTTGATCGGGTGCTGCGAGAAGGCTGAGACAAGCTGCACGGCAAACCGTGCCGTTGTAAGGGGGTCTGCGCGAATGATTCCGCAACATTTCATCGTTTGACCACGCCTCCGGCGGATGCATAGACTGAAGTTGGTTCTCCACGGAAAGCGTTTTAAGAAGTGGCCAATGCAGTCTAAACGTGCAGTCGGTTTCAGCTTTCGGATTTTGTCGGGTGCTCTCGGCCTTTCGCTGGCGTTGTCGGTATTCACGGGCACAATGTGGGGCCAAGCCTCCGCTTCACAGGATTCTTCTCCACCGGCATCTCCTTCGCGAGAATTGTCGTCCCCGGGGTCCCCGAAGCAATCCGGAGTTTCCTCCTCGAGCCGTACCGAGTCCGGCGAAGCGGTTCCGCTTCCGGAGACAGACGTGTCTCAGCGGCCCAATGTGGCCGCCATTGCGGCAGTACCCGCCGCCATTGATCCCACCGGACCCGCCATTTCGCTCGAGATTTCCGAGGCCATGTTCGATGTGATGGCCGCCTTGAATACCTGCGGTTACAACGAAGGGCTGTCGATTTCCGATCCGCTGCGCCAGAAGGTGCGCGATGACATTGGCCAGGCGCTGCAGCAGTCCGCGGCCGCGCGAGACAGCCGGGACCGGCTTTGCAGTTTTATTCACAGCCACACCATGAACGGCGTCTCCATTAATCTGGCGGCATATATCTCGCTGGCCCTGTATCTGACGCCGCCGCCCTCGTTGACGACGAATGTCGGCGCCTCTGATCTTCCCCCGGACGCGGCGACGCTGGTGGGGCTGGCTTCTCCGCTGCGCAATTTTTCTCAAGCTGTGGGGCTGCACGTGATCTGGGTACTGAATCATCCGGACTATGAGGCGCTGGCCAACAAGGTTCGCACGGCGATGAATCAGATGCTGATTCAGACGGACCTGTATTTGAAACAACCACCCGTGACGAACGGCAATCGCCGCTTTCTGGTGATTATGGATCCGATGATTGCGCCGGGGGAGGAGAATGCGCGGGTATATGGCGGGGATTACATTGTGGTTGCCTCGCCAACGAACGGCAAGATTGATATGAAGCCAGTGAAGCACACTTATCTGCGCTTCATCCTGGAGCCATTGATCTATGCCCGGTCAGACTCGATCAATCAGTTGCGGTCGATTCTGGCGCTGGTGCAGCCCTCTCCGCTGCCCTACATCTACAAGAGCGACGTTCTCACCCTGGTGACGGAGTGCATGATTCGAGCGATTGAAGCGCGTTCGATGGATACCGGCGTTCCTGTCTACAAAATTCCTGCGCACGTCGATCGCAGCCAACTGGCGGCCGTCGACAAACAAGAGAACGACTACGAACATGCGGTGGCGCAAGTGCGCAATGACACGGTCCACAACGACATGATCCAGGGATTTATCCTGACGCAATATTTCTACGATCAGTTGCGGGGCTTTGACGAGAGTCCGAGATCGCTGCCGGAGATGGTCGGCATCATGATCTACGGCATGAACGTGGACATTGAGAAGCATCGCGTGCAGGACATCGTGTTTGCCTCCCATACCGACCAGAATGTGGAAACTCCAGTAGCTCCGCAGTCGGCGGATCTTGATAACGCGGAAGCCAAACTGATCGCAGGAGATACGACGGCAGCGGCAACATTAGCGCAACGATCTCTTGATCGGCGCACCACCGATCCCGGCCGAGCCTACTTCATCCTGGCGCGTGCCAGCATTATGAGCGGGAAGATGGATGCCGCGGTGCAGGATTTCAACAAAGCGGTCAAGGTATCTCACGACCTACGGACGATTGCGTGGTCCCACATTTACCTGGGACGTCTCGATGACCTGCAGGGAGATCGGACTGCGGCGGTTGCGGAGTATCAGGCGGCGATGCAGTCTCGAGATGGACGGCAGGACACCAGCCGGGCGGCTGAAGCCGGATTGAAGGCACCCTTTGCCCCTCCGCAAGCGGCGCAGCAAGGTTCGCACGGACAAGACGATTCAAGTGGGGACGGAACGGACAATTCGCACTAAAGCGAAGGATCCATCGGTCTGATTGACGCGATCACTTTCGCGCGACTCAATGCGGCGTGGCGTTTCTTGCGATGGGGACGGACAAAAGGCGGAAATTCTCCGCAAATATCGAGCGCCCGCACAAGAACGCACTACACTGATCTCTGTATTCACCTGAGGAGACGAAACGGCCTTGTCCAACCACCGATCCGCCTCTCCAAGTAACCGATCCCTACCCCCCTTGGACGCTGACCATTCGGCCGTTCTTCCTGCAGGTCGCGCCGCCCGCCGCGGCGGGTTGGAGAGGCTGCAACAATTATTGGGATATCAGTTTCGCGATCCTGCGTTGTTGGACCTTGCGTTGACGCACAGTTCCGTTGCCTATGAAGAGCAGACCAAGGAAGACCCGAGGGAGGACAACGAACAGTTGGAATTCCTTGGCGATGCGGTGCTGGGCCTGGTGGTGACGGAGCATCTATTCCGCGTGTATCCGGAATTCAGCGAAGGGGCATGGACACGCTTGCGGTCGCAGTTTGTCAGCCGTCCGCATTTGGCGAGGGTGGCGCAGGCGATTGGCCTGGGAGAATTTTTGCGGCTCGGCAAAGGGGAGGAAAAAAGCGGTGGACGGAAAAAGCCTGCAATCCTGGCCAACGCCGTCGAATCGGTGATTGCGGCAGTCTATTTGGATGGCGGGATGGAGTCGGCCGTGCGGCTGGTACGCACCTGGTTGCTGGATGAAACCCTGGAGGCGGTGGTCGAGGCCGCGCGTGCCGGAGAGGTCGGGGATTATAAGTCCATGCTTCAGGAATATTCGCAGGCGCATGGGTTAGGTCAGCCGCGTTATCAGCTGACATCGGAAACCGGTCCGGACCACAGGAAGAGTTTCGTGGTAGAAGTGAAATTCCTTGACCCGACTGCAATTGAAACAACGCTAGCCTCAGCCAGCGGCACACGCAAAAAACACGCGGAACAGGAAGCGGCGCGGTTGGCGCTACAGCATCTGCGTTCGTTGCGGGCGGCCGATCCGTTGCCTATGGCAGAAGATTTGGCAGCGGAGAAAGAGGTTGGCAAAAAAAACGTAGCAGGGAAGAGGAAATGACCGGCGAAACCGATCCAGCCCTGAGTACCGTTTCGGCGACGGTTTCTTCTGCGCAGCCGCCGGTTCCTCCTGCTCCGGTGCGGATTCAGCATCATCATGAAGTGCTCATCCTGATTCAGACCACGTTGACATTTCTGGTGGGTGCGTTGTTCGTGCTGACATTTATCGCACAGCCCTATCGGATTCCATCGGGATCGATGGAAGAGACGTTATTGATTGGCGATTTTCTGCTGGTGAACAAAGTCGTTTTTGCGAATCCCGGTCCCTGGAAGCCACTGCTGGCCTATGAACCTGTCAAGCGCGACGACATCGTTGTTTTCCACTATCCGATTGACGCTTCCATGTACCTGGTCAAGCGAGTGATTGGAGTGCCGGGGGATGAACTTCACCTGCATCATGGCTCGCTCTATCTCAATGGCGGGCTGCAGCGCGAACCGTTTGCGCTCTACATTCCCAGCTACGCGAACCAGTTTCGCGACGAATTTCCCACTCCAACGTATACCGATCCGGGTGTGAGTAGCCGTTGGTGGATGGAGATGCAACGGAACGTCCGTCACGGGCAACTGGACATTCCGGCAGGACAATATTTTGTCCTGGGCGATAATAGAAATGACAGCCTGGATAGTCGCTACTGGGGACTGGTTCCGCGCCAGAATATCGTGGGCGAACCGTTCCTGGTGTACTTCTCAGTTGTCACCTCCAGCAGGTCGGAAATCACTGGGCTTACGAGTGATAGACTGGCCCCCGAACGCGGATGGTGGAACGGTTTGGCCGGGGCAGTTCGCTGGAGCCGAATTTTTCATGTAATTCATTAGCCACTCGAAATCGGAGAAACCTTTGGCCGGTCAGCAACTCGCGCAAGACGCACCCACCCCGCAGCAATCAGAAACTCCATTCGAGTTTTTCGCCTCCATCTGCACGGTTCTGGTGGTGGGCCTGTTCATCATTACGTTCGTTTTTCAGAATTTCGAGATTCCATCTTCTTCGATGGAGAAGACGCTGCTGATTGGCGACCACGTGCTGGTCGACCGGATCACCTTTGCACCTCCGACCCGTTGGGCGCCATTTATCTATTACCGCAATATTCGCCGCGGCGACATCATCGTGTTCTACAAACCGGGCGAACCGAAACTGTTTCTGGTGAAGCGAGTGGTTGGAATTCCGGGCGATCACCTGCACCTGGAGCACGGTATCGTGTACTTGAATGGCAAACCGCAAAACATGCCATATGCAACCTTGCCTTCGGACGACGACAATCCCAACGATGCCTGCTATCCCTATCGAGATGATTTTCCCGCGGTGCCACCGCCGCCGGACTCCTACGTGACTGCGACGTGGTCGGTCGACCTGCCCAGTCATATTCAGAACGGCAACCTGGTCGTACCGCCCGGAGATTATTTTGCGATGGGCGACAACCGACTGGTATCGCTCGATAGCCGCTACTGGGGATTTGTGCCGCGGCAAAACATCCTGGGTCGACCGCTGTTCGTGTACTGGTCGTTCATCACATCAGAAGACCAGGTGAACAGGACGTCGCTGGCGGATCACGTGGGCTTTATGGCGCACGTCGTGCTTCACTTCTTTGACCAAACACGGTGGCGGCGAACCTTCCATCGCATTCAATGATTTCGCAAAAGCCTTCATGAAAAATCCAGGCACGCCAGCGGGGAACATTAGCCGTCCGAGGATCTTTTTCCTGGCGGCATTTGCGTTGCTGGTGCTCGCGATTGTGGTGCCTCCGTTTGTCAACATCAATCGATTCCGGCACAGCATTGTGCAGTCGATCAGCGCCGGCCTGGATCGGCCAGTCTACGCCAACTCGGTCGAGCTGACCCTGTTTCCTCGTCCCGCATTTGTGTTGCACCATCTGACGGTAGCGGAGTGGCCAGAATATGGCGCGGAGCCCGTCATCACAGCGGAAACTGTAACCGCCAGCCTGCGCGCCAGCACCCTGTGGCACCGCCGGGTCGAGATTGCCAGCTTGCACTTTGATGCGCCCAGCGTCAATCTTGCTCGCGCCGCCAATGGCGAGTGGAACTTTGAATCTCTCATTAGCAACTCCCCGGCTCTACGTATGTCGGGGAGATCTGGCTCCGGGGCATCTTCTTCCACGAGCCCGCCGCCGTTTCCTTACGTCGAAGCCACCGATGCTCGTATCAACTTCAAACGCGGTGCAGAAAAGCTCCCGTTTTCTTTGGAGGGAGCGCAGCTTGCATTCTGGATGGAGTCGGGGAACGAGTGGCACATTCGCATCAAGGCGCGTCCAGTCCGTACGGATCTCCCGCCGGGAGACGCGGGACAAATCCTGGGCGAAGCCTCGGTCAAGACAACCGGCGTACTGATGGACTCGCCGGTTCGGGCGAGCCTGGAATGGCGGCGCGGCCAGCTGGGAGAAATCAGCCGGTTACTGCATGGTGAAGATAGCGGCTGGCGAGGCACGGTGGACTGGACCGCAAATGTGCAGGGAACGCTGGCCAAGGCTCGACTGACGTCGGACGTTCAAGTAGAAGAATTTCGTCGCGCCGAGTTCATACCGCCGTCGGAAATTGATCTGGCTGCGCATTGCACGGGGCAATATGTCCACGCGGATCGGCGTATGGATCAACTCGATTGCGATGCGCCGTTGGGTGGCGGACATTTGCGGGTGAAATCGATGATCCGCGACGCAAATTCGTCGGCACCTGCTGGCGATTCTGTCCTGCCCGATCGGTCACAGCCGACCACCGCCGGGTTCCTTACGGTCGCGCTGCAACAGGTCTCGGCCGGCTTTTTTCTGGATCTTTTGCGCCAGCTGCACCCGGGGGTTGCCGCGGATACCACGGCTTCCGGCGAAGTAAATGGAAACGCCAAATGTGAATGGCGCGGATTGGATACGTTGCGCGCGTGCTCGGGTGAGGTGCGCACCAGCCCGCTTACGCTGCACTTGTCCCATGTCGAACATGCGGTGCATCTTTCGCCACTGGTGATCTCCAATGTTGACGCCGCAAGTGGCTCAGGCAAAGAGGCTGGCTCGCGGGGATCTGCGACTATCGTTCCTCGAGGTAAACCGATCGCCGACAAGGAGCGAGTTCCCGGAACCTGGGATCTGGCGGCGGTGCATGCTTCGCTGGGAGGGGCAAGTTCGGCGTCGCTGGCCGGCACGCTGACCTCTTCAGGACTTACGCTTCAGATTGATGGACCTGTCGACCTGAGAGATTTGAGTCAACTGGGGCGCGCGATGAATTCGCCGGTCCTCTCCGGCGGAATCCATTCCATCCGCGGCACTGCGCAGATGGCGCTGACTCTGCGATCGAATTGGCTGCCGCAATCCAATCCGACTGTCCTAGTGGAAGCAGTTCCCAACAACGCGACGAATCTGTCCGCGCAGCCGGTTCCGTGGTTTGTTTCGTCGCAGTGGGAGGGCATGGTTCAAATTCACAATGCGACGGTGCAACTCAGCTCGTTCCCAGGCGCAATCCAAATTGCAGGCGGGCAGGTGAATCTGACCGACACCGCTGTGGAATGGATTGGATTGACGGGAATCTACGCGCATATTCCTTTCGACGGAAGCATTCGTTGGGAAACATCGTGCCCGACTTCGCGGCCACCCTGCGCACGCACGTTTACGTTGCATACGGCGAATTTGAATGTCGATCGGCTGCAAGGAGTTTTGCGCCGCACCATCGCCGGGTCCGGATTGCTGGAGCAGCTGAATCCTTGGGCGGCGGGGGCACCTCAATTGCCGGAGATTACCGGGAACTTCAAAGCCGATATGCTTTCGGCGGGGAAGCTGTCGTTGAAGAATGCTTCGATGCAACTCCATCTTCAGGGTCATCGAGCGGACCTGGTTGCGATCTCCGGCAACGTATTCGGCGGGACCTTGTCCGGACTTCGCGATGACGCGAGTGAGAGCATCTCGAACGGCAAAGCTGGCAGCGAAGCAGGCCTGCCAAAGACGAGTGGTCCGCTGGCCGCAATGCAGTCAGGAGCCGGTTCGGCGCAGTGGGGGGACGGCGCGCCGATCTACACCCTGCGAGTGGCGCTGGGAAATATCCAACCGAACTTAGTCGCTGCGATCTGGCATGAGAAGTGGGGCCGCGGGACCGCGATCGTTGAGATTCGTTTGAAGACGCATGGATGGTCGACGGGCGATCTGGCGCAGAATGCGTCCGGCAATTTTGCCATCGATTGGCGTGGCGGCACGCTGGCAGCCTGGTTGCCACTGACGGCTTCTGCCACGGCGACCGAGGATTCCGCAGGAGCAGGGAACGCGATGCCGGGCGTCACACGGTTCCAGCGGCTGCATGCGGTTGGGCACTTTAGCAACCAGAAGTTGCTGCTCGATTTCGGCCAGCTGGTGCTTGCCAGCCAGGCAGGGCGTAGGCAAGCTGTCTCTCCAGAAATTCAATCGCTGTCGGGGACGGTGACATTTTCGCGCGTGCTCGATTTGAAGATGCAACCCTCGGGCGTATCGATTACCGGTCCGCTCGACACGTTGGTGATGAAGGCGAGAACTTCCAAAGTCGCGGGGAGCGCCGGTGCGGCGAACGCCAAGAATCCTTAGAGCACCGATTTGTCAAACTATTCCGCTTCGATATCGGAGGCCGTTTTGCGGGCCCGATTGCGACGTCGCCGGAATATTTCATAGAGCAGGAACGCCGTGACCACAACCGCAAACAGGGTCAGCAGCAACATCGAGTGCAGTCCCATCCAGGTTAAGATTTCCGGTCCGAAGTAGACGACGAGGATGGCTGTCACCAGGTAGTGCACGGTGCGTCCTACGAAGACGGCGACCATGTACGGGGCCACGCGCATCTCGAAAACGCCAGCTCCAAAAGCGAATAGCTTGAACGGAAATGGCGGAGGCATGGCCGCCGGCACCAGCACAGCCAGCCAGTGATGGCGATCAAAACGCGCCCGCATCTGGTCATATTTTGCTTGCGAAGTCCGCTTCAACAGCACGTACTCACCGCCGGTGCGGCCAATGTAAAACGGCACCAGCGCTCCAATGGCGGAACCGAGCGCGCCCATAATGGCATAGATCCAGAAATAGCCTCGATTGCTCCACACATACCCGGCAATGATCAAGTCCATGGGAATGGCGATCGAGCTGGAATCGATGATTGCAAGCACGCCCACGCCCAGGAAACCCAGAGGCTTGAGGAACAGCAACAGCGCCACTTTCCAGTGGAGAAGATGCGAACAGAGTTTGTGTATCATTGGCTATTCAAGAGATGTCTTCAAAAAAGGGATGTCTATTTTCTATTTATCGTACAGGGCTTTGCCGCGGCGTCCGAAACTACGTTCGGCGAAGCTTCTATTTGTTTTCGGATGCATGGCCGGGTTCCAGGTGTTCTGTATCCCCGGACAAAAGCGCCAGCGCGTGTTGGATAAGCGGGAGCACCGCCTCCAGCGATGTGACGGCCGCTCTCGGACTGCCCGGAAGATTCACAATCAATGTGGTGCCGAGGGTTCCTGAAACGGCGCGACTCATGGGGGCAAGGGGAGTCTCCTTCAACCCTTCACGGCGCATGTGCTCGCCAAATCCGTCGAGTATGCGATCACAGACCTGCCGAGTTGCTTCCGGCGTGACGTCGCGAAGTGCGATGCCGGTGCCGCCTGTCGTGACGACAAGCCGGGCTCGGCCCGCTTGCCTGCGAATTTCGGACGCGATCAGGGCGACATCATCGGGAACGAGGATGTTCTCCTCCACAGAGAAACCGGCTTGCCGCAGGCGGGACACGACCTCCGGGCCGGAGCGATCGACACGAAGCCGTTGAAAACACGAATCGCTGACGGTAATGACCAGAGCCTTCACAGCGTCGATTTTACCCTTCGACCAGCAGATTTGGGCGTGAGAATAGCCCCGTGGCAAGGGTGCGAAAATGCCAAAGAATGAGACAATGGAAGAAGGACGCAATGTCGATACTGGCACGTGGTACGCAAACTACAGTAGGATCAGTGTCGTCTACTTTTGATGGCCGCAATCGAAACACCCCCGAGTCCGCCAGAGAAGCCAATCGAACCCAAGTTCGATCGTTTGCGGACGCGTTACGAATCTCACTCGCCTCATGAGCTGCTCGATGTCATCGACACTCTGGAGGGGGAGCGGCTGTCTGCCCGCGTACGGGAAGCTATTTGGGTTTCGCTGATCTTCCATCTTTTCGTTTTCTGGTGGATCTTCTACGGCCCTAAGCTGAAGATGTTTCGGCCCGCCACGGTGGTCAACACCATGACGGCGGTGCCGGAGAAGGCGCCAGAGAATGTGTATCTGGACATGCCTCCGGACCTGGTGAAGAAGCCGCCAAAACCTACCAATATTATTTCGGATCAGAACCATACCGCGCAGACCAAGAATCCGACGCCCGATCAGAAGACGATTGAGGAGTTGCAGGCGATGCGACGCGCCGGCCGACCTTCGCCACCCCAGCAGCCGCAGCAGAGAGCGCAACAGCCGGAGCAGCCGGCCGCTCGCCCGCAGCCACCGACGCCGCAGCAAGAGCAGGCCCGCGCCACACAGCCTTCTCCTCCGGTGCATCGTCCCACGCAGTCGCTTCCGTCCGCGCCCAGCGCGACCCAGTCCGCCATGCAGCGGGAGCAGGCTCCACAACGGCAAGCGACGAGAGCTCAAAATCAGGCCACAAGTCAGCCCAATATGTCGGTGGGAGACATGATTCGCCAGGCGGAACGCAATGCCGCGCGCTCGAATGGCGAAGCCGGAGATAACGGCGAGAATGCTCCGATCGCTCATCCCGGGGTTGCCTCCGGCGTAGAGGTTCTCAGCGATACGATGGGGGTCGATTTCGGCCCATATCTGCATCAGGTTGTGCAGATGACGCAGTCCAGTTGGGACTTGCTGATTCCAGAAGCCGCGCGTCCGCCCTTATTGAAGCAAGGCACGGTGGCGATTCAATTCATGATTATGCCCGATGGCAGCATTAAACAGATGCAGCTGGTTCGGCCGTCGGGAGATGTATCTCTCGATCGCGCCGCGTGGGGTGGTATCACGGGAGCCGGGCCGTTTCCAGCGTTGCCGAAGCAGTTCAAGGGACCGTACCTGGCCCTGCGTTTTTACTTCCTCTATAACGAACAAACCGGGCAGTATACCCGGCAATGATCGCACCAGAGGAAGCCGCGCTGCGACGTCGTCAGGCAGTGGGCCTGGTATGGATGGCACTGGCGATCGTTTTATATTGCGCAATTCGCGCTGGCTGGCACGCCTTCTTCCTGAGCCGCTGGTGGAACATCTGGTAACGTTTGTGGTCCTGCTGCCAAGCGTCTAGTAAGTGTGGGAAGTTTGACCTAGAGAGTCTGCACGGAACGATGGACGGCGCCAATCAACAAACTGAGTTGAAAGCTTCCAGCTATCCCCTGGTGGTGTTGCATGGAGCGACTGCGAGCGGAAAGACTTCGCTTGCGATCCAACTGGCGCAGCGATTTTCAGGCGAAGTTGTCAGCTGCGATTCGGTAGCCGTTTATCGCGAATTAGAAATTGGCACAGCAAAGCCTTCGCGAGTACAACGCGCCCTGGTTCCGCATCACATGCTCGACGTGGTCTGGCCGAGCGAGCCCTACACGGCCGGCGATTATGCTCGGGATGCGCGCGAAAGCCTTGCCGACACTCAATCCCGGAGCAAACTGCCCATCGTTGCCGGCGGAACTGGATTATATTTGCGGGCGTTAATCGATGGATTGTTTCCGGGACCCGCGCGATTTGAATCGTTGCGCGTGCGGTTACGCGAAATGGAGGAGGCGCGTGGCAGTAGCTATCTTTCACGAATTCTGCAGCGACTCGATCCAGTTTCGGCCTCGCGCATTCATCCAAACGATGCCCCAAAAATTGTTCGGGCCATTGAAGTGACTCTGGCGGCGCGCCAACGAATGTCGACGCTGTGGGAATTTGGTCGCGATCCGTTGCAGGGCTTTCGGATTTTGCGGCTGGGGCTAGATCCACCGCGACCCGCGCTGTACACGCGAATCAATCAGCGGGCGGCGGCCATGTTTTCCAATGGATTGGTCGAGGAAACTGAGCACTTGCTGGCTCGTTATGGTCAGGATTGCCGACCGTTACTGTCTCTGGGGTACAAGCAAGCAGGGATGCTTCTACGCGGAGAACTTTCCATGGAGGACTCTATTGCTTCCACACAGCAGGGCCACCGCAACTATGCCAAGCGACAGATGACATGGTTTCGCCGCGAGCCCGATGTGCAGTGGCTGAATGGCTTTGGCGACGATCTTGCAATCACGCAAAAAGCCATTGCACGGGTTGAAGATCATATGAGCCAGGGTGGGGAAGCGCGGGAAGAAAGCCAGGCCTCACTCTCCACCGAATAAAAAAGGTCGCTCGAGAAGAGCGACCTTTTTGTTTGTTAGGCAATGAAGCGGATTAAGCTTCGCGGACGCCGTCGAGAAAGGCGCGCAGTTTGCGCGAACGCGATGGATGACGCAGCTTGCGCAGCGCTTTGGCTTCAATCTGGCGAATGCGCTCGCGGGTCACCTGGAAGCTCTGCCCAACTTCTTCCAGCGTGTGCTCGGAACCATCTTCCAGCCCGAAACGCATCTTAATGACGCGCTCTTCCCGCGGGGTCAGCGTACGCAGCACCTGCGCGGTGTAGTCCTTCAGGTTGACGCTGATGACGGCATCCGAAGGCGAAACGGCCTGGTGATCTTCAATGAAATCTCCCAAGTGCGAATCTTCTTCTTCGCCAATCGGTGTTTCCAGCGAGATCGGTTCCTGTGCAATCTTCAGCACTTTGCGAACCTTGGCGACAGGAATGTCCATGCGTTTGGCAATCTCTTCCGAGGTTGGCTCGCGCCCGAGTTCCTGCACCAGCTGACGCGACGTGCGGATCAGCTTGTTGATGGTTTCAATCATGTGCACCGGAATGCGGATGGTACGTGCCTGATCCGCAATGGCGCGCGTAATCGCCTGGCGAATCCACCAGGTTGCGTAGGTCGAAAATTTGTAGCCGCGACGGTACTCAAACTTGTCGACCGCCTTCATCAGGCCGATGTTGCCTTCCTGAATCAGGTCGAGGAACTGCAGTCCGCGGTTGGTATATTTTTTGGCAATCGATACCACCAGTCGCAGGTTGGCTTCAATCAACTCGCGCTTGGCCTGCTCGGCATCCATGTCGCCCTGGATCATCTCGCGCTGGGTGCGCTTCAGTTCCGCGACCGATACCCCTGCGTCGACTTCCAGTTTTTCGAGATCGCCCTTGCAGTTGCGCTGCTGGCGGCGATACTCCTTGCGCATTTCCTCGCTTTTCGATTGTTCGTGCTTCTGTTCCAGGGTGCGAATCTGGCGATCGAGCGCGCGCATAGCGTCGACTGTCTTGTTGACCTTGTCGAGAAGCCGCTTGCGTTCAGCGTTGGTATATTTCAGTTCGCGAATGACACGGGAAACCCGCACCAGCTCGCGTCCAATTGCCCAACGGGTGCGGCGATGTTCTTTCGCTTTACCCTTGTCCTTGGCGGAGATGCCTTCCAGCTTCTCGCGCAGTTGCTGGGCTTTCTTGTAGTGCTTGACCAGGGTGTCAATTGCGTTGGTGGTGAGCTTGGTGCGTGCCTGCAGGATCTCTTCGGTGAGCTCTTCTTCATCGAAGGTGACGACTTCCTTGATGCTGCGAACGCCACGCTTCAGGTCCTCACCCAGCGCCATAATTTCCCGGGTGACGATGGAAGATCGCGAGATGGCTTTCATCACGCGCATCTGGCCGCGCTCAATCCGCTTGGCGATTTCAACTTCGCCTTCGCGGGTCAACAGCGGTACGGTTCCCATTTCGCGCAGGTACATGCGGACCGGGTCGTTGGTCTTCTCCATCGCGCCCGGAGTCAGATCCAGTTCAACGTCTTCGCTGTCTTCGCTGTCCAGTTCGTCGTGCTCTGCCGCCAGCTTGGGTTGATCCTCAAGCAGATCAATTCCCTGCGTCCCGATGGTAGTCATCAGGTCGTCCAGATCGTCGGCGGAGTTCACTTCGCCGGGGATCAGGTCATTCACTTCACCAAAGGTCAGGTAGCCCTTCTCTTTACCTGTTTCAATCAGTTTCTGAAGATCGTCTTCGTATTTATCGTTAATAGCCAAAGGTGCCCCTCTTTTTCGGAGATGCTGATGTATAGCGGATTTCCTATTACTGTCCTCGCGGAATCCGACGATGAGCGGTTTTTCTTGATGAAAAACCGCGTAAAGAATTACCGCTTCGGTTTACCCCATAGGAAATCCGCTACGGAGTTCGTTGTCCGTGGGCAAGACAATTTTTTGGATGCGGTCGAAGCCGCGACGGCAGGCCAGTTTGTAGGCGTAGCTATGACGCCAGGGCGCACGTCCCCATTCTTAGCGAGAATATCACAGATGGAACCGAGATGTCATGCAGAGTAGCTAGTGTAGTGTCTCAAGCAGATCGTCTTTTATTGAGAGCGGTTTGAGCGCGAGTCACCTTTTCCAGGATGTCGGTGGCCTTGGCGGTCCAGATGAAGGGCTTGGGATTCTGGTTGTGACCGTCG